>CP046174.1:3824297-4461680 GCA_017161075.1 Erysipelotrichaceae bacterium 66202529 | reverse complement strand
AAACGACTCCTTTTTCATGCACCTTATATTTTACTATAGATTGTGGAAAAATACCACGGCTATTCTGATGAAGATGCTGGGAATCAAAAAATGTCTAAAAAAAGTTATATATTTATGGTAAATATGAAAAGATTTTTGCTTTATTAAGAATCTGGAAAACTATAGAATAAGTTTTCCACCGAAATTTGGTGTATATGGAATTGTAAATAGCAATTATTATTTTTACACATGATTTATCCACAGGAAAAAGTACAATAAAGCTGATATATAAGGGGGTTTCTCCACTTTCCACAGCTTTCCATATGGAAAACATGGGGAAAATAAGACAGTGGAAACCGTGTTTGTGTGGAAAAGTGGAAAACAAGTAGGGAACAGAAACAATTTTCCATATGTATCTAGGGTCATAATATATGATAAATAAAGCCTTTATAACACTTTTCTACTGTTTCCACATATGGTGGAAAACATCTGTTTTTTTTACTGTGGAAGAATCGTGGAAAATTAAATCAGGCACTGATTTTATGCATTTTCTCATCATATACCGGTTTTATACTGTATAAAGGCACAGTTTTCCACCATGCAGCTGCAAATCGGTTGAAAACTCTGTAAATATATGAAAGAAGATGTAATTTCATAGGGTATTTGTGTTCCCTTTCAACTTCCTATATAATAAATAGGCCGGATAAATTGAAAATAGGATGTGAAATTATGAGCTGGTTTGAAAAAAGTACAAATCGCATGATACAGCACCGTTTAGGAACTACATATCAGATGAGTCTGTTGCTGGAATTGTTTCTGGCATTACTGTCTTTTGTATTGCTTGCGGATCAGGTATCCTCTATGTCTGTCTTCTTTGGTATCGCTGCTGTCCTTGTTGCGGCACGAATTATTTTTCTGTATGCTGTTATGAGTTTAGGCATAGAGACCAGAATCGTCTACGGTATTATGCTGCTGTTGCAGGCACTGATAACTACCATATTGTTTTTTACGGCAAGTATTTTTATATTTGTTATCGTTTCGATTTTAATCGTCGCGCTGTTTCCTATTCTTACATATATGTTCTGTCGAAAAATGGCATGGTTTGACAAATAAATGTTTTTTCATTGTATATAGCGTGTTATATTGCATAAAAATTGAAAAAAGCATAGCTGTTTGCATATATGCTGTCATAGGTCCATGAATGTAGTGATCTTTTAAGCTGATAAGATATAAGAGGATTTAAGGTGGAAATAAGGACTTTTTTCATTGCCTCATCATACTTATAGCTATAAAAGACAGCATATATTTATAGGTATTTGCTGTAATTATATGTAAATCGTAACTTTTCACTTCAGGCATTTTCAAATAATTTCAATGAATTATTGACTTTAATGCAGTTTTTATGTATAATTTTAAAGCAATGCTCAATTTGTATAAAATGATAAAGAAGAAGTGGAGGTGGCTCTTGTGAAAAGAACATATCAACCGAGCAAAAGAAAACACCAGAAAACACATGGATTCAGAGCCCGTATGGCTACCGTAGGAGGACGTAAAGTATTAGCGCGTCGCCGTGCAAAAGGTAGAAAAGTGTTATCAGCATAAAAAATCACCGCAGGGTGATTTTTTTTCTTTACCAATATATTCAAAACCCCTTTTATTTGGACTGTTTCCTACCGTACGTTATTGCTTTTTTACCTGATTTAGGCTATGATTAAGCGTATGATGTTGTGAAAGCGTATGGCAGGAAGTAAACGGCATCAAAGAAGCGGAAAAGAGAAAGGAAGAACTGCATGAAAAAGGAATATCGTGTGAAAAAAAGCCAGGAGTTCGCCGAGATCATGAATTATAAAAAATTTTACACCTGTCCTTCCTTTGCTATTTATGTAAAGCCGCGGAAAGAAGATCATGCAAGAGTAGGAATTTCCGTAGGAAAGAAAATGGGAAAAGCTGTTGTACGTAATAAAATCAAGCGTCAGGTACGCATGATGGTACAGGATATTTATACTTTTAATGAGAATTTTGATACGATTATACTCGTTCGCGTTAAATATCATGAAGAAAATTATATAAACAACAAAAAACTCTTGGAAAGATTGGTTAAAAAAGTTAAAATATAAAGGTAGGCAAACTTAGCGAGGAGACAAAAAGATGAAAGATTTTTTTAGAAACAAAAAGAAGTTTCTTCTGGTCGTTATGCTGATGGTCGTTACACTGACCGGATGTAGTGTTCCACGTGGACAAAATGGTAAGACATACGTCAATTCCATTTATACGATCAAGGACGTTCAGGTGAAGCGCGGAGAAGTTGACATTCCAGATGATAAAGAGCTTCAAAAAAAGTATAAGGATTATAAAGCAGATGATCTGATTACAATCGAAAAAACAACGTTCTCTGATGCAATAGATGAAGGATGGTTCAATGGGCTGATCGTGTGGCCGATTGCATTCCTGATTAACTTTGTAGCAGATTTCAGTGATGCAGGTATCGGTATCATTGCAGCGACCTTCCTGATTCAGCTGCTGATATTCCTGTTCTCAATCAAATCACAGGTAGCGTCACAGCGTATGCAGGCAATTCAGCCGGAAATGAATAAGATACAGGCAAAATATGCAGGTAAAACAGATGATCGTTCCAAGATGCAGCAGGCACAGGAAATGCAGGCGCTTTACAGCAAATACAAAATCAATCCGTTTGGTACGCTATTGGTTACATTCATACAGTTCCCGGTAATTCTGGGTATGTATCAGGCCACCATGCGTGCTTACAGCGTGGTTACCGGATCCTTCCAGGGAATCAACCTGGCTAAGACACCGATCGAAGGATTTAATTTAGGAAATTACTGGTATGTAGTAATATTCGTATTGATGGTTGCCTTCCAGCTGCTGTCATTCAAGATGCCGCAGTGGCTCCAGGAGCATCGTAAGAAAAAATTAAATATCAAAGAGAAGAAATATGCTGAGCCTAAGAAAAAGGGCGGAAATGGTATGATGGGCTCCATGAACATGATGATGTATATGAGTACCGGTATGATTGCCATCTTCGCAATCAACTGGCCGCTTGGTATGTCCTTCTACTGGCTGGTAAACTCTCTGGCAAGGGTAATTCAGAACATTGTAATCCACAAATTCTTTATCAAAGATTAGGAGGAGTACAGAATGAAATCGTATACTGGCAAAAATCTGGAAGATGTATTGAAACAGGCTGCTGCTGACAAGGGAGTAAGCGTTGAAGAGCTTACCTATACCGTTACAGAGGAAACCTCAGGATTTCTCGGACTTGGCAGTAAAACAACCATAACGGCTTACTGCAGAAATGATATTCGTGAATTTATGAAAACGTATCTGCAGACCTATTTCGAAGGTATTCACATGGAGGTTTCCATCGATGTAGTGGATGATGGGGAATACTTCCGTGTAAATCTGGATGCTGAAAACAATGCTATTCTAATTGGAAAAAACGGACAGACACTGCAGGCAATCAATACAGTGCTCAAATCTGCTTCTTCCAGTGAGTTTAAGCGCCGTATCGGTGTTCTGATTGATATCAACGGATATAAGGAAGAAAAATATCAAAAGGTATGTTCATTGGCTCTTCGAGTTGCAAAAAGCGTACAGCGGACAAAAACCGATGCAACTCTTGATCCTATGCCGGCGGATGAAAGAAAGGCTATACATAACTATTTAGCCAATATGAAGCATATAGCAACCGTTAGTGAGGGTGAAGGTAATCAGCGACGTCTGAAAATCGTTTACAGCGAAGAAAAAGCATAAGAATCAGGGAGTCATGCAAAATTGCATGGCTCCCTTTCCATGTGCGAAATTTGTCGAAAAGCTGTAATATCGTTATAGAAAAGAGGAAAGGCATGGAAGCATATAAGGAAGAAGCTGCTACTTTGGAAAAACAGTTGCTCATACTGCGTGAGCAGGGAAGGCTGGAGGAAGTAGCACAGACTGCCCGGCAGCTGCTTGACATAGCACAGCTGCATCAGGATACATATTATAGTGCTGCTGCATTATATTTTCAGGCATTTTATGAATTTTCAGTAGGTAATTATAAGGCGTGTCTGCAAAGCTGTTTTAATAGTGAAGAAATCAGTGAAAAAAATGAATATTTAAAAATTCTGGCTTATGTTCACAATCTTCAGGGAATTGTGTATTCGGATCTTGGTGATTTTCTTACTTCCCTGCACTATTTTCTGAAAGCATATTATCTGACAATTGACCATCCGGAATTTGAATATCACTATGCTATTATCAACAACCTCGGTACCCTGTTTCATGAAATAGATTGTGAGGAGAAGGGAATCGAATATTTTATTCGTGCTTTCCAGGAACGCAGAAAGCTGCATATGAAATTTGAACTGAATGACGGTATTATTCTGACAAATATCCTGATGGTTTATATGAAGCTGAACCGGGCCGCAGAGGCAGCTCCATGGTATGAAGTATTCTTAAAATATTTTAGTGAAAATAAACATATCGTACTGGAAGAAAATAGAATTATGCTGCGCATTTTTGAACTATGGCATAGAAAACATATTTCAGAATTAAAGCAATGCTTATATGATTTTCTGGAGATTGCTGCAAAATCCTCTGATTATAAAAATACTGTAAGAAATTATATGGATTGCATTCAAATATGTATTTCTTTGAAGCTAAAGGATCAGGCATATCTGCTCTTTCGCAATCTTGAAAAGATGGAGGCACATCATCCGGATTCCATTAACTCTGCTCGCCTTGCGGATATCAAGGTGGAATTGGCAATGCAGTTTTGTTCCAGGGAAGAATTGTATCTTCATTTACTGGAAGCCTATCGGTTAAACAGAAAAGCCAGAGAGCAGGAAAAACGGAATAATTTACAGAGTATCCTGAATAAGATGGATTTGGAGAATGCATTATATGAACAGCATATTATTTTACAGCGCAATGAAGAGCTGCTTCGCAGCAATAAGCTGGATCCTTTCACTGAGGTGTTAAATAAAACAGCATTCCGGACACATGTTCTGGATGTAATCCGTGATAAGAATAAAAATGAGAAGGGTGCGTTCTTTATTCTGGATATAGATAATTTTAAAATGATAAATGATACCTGTGGACATCTTGTAGGTGATCAGGTAATAGTGGAGGTAGCTGCCAATCTGCAAAACAATCTGAGAGAGGATGACCTGGTTGGACGCATTGGTGGCGATGAATTCTGTATTTATTTACAACATATTAAGCAGATCGATGATATTGAAAAAAATGCACAGCGGATAATTGATAATATTAGAACAATGCAGCTAACCGGATACCACCGGCATTTAACGGTAAGCATGGGAATTTGCATCGTCGATGCAGAAAAGGATTTTGAAGATATTTTTATGAAAGCAGATCATGCTCTATATGAAGCAAAAGCAAACGGACGTGATCAATTTGTTGTTTATAAAAATGATTATTTCAGTCAGATTATGCAGAAAAAAGAGAAGCGAAAGGATCGTCATGAAGTGACGGTAAACGATATATTACCAAAGGTATTTGAAATGCTGAATGTATTCGATAAGCAGGATGAACTCCTTGCACAGACCATGAAGTTTATTTGCAGGGCTATGAATGTAAAAAATATCTTTTTATTACGTTTTGAGAATGATAGTTATTCCATGGGAAGGGTTTATATCTATGACTTGGAAAAAAACTATGCATGCAAACATGTGCATATTCAAACGGATCCTGTTTATCTCAAATCCTTTGATGAACGGCATCTGTATTATCAGAATCAGATACATAATGAGGAGATACAGTATTTGAATGAGTATGAACGTTATCATATTCAGGCAACTCTGCAGCATCAGATTTTATATGATCATCAGGTTATTGGTATTATCGGTATGAATGATCGAAGGATTCATGAATGGAATGAGGATGAGCTTTCTTTAATTCGTAATCTGTCCTATGCCTTCGCAACATATCTGATTGCAATCGAATAAAAATCAAAGGACAAATGCATAAGACTTCCATGATTGTAGTTTTAAAATCTTAGTGAATAAAAGAATCAGTATAAAGATATGTACAAAACGTACAGCTGTAATGCTTGATTGAGGCTTCTGCCTATTTTGAAGGAAACAGGCTTGCCTGAAAATAACTAGAATCAAATGAGTCTTGCATTGTCTTTAAAAAGGAAGATGAACTAATTTCTGTTGCTACATTATCATAAGCTCTACAATAATGTTAAAAGAATTCAGATCTATACATTTCCCGTTTCTGGTATATACATATAGGCTTCAGATAGCATCTTTAATGACCTTTCTTATCATAGCCATGCTTTTTCGGTAAATAAATGCATATCTTTGTTTGCAAAAGAAAGCCGCTAAGGCTACAATATTAAAAAAGGGGAATCATTATGAAACAAAGAAAGCTGCAGGATGTTTTGGAATTCAATCAAAACGGTTGTTTCTGTTTTGAATGCAAGGATCACTATGCTGAATATATCGAACAAATGCTGTTGAAGCTGTATCCGTCCATTGGAATAATTTCCATTGAGGATGCTGTTTACAAATCTATGAGAGTAAAGGAATATCTGAAATTTTATGCCGATTTATCTAATCACAGAGATTTGCTTGAGCCTGCAATCAGCATGATGCATCTTCAGGACTTATGTCATACCAAAAATGCAGCGTTAACATCTTCACAAATTTATCGTGTTATGTGTGCAAGAGAAATAATTGTACATAAGGATATTTTGTATGTAAAAGAACCGCTTCGCAATCTGGAACAGGATGATGTAAAAATTATTATGGAATGGATTGGTTCACTGGAGGATGATAAAAGGCGAGTATACATTACTTCCAATTCATTAAAGGATATATGCATGATGCCGGGAGAGCATTATTATCTTGATGAGCAGGAGGAGCTTCATACGATTGAAAATATGGATACGCTAGAAAATCCTCAGCAGCCCTTGAAAATATCCGCAAGAATGGATGAAAAGATATTGCTTTTTAATCCAAATGAAATTGATTATATAGAGAGTCTGGATGGGAAAAGCTATCTGCATGTCCGTGCGAGCAGCTTTTACTGTACCTTAACATTGGAGGAGCTGGAATCAAAATTGAAGCATTTTGGCTTTTATCGCTCACACAGAAGCTATTTGGTAAATATGCAAAAGGTCGTTGAAATCGTGAAGTGGACAAGAAATTCCTATTCATTAAAGCTCAATGGTATGGAGGATGTACGCATTCCCCTCAGTAAGGGTCGCATTGACGACATGAAACAGGTGTATGACTTTTAAATATTTACTCCGTTCATCCCCTGTATAGCTCCTTTCAACTGTTTTATATCGAAAAGCATAAAAATACTAATATAGTGCATAAAATCCTTTATTTATCGTGTTTTACGACTTTGTTAAGCGTTGTTAAAAGTTGTCAAATGTAGGTAATTCCTATATTATTCCTACACAATAATGAAATGCAGGAAGGTTTAATTCTATCATAAATGATGGTTTTAAGTCCTCCTGCATTTTTTTTTCTATTTACACGCTATTTTATTTTTTCAATTTCCTCCTTTAACCAAATATTTTCTCTATCAGTGTAAATTTTTTCTGTAATATCACTAATAGAATGACCCATGATATATTTTATTGCGTACTCATCTAATCGGTATTTTTTAGCAAGTGTAGTAAAAGTCTTACGACCATCGTGAGGCCTATGTTTTGGATTAAGGTTTAATTTGCTTATTATTTTACAAAATTGATTTTTATAACTATCGTAAGTAAGTTTTATACCTGACGTTTTTTTTATTTTTCCAAGATAATTAATAAGATATTCACTATTTAATTTTTTAGCCTCTTCGTATTTCTTTTCAATTAATGGAAGAATCTTGGAATGAATCGGCACCACTCTTTCTTTACCGGCATCTGTTTTCATACCGCCAATGATAAATCCATCTTCTAGATTCACATCGCTTAGTTTAATAAGTCCTAATTCCTGAGGTCTCCATCCGGAATAGCATTGGATGAGTATGACGTCCACATATTCCATGGATTCTACGTTTTCCCACAAAATATTTAATTCTTCTTCTGTGAATGAAATATGTTTTTTATCAATCTTATTGTTTTCTTTTACATCCTCTTTTGATAATTTGAATGCTCTTGCATAGTTTTTATCTATTAGTTCATATTCAATAGCATAATCAAACATTAAACTCATTACTGATTTAATTTTTGCTTTTCTAGATGCATTTGTTTTCTTTTCCACCCCGTTTATAGTAGATACACCGTCATTAAGGCACCCCTTTATATGTCTTATCCTTACGTCAATAACTTTCATATCATATATGCTGGAGCAATATTTCCATGCAGATGTGATATTTCTAATAGCCGAATCACTTAATGTTTCAAAATAAGTTTTTGACCATCTTTCATATAGTTCTTTCATTGTAATATTATCACTAAGATCATAAGGGTTTTTGTTATATTCTACTAATGCTGCATAAGCATCGTTATATGTTTCATAAAACGATTGAGGTTTTAGTGGTTTACATATCGGTCTTCCAGCAGAAGTTTTACCGACAGTAACCATAGCACGAAATGGTTTTCTAAGATTTCTGTTTTTTATTTCACTTATTTGACCAAAACCGTTTGGAAGGCGCTTACGTTTATTGCTCCTGTTTCTAGGTTTCCTGGGTACCGCATCAGGTTTCATTGGATAACCACAATGTGGACAGGCTATTGCTTTATCACTTACCTGTAATTCACATTCTGGACATTGTATAAGCATAACTAATCATCCCTTTCTATTGATTTCAATTTAACTATATATTATAATGTAGGAATTGTCAACTCCTACATTTGACAATTATGGGATATCTTTTATGGGGTATAAATACGAAAGAAAGGGACAGATATGATTAAGAAAAATAAAGTTAAATGTCCAATATGCAGTGGATATTTAAAACGTTATGACAATGTACAAAGAGTTGTTAGGGCTGAACGACATCGAACTAGAAAGGTGAAAGTACGTAGATTAAGATGTACAAATTGTGGTCATACGCTTCGGGTTACCCCAGACTATATGTTACCGTTTAAGCAATATCATAAGGACATAATCCATAGTGTGATAGAGGGTCGTATTTCATCCGATACATTCGGATATGAAGATTATCCCTGTGAAATCACCATGAAACGATGGATAAATGAAATAGATATTTCGAGCCGTTAAATACGGCTTTTTTTGTCGGTTTTACCACTGAGTTTGTTTTTATGAAAAATGGTAAATCTCTTACAATTGCCATCGAACGGAGGTAAACGTAGATGGACGAGATTAAATTTGGAAAAGGGTCAGTACCAGTAGCCATAGCAGCTAAAGTATACAGTAAGGACCCGGCATGGGTACGAACCGGAATAGTGTGCGGATGGCTACCGATAGGTAAAGCAACACGAAAAGGAAAACTTGTGACAAAGATTGAAGAAATGGATAGCAAACTAGGAAGAATCAACTTTTATATTTCACCCAAAAAGTTATGGGAAGAAACAGGATATGTATGGAAAGGAGAACGTGTGTGATGGGAACCGTTATAAGAGCTAAACTTTCACCAAAGAATAAATATTGGATAGAAAAGCATAGATATTATGAGCTTAAACATTTCTGTCTACAGTATCCTATATGGAAAAAGGCTTACGAAGATATCGCTGATATAACTATGTACACCACAAGTTTGATAGAAGTATCAACCGGAAGTAAAACACCAAGTGATATTGTAGCTAGAAACGCCATAGACAAGACTGTTTACAGTAATAGAATAGATACCATTGAAAAAGCTGCATATGAAGCTGATTCTGAACTAAGCTATTATATTTTGCGAGGGGTGACAGAAGAATTGTCGTTTACTTATCTTAAATCAAGATTAGGAATGCCTTGCAGCAAAGACACATATTATGACCGTTATAGACGATTCTTTTGGATACTCAGTAAAGTGAGGTTGTGATATGAAAATTGTTGGTGTGGCAGTTAAGCGGGTTTATAGGTTCAATTGTCCAAATTGTGGAAGTCGTCTGGAGGGTGAAGCAAATGAGTTTACTGATATAGGTGGAAAGGTCAATAGATTCTTTTGTCCGGTGTGTAATAAAGAGCGATATATTAATTGGTCAGACTTACGTAAAAGGACGATATATAGCTCTAAATCTAACCTAGATTAGAAGTACGCGGATTATACAAGGTGTATTACGAAAGGAGATGACTTTTATGTATGATTGCTCTAACCTACCAATACATAGGCTATGTTATTTTATTGGTAAGACTTCAAGACTTTACCATAAAGGTAAGAGCCCTGACGAAATATCAATCGAAATTAAATGTCCAGTTGAAAAGGTTGAAGAATGGGTTGGAATCGTAAAGAAAGCAGATCAAATTAAAGAAGCGAAGGGTCTTAAATAGACTCTTTGTTTTTACGCACTATACGCATTCTCTTTAATGAAAATGGAGGTGTATAAAAGTGCAGTATATTAAGAAAAATGGATCAAAAATAGTTTTAGGATTGGTTATATTCTTAATAACATTTGGTACGATTATACTTTATCGATTTCACAAATCAAAAGACTGAGTCGTTAACGACTCTTTCTTTTCGCACTTTTTACAGCTTCTCTAATGAAAGGAGATGATTTTATGTTTAACAAATTTGAAAAATTTGCAATAGGATTAACGAGTTTAGAAATCATAGGAGGTATTGTATTTGGCACAATGTGCTATGGCAATTACAATTATCACAAAGGACGAACTGAAGCTCGAAAAGAAATGCAACATTTGATTGATAAACTAAAAGTTACATCAAAAACGGAAGATTGAGTCAATAAGGGCTCTTTCTTTTTTCTTTTAATCTAGATTAGTCAAAATATTAACCTAGATTAAAATTTCAGAATCTTCCGTACTCGGGTGACGAAAAACAATGGTATTTTTGTATTATGAAAAATTCAAAGAAAGGAGATGCTTTAAATGTTGGATTTTTTATTTTGGTTCACTATTGGAAATGTATTTGGTTCTTGTATCAGTGCAATTATTTATAACCGTATGAAAGCATTTGGAACTTTAAGAATTGAACATCCAGAACTAGACACAGATGTCTATCGAATAGAAATAGACAATTTTGATATTCTAGCAAAGAAAAAGAAAGTTATTCTACGAGTTAAGGATGAAACTAATCCATCGCTTAAATAACAGGCTCTATTATGAAACGTATAACGTTGAAGGAGGAATTTAAAAGTGGAGACTAAAGCATTATTACGCGAAGAAGTGAATCGAGAAATTGAAGAACTGGGGAGAATGGAACTTGGAAAGGACGAATACAAGTCAACTGTAGATGGGGCTACTAAGCTTACTGATAGACTTATTGAACTTGAGAAAATCGAAATTGAAGCTGATGTGAGAGAACGTGATCGAGAAATTGATACGGAAATCAAATTGAAGCAACTTGATGATGAGAACAAAGACAAAAAAGTGAAAAATTGGATAAGTATTGGAGGCACTCTGCTTATGGCGGGTATTACGGTTTGGGGTGCATTAAAATCCTGGGACTTTGAAAAGGAGGACACTGTCGCATCAGATGCTGGTAAAAGTTTCATGGCTAGATTGATACCGAGAAGCGGAATAGGGTTCAAATGAGGAGTCTAAATATGACTCTTCTTTTTCTCAGGAGGTTGTATGAATGCGATATCATTTCGAAAAGCCGGAAATATTTTTGTCGAAGTACGGAAGCATATATGAATGCAATCATCCGGTTTATAACCGATGTACGTTATTTATGATAAACAATAAAGGGCTAGCAGTTATTCAGCAAAGATTTGATTCCGAAACGAAAAGAACATGGTGGTCTGAAATAGATCCATGGCTTACTGATTCCTTATATTTACATCCAAAATTTAAAGCATTCTTCGATGAACGAGCGAAAGAATGTATAGAAGGTTTATATCCAACAGCGTCAATAAGGCAAATCATGTGGGCACTAAAGATGAAACCGATTCCAAGAGAACGATGGGAAACATGCTTCGATAGAAAAGATATTTAATCTCGCGATATTTACAACCACTATAATGAAAAGGAGGAATCAAATAATGATGAACATAACAGAAATTAGCTTTATAATAAAAGACATGTTGGTGGGTTTACCGCACATAATTTACTGTATAATCACTAAGATAATTTGGATTTGCTGGTTTAGTGGGGTATGCTTAATAATGTTTGGATTAACATATTTAGCAGTCGTATGTGACCAATTATTTGGTACTAATTTGATGAATAGAGTTAGAGAGTTGCTTTTTAAATAGAAAAGAGTAAATTCAACAACTCTTTTTCTTTTCGCATTATTTACATTCACTATGATGAAAAGGAGTGTTAACTATGAACATGTTTAGTTATATAAAAAAGATTGTCAATTCTATCGAGAAGGATTTTTATGCAGAATTAGTTGAGCTTAAAACCGACGAAGAGACTGGGCAAGTAACTATGACACTAAACTTGCATCCGGAGTGCAATCCAGAACTTAAGAAGGATTAGCCAACACAGGCTTTTCCTTTTCGCGAAAATTACAGTTTCTTTAATGAAAAGGAGGTAACGAATTATGAAATTAACAGATTTATGTACAATGATATCAGCTTTAGGTATGACATTGCTTTTTATAGTATTGGTATTACTGATATTGCTTGGTCTATGTACAATGATTGATTTATTATTCGAAACTAAGATTATAAAGAGAGTTGAAAATTTGATATTCTACTACGAAGAATAATCAAACTAAAACTCTTCTTTTTAATTTGCAGAAAGGGGGCAGATGATGAATAGTCTAATCAATAATTCTAAAAGATTTTTAAAACTTAATGTATCAACGATATTGACTGGTATCGCAACTGTAGGAGTTATTGCTACATCAATCATGACAGCAAAAGCAACTGTCAAGGCTGTACGATTATTAGATGAAAAGAAATCAGAGCAGAAAGAACTGGTAAATAAGCATGAGGTTATCAAAATTGTAGCACCAGTTTATATCTCAACTTTGGCTATTGGAGTGTCGACTGTCATATGTTTGCTTAGTGCTAATGCTTTTAACCGTAAACAACAGGCATCTTTAATTAGTGCCTATTCACTTGTTAACAATTCTTATAAGAATTATAGGAACAAAGTTAAAGAAATGTATGGTGAAGAAGCTCATAGTAAAATTGTTGACGCAATAGCAGTAGAAAAGGCAGATGATATAAATATTTACACGGAATGTATATGTAGTGTCGGTAATTTATTACCTAATGATTATTCAACAACGACTATAAAGTTCTATGATGAATACTCTAATAGATTTTTTGAGTCAACTATGGAGAGAGTGTTGATTGCAGAATACCATTTAAACAGAAATTTTGTCCTTCGAGGATATGCATACTTAAATGAATTTTATGAATTCTTGGGGTTGGAATTAACCGATTATGGCTCAGTTACCGGTTGGGAAATTGAAGATGAATTCTATTGGATCGATTTCAATCACAGAATTGCCAAGACTGATCATATGGAATATATAGATATTGAGATTCTGTATGCGCCGACACATGATGTAGATGAGCTTGAAATGACAGCGTGAAAAGGAGAACACAAATGAAAAATAATACTTTAAGAATTTTAGGTTTAGGAGCAACATTGTTAGGTTTTGCCGCGTCAATATTATCAAATTATGTTGGTGATAAAGAAATCGACATAAAGGTGAAAGAAGAAGTAGCTAAGGCACTAACAGAAAAATTCGGAAACTAAGGAGTCTAATAAGGGCTCTTTTGTTTATAAATCTGAAAGGAGAAAAGAAATGAAGAAAACAGATTTAAGGAATGTATCTAGAGGATTTCATAAAGGAGTTGTCAAACGTACACAACAGATACTGATTGGTTTAGGTATCGCTGGAATGTTCGCAACAACAGTGTTAGCAGTGCGTGCTACACCCAAAGCATTACAGCTGAAGGACAATGAAATAGAACGTAAAGAGGCTGAAGAAGCATCAGAAGCACAGAGTTGGAGTGACCGTCAGGAAATAACGGAATTGAAACCTATGGAAATCATTAAAACTTGTTGGCGACCATATATTCCGGCCATGATTCTAGGCACAGCTTCGACCATATGTTTACTTAGTGCTAATTCGATCAACACAAAAAGAATGGCGGTGTTGACTACCGCTTATAAGATCTCAGAGGCCGCGCTTTTAGATTATAAAAATGCCGTGGTAGAAACGATTGGAGAGAAAAAAGAGAAAGAAGTAAAAGAAAAAGTATATGAGAAAAAATTAGCTAATAATCCAGTCGAAAACAGAGAAGTATTTATCACAAAAAAAGGAGATACTCTTTGTTATGATAGTTTATCCGGACGTTATTTCAAATCCGATATTGAGCATATAAACAAGGTCGTTAATATTTTGAATCGAGAAATGGTGCAGGAACTGTATGTATCGTTAAATGATTTTTATATAGAACTTGGTTTGGAACCTATTGAACTTGGACGGACACTTGGATGGTGCTCTGATTGGGGATTATTAGAAGTAGAAAAAGACGCAATGCTTGCGACCAACGGAACACCATGTTTGGTGATTGATTTTAACATACCACCAAAATATGATTACTCACAGATATATTAAAATACGCGAAATAAACATGTAGTATTATGAGAAACATTAATCAGGGAGGACAATAAAATGGATGAAATTAATGTAAACGAAACAAACGAAAACGAGGTTTTGAATGAGGTTTATGAGGATGAATTTGAAGAAACTTCTGGATCAAATAATCTTGTAGGTTTATTAGCAGGAGTAGCTATTGGTGCACTAAGTACTGTAGCATACAAAAAGCTGGTTAAACCCGCAGCGTTAAAGATTAAGGAGAGATTCAACAAATCTAAAGAGACAGTGGAACCAGTTATCGAAAACGTTGAAGTTAAAGAAACTGAAGTCGAAGACTAATGTTGAGAAGAGGGATACTTTTAATAGAAGTATCTTTCTTTTTCTTTTATGAAAGGATCCAAACATGAAACTTTATATTTACAACGGACCAGTACTTTATTTTGGTAAATGTGTGACTGATCATTGGTTTGGTTCAACATATGCACCAACCAAAAGGAAAGCACGATCAAACCTTGAATACAGATTCAAGAAGGAGAACAATTTTACGGCGAATGTAAGGATACATTTACCAGGGGATATTATACTGGAAGACGAAAGGACATGAGGTAATGGAAGAATTTAAAGCAAATTCGCACAAAAGTAAGAGAGAAAGACGATGCGATAAAATCGTTTCTGGATCTGTTAAGACGAAGAAGAAAAGTGAAGTAAGAAAAATCACAGATGTTTTCATCTCAGATGATATTTCAAAAGTAAAGGAATCAGTAGTATTTGATATTTTGATTCCGTCTTTTAAAAAAATAATATCCGAAGTCGTTACGAACGGAATCGATATGATTCTATATGGGGAAACCGGTCATACAAAAAAATCTGGTGCAGCAGCTTCTAAAGTTTCTTATAGAAATTATAACGATTACTCAAATGAGCGACGAAGCTATAGACCTGCGACTAGAAGCACTTATAGTTATGACGAAGTCATTCTCGAAAGCCGTGGAGACGCAGAGGCCGTTCTGATGAGACTCGATGAAACTATTGACGAATATGGATTTGCCTCTGTTGGTGACCTATATGATATTGTTGGTGTGACAGGTAGCTATACGGATAATGATTATGGATGGACTGATATACGTAATGCACGCATTGATAGAGTAAGAGATGGCTACGTGATCCGTATGCCAAAAGCTTTACCGATTGATTAGGAGGAGAAATATGATTGAGGTTAAATGTAGCAGTGTGGAAGAATCTATGCATATTTTTGGTATGATAAGAGAGATTATACGGGACTACGGATTTGCTTCGGTGGGAGATTTGTATGATATTATCAGGGTTACGGGCTGTTATACTGATAATTATGGGTGGTGCACCTTAAATAAATGTAATCTCGTTCCTACTAAAGATGGTTTTATTTTGGAATTACCGAGACCGATTGATTTAACAGCTGTAATTACACCAAATCAATTCCGCAAAAAATTAGGTTTGCCGAAGGTTAACGAAGTAGAAGGGATAGTGACTAAAGAAATCAAAACAACAAGAGAAACAATTCTTGATAAGGCTAAGACTTGTGTATGTGGTCAGCGAGCTGATGACTATGGAACACCTGAAGATAACTTTACAATCATCGCAGATTTATGGTCTACATATACCGGACACAAACTCACGGCGGTGGACGTGTCTATGATGATGTCAATGCTGAAAATTGCACGCATCAAAACAGGAACGGCAACTGAAGACAGCTTTGTAGACTTGGCCGGGTACGCTGCGTGTGGTGGAGAGATTTCCGCAAACAGAAAAGGAGATAAATAACAATGAAAAAAATAGATTTTACTAAAGCATCTCGGTTGATGCATAAAACTGGCTTTGCCGTTAGAAAACATAGTCCAGCGATCCTTATTACTGCTGGTGTTGTTGGAGTTGTGACCAGTACGGTAATGGCTTGTAAAGCTACTACAAAGATTAACGATATTATGGATAAGGCGAAAGAAGATTTAGATACTATTCATTCAGCTTCTTCAATGCCTGAAACATTGCCAGAAGGTTCTTCGTACACGGAGGAGGATACGAAACAGGATTTACGAGTCGTCTATATGCAGACGGGAATCAAATTTGTTAAATTGTATGGTCCTTCTGCTGTATTGGGTACGCTATCACTGACGAGTATCTTAATGTCGCACCGTATCCTAAGCAAACGTAATGTAGCTCTTGCGGCAGCTTATGCTACTATTGATAAGGGGTTTAAAGAGTATCGAGGAAGAGTGGTAGAACGATTTGGTGATCAAATAGACAAGGAATTGAAATACAACATCAAAGCAAAAACTATAGAAAAGAATATCGTTGATAAAAATGGACAAGAGCAGACAGTAAACGAAGTTGTGGAAACTGCTGAAATTGACAAATATAGCGACTATGCTAAATTCTTTGCTGAAGGTAATCCATATTGGGAAAAAGATGCTGAGTATAATCTTATGTTTTTGAGAAGGCAAGAACGTTATGCTAATGATAAATTAAAAGCAAAAGGATATTTGTTCCTTAGTGAAGTATATGATATGCTCGGTATTCCAGAAACAAAAGCAAGTCGTATTGTTGGATGGGTTTATGATAAAGCACATCCTATTGGGGATAATTATGTAGATTTTGGTATCTATGACACTAATGACGTCGCAAAAAGTTACTTTGTTAATGGTCATGAGAGAAATATCATATTAGATTTCAATGTAGACGGAAACATCTGGGATTTGATGTGAACGTTAGGGGTAGACGGCATTGGTTCGGGAAATCCGCAACAGGATCAATTCGACTACTGTCATCTGCTCCAGCATTAAGAAGGAAGAGGTATAAAATGAATAAATTAAGTTTCATATCCTATGCATTAGCTTCAATGGCATGTGCTTGTTTAGTAAGCGGTCTTCTTGTATTATCTGGAGGTAAGAATGATGGAAGGACTAGAGTACGTGGTAACAGTAATTGACACAGTGTTGGATACGAAGAAAAAAAGACATATTATCGGCGGTATACTATTAAGTGCTTCAATGTTTTTTGGAAGTTTGGCAGTTACGGTGTTAACTGTAAAGAATGATTCGTACGAGGAGGAGTAATTGATGAAAAAAACAGCGTTAATCTTTATATTAGGAGGTTTGTTTGGCTCAGCTTCGACATGGAACTATGTAAAAAAGAAATATGAAAAAATTGCACAGGATGAAATTGATTCTGTAAAGAAAACATTCTCAGATATGGTGAAAAAGCCGGATGATAATGAAGACATAAAGTCTAAGGAAAAAGCTTCGGAAAAAGATAAGACGATTTACAATGATATTTTGGATAACGTTAATTATTCTAGTTATTCAGAACCTGAAAAGAATAAGGAGGTGAAGCCTGTGGATGGACCATACGTGATTCCACCTGAAGATTTTGGTGAATATAATGACTATGAGGCTCTAAGTTGGACATATTATGCTGATAAGTATCTTGCTGATGAAGACGATGATCTTGTTGATGATATTGAAGGAACCGTTGGTTATGATTCATTAAATCATTTTGGTGAATATGAAGATGATACAGTCTTTGTACGAAATGAAGACTTGAAGACCGATTATGAAATAATGCTTGATGAGAGAAAATACGCAGATATCTACGATAGTGTAGACCATCAGCAGGAAGACTGATGCCCTATGACTTGAAAAGCGAATATTTTGAATGGATGTATAAGCTTGTGTGTAATGATAAATACTCTAACGGTTTATCTTATCGCAAGCTTCTTTATCATCTATATAATACTGAATTCATTTATATTTTAGAAAAAGATAGTAATAGAGCATGTGATGGTATTGATTTTCGTTATCGTTTTGGGTATGAAAATAAAATACCAAGGGCGGATATCGAACGATATTTAGACATTGACCCATGCAATTTACTTGAGATGATGATATCACTTTCATACAAAGTAGAAGAAACTATAATGGATGATTCAGATTATGGTGATCGAACTGGTCAATGGTTTTGGAACATGATCGTCAACTTGGAACTTGGCCACATGTTTGATTCGCAATTTGATACTAATTACGTAGAAAATGTAGTTACGAGGCTTCTTAATCGAACGTATGAGTCGAATGGTAAAGGTGGATTATTTACAGTCAATAATCCAAGATACGATATGAGGTCTGTTGAGATATGGTATCAGACGATGTGGTATTTTGATGATAATTATGATTTTTCAATTAAGGATATTGCCGGTGCAACCGTATAGGGAAAGGAGCGAAGTGTGATGATAGACTTCTTAATGATTTCATACCGATCCCCAAAACAGGGTGTCATAGAAATATATCCTAAATTTATCATAAAAAAAAGCAATGATCTAATGATACGTGGCGGTGATTTTTACGCAGTTTGGATGGAAAAAAAAGGGCTTTGGTCTACCGATGAACAAGATGTTGTGAGGTTGGTGGATAAAGAATTGAAACAATACGCTGATGCTAATAAAAATAAGTTTGAAGGAAGCATTCATATTTTGTATATGTGGGATGCGGATAGTGGTGTTGTTGATCGTTGGCACAAATATTGTCAGCGTCAGATGCGTGATAATTATCATATGCTTGACGAGAAGCTCATATTTTCAAACGATATTACAAAAAAAGAAGATTATGCAAGCAAACGATTGCCGTATCCGTTAGAAGCTGGCGATATTTCAGCATATGATGAGTTAATGTCTATTCTATATTCTGAAGATGAACGTCATAAGCTCGAATGGGCCATAGGAGCTATTGTTAGTGGCGATTCAAAAATAATACAGAAATTCATGGTATTATACGGTTCGGCCGGCACAGGAAAATCGACCGTCCTTAATATAATACAGCAATTGTTTGACGGCTATTGTTCAATTGTAGACGCTAAAGCTTTAGGATCAGCCAACAATGCATTTGCGCTTGAAGCCTTTAAAGAAAATCCTCTTGTTGCTATTCAACATGATAGTGATTTATCTCGTATTGAAGATAATACAAGATTGAATAGTTTAGTTTCTCATGAATTAATGACAATCAATGAAAAATTTAAGAGCACTTATGCTAATCAGTTTAAGTGCTTTTTATTTTTAGGAACTAATAAACCAGTTCGAATTACGGATGGAAAATCAGGTCTTATCAGACGTTTAATCGATGTGTCTCCTACAGGAGATAAGGTGAGCACAAATGACTATAAACGACTAACGAAGCAGATATCTTTTGAACTTGGCGGTATTGCTTATCATTGCCGCGATGTATATTTATCAAATCCCGGAAGATATGACGGTTATATTCCTAAAAACATGATGGGAGCAACAAACGATTTCTATAACTTTGTTGAGGATTCATATTTTGTATTCAAAAAAGAGAATGGAACAACATTAAAGGCAGCTTGGGAGATGTATAAGCAATATTGCGATGACGCTAGAGTACAATATCCAAATCCAAGGCGTATTTTCAAAGAAGAATTGAAGAACTATTTCACCGATTTCGAGGAAAGAGCTTTACTTGATGACGGAACAAGAGTCCGTAATTACTATAGAACATTCAAAGCTGACATATTCGACACACCTTCTGGCCCAAATGCGGATCTAACGGAATCAGAAAGCGTAAGTAACTGGTTGAAATTTGATTGTACTGAATCCGTATTTGATAAGGAATCAGCTAGTTACCTTGCTCAATACGCTACTGATGGTGGTATTCCTATGAAAGCGTGGGACAAAGTTAAGACACGCTTATGTGATTTAGATACGTCAAAACTTCATTATGTCAAAGTCCCAGAACAACAGCATATCGTTGCTGATTTTGATATTCCTGATGAAAACGGTAAAAAAAACTTTAAATTGAATCTTGAAGCTGCATCTAAATGGCCGGCCACATATGCGGAACTGAGTAAAAGCGGGGAAGGAATACATCTACACTATATTTATACTGGAGATGTTAATAAGCTTAGGAGGTTATATGGCGATCATATCGAAATAAAAGTGTTCGTTGGTAAAAGTTCATTACGAAGGAAACTTACAAAATGCAATAATTTGCCAATCGCAACCATTAGTTCAGGACTACCATTGAAAGGAGACGATAAGATGGTTGATTTTGGAACTGTGAAAAGTGAAAAAAGTATTCGCGACTTAATTAAGCGTAATCTCAATAAAGAAATACACCCAGCAACAAAACCTAGTATTGATTTTATACATAAAATACTCGAAGACGCCTATTCAACTGGATTGAATTATGATGTAACAGATATGCGTAATGCCGTATTAGCTTTTGCGGCAAGTAGCTCGCATCAATCCGATTACTGTATTAAATTGGTCAATAAGATGCAGTTTAAATCTACAGAGACTTCCGAAAACGTAAAAAATGATGACGCGAAACTAATTTTCTATGATGTGGAAGTTTTTCCGAATCTTTTTGTTATATGTTGGAAAATGGAAGGTGAAGGCAAGCCAGTAGTGAAAATGATAAATCCAAACTCTACTGAAATTGAAGAACTCATGCAGTTCCGATTAGTTGGGTTTAATTGTCGTAGATATGATAATCATATTCTTTATGCCAGATTGATGGGTTATACGAATGAACAGCTTTATAATTTATCCCAAAAGATCATATCAGGTAGCCGAAATGCTTTCTTTGGTGAAGCGTATAATGTCTCTTACACTGATATTTATGACTTTGCTTCAGCCGGAAATAAGAAGAGTCTTAAAAAACTGGAGATTGAAATGGGAATCCACCATCAAGAGTTGGGATTACCTTGGAACCAACCGGTTGCTGAAAATTTGTGGGAGAAAGTTGCCGATTATTGTACAAACGACGTGATAGCTACGGAAGCTGCATTTAACTATTTATCAGCAGATTGGACAGCTAGGCAGATTCTAGCAGACTTGGCTGGGTTGACAGTAAATGATACTACAAATACCTTAACTACTAAGATTATTTTCGGTAATAATAGAAATCCGCAAAACCAGTTCAATTATCGTGATATGGGTGAGACTAATCTCTCAGATTATGTAGAGTTTGGTTATGATGATTATACAAGATTTAACAAGGATGGCTTTCCCATATTTCCTGGATACAAATATGAATTCGGAAAATCAATATACCGAGGTGAAGAGATAGGAGAAGGTGGCTACGTATATGCCGAACCTGGAATGTATGGCTTGGTTGCTTTATTGGACATAGTTTCAATGCATCCACATAGTGCGATTGCCGAATTATTATTCGGAGAAGAGTTTACTAGAAAATTTAAAGAAATCGTAGATGGTCGTGTAGCTATTAAACATGAGGATTGGGATTCAGTAAATAATATATTAGATGGAAAATTAACACCATATATTCAAAAAGTAATAAATGGGGAAATGACATCAAAGGAATTGGCCAATGCTTTAAAGACAGCCATAAATTCGGTATATGGTTTAACTTCTGCTAAATTCGATAATCCGTTTAGAGATCCACGGAATAAAGATAATATTGTTGCTAAGCGTGGAGCTTTATTTATGGTGAATTTAAAACATGAGGTTCAGAATCGCGGTTTTACAGTAGCACATATTAAAACCGATTCTATAAAGATACCTGATGCAACACCGGAAATCATTCAATTCGTTATGGATTATGGGAAAATGTACGGATATGAATTTGAGCATGAAGCTACGTATGAAAAAATGTGCTTGGTGAACGATGCAGTATATATCGCGAAAGACGCAAGCGATGGGCATTGGACTGCTACTGGAACACAATTTCAGATTCCGTATGTTTTTAAGAATTTGTTCACAAAAGAATCTATAACATTTGACGATATGTGTGAAATAAAGGCCGTGTCAAAAGGGACTTTATGTTTAGATATGAATGAAGGATTTCCAGATGTGTCCAAAGAAGAGAAAGAACTTCTTAAAATACAAAGGGGTCTTCGTGTACACATGCATTATCACGTATATGGGGAATGTAATATGTCTGCAGAACAATATGAAGCTGCTATAGCAGAGCTGAAGTCAATTATTGATACCGGTCATAAATATATATTTGTTGGTAAGGTTGGTCAATTTTGTCCTATTAAACCAGATTGTGGTGGGGGTATTTTGTATCGTGAGAATGAAGGAAAATATTATGCTGCCGCTGGCACAAAAGGATATCGATGGCTAGAATCAGAGATGGTCAAGGAGCTTAATAAAGAAGACGATATAGATAAAAATTATTACGACAATTTAGCAAACGAAGCAATTGAAACAATATCTAAATATGGTGATTTTGAATGGTTCGTATCGGATGATCCATACATCAGTCCTCCATATGACGACAGAGGACGGCCTATATATTTAGATTGCGGTACGATAGCCACTGATTTAAGCGGGTTGAAAACAGATCCGTTACCTAATTTTAAAAACTAAAAGGAGAATATAAAAATGGAATATAGAAATACAGATAGTATTGTTATTGAAAATACACGATTCATATATAGAACTAATTTATCTGGAGATCCACAACGAGATAATTTTGGATCCGATGCAAGAAAGTGTAATATTGTCATTCCAGATTATGATTCAGCAATGAGAATGATAGATGATGGCTTTAATGTTAAAGAAACTAAGCCGAGAGCAGGTGAGGAAGAAGATTTTATTCCGGAGTACTTTGTATCAGTAAGAGCTAACTATGATACAGGCCGTCCACCAATAATTCGACTTGTATCCGGAGATAACCGACCGGTAACGCTTGATGAGGAATCGGTCGCTCTTATTGATAAACTTGCTGATGATAAATGTATTGGTAACGTAAATGTGACACTTAATCCCTACATTAACAAAACCACAGGGCGTAAATCGTTATATATCAAAGTTATGTATGTGGAACAGGATTTTAGTTCTGACCCATTTGCTTCAAGGTATTATGACAATGTAGATTAAATAAAATTTATTAGGTGCCAGCTTAGTATATGCCTGGTTAAATGTCCAGTAAACAAAAGTCCGGAGTGCGCGCCGTAGGACTTTAAGAGGAAACAGCCAAAAGTTATTATAAATAGGAGGAATCGCTATGATATTTTGGAGAAGGAAAAAGAAACCAAAGTCTAAGACTAGAGTTTCAAAACCACCAGTTTCATATCAAAACAAGGTATCAACAGCGCCTATAGAAAAAATATCTAAAACAAAGCATAAAGAAATACAAGAAATAAAGCAAAAGCAGGAACATATCAAGAAGCCTGCAATAAACAAAGAACGGAATTTAAGCGATGATTCGAAAAAAGAGTTTATCAAGGTATTTAATAAGCTAACGACTAGACACAGGGCATGGGATGTGTGGCGAGATTTCATCATCATGTATGCTTGCGCCTTATCGAATGCTGTGGACAAAAGTCATTACGATGAGCGTGAAAAAAGATATTTGAAAATCATAAAGAAATACAATACACAGGAACAAAAATTATTCCCGGAATTAGCTGCACAAATTGTTGTCGCTTTAGAAAAAAATCCCGACCAGGACTTTCTAGGCGATATTTTTATGTCTCTTGACTTGGGAAGTAAAACTAATGGTCAGTATTTTACTCCGTATCACATTAGCGAATTTATGTCAAAAATAGTAATCAATAATGATACTGTCGAATCTGCAATAAAAGAAAAAGGGTATGTAACAATAAACGATTGTTGCTGTGGTGGTGGAGCTATGTTGATTGCTGGAATAAATGAGTTGCGGAAACAAATGGCTGCTAACAACATGAACTATCAAAACCATGTTTTGGTCATAGCTCAGGACATTGACGAAACTGTCGCATTGATGTGCTACATACAACTCACCCTTCTTGGTGTTGCCGGATATGTAAAAGTTGGCGATAGTATATCCGAGCCAATTATTGAAAACGACGATATGAAAAACTATTGGTTCACTATGATGTATTTTACGGATATTTGGGTTACGCGTAGGTTAACACATAGTTTAGGTGAATTTACGAAGGAGGTTAAATCATGAAAGGAAAAGATATTCTTGAAAAAATCTATATAGAAAAAAACGTATGTGAGAAAAGTCTAGGAAAGAATCCTAAATCACTTACTATAACAATTGGTATATATTTATGGGATGAGATTAAATCTTGTTTGGGTTACTATGGCACTATAGTTTTAGTTGACGTTGGATCAAATACATTATATGGTATGAAGATAACGGACGTTCGATTAAATACATTATATGGTATGAAGATGACGATTGATTACGATAATCCATATAATTTAAGTATTGGTTATTGTTTTTAAGGAGGAAAGAAATTATGCCTGAACGAATGACTTTTCCAGAAAAATGGGAAGATTTCATTGAGCAATATCAATTTAAAGATAATGATGAAGCTTATACGAATGGATCTATGTTGATTCCCGTGTTTCGTGTTAAACAAATGATGGAGCATTATTATGATGTACAGGTCAGAAGCAAGCAAATGCTCATAGATAAATGTGAAGATTTTATTGATGAATATTACAAATATAAGTACGGGGGTAATGACTAATGAGTAAAGAGTATGACGATTATTTGAATACGCATAAAGCAAACGTTAAAAAAGGATTTGAATGGATCAAGAATAATCTTCCAGAGATTATCACTGACGATGGTATAACTCATCAAACTTGCTTTTCTCATGATTTTTCCAAAACAGAACCAGATGAATACGAGGCTTATGACAAGTACTTTTATGGTGGTAATCGCTCATATCAAGTTGTTCGTGATTTTAAATTAGCTTGGCTTAAACATATTCATAGAAATCCACATCACTGGCAATATTGGATTTTGAATAATGATGATCCGGACGAAGGAGAACTTGTTCTTGATATACCATACAATTATATTATTGAAATGATTTGCGATTGGTGGTCTTTTAGCTGGGCTGTTGGCAATTTAACAGAAATTTTTAATTGGTATGATGAACGGAAAGAGTACATAAAACTTAGTGATGAAACGCGTACTACTGTCGAAAATATACTTTGTAAAATTGAAAGCAAACTTAAAGAGGTAATGACTAATGAATGAAAATAAATTGAGATTATGTAGAGTAAAAGGAGAGATTGGATATTTTCATACATGGGAGCATTATATGGATGTGATTGGCCAGAGTCCAATGGTTGGCGGACATCCCGGTGGACAAATCAGTTATGCGCATGCGATTGTAGAATTTCCGGAAGGTGTAGTTAAGAGAGTAGACATAAAAGATATACTGTTTATAGATGAAATAAATAGTAAGTTACAAGCAATACGATCATACGATAAGTTAGAGCCTATTCCCAATAGAAGGATGAAGATAGATGAGGACTAAATGGGAGTAGGTTTATATGATTATCAAATTAAGGCTATAAATCAAATGCGTAATGGTTGTATATTATGTGGAGGCGTTGGTACTGGTAAATCACGAACTGCGTTGGGGTATTATTTTAAGGAAAATGGCGGTGGTATTGGAGAAGATTATATTCCAATGAGTAATCCTAAAGACTTGTACATAATCACAACAGCCCATAAGAGAGATACCTTAGAATGGGAAGGTGATTTAGCCCCTTTTCTTCTATCTACTGATAAGGCTAAGAATTATTATGATAATAGCATCATAATAGATAGCTGGAACAACATTAAAAAGTACTCAAATGTAAAGAGTGCTTTTTTCATATTTGATGAACAACGATTAGTAGGTAACGGAGCATGGGTGAAGTCATTTTATAAAATCGCAAAAGTAAATAAATGGATTTTGCTCAGCGCAACACCCGGAGATACGTGGTCAGACTACATTCCCGTATTTGTCGCTAATGGGTTTTATAAAAACAAGACAGAGTTTTCAAGAGAACATATAATTTATAGTCCATATGTAAAATATCAGCAAATTCAAAGATATTTGAATACCGGAAGATTGATCAGATTACGAAACAAAATTTTGGTTGATATGGAGTTCAACAGAAAAACGATTTCGCATCATGAAGATATCTATACGAGTTTTGATATTCAAAAATATAAAGACGCAATAAGGAATAGGTGGAATCCGTTCAAAGACGAGCCAATTCAACAGGCAACTGGGTTATGTTATGTGCTAAGACAAATAGTAAATACTGATGAATCGCGTCAAGTAGCTTTACTCGAACTTATAGAAAAGCATCCAAAAGCTATCATATTTTATAATTTTGATTATGAGCGAGATATTTTATTGAGTCTTTATTATGGAGACAACTGCGAAATAACAGAATGGACAGGTCATGCTCACCAACCAGTTCCGAAAGGAGATAAATGGATATACCTTGTTCAGTATACTGCCGGTAATGAAGGGTGGAATTGCATTACAACTGATACCATCATATTCTATAGTCAGAATTATTCATATAAGGTTTTAAAACAAGCTTGCGGGAGAATAGATCGGTTGAACACACCTTACAAGGACTTGTATTATTATCATATAAAAAGCAGATCAGGTATTGATTTAGCAATAAGTAAGTCCTTGGCAAACAAGAAAAAATTTAATGAAGGGAAGTTTATTAAATGGTGATGAGATTTAAAAAGTGGTGCCAAAAAATTAGAAGGAAATATTTAAAAAATAAATGTTATTACGAAATGGAAAATATGGGAATAGCAGTATTTGGTATGTGTTCTGGTAAAAATGAAACATCATGTCGTGATTGTCCATGCTATGTGGAAATTTGATATTACCTACGCGTAATTAACAGTTTCTATAATGAAAGGAGATGTATTCATGGAAATATTTAAAACATTGATACGAAATGATTGTAAGTTAGGGAGATCAGAACACACAGAAGGATTTATATCGGGATTACAGTTTGCTATATGTAACAGGTATAATGGAAACATTTATACGACACATTTAGTTGACGGAAAAGGTATAGTGCTGACTGTAAAGTGTTTAAAAGAGCAGTATGATCAATTCGTTGATGTCGTCAAACAAAGATATCCAGAAGTATGCATTTTTAATTACAAAGAAGGACGCTCAAGATAATTGGGCTCTTTCTTTTTAATTTGTAAAAAATAAGGAGGACTTAACATATGGAAAAGAAATTTGAATTAACGGATATTGTGATCGAGATATGTGGACTGAAATTATTCAGAATTAAAGCACTTAAACCATTAGAAAACGTAGAAGTTGGGGAGTTAGGTGGGTATATTGAAAAAGAAGAAAATCTATCTCAAGTCGATAATGCCTGGGTATATGATGATGCCTTGGTATACAATAATGCATGCATATGCGGTGATGCTTGGATAAGTGATAATGCCCGTGTATGCGATAATGCCCGTGTATGCGATAAAGCTCATGTATGTGGTGATGCCAATGTATGTGGCGATGCATGTATAAGTGATAACGCATGTGTACGTGGTGGTGCAAAAGTATGCGATAATGCATGGGTATACAATAATGCATGTGTAAGTGACACCGCCTGGGTAAGTGGCGATGCCTTGGTACGTGGCAATTCATGTATAAGTGATAACGCATGTGTATGTGGTGATGCCTGTATACGTGATAATGCATGCATATGTGGTGATGCCTGTATACATGGCAATGTATGTGTAAGTGATAATGCATACGTTAGAACAACGAGCGATATTTTAACAGTATCTAACATAGGACCTCACTACGATGTTATAACGTTTTTTAGGACACATGGAAGATTGATAAATGTTAGATGTGGATGTTTTATAGGCGATATCAACAAGTTTGAGAAGGTTATCGAAGACTTGCATAAAGATACGATTTATGAGAAGCAATATAAAATGGCTATAGGGTTGGCAAAAATAAGTATTACTCGAGAAATAAACATTTAATAAGGAGGACAAATATTATGTCAATGAAAGAATGGGCTGAAAGAGAAGTTGAGATTGCATGTGGAAGAGAACGAGGAAATGCTTCAGAAAATGAATGGAATTATGGATGTGGCTGTTATGAGAGCGCATTGAAAGCATTTAATAGCTTACTAGATGATGGGCATTCTGGTATGAGTATCGGATTTACCAAAAATATTTTAAATCGTCTTATTAATGGCAAGCCACTTAGTCCTATTGAAGATACAGAGGATATGTGGGATTTATGTCAAGATGATGTCGGAGGTGGACATGTTTCCTATCAAAATAAACGGATGAGTTCATTATTCAAATTAGTGTTGGACGATGGTGGTATTGAATATTATGATGCTGATTATTGTTATTGCGTAGATATTAATGATCCTACTATAACATACAGTACTAAATTAGTTAATGACATTATCAAAGGTGTTTTCCCTATTTCGTTTCCTTATTATCCCACAACAGATTCAATCAAGGTTTATTGTGAAAATTTCCTGACCGATAAACAGTGTGGCGGAAGGGATACTGTTGGAATTTTTAATGCAATCAAGCCTGATGGCGAAAAGGTTGTAATTAATAAGTTTTTTAAATTAGATAGTGACGATAACGGATGGGTTGAAATTGATATTAAAGAATACAAAACTAGATACCTTAGAAAGGTTCAGTAAGGAAAATGATTATGAAAAAAATATATACAGGGTTGTTTATAGCATTGAGTTTATGCTTTATAAGTGGATGTAGCAGTGATTCAGAGGTAGTTACCGAAAATGTTAAGAAGGATGCCGAACAATTCAAAGTGTTGAGAAGAATTGTATTTATGAACAACATCACAGGGGAGTACTTATTTCAGGCAGAAGGAAATTGCTCTGTTGAAACAAACAATACTGCTAACCGACTAGAATTAACTTGTAAAACTGGTGAGGATAAATATAAGGTGCATTATTTTGGATTATCGGATAATACAAGTTATATCGTTGAGCAAACAGAATGGCGTGACGCCAACAAGTATAAATATAAAATTATTTTCAAACCAGACAGTATAGTACCGTTTGAGTTCGATAAAGAATAAATAAAACAAAATGAAAGGATGGTAAAAATAATGGCTTATGAGATTATTATTGGGCATGATTGCGATTATTGTTTTGTATGCCGAGAAATAGACGATATTATAAAAAGATTGAATAAACGCAACATAACGACAGTTCGTATTTGTCAATATGAATTCAAAACAAGGCATTGCTCTGTAAAATTTTCACCAAAAATAAACATTCGACGTTGGGCGGAGGTTATAGCTGACTACAGTTTTAATCCGCCTTTTTGTAACAATGATAAACCATCTTCTTGGAGAACTACCAAAATAGAAGAGGCATATAACAGCACCAATTTAATTGCTCTTATCGATGTGATTGAAGAAGCAGAACGAGTGAAAAAGTCAATATGTCATTATCCGCCAATAATTACAAAAGTTATATTCAATGAACCGGCCACAATCGTATTTTGGAGTGATGGTGTTAAGACGGTTGTGAAGGCTCAGGAGGACGATAATTTTGACAAGGAGAAAGGGCTTGCTATGGCAATAGCTAAGAAGTATCTAGGTACAAACTACAGCTGCTCTAATTACTATGACGTATTTAAACAATGGATTCCACAAGAAGACAGTGTTTCCTTTGGCGTCAGTTCTGACGAATTGGGTGAAGCATTGGCGAAAATATCCAGAATGAAATGGGCCACATCAAAAAGGAAGGTAAAACATAATGACAGGAAATGAATATCAGAAATTAGCTATGAGGACCTGTAACTTTGATATTAATAGTGAACGGTCAATTCAAAAAGATAGTGAGAGATTTGATGCTATTCATCATGGTGTATTTGGATTGTGTTCCGAAGCGGGAGAGGTTGCTAGTATTTATCAGAAATCATATCAGGGTCATCCCGTTGAGATAGAACATCTAAAAAAAGAACTTGGTGATTGTATGTGGATGATTGCTGAGATTTGTTCTGCTTATGGCATAGAACTTGATGAAGTTATGGAAACCAATATCGAAAAACTTAAGAAGCGTTATCCTAATGGCTTTGAGCCGAATAGATCACTAAATAGGGATAAAGGAGATATTTGATATGAGCAACACAAATACTGATATACGTAATAAAAAATATACAATAAAAGAGGCCAGTGAAATTTTAAATATTTCCACGTCATCTGTAAACGAACTAAAGCGAAGAATGTTTATCAAATTACCAAATTCTAAAAAGAAATATATACTCAAACATCACGATATATCAAATATGTTCCTTATTGTTTGGAAGATAAAAAGTTTATATGGAGTAGTCACATTATCAACAATAAATAAGTTTTTCAGTATTAATAATGGGAAAATCCATAAACCAACTCAAGAAGAACTCGAAGACCTTTTTAGATATGAAAACATAAAACGGAGAGACTAAAATGAGGTATACTTTTAACAATCTTTTGAAAGAGCTTCATGAGCATAATATCAAATTGCATATGGAAAATGATACATTTAGCCCTGATACAATTGTTGTAACTTTACAATGCGGTCAATGCGGTTTGAGATTTTATTATAATTTAAAGTTATTTGATGAAACAGAAGAATCTATATTATTAGATTTCCTTTTTGTTAAAGTTGAGGAACTGAAAAAGAAAATAGGCGGTGATTAAAAATGGATGAAACACTTATATCTGACGATTTTAGAGAGGTACAGTTTGATCGATACTGCAAGTATTGTAAGTATGTGAAGTTAAAGGAAACATGCGACCCATGCAATGAGTGTTTGGATAATCCGGTTAACGAAAACACCGACAAACCTTTTAACTTTAAAGGACAAGTCAAGTATATGGGATCAGCAGATATGGAGGATAAAAAATGAAAAGTTTAATGTTAACTATTATAGTTATTGTTGGTTATTCTTTAATATCATGGGTTATAACTTGTGGTATTTTATGGCTGATTTGCCTGTGTTTTGGTTTAGAGTTTAGTTTATTGATCGCGACTGGTATTTGGCTGGTCTTAGTATTGCTTGGGGCTATACTGTGAGGAGAAAGAGAAATGATTAAATTAGAAACAGATTGTGAGAAATGTATTCATAAGAAAGTTTGTGGTAATAAGGGAAATCCAGAAGAAGCCATGGTCAGGTTATCTAATGACATTTATGGTACAGATCAAAAGGATGATTCTTCTTGGAAGCAGATGATGAAGTGTAAGAACGTGGATATAGTTTTTTCTTGTCCAGATTTTGATAGGGGACCTGTCTACTTAAATAATGGTTATCGGAGGTAAAGATTATGAAAGATAAAAACCTATTTACAAAATTAATCGATTTATTTAGAAAAGCAAGGATATTTAAATTTGCCGAATTAATTGGCTGTGACCGTGATGGCGATGTTATTACATACAAAGGAACTACTTACTATATTAATATTTTTTACAACAAGTTAGTTCGGGTCACAGGAGAAAGATCATGATTGCTAGGAAATGCGATATTTGCGGTGTACTGTATGAAATTTACGACACTAAAAAGTCTGAGGAAAACTGGAATACTCTTATTCTGTTCATTAGAGGTGAAGAGGATATGCCTCATTATAAGCAAAGAGATAAAGACGTTTGCCCAGATTGTCGGAAAGCCATTAATGATGTTATTGAGGCTAGAAAGGGAAAAAAGTAATGATTAATATTCCGGATAGTCATATTGATCAGTATTATGAAATGTTTGGTACTGATACGTTCAAACAAATTGATATTCTTCAGGAGGAATGTGCTGAATTGATTAAAGCTTTGTCTAAATACAAACGTTCTTTTGGATATAGTTTGGAATATCTTGATTTGGTTAAAGTCAATGAATCATTTAATAATATAGTTGAAGAGATTACACATGTAGCTATATCGTCAGAAATTGTAGCAAAAGTTCTAAACATTACAGAAGAAGATATTAATCAAGAAATTGATAAAAGGGCAGCAGTGTTTAATATTAGAAAGTAAGGAGGTAAAAGTGATGATTGAATTAGATGTTGCAGAATATTGCCATACTTGTGATGCTTTTGAACCTGTAGCAAATGTGAAGAATTTGTATTCTGAAAATTGCAGAGTAACGACCGTCACAAACGTAACATGTAAAAACTCTGAACGGTGTAGAAGTATTGCCAAGTATTTGGTAACGCAAGTAAAGTAATGAGCGATATGGGATAAGGAGACATGAAAAATGGAAAAACTTTTTTTATTTATAGGAATCATAACATGTATATTGGCTATATTAGTGTCTTGTATGATTGTTGTTCAAATCATTATAGATAAAATTAATCAATATCAATACTATAAGAGAATAAAAAACCGATTCAATAATACGCCAACAGCAGCTTGTTATTGCGTGGATTGTGCTAAATGGGATTCTAAAACAGGTATATGCAACGATCCTTGCAATTCTAGAATAATGGCAGATTGTTGGTTTTGTTGTTTTGCCGAGCCACTACCTAAAGAAAAAAATCAAAATACGAGAGTAAAATAAAAATGAGAATAGAAAAAATCACAGATGAAGCAATAATATTCAACAACGGTAACAGAATTACGTACGATCACGAACAGGATTGCTGCGAATCCAACTGGGCTGATTTTAGTAGCTTGGAAGACACACTTGCGATGGAAACTGAATTTAATGAAAATCTAGTGTTTGAGATGGTGGAAGGTTCAGGTGAAGATGAAAAAGGATCCGGATTCAGATTTGGAAATCCTGGCAATATGTTTTTAATTCCTTGCTATTCCGAACAAAACGGATATTACACTACCGATATTCAGATTTATTACGCCAAAGAAGTATTGAGTTTAATATGTGAAGAACGAATATATTAAAAAATCGGATAACTTAAGATTAGTAAAATCATGAAAGGAGAAAAACATGATTAAATTTGATGACCGATCAGAATGTCCTTATCATGACGAAGTCTTTGGATGCTTGGACTGTTATATCGAAAAATGTCCTTACTATGAAGAATTGGAGGAGAAGGACATGATAAATATGAATGATGATATTATCCACAGAGACATATTTGATCCAACACTTAATGAACGAATTAAAGAAGTGGAAAAAGCTCTTGGCTTCAGGTTATTCTTCTGGCAGAAAACTTTTATCAAAACGGGTCAGTTTAGATGCTTCGGAAAAACGACTGCAGAGATTCTTAAAGAGCTTATGGATTTGGATGCGGAACCTTTAGACCTTATAAAAAAACCGTCGAACAGAATGGCAAGTATTTATAGAGATAATCTAAGAGATATTTGGGATAAACTTCACTTAGCCGGTGTTCCTATGAGGACTGTTTTTTGGAATAAGCGTGACAAAGGCAAATACTATAACGACATTGTAATGAAAAAAGAAAAGGAGAAAGCTAATGATCAAATTTGAAAACGTTGAAGTAGTTGGTTGGGAGGCTGCTATTCGTGGAATGCGGAACCCTATGAATTCTTGGGAGAAGAGTGATAGTTTGTTTGGAGAAAGTGATGTTGATGGTTGTTCAATATGCCCATACAACATGAAATGCACTAACGACGACACGAAAGCGGAATGCTTGAACATCGGTTCGAATGATCTCGATCTCATGATGGGACTTCGTAACGCTGGTACAGATCATCGTAAATTCATGAGGATGATTACTGTATATGTAGACATAACAGCTCCGCTCTATTGGTGGAAGGAATTCGATACGTATAAGGTAGGTACGGTAGCCAACTCCTGTTCTACCATGCATAAGATTCAGGCGAAGGAGTTTACTTGGGACGATTTTAGCTGTGAGGATCTATTTGATGAAGAAATTGGACCGGATACGATCCAGTATAATCCAAGTGATTTATGGTTTAGGGGTTCTATGCTCAATGTTATAAATCATTTGAATGCCGCTAGAGAAAGGTATATGGAGACAAAAGACAAAAAATACTGGTGGCAGATGATTCAGCTTCTTCCGACTAGCTATAACCAGAAGCGGACTGTGATGCTGAACTATGAAGTCTTGGCAAATATTTATAACTCTCGTAAGAATCATAAATTGGATGAGTGGAAAGAGCATACAGAAAGTACTTGTAATGTTAAAGATGATGCGCGTGAATGCAAAAATTCAAAAGAATGGCTGCTTTGCGAAGATTGTTCGGTCGGAAAAGGTTTCTGTGATTGGATCAAGACACTGCCTTATTCGGAGTTGATTACTGGTCCTGATCTCAGCTCTACTCCAATTTGTAACGAAATTATAGAAGAAGCGAAAAAGAGAGTTAAAGCGGAGGAGAATTGATATTCATGAATAATAAAGAGGTTCGTATAATTGTAGCTGGTGGTAGAGATTTCAATGATTACGATTTACTGTCCTCAGTTCTTACAGAATATATGGCTTCTTGTGAAGCAGTCATTGTTTCAGGTACTGCTAAAGGGGCTGATAGATTAGGAGAACGCTTCGCATCAGATAGTGGATTTGAAATTCGTCGTTTTCCTGCTGATTGGGATAAACATGGAAAGTCGGCAGGCATAATTCGTAATCGTGAGATGGCTGATTATGCAGGAGAAGCTATCGGGGTACTTTTCGCTTTTTGGGATGGAAAATCAAGAGGCACAAAACATATGATTTCTACTGCTAAGAAACGCGGATTAGAGGTTCATATTATTAAATATTAAGGAGGTAAGTAATGATGTTTGAAGGTTATAACGGAATAGTCGGATATGAGCTGGTTGATGACTCACATCCGATTTTTAATATTTGGAAAGTAACGACTGTTATAGGCGAACAGTATTGTGAATCTTTTTATAAAAACGAAGACCCAAATAAAATGCTTAGGAATAAAAAACGAATTAAGGTGGGAATTGATTTGGCACAAGGAAGTGACGTCACGGTAATATGTTCAAAAGAATATTAATTCATATAACGTGTTGGACATATAGGCGAAAGTTTAATATGAACTCTTGGTTACACAAACTAGGAGTTCTTTTTGGTTGAAAGATTTGTATCTAATGAAAGGATTATAATATATGGTAAATAAAATTATGAAATTAGTATTATCAGCTTTGGTTATGATGGTCACGGTATTTGGTGCAGCTACAGAAGGTATACACGCTGTTTCTGTTGGTTCTGAGAGTGCTGATATAGAAATAGTAAAGTTGCCCAATGCGGATGAATTAGAAGCGCTGAACCAATCAAAAAGCGTGGAGAAGGCTATAGCTGAGCTTCCAGTAGTAAAGACCGTTAAGGAGGTACAGGAAGAAGAGCAAAAAGAAGAGATAAAGGAATTAAGTATAGAAGAACTAATACAAAATTCCTGTGAGAAGTATGGAGTCCCTTATGATTTGACATTAGCTATTGCACGTTTAGAAACTGGTTGGTTTCGATCGTACGCGTATATTTATAGAAATAATCCAGGCGGTTTAAGTGTAAATGAAGTACCGATTACTTTTGATAGTATTGAAGAAGGAGTAGATGCGTTTGTCGGGAACCTTTCTAAGAACTATTTTGCTATTGGTTTAGATACTCCTGAACTAATTGGTCAGAAATATTGTCCGGTTAATCCAGAATGGGCGATGATGGTAAGGGAACTGATGATGTATGAGTGAAATAACAGAGATAGATCTGCTTTCTGAGAATTGTGAATTAAAAAGAAATATTATTGAACTAAAGGAAGAAAACGAAAAGTTGAAAAGGCAGATTTTTGGACTGGAAACAACTATTAGTAATTATAAACAAAAAGATTATGCCCGATACAAAGATATGGGATGGAGTAAGTGAAGGAGAAAAATTTCTAATTTGATTTGGAAATAAGTGGGTATTAACGAAATTTCTGCCCACTTTTCTTTTTGAAAACTGACCAAAAGTGGGTTTGAAAGTGACCACAGCCCATTTTAGTTATTTTGTTTTTGTCCTTCTGCCCACTTTTTCTGGCCATTTGCCCACTTTTAAAAGTGAAAGTGGCCACAACTTGACATGCTAAAAACCCTTTATTTAAAGGGTTTTTTGAGCTTGGTGATACCGTTCTGCCCACTTACCCACTTTTTTTTATTATTTAATGTGATAAAAAATTTAAGGTATATATATAAGTTATGCCAAAAAAAGTGGCCAAGTGGCCACGAGTATATTTTATGCCAATTTTACAAAGCACTTTTTATTTTGGGTACGCGAAAATTACATGCACTGTTATGAGAGGAAGAACAAAAACTGCGCGTTATTGTTCTTTTTGTTTTTGTTTTGGAAGGAGAATTAATCAAGCAATGAATGAACCACGAAAAAATAAACTTGAGCGTGACTTTCAACCTGATTTAATAAAGCAGCTTAAACAGTTGTTTGAGAATTGCATCGTTATGAAATTAGACTCAAGTTATATTCAAGGTATACCAGATCTACTCGTCTTGTTTAAAGATAAATGGGCTATTCTTGAGTGCAAAAGAGGACCTCAAAGTCACCGCCAACCTAACCAGGAATATTATGTGGATCTTCTCAACAGGATGTCATTTTCAAGTTTTATTTATCCGGAAAACAAAGAACATGTTTTGAACGAACTAAAGAAATTTTTTGGGAGGTAAATTGCTGTTATGGATTTTAATCAACATAAAGAACTAGAAGGATTACACGCTTTTCTAGGAGCTAGTAAATATCACTGGATCAATTATAGTGAAGAGAAATTGATTAATACTTATAGAAATCACCTTGCAACATTAAAGGGAACAAGCTTTCATGAGTATGCCGCTCTTGCTATAAAATTAGGACAGCGTCAATCCAAGTCAAAGAAAACATTAAATATGTATATCAATGACGCCATAGGATTTAAAATGATACCGGAACAAGTTTTATATTACTCGCCATATTCTTTTGGTACCGCCGACGCTATAAGTTTTAGAAAAAACTTTTTGCGAATTCATGATTTGAAAACTGGAATAACCCCAGCCCATATGGAGCAGTTGTTAATATACGCTGCTCTTTTTTGTTTGGAGTATGATATCGATCCAGCAAAGATTGAAACAGAATTAAGAATCTACCAGTCAGACGATATTGTAATCCATAATCCAAGTGCCGATGAAATCCTTACGCTAATGGATCGAATTGTGAGATTTGATAAGTTGATAAACGATATACGGAAAGTAGAGGCGTAATTATGACATATCATGATAAACCCTCATTACGTGAATTGGATGATAGTGATGAATTGATGCATTATGGAATGCCTAGAAGATCTGGTCGTTATCCTTGGGGGAGCGGTAAAGAGCCTTATCAGCACAGTGGTGATTTTCTAGCAAGAGTGGAATCTTTGAAAAAAAGCGGTATGACTGAAAAGGAAATAGCTGAAACTATGGGAATTGTTACCAATCATAACGGTAAAGATATTCCATCTACAACAATGCTTAGAACACAGGTTAGCTTGGCTAAAGATGAGCGAAGAGCTTTAGATGTAGCAACAGCGAAAAGTCTGAGAGAAGATGGACTATCCCTAAATCAAATAAAAGAAAAGATGGGATTTAAAAATGATTCATCAGTACGTTCGTTACTTAACGAGAATTCGGAAGCTCGTATGAATCAGGCTAAAAAAACTGCCAATGAACTAAAAAAATTAGTTGACGAAAAAGGGATGATCGATGTAGGGAAGGGCGTAGAAAAAGAGCTTGGCATATCTTCTGAAAAACTAAAGCAAGCGCTATATATTCTAGAATTAGAGGGATACCCAAGTTATGGAGGTCGAGTCGATCAGGTAACAAATCCTGGGAAAAAGACTACATTAAAAGTTCTTTGTCCACCAGGAACTGAACATAAAGCTATTTATGATTATAGTAAAATAAATTCATTAAAAGAGTATGTATCAAGAGATGGTGGCAGTACTATCGAAAAGAAGTTTCATTATCCAGAAAGCATGGATTCAAAGCGATTAAAGATTCGTTATAATGAAGAAGGCGGAATAGAAAAAGACGGATTGATTGAAATTCGGAGAAATGTTCCTGATTTATCTCTAGGTGAATCTCGTTATTCACAGGTCAGAATTCTTGTTGATGGAACTCATTATATAAAAGGAATGGCCGTTTATTCGGATAAAATGCCGGATGGTGTTGATATAGTTTTTAATACCAACAAAAAGAAAGGAACGCCAGTTCACGATGTTCTTAAAAAAATCAAAAATGATCCAGATAATCCTTTTGGTTCTTCCATAAAAGATTCGGAACAAGGTGGACAGTATTGGTATACTGATAAAAATGGTAAGAAGAAGTTAGGATTGATCAATAAGCGAGCTGATGAGGGTGATTGGGGTGAATGGAAAGATAAACTTCCTTCACAGTTCTTGTCAAAACAAACTTGGAAATTAGCAAAACAGCAGTTAGGTTTGGCGGTTCAAGACAAAGTGGATGAATATAATAGCATTTGTTCACTTACTAATCCTACTGTTAAGAAAAAATTGTTAGAGTCATTTTCTGATGATTGTGATTCATCAGCAGTACATCTTTACGCTGCAGCATTACCTAGACAGAAATATCACGTATTAATTCCTATTCCTGAATTAAAGGATAATGAAATTTATGCTCCGAATTATAAAAATGGAGAAGAAATAGCAGCTATTCGATTTCCTCATGGTGGTACTTTTGAAATTCCTTTACTTAAAGTAAATAATAAGCACAAGATTGCTAAAGAACTTTTAGGCAATGCGATAGATGCAGTCGGAATAAATAGCAGAGTTGCTGAAAGATTATCCGGAGCTGATTTTGATGGGGATACTGTAATGACAATTCCGAATAATGGAAATGTTAAAATAAAATCACAACCGCTGTTGACCGGTCTTATAGGCTTCGATCCGAAATTCAAATATGGAACTACTGAAAAGATTGAAAAAGTGTATGATAAAAAAACAGGAAAATACAAAGAAGAAACCTCTTACTATAATGATCATGGTAAAAAAATAAAAATTATGAACAATACCCAAAACGAAATGGGGCGAATATCTAATTTAATAACTGATATGACATTGAAAGGGGCTAAGAGCGAAGAACTAGCTGCAGCTGTTAGACATAGTATGGTTGTCATCGATGCTGAAAAACATAAACTTGATTACAAGAAAAGCTACATTGACAATAATATAGAAGCTTTAAAACGTAAATACCAAGGAGTCATTGATGAAAATGGTAGGTACTCTGCTGGAGCGTCAACCCTTATTTCTCGAGCAAAATCTGAAACCTCTGTACCGAAAAGACAAGGTACTCCTAAAGTTAATATTAAGGGAAAAGATTGGTATGACCCAAGTAAACCAGAAGGTGCTTTATTATATAAGACGGCTGATGATTTATATTACCCTGACCGTAGTGTCGATAAGAAGACTGGCCTTGTGACTCTGCGTACGGCCCATGGTAATGTTACCTATAGGGTAGATGATGAGACGGCACGAAAAAAGTATGAGCCAGTTAAACGTGTTGATGAAAAGACTGGAAAAGTAACCTACACAAATGCTAAAGGTGATATAGAGTATAAGACCAAGATGCGTACGGATAAGAGTACTAAAATGGCTGAAACCCATGATGCCAAATCATTAATATCAGACGCTGATACAGCAATGGAACGTTTATATGCAGATTACGCTAATAAAATGAAGTCATTGGGCAACCAGGCGCGTAAAGAAATGGTTACAACTGGTAAAATTGCGTATTCTAAGTCTGCTAAATTAACTTATCAAAAAGAAGTCGATTCTTTAATGTCTAAATTAAATCAATCATTGAAGAACGCACCTAAAGAAAGACGCGCTCAGACCATTGTTAATTCTGTAATGGATGCAAAAAAGAAAGCGAATCCTGATATGACTAAGGAAGAAATAAAAAAACTAGGTCAACGTGAATTGACTAAAGCTAGAGAATTAGTTGGTGCTAAACGAGAACCAATTAATGTTACTGATAAAGAGTGGGAAGCGATTCAAGCTGGCGCAATAAGTGAAAACAAACTTACCCAAATTTTAAATCATGCAGATATTGATGTTATCAGAGAAAAGGCTACACCTAGAACCACAATGACACTAAGTGCTTATAAAGTAAATCGTATCGCTAGTATGAATGCAAGAGGCTGCACTATAAAGCAGATAGCCGATACACTAGGTATCTCCACATCGACCGTAAACAAATACCTAAAAGGAAAGGAGTAAATAAACATGTCAAGAAAATGTATGCTGACAACAATTGATAATCCTTTTGATCCGATAGAACAATTTACTTCTTGGTTTATGTTTGATAACGAAAAGGGTTATAACTCTTGCTCATATCTTTCACGTATTGCAAGAACTTCAGATGAACTTTCAGATGAAGAAAACAATGAAGAAATTGAAAGGGCAATTGACGAAATCATTAAATACGATTTGAATAATGTCTATAAAAAAATAGTGGTATCGTAATATAGGTCTAACGAGTGATGACATAGGGGAGGGTCTGAAAATATAGCACCCCCTCCTTCATCGCCCGCCTCCTAAAAAATCCCCCGGCGGTATATTTGACAAAATGTTTTTATCCCGCATTTAAAGAGGTTTATGAGATTTATATAGTGATAGCTATCTTAGTCCAATCTCGGTTCTCCTTTCATGTCTTTATAATACACTCAAAAGTCTTGTGAACCTCTTTAAATGTAGGAAAAACATATATAAAACCTAATGGAATCTGGTAGAAAGGAAGTGAAAACATGGCTAAAACTAAATGTGCTGATCCCAAAGTCAAAAAAACAGGCCGCCCGGCATTAACACCAGAAGGCAGAGAAGGTCAAATGGTTGCTTTAGCCGTTAAACTTGCTGAAGAGCAGTTAAGAAATGGAACAGCATCTTCTCAGGTAATAACTCACTTTCTGAAATTAGGTACAGAAAAAGAGAAATTGGAACGTGAAAAGCTCGTGCAAGAAAATGAACTTCTTAAAGCAAAAACAGAATCAGTTAAATCAGCAAAGCGTGTCGAGGAACTATATGAAGACGCACTCAAGGCTATGAAATCATATCGAGGAGATACTTAATGATAAGAAATTATACTGATTTATGTAAATTAAAAACAATGCACGAACGATTCGAATATTTACAGATAGGTGGCAAAGTTGGTGAAGAAACATTTGGTTTTGATCGATGGTTGAATCAAAGGTTTTACAAATTACCAGAATGGTTATCTGTGCGTGATGATGTGATTGTACGTGATCTAGGTTGCGATATGGGTTTATATGGATATGATATTATTGGAAAGATATATGTACATCATATGAATCCATTTAAGAAAGAGGACATATTAAATGACATTCGGAAATTACTTGATCCAGAATTTCTCATATGTACTTCAAAATTAACACACGATGCTATACACTATGGAAATGCTGATTTATTACCTAAAGACCCGGTTATAAGAAAGCCATTTGATACATGTCCTTGGAAATAAATTTGAAGAAAGGATGGTTTTATGTCAGAAACAATAGACGTGAATGAAAGCATATTAACATCAATAAAGAAATTGTTGGGGCCAACAGAAGAATATGATGCCTTTGATCCCGATATAATAATGCATATCAATTCACTTTTTTTAACGTTACAGCAAATAGGTATCGGCCCTAATGAGGGCTTTTTTATTTCGGATAAGACTTCAGTATGGTCCGATTTCGTATCAGATAAGGTTTTGGTTAATGCCGTTAAAATCTATATGTACTTAAAAGTAAAATTGTTGTTTGACCCGCCATTAAGCTCGTCAGCGGTTGATTCAATTAACAGACAAATTAGTGAGTATGAATGGAGGATAAATGAGTATGCAGATAATCTGTCTGCTGGTATAGATATTTAGGAAGGAGTGAAAAAGTGAATAAAAATTATTTAAAGCATTATGGCGTATTAGGTATGCGGTGGGGGGTTCGTCGTCCACATACACTAGCCAGTAAAAGTAAAAAAAATAAAAGATTGAGTTCTCATGAACCAATTCACGATGATTACAGCAAAGCCCATAATAAAAAAAATGTGAAATATATGAGCGATGCCGAGTTAAGAAGTCGAGTTAATCGTCTCCAAATGGAACAGCAATATTCAAGTCTATCCAAGAGAGATAAAAAAATCGGGAGTAAAATTGTTACTGAAATTTTGGTGAAATCTGGTAAACAGGCCGTGTCCAATTATACTTCTAAGTATATGGCTAAAGGTGTAGATGTGTTAGGTGATATAGTAAAAGACAGTGTAAAAAAGAGATAGGTAAGTATGACATTATTGAATAATGCTGTGCCGCGATATTATAGTGAGTTTAGGGACGCAGTAATACGTGGTGAAATACCGGTGTGTAAAAATATATCTATGGAGATGAATCGTATTGATGGGTTCATCGCGAATCCTGGTATCTATTACGATGATCAGGCTGTCGAAGGTTGGATCAGGTTCTGCGAAAATGAATTAACACTTACCGATGGTTCTGATTTGAACTTATTAGACAGTTTTAAATTATGGGGAGAGCAAGTGTTTGGATGGTATTACTTCGAGGAACGTAGTGTCTATGAGCCAAATGAAGATGGTCACGGAGGACATTATGTAACGAAGTCTATCAAGAAACGTATGATAAACAAGCAGTATCTTATCGTAGCTCGAGGCGCCGCAAAATCTATGTACGGTTCAACCATGCAAGGGTACTTCTTAAACGTAGATACATCTACAACCTATCAAATAGTAACAAGTCCTACTATGAAACAAGCTGAGGAGATTATGTCACCTCTTCGCACAGCTATAGCCAGAGCTAGGGGGCCTCTATTTAAGTTTCTTACAGAAGGTTCTCTGCAAAATACGACTGGTTCGAGGTCTAATCGAAGGAAACTTGACTCCACAAAGAAAGGTATTCAGAATTTCTTAACAAATTCATTAATAGAAGTACGTCCAATGCGCATTGATAAGTTACAAGGTATGCGCGTGAAACTGGCAGTTGTCGACGAATGGTTATCTGGAGACATCAGGGAAGATCCTATCGGAGCAATAGAGCAAGGGGCGGCTAAAGAACAAAGTTCAACGGCTGATAATGATTATCTGATTCTAGCAATTAGTTCTGAAGGAACTGTTCGTAACGGTAGTGGTGATGATATCAAAATGGAGTTATCAAAAATACTAAAGGGCGAATACTATAACCCACATGTTTCTATTTGGTGGTATCAGCTAGATTCTATAAATGAAGTCAATGACCCATCAAAGTGGTTAAAAGCCAATCCGAATCTAGGTAAGACAGTAACATATGAAACATATCAATTAGATGTTGAGAAAGCTGAAAAATCGCCAGCTTCAAGAAACGATATTTTGGCGAAACGATTTGGTATACCTATGGAAGGGTATACCTATTTTTTTACATACGAAGAAACAAAAGTACATAGAAAACGCAGCTTTTGGGAATTGCCATGCTCGCTCGGTGCGGACTTATCTCAAGGGAACGATTTTTGTGCATTTACATTCTTGTTTCCGTTATCAAATGGCACATTTGGGGTGAAGACACGAAATTATATCACATCTTTAACTTTAACTAAATTGTCCCCATCAATGCGGATCAAATACGACCAATTCATAAATGAGGGAAGTCTTATCGTTCTTGAAGGAACAATTCTCGACCTTACGGATGTGTATGAGGATTTAAACAACCACATCGAAAAACGTGGTTATACTGTGAATTGCTTTGGATATGATCCATATAACGCAAAAGAATTCATCGAACGTTGGAGTATTGAAAACAGTCCGTTTGGACTTGTTAAAGTCATACAGGGAGCTAAGACCGAAACAGTCCCATTAGGAGAATTGAAGATTCTGGCTGAAGAGAGAATGTTGATTTTTGATGAAGAAATCATGTCGTATGCAATGGGGAACTGTATCACTATAGAAGATACAAATGGAAACAGAAAATTATTAAAAAAGAAGTACGAAGCTAAGATCGATTGTGTTGCTGCTCTTATGGATTCATTTGTAGCGTATAAATTGAATAAAGAAGCATTTGAGTAAGCATAAGGAGGAAAAATCATAATGGAAATAGCATTTTCATCTAGGTTGAAACACGCATGGAACGGTTTCATGAATAAAGATCCAACATCTACAAATTATCAAGTGGAGTATCACGGAACAGGTTATTCTTATCGTCCTGATAGGCGGACTTTTACCAGAGGTAACGAAAAATCCATAGTAACATCCGTGTATAACAAAATCGCTCTAGATGTAGCGGCTATTGATTTCAGACATACCAAGCTTGATGGGAATGGTCGTTATATATCTGATATGGATTCTAAATTGAATCAATGTTTAACACTAGAAGCCAATACAGACCAATCATCACGGGCTTTTATACAAGATGTCGTTATCTCAATGCTTGACGAAGGAGAGGTAGCAATTGTTCCAGTTGAAACAATGCAAGACCTTACAGCTACAGGTTCGTACGATATTTTATCATTGAGGACAGCGAAGATACTTGATTGGTATCCACAGCATGTCAAAGTGGAAGTATACAACGAATGGACTGGGAAAAGGGTTCATAAGGTGTTTCCGAAAAATATGGTTGCTATTATTGAGAATCCACTATACGCGGTAGTGAATGAAAGAAATTCCACGGTTCAGCGATTGATAAGAAAATTAAATATGCTGGACGCGATCGACGAACAAAGTAGTTCTGGAAAATTGGACTTGATAATTCAATTACCTTATACATTAAAAGGAGAAGCTCGAAAAAAGCAAGCTGAAGAACGTATAAAAAAAATCGAAATGCAGTTATCCGGTTCGAAATACGGGATAGCTTATGTCGATGCTACAGAACATATAACTCAATTAAATCGTCCTGTAGAGAACAATCTTATGAAGCAGATTGAATATTTAACCTCGTTAGCATACAGTCAGTTAGGTGTAACGCAAAGCATACTTGATGGAACTGCTGACGAAAAAACAATGTTGAATTACTATAACCGAATAACGGAACCTATAGCATCCGCAATCGCAGATGCGTTCAAAAGGACCTTTTTAACTTTGACTGCCAGAACTAAAGGGCAGTCAATTTCTATTTTTAGGGATCCGTTTAAACTTGTTCCGGTATCAGAGATATCTGAAATTGCCGATAAGTTCACACGTAATGAAATTATGACTTCCAATGAAATCAGACAGGTGATCGGTATGAAACCGTCCAACGATCCGAAAGCTGATGAACTTAGAAATAAGAATCTTAGTGCGCCTAACGAACCGTCTGAGTCGGAAGAAGTAATCAGCATAAAAGAAAAGAAGGAGGAAAATCAAAATGAAGAATTATGACTTTGGCGGATGGGCCACTAAGAACGATCTCTTATGTTCAGATGGAAGAATCATCAAACGCGATGCTTTCAAACATTATGACGGAAAGAAAGTTCCATTAGTTTGGAATCATCAACATAACGACGCATCAAATATTGTTGGTCACGCTTTATTAGAAAACCGTAAAGAGGGTGTCTATACTTATGGATCGTTCAATGATACTGAAGACGGTGAAAGAGCAAAGAAGCAGGTAAAGCACGGGGATATTGATGCATTGTCTATTTATGCTAATCACTTGAAACAAAACAGAAATGAAGTCATTCATGGTGAGATTCGTGAGGTTAGTCTTGTTATTGCTGGCGCTAATCCTGGTGCGTCTATAGATACGATTCTTATGCATGGTGATGGTACTACAGATGAACTAAACGTGGATGAAGGAATCCTTTATACGGGCGAATTTATTGATCTTGGACTTCAGCACACTGATACTGATAAATCAGTTGAGGAAAAAACCGATAAAGAAGAAGCGGAAAAAGAAGAAACGATTGAGGACATTCTGAACACGATGAATGAAAAACAGCAGAAGGTTTTATTTGCATTGGTTGGGCAGTTGGTTTCCGATGATGAAGATGCCGACGACGAAGAACCAGAAGAACTAGAACATTCTGACACAGAAAACAATGGAGGAAATATTGAAATGAAACACAACGTATTTGATGTCGGAACAAAACCGACTACTGATGGCGTATTATGCCATGCCGATCAGACAGCCATTATCGAACTCGCTAAATCTAGCAATGTTGGAAGATTAAGTGACGCCATTAGGTTGTATTCTGAAGAACACGACCACTTGGCACACGGAATTGATGATATTGAGACTTTGTTTCCGGAGTATAAAGATGTCCGTCCTGGTGCACCCGAGCTAATCAATAATGATCTTGGCTGGGTAACGACGGTAATGGATAAAGTACATAAAAGTCCGATTACTCGTATTCGAACTCGTCATGCGGATGCTCGTGGCGCTGAACTCAGAGCGAAAGGTTATAAAAAAGGTGCTCAGAAAACACTTTCTGGAAACATCAAGCTTCTGAAACGAACCACAGACCCACAGACAGTTTATCGTAAAGATGAAATTCACCGTGACGATATTATTGATATTACTGATTTCGATGTCGTCGAATACCAGTACGGAGTTATGAAGAACGATCTTCACGAGGAATTAGCAACTGCCATCATGATCGGCGATGGACGCGAAGACGGGGATAACGACAAGATCAGTGAAGATCATATTCGTTCAATCTGGAATGACGACGAGCTTTATACGATTCATAAAGATGTCGATATCGATGCTGCTAGAAAAGAACTGCAGGGTACGAATACCGCAGCGAACTTTGGCGATAACTATGTTTATGCAGAAGCTATCATCGCATCAGCACTATATTCCCGTGAGAAATATAAAGGAAGTGGTACTCCGGATTTCTACTGCACTCCTCATCTTTTAAACGTTATGCTACTTGCTCGTGACATGAATGGACGTCGTATCTATGATTCAAAAACTGATTTAGCAGCAGCACTAAACGTTGGTGATATCCATACAGTGGAGCAGTTCGAAGGTAAGATTCGTACCGATAAGGATGACAAGCAGCATAAATTATTAGGTATCTTTGTTAACCTGGACGACTATTATGTTGGTGCTACAAAAGGCGGAGAGATTACAAGATTCGAGCAGTTCGATATTGATTTCAATAAGGAAAAATACCTTATCGAAACAAGAGTGTCTGGAGCTCTGACTAAAGTCTATTCCGCAATCGCATTGGAAGAACCTGTTACTTCAGCTCCAACCGCTTAACAGAGGGAGAAATTCAAAATGGCAAAATGGTTCGGAATGATTGGATATGCGGAAACAGTTGAAACAGCTCCTGATGTGTGGGACGAAATAATAAAAGAACATGCTTATTACGGTGATGTGATTAAAAACACACGTAGACTTCAATCAGGTGGTTATCTCAATGACGATATCAATATAGCAAATGAGATCAGTATCCTTTCCGACCCATTTGCCTACAATAATTTCCATAATATGAGATATGTCACATACCTTGGAACTAAATGGAAAGTTACAAATATTGAGGTGCAGTATCCGAGACTGATATTGAGTCTGGGAGGTGTATATAATGATTAACGACCGTTTAGGTCTTAGTGCATTACTTAGAGAGATTCTTGGAAGTGATAATGTATATTATCAACCTCCCGAATCAAAGAAATTGAATTATCCGGCTATCGTTTATTCCAGAGAAAGAATAGATAATCGATTAGCTAGCAATAAGGTCTATAAACAGGATCGTGCTTATAGATTAACAATCATAGATAAGAATCCAGATAGTGAAATAGTTGACAAAATATCAAGCTTGCCGATGTGTACATTCGACAGGCATTTTACTTCGGATAACCTTAACCATGATGTATTTACGATCTACTATTAAAGGAGGAAAAATAAATGACTAGAGTCGTATGGAATGAAGTCGGTAAACATTTTTATGAAACCGGTGTTGACAGAGGTATGGTATATCCTCAAGATGCCGGGGCATACCCAAAAGGTGTTGTGTGGAATGGATTGACATCCGTATCTGAAAAGCCAACTGGTGCTGAGGCAACACCTGTATATGCGGGTAATATTAAGTACCTAAATCTATTATCTAAGGAAGAATTTGCAGCTACTGTAGAAGCACTTACTTATCCAGATGAGTTTGCAGAATGTGATGGATCAGCAGAGATGGCCCCAGGAGTTAAACTTGGGCAGCAGCCACGGAAACCATTCGGTATGAGCTATCGTACCTTTATCGGTAATGATACAGAGAAAACGAATCATGGGTATTATCTGCATATCATTTATGGGGCATATGCTGCTCCTTCAGAGAAAAGTTATTCGACAATTAACGAGACACCAGATACAACCACGTTTTCATGGGAATTGACAACAACACCAGTAAGCGTTACTGGTTATGAACCTACAGCAAGTGTTACAATTGATTCAAGAACTATTTCCGCTGCTAATTTAGAGAAGCTTGAGGACGTGTTATACGGTACAACTGATAAAGAACCGAGACTTCCTTTGCCGGATGAAATCGCAAGTCTTATTGGCGAAAATTTTTCGTAAACATCTCTTTATCACCTGTCGAGGGAGATGTCGATCTTCTTGGTAAAAAAACGGAAGACTTACAGACAGGAATCATCATTAGCGATGATAAGATTACTGGTATTTTAAAAAATGTTACTGATTATACTGGATTCAGTAGCGATGTTGATGAACAATCAGGACATTATCTAGCTGTTAAAACTGGTACCGTTGAAAATTACGGTTATGTCAATTTTGTAGTTGAGCTAATTGGTGGAACAAAAGGTCCGGTTAGACTTGATGCAGATAATACCATCGTATTACTGATTAAAGATACAGATACACAAAGTATTAAAGTAACAGCAACAAATGGAACAGATGAAGTCTCTAAAAACTATATCATAACAGATCTTGTTTTAGAGGAATAAAGACTGTTTAAACAGAGGATTCGATTATTACATCGGGTCTTCTTTTTTTATATCAAAGAGGAGAACATATATGTTAAAGAAAACAATTACTTATAATGATTACAATGGTGTCGAACGAACAGAAGATTTATATTTTAATCTAAGTGAGGCTGAACTTATGGAAATGGAAATGTCTACGACAGGAGGATTGGCCGATATGTTGAATAAGATCGTTGCCGCAAAAGATCTACCAGCTCTAGTCACTTTTTTTAAAAGCTTAGTCTTAAAAGCTTATGGCGAAAAAAGTGCTGATGGAAAACGTTTCATTAAGACTGATAAGGACGGAACTTCTTTATCTTCAGCTTTTGCTGAAACAGAAGCCTACTCTATCATATTTATGGAATTGGCGACGGACGATGTGGCTGCTGCTAACTTTGTGAATGGCATCATACCAGCAAATCTAGATAAACGGATTAGCCAGAAAACTACTGGTAATAAAGCCGCTGATTTACCAAACTCTTAATTTCCGAATGGTGGTATCGAATTATGCTTGAGATAACGATTCCAGCAATAGAGCAATGGGATGAGTTGAAAGAAGAATTTATATCTTCAAAAGAGCAGAAACTTTTACTTGAGCATTCTTTGATCTCTATTTCAAAATGGGAATCGAATTGGAAAAAACCATATCTGTCAAAAGAGCCAAAAACAAAAGCTGAAACATTGGATTACATAAAATGTATGACTGTTTCTAAAAACGTTAAACCTGAGGTATACAGCTTTTTAACAAATGAGAATATAGAACAGATATTAGCATATATAGGTGATTCAATGACTGCGACACGTCTTCCTGAAAATAAAAGTGGAAAAGGCTCCGGTGAACAAATAACTTCAGAGCTGGTCTATTATTGGATGACCCAATGGAATATTCCTCCGGAATACCAGAAGTGGCATTTTAGCCGTCTCATAACACTTATTCAGATATGTAATATCAAAAATCAACCAGCTAAAAAGATGTCTAAGTCAGAAATAATGCAGCGTAATGCTTCAATAAACGCTGCTCGCAGAAAAAAATTTAATACAAGAGGATAAAAGGAGGTCTTTATATGGTTATCAATATTTCTCCAGAAACTTTAGAAACAGTTCAAATTGAAGTAGTTGAATTCGATGAAGAAAAAGCAAAATTAACAATAGATAATCCTGAAAACGACTGGTCAAGCAAATCAACAAACGAAGTTGGGGAGGTTGTATTATGAGTTTGAAAATAACAAGAGTAACAACTCCAACTAATTTATATGATGTAAAGTGTCCTTACTCGATGACACCAAGGTTTATCGTTGTTCATAATACAGCAAACAAAGCTAGTGCGATGAATGAAATATCGTATATGTTAAGTAATATGAATGAGGTTTCATATCACTTTGCTGTTGACTATGAGCGTGCTGTTCAAGGATTGCCATTAAATAGAAATGGCTGGCACGCTGGTGATGGCGGAACTGGAGATGGAAACCGATACGGAATTGGAATTGAAATTTGCCATTCCACAAATCCAGATATCGATTTATTCTTAAAATCTGAGAAAAATGGTGCAGTGTTAGTAGCAATGTTGTTGAAACAATATGGATGGGGCATCGATAAGGTAAAAAAACATCAGGATTTTAGCGGGAAATATTGTCCACATAAAACGTTAGATTTAGGATGGCAAAGATTCATTAATCTAGTCAAACAGGAATTAAACGAGTCAGATATTCCTCAAGTAGATTCTGTAAAGTCAAGTACGAATAAAAAAGAAAAATATTCTGTTGGGACTCCAGTTTGCACAAACACATTAGCTACATCTTCGCAAGGTGGAAAAATATACAAAGGTGATTGGTCTGGAGTAATTACGAAAGTTATTAAAGGTGCTAAATATCCGTATTTACTTAACGAAAATACTGGTTGGACAAACGATACCGGAATTGATGACGATCCACACACCCCAAATATGAAGTCGTCTAAGGCGCCATCAAAGACTACATTTAAAGTAGGTGACTGGGTTGGTGTAAAATCTGGAGCAAGGGATTACAATGGAAAATCAGCTGCCGGTGTAGTAAAAGGGAAAGTCTATTATACAATCGATGAGCTCAAAGGCGATCGTGCTGTTTTGGACATTCCTGGAATCTGCACAGCATTCAATACGAAAGACTTGTTCAAATAACGAACAGGTCTTTTTTTTCTTATGGTCGAATTTAAGCAAAAGGGTAACTTCTCAAAAATTACTGGTTATCTAGAAAGATTAAAAGAAATTGCGAGAATAGGTATTTTAGATAAGTATGGAAAAGCTGGTGTTGAGGCATTATCTTCTTCGACTCCCCAAGATACGAGGAACACTGCCGAATCATGGTACTATAAAATCGAAAATCGTAAAGGTTTCGCTAAGATTTCTTTTTATAACTCAAATATTCAAAATGGATGTCCTATAGCAATCATATTGCAGTATGGGCATGGAACTCGCAATGGAGGTTGGGTAGAGGGGCGAGACTATATCAATCCGGCTATTCAACCTATTTTTGATGCTATCGTTAATGACGTATGGAAGGAGGTGACACAGTTATGAGTAAAACAGTTGATGAACGTGTCGTATCAATGCAATTCGATAATTCAAAATTTGAGAAAAATGTTAAAACAAGTATTACTACTCTTGAAAAACTTAAAAACGCATTGAAATTAGAGGATGCTGCTAACGGTTTTAAAAGTATCGACACCGCTGCAAAAAATGTTTCACTTGATGGAATAGCAGCAGGTGTTGAATCGTTACAACGAAGATTTTCAACGCTTGGGATAGTTGGAATGACGGCTATAACTAATGTCACCAATTCCATGATGCGTTTAGCAAAGAAATCAACAAGTTTCTTAACTGACGGTATAATTAATGGTGGTAAAACAAGAGCTATGAATCTTGAAAACGCACACTTTCAACTTCAAGGACTTCTTAAAGATGAAGAAAAAGTTTCTGCAGTTATGAAGAACGTCAATGATTCTGTTGATGGAACTGCTTATAGCTTGGATTCTGCGGCTAAAGTTGCATCGCAGTTTGCTGCTTCAGGTATGAGAGCAGGAGACAAAATGTTTACATCTCTTCGTGCTGTAGCAGGTGTTGCTGCCATGACTAATAGTTCTTATGATGAAATTGGTCGGATTTTCACACAAGTAGCAGGAAATGGTCGATTGATGGGTGATGAACTTTTACAACTATCGTCAAGGGGTATGAATGCCGCGGCGACATTAGCAAGTTACATGACAAAAGTAGGTAATGGTGCTAAAGTAACCGAAGCAGATGTTCGGGATATGGTTTCAAAAGGTAAAGTATCTTTTGAGCTATTTTCGTCAGCAATGGATGATGCTTTTGGTGAACATGCTAAAAAAGCGAACGAAACATTTAGTGGAGCTATGTCAAATGTTAAGGCTTCATTAGCAAGAATTGGCGCTGAATTTGTCAGCCCATTGGTTGTTCAAAATGGGCCTTTAGTAGAATTCTTTAATGTACTTCGAGAACGTATAAATGATATTAAGTCTAATATAGGCCCGTTGTCTAATATGTTTGTAAATGCGATTTCTTCTATGGCCGTTTCCGCAACAAAGTTTTTAAAAAACTTAAATCTAACCGAGCCATTTAAAGTCTTTTATAATGTTATAGATATCATAAAGAATGTGTTCTCTGGAATATGGAGTATTATAAAACCAATAGGACAAGCATTTTCGGAGATATTTTCATCTAATATGATAAAGAACCTACTCGGTATTACCGAAGTTATAAAAGACTTTACCTCAAAATTGAAATTAAGTGGTTCTGCTTCTGAAAATTTAAAAAACACATGGAAAGGGTTATTTTCTGTTCTAGATATTATTGGACAAACTATTGCAGCAGTGTTTAGCAGTATTGCAAGATTGATAGGAGTAAGTGGTTTTGAATCGCTTAATGAAGTATTATTAAATATAACCGGAACTTTGGGAAAAGGAATAACTGACTTCAGAAATTATCTTAATGAAATTGATGTGTTTGGTATAACAATAGGTAAGGCGACGGATTTTATTGAAAATATTATCCGTAAATTAAAAGAATTTGCTGGAGCAATGAAAAACACGTTAATCAATTCTACAGGATTCAAAAATATTACAAGTGCCATTCAAGGTATATCGGATGCGTTTTTCAAACTTGATTTTGAAAAGGGGTTTTCTATATTAAATCAAGGTATATTTACATCTATTCTACTAGGTATTAGAAATTTTGTAGCAGGTTTTAAATCTATCGAGGCGCCATTTAAAGAGTTTAATGGAGTACTAGAAAATGTAAAAGGTATTCTTGACGACGTAAGAGGGTGTTTGAAAGCATATCAAGATCAATTAAAAGCAGGAACACTTCTAAAAATAGCCGGGGCCGTTGGCATATTAGCCGGTTCAATACTCGTTATATCTTCCGTTGACTCAGAATCTTTGGGTCGCTCATTAACAGCAATGACAGTCCTTTTCGGTGAATTAATTGGGTCATTATCTGTATTGAGCAAGATATCAACGAGTATGACTGGGGTTACAAAATCATGTGCTGCTATGATAAGTATTAGTATTTCCATATCTATATTAGCAGGAGCATTAAAAAAGATATCGTCAATTGATCTTGATGGTATCGGAAAAGGACTTATTGGTGTCGGTGCGTTAATGGCAGAGATATCAGTTTTTCTTAAAGTAACAAAATTCAATGGAAAAATGATGAGCATATCCGCAGGGATAGTGATATTATCCTCAGCTATATTGATACTTTCAGAGGCGGTAAAGAAATTCGCAGGTGTAAGTTGGGAGGGGATATTTAAGGGATTAACCGGAATTGGTATACTTCTAGCAGAACTCACCTTATTTACAAAATATACTGGTGACTCTAAAAATATCATTTCTACTGGTGTTGCGATATTACTATTTGGGGAAGCCATGAGATTGTTTACCATGAGCATTAAATCCTTAGGGGACATGCAGTGGGATGGAATCAGTAAAGGATTGTCAACTTTTGGTTTAGTGTTATTAGGATTAACGATTGCATTAAATCGAATGCCAAAAAACATGATTACCATCGGCTTAGGATTAACCACTGTTGGTGTAGCTATGGACATAATGGCAAAATCTATATTGTTGTTTGGAAAAATGAGCTGGGAAGAAATAGGTAACGGCCTTGCAGTAATGGGTGGTGCATTAGCTGAACTGGCTGTTGGGCTTAAATTTATGACTGGAACTTTAACTGGCTCAGCCTCATTACTTATAGCGGTAGGAGCATTATCCATTTTAACCACAGTAATGAAAACTCTTGGTAACTTAAGTTGGGATAGTGTTTTTAAAGGAATGGCAACCTTAGCTGGAGCATTTGTTCTTATTGGAACGGCAGGGGCTTTGTTAACACCATTGATTCCATCTATATTAGGATTGTCTGGAGCTTTTACACTTATAGGATTATCCATGGCTGGAATAGGAACTGGCCTGACTCTAATTGGCGTTGGATTATCTTCGATATCAGCCGGCTTTATGTCTCTTGCCACTGTAGGTTCTATTGGGGCGACATCTGTGGTGTCAGCAATTAAAGTTATCCTTTTAGGCGTAGCTGATTTGATTCCTACAGTTGCTGCAAAACTTGCTGAAGGAGTTACTTTATTTATAGTGACTCTAAGTAAATCAGCTTCTAGCATTGCCGATAGCATACTCGTTATGATAAGCGAGGTGTTAATTTCTTTATCAAAATACACTCCAAAAATAGTGGATTCCATAATGACTTTCCTTATCGGTATACTCGATAGTGTAGCAGAAAATCTACCAAAACTGATAGTAGCAGCTGTAAAAGTTATAGGAGCATTCTTTCAGGGAATAATCGATTCGTTAGGAGGTCTAGATTTTACAGGTCTGGCAAAAGGACTAGCTGGAATTGGTTTATTAAGTGCATTGATGTTGGCTTTATCGGCAATTGCAAGTCTCATACCGGGTGCTATGGTTGGCGTTTTAGGCATGGGTGTTGTGATTGCAGAGCTTGCGTTAGTCTTAGCATCAGTCGGTGCTTTCGCACAGATTCCCGGTTTGAGTTGGTTGATTAACGAAGGCGGTAATTTTCTACAGACTATCGGTACGGCAATCGGCAAGTTTTTTGGTGGCATCGCAAGCGGATTTACGAATGCATTATCAAGTTCGTTTCCTAAACTTGGTTCGGAATTATCAGCTTTCATTATTAACGCAAAACCTTTCATAGAAGGAGTTAAGCAGATTGATGCTTCTATGCTGAATGGCGTTCAAGCGCTTACCAAGTCAATTATGGCACTCACAGCAGCGAATGTATTAGACGGTATGGTCTCATGGTTGACGGGAGGTAGTTCGTTAACTAGGTTCGGAGAAGAATTAGTACCTTTTGGACAAAGTATGAGAAAATATGCAGATACTGTTGCCGGTATGGATCCGGGAGTTATAGCGGCTTCCGCAACTGCTGCAAATTCATTAGTGGAATTAGCTAAAAATATCCCGAACAGTGGAGGGCTTATCAGCCTATTCACAGGAGATAATAACCTTAATGATTTTGGAAATCAGTTACCTGAATTTGGTAAAAGCATGAAGGATTATGCTGACTCTATTTCCGGTATTGATTCTGATGCCGTTGTTGCCTCATCAAGTGCTGCTAAATCATTAGTAGAATTAGCTGAAAACCTTCCAAAAAGTGGAGGGTTGGTAGCGTTATTTACTGGGGAAAGAGATTTTTCATCATTTGGAAAACAATTAATTACGTTCGGACAAGCAATGAACGACTACTCCAAAAATATATCCGGTATAGATGCGTCGGCTGTAACCTCTTCTGCTTCAGCTGGAAAATCTCTTGCCGAACTTGCTAATAATCTTCCAGGAAGTATGGGGCTACTTAACGTTGTTACTGGTAATAAAAATCTAGCTTTGTTTGGAGCTCAGTTACCTGCTTTCGGTAAGGGTATGAACGAGTACTCGGAAGCAATATCAGGAATAGATGCGAAAGCCGTTGAATCATCGGCAATTGCTGCTAAATCACTTTCAGAATTAGCAAAGAATCTTCCTAGTACGGGTGGTTTGTTGAGTCTATTTACCGGAGAGAAAAATTTACTAACGTTTGGCAAACAACTTAAGCCGTTCGGCGAAAATATGAAGGACTATTCGAAATCAATCTCCGGAATAGATGCAAAAGCTGTTGAAGCATCTGCTACCGCAGCATCGGCTTTGTCTGAATTGGCTTCAAACCTTCCTAAGAGCGGGGGGATTTTTAAATATTTCACTGGGAAATCCGATTTGACAACATTCAGTAAGCAACTTAAACCATTCGGAAATGCTATGAAGGAGTATTCTAAATCTATTTCTGGAATAGACGATAAAGCAGTAACAGCATCTGCTACCGCGGCGAAATCACTTTCAGAATTGGCAAAGAATTTACCTAAGACTGGAGGGCTGGCTGAATTATTCACTGGTAGTAACGATTTATCTAAATTCAGTAAACAGTTAAAGCCTTTCGGCGAAGGTATGAAAGAGTATGCAAACGCTGTTTCTGGAATAGATGATAAAGCAGTAACCGCATCTGCGAACGCTGCAAAATCGCTGTCTGAATTAGCAGCTAATCTGCCTAAAAAAGGTGGGGTGGTGAATTGGTTTACCGGAGAATCTGATATATCACAATTTGGTTCTCAACTTAAATCCTTTGGTAGTAGTATGAAAGAATACTCCAATGCTGTAACTGGGATAGATGATAAAGCGATCATCGCATCATCAACAGCAGCAAAATCATTGGCCGAGTTAGTTGAAAATCTGCCAGCTAGTGGTGAAATTTCAAAATGGTTTAATGGAGAAAATAATCTTACCGTATTTGGTAATCAATTACCGGAGTTCGGAAGGAAGATAAAAGAGTATGCTGACGCTATAGGGTCGATTGATGGGTCTTCGGTAGAAGCTTCTACTAATGCTGCCAAAACTCTAGCTGAACTTGCTAATAACCTACCTCCTGATCAAGGAAGTATTGCAGCTTGGTTTAATGGAAATAACAATCTTGAGAATTTTGGTAATCAGTTAAAAGGATTTGGCAGTAGTATGAAAACTTATGCCGAAGCAGTAAAGGGTATAGAGCCAGCATCAGTAGAGGCTTCTGCTAATGCCGCAAAAGTTCTTGGCGAATTAGCTAATAATTTACCGCCTAGTTCGAATAGTATTGTAGGATGGATAAACGGTAACAGTAATTTGAATTCGTTTGGAAGTCAATTACCTGATTTTGGTAAATATATTGGAGAATATGCTGAAGCCGTAAAGCAGGTCAAACCAGAAGCAGTAACGGCCTCTGCTAACGCAGCAATGACTTTATCCGAACTTGCGAATAATTTACCACCAAGCACTGATTCAATATTTTCGATATTTAACGGTAAACAAAATCTAACAGAATTTGGAATTCATCTGTCCGATTTCGGAAAGAGCATGGGTAGTTATGCGGAATCCGTAAAAGATATTAAACCAGAAGCAGTTACCGCATCAGCGAATGCTGCAAAAGTATTAGGCGAGTTAACTACAAATTTACCGCCAAGCACTGATTCAATATTTTCGATATTTAACGGTAAACAAAATCTAACAGAATTTGGAAACCAGCTACCGGATTTCGGAAAGAGCATTAATAAATACTCTTTAGCCGTTGAAGGTATAAACGCGCAAGCTATAACTGACTCAGCTAAAGGTGCACAAGAGTTGGTTAAAGTTATTCAGAGTTTCTCTGGAATTAGCGGTTCGTTAGGAACGTTCACGAATGCTACTGGATTAGCCATAATGGTAACACAATTATCACCAGTTGGGGCAGCAATGAAATCATATTCGGAAGCAGTCAATGGTATTAAAGCAGACTCTATTACCGAATCTACAAAAGGTGCTCAAGCATTAGTTACTTTAATAAATAACACTGCCAGTATTAATGTCAGTGGTGTTGAACCGTTTAAAAATGCAATAAAGTCTTTAAGCACCATTCAAATCAATGACTTTGTAAAGGCTTTTGATGACATATCAATAAAGTTCACAAACGTTGGAAATAATATGGTCGAAGCAATAGTTAGTGGTATTAATAGTAAAAAAGCATCATTAACAAGTACTGCTGAAGATTTAGTTGTATCGTTCGTAAAAAGTGTAGACAATAAAATACCAAATTTTAAAAGTACTGGAACAAAATGTATTACAGAATTTGTATCTGGTATAAAAAGTAAAGCAAAAGAAATTAATTCTGCTTTTGTCAATGGGGTGAAAACAGTTATTACATCGATCAAAGGTTACTATACCGATTTCTACAATGCCGGCTCCTATCTCGTAAGTGGATTCGCAAGTGGTATTAGTGCCAATACGTATAAAGCAGCAGCTGTTGCTGGAGCAATGGCATCGGCAGCAGCAAGCGCCGCGAGAAAGGAGTTGGATGAACACTCCCCATCGAAAGTCGGATACAAAATTGGAGATTACTTCGGTATTGCGTTTGTTAATGCAATTAGTGATTACTCAAGAAAAGCATATTCCGCTAGCTCAGATATGGCTAATTCCGCAAGAACGGGACTTGGAAACGCTATAAATAAAATGGCTAATATGATTAATTCTGACATTGAAACACAGCCAACTATAAGACCGGTTGTTGATTTGTCTAACGTTTCATCTAGTGTCAGTTCTATTAATAATATGTTCAATTCATCAAGAGGGTTAAGCGCTACAGTGTCAAAAGCCCAGTCTATAAACATGATGATGAATGCAAATCAAAATGGAGCAAGTAATGATGATGTTGTTTCAGCTATCAAAGGTCTTGAGAAAACAATAAATAAATTACCTACTGGATCATCTATTATCGTCGATGGAGTTACTTATGATGATGGAAGTAATGTTGCTAGTGCTGTAAAATCTCTTGTGCGTGCAGCTAAAATTGAAAGACGAAAATAAAGTATATACTATTTTAATAAAGGGTATGATATAATTTCTTTATGAAAAAGTTGGAGGGAATATCATGAAAAGATTACTTGTTTTATTTGTATGTGCTGTTATGTGCATTGGTGTATCCGGATGCGGGGGCGATGATTCTGGCAAGAAAGAGGAAACAAAAAAAGTGGAGCAAGCTGAACTCGAATGGCCTGATAACGGGATAAGCAAAGTTCTCCCTAAGCCGAAAGCTAAACGAGGAGAAATTGGTGTTAATTTTGATGACGGTTTTTCAGAACATATAAAAATGTCAACGAAAGACGATTTCGATAAGTATGTGAAAGAATGTAAAGATAAAGGTTTTACTATTGAAGCAGAAGAAAAATTAGATGATTATGTGGCATTTAATAAAGAAGGATATAAATTACATTTATATTATTATGATTCTAATAAAAGTTATGATATTGATTTAAACGCTCCAATAAAAATCGGAACATTGAATTGGCCTAAGTCCGGAACGGCCACCTTATTGCCTACTCCAAAATCCGATAAAGGAACCATCAAAGATGATTCATCAAATTTCTTTATTGCGTATATTGGCGATACGAACTACGACGATTTTAAAACTTATAGCGAGGAATGTAGAAATGTTGGCTTTAACGTAGATTATAATAATTCTGAAAAATTTTACCGAGCTAAAAACAAAAAAGGCGATTCTATTGATGTTTCCTACGAAGGATTCAAAATCATGAGAGTAGCATTTCGCGGAACTGAAGAGAAAAAAACTGAAAAAACTGAAACGAAAGAAAAACCGGCAGATGATTCTAAAAAGACTTCAAGTAAAACTGACAGTAGTAAATTTAGAAAAGCCATGGACAGTTATGAAGATTTGATTGATGATTATGTTGTTTTTATGAAGAAATATTCTGAATCGGGAAATTCATTAGAAATGCTAGACGAATATACAGAATATATGGATAAGTATACAGACACCATGGAAAAAATCAACGATATTGATAGCAGCAAATTGTCAAAGGAAGATGCTTTATATTATGCCAAAGTAACTGCAAGAATTACAAAAAAAATATCTGAAATTCAATAGAATCAATAAAAGAAGTCCATCATAATCGACGGGCTTCTTTTTGTAGTTATTTAATCAAAGAAAGTTGACATAATTATGCTAATTATAATTAAGAAAGCGAAGAAGCCGAATAATTGCAAAATTCTCTGATTGAAGTGTTTTTGTTCCAAAATCTTATTTTTTCGTTTTTCCTCTTGTCTAATTTGATATCTTGTTTTTTTATCAGGGCGTTTGGATCTATATTCAAGATTTTTTTCTACCAACCTTTCTATATCTGCATCCAGACTTGCTTCCTTATTTTTTAAACTGAATTTAAACTTCATATCAAATTACCACCCTTCCGCTATAAGCACATTCTACGTTAAAATGCAATAAAATTCAATAAGATTTAGTAAAAGTTACATAATGCCAATAAGACAGAAAGGAGAAAATCAAAATGGCAAAAGTATCAAGCTTAACAATCAAGAAGCAGAGTGGTACCAGCAACACTCATTTTGCTACTTGGGTGTTTAATGAAAATACAAAAAACACTACCGTTAGTTCGGGAGCCATAAAAAAAGGTGATCTCGTTTCTATCAAATCAGGAGCTACGTATTATAATGGAGTCGCAATACCATCTTGGGTAATGAGTCAAAAATGGTATGTTCTAGAAGTTTACGGCAACCGTGCTGTAATAAACAGGAACCAAAGCGGAACGAACAGTATCATGAGCCCAATTCACGTTGGTAATCTAATTGGAGGTAGCGGTGGTTCGTCTTCGACCACCATTATCAATACGCTGGATCACTATGAAGTTAAATGGACTTATGATACAGGCGATGGAGTATGGTTTGATGGTGGCTCGTCTGATGTTAAAGTTAAGAACGCTACTTATAACGCTCCAGAAGGTTCCATCAAAATAAAAGCCACTGTAAAACCAGTATCTAAGAAGCATAAAGTTAACGGTAAAGATACTTCTTACTGGAGTGGTACATCCGTTTCTGCTACATATTCCGTTTCTGTCGATCCTCCAGAAACACCATCTACGCCATCAGTCAGCATTGAAAAGTATAAACTTACGGCAACGCTTGACAATATACCTGATGCAAGAACCGATCAGATACAATTTGAAGTTTACAAGGGTACAAAACGTATTAGCTCCGGTACAGTAACTGTGGTAACCAGACGCGCCGTCTATGCTTTAACTGTTTCGGCGGGGGGAGAATACAGAGTGCGGTGCCGTTCAATAAATTTATACGGAAATTCCAAAAATTATGGCGGATGGTCGGATTATTCAAGTATTGTGAAAACGATACCCACTACCCCGTCTAGTATCACAACATGTAAAGCCACTTCGTCAACGTCAATATATTTGGCATGGACGTCGGTGTCTAATGCAACGAGTTATGATATTGAGTACACGACAAATAAAAGATATTTTGATGGCTCAGACCAAACAAGTACGATAACAGGTATCGAGTATGCTAAATATGAAAAAACTGGTTTAGAATCAGGAAAAGCGTATTTTTTCAGGGTAAGAGCTGTAAATGGACAAGGAACGTCTGGATGGTCAGGGATAAAATCTGTTACGATCGGAAAGAAACCTACGGCACCTACAACATGGTCTTCGACCACGACAGCGATAACTGGAGAACCTCTGAATTTATATTGGGTCCATAACTGCGAAGATAATTCGAGTATGACATATGCTGAAGTTGAATTAACAATTGATGGTCGAAAAGAAACGTATACGGTAAAAGGCACTACCGACGAAAGTGATAAAGACAAAACTAAGACATATCGTATAAATACGTCGTCGTATAAAGAAGGTACTAAAATACACTGGCGCGTTAGAACGGCGGGAGTTACAAAAGAATATGGAGCCTGGTCCATTCTAAGAACGGCTGATGTGTTTGCCCCTCCGACATTAGAACTTACACTAACAGATTCGGCTGGAACTCAAATTAGAACTATTGAGTCTTTCCCACTAATAATCTCAGCAAATGCGAATCCTAAAACTCAAGTCCCAATAGGATATCATTTAACAATAGTGTCTAATGCAACATATAGCACGACTGACTATATCGGCAATCCAAAAATAGTAACTATAGGCGAAGAAGTATATTCTTCCTATTTTGATACGGAAAGACCATTAAACGTATCCATATCAGCAAGTGATATAGATTTAGAAAATAATGTCTCATATAAAGTTATATGTATCGTGTCCATGAATTCTGGATTGACTGCTCAGGCCAAACTTGACTTTAAAGTATCCTGGACTGAAATAGGTTATGAACCAGATGCTGAGATATCATATGACGATAGTATATATGCAAGTTGCATCAGACCATATTGTATTGATGAAGAAGGTTTGCTGATAGAAGGTATATTACTATCTGTATACAGGCGTGAGTTTGACGGTTCGTTTACAGAATTAACTACAAATATAAACAACTTATCTAATACTGTTATCACGGACCCACATCCTTCACTTGACTATGCAAGATATCGTATCGTAGCAATTACGGAAGCTACAGGAGCAATCGCATATTACGATGCACCGGGATGTCCAATAAATGAGAAAGCGGCAATCATCCAATGGGATGAGGAATGGAGCAACTTCGATACGACAAGTGAAGCGATTATGGAGACTCCTCCATGGGCGGGGTCATTACTGAGATTACCATACAATATCGACGTTTCAGATAATAATGATCAAGATGTTTCTTTAATTAAATATATTGGACGAAAACATCCAGTTAGTTACTACGGTACTCAAATAGGATCGACCTCGACTTGGAATACTGATATACCTAGCACGGATGTAGATACCTTATATGCGGTCAGACGTCTATCCGTATGGATGGGCAATGCGTACGTCCGAGAACCATCAGGAAGTGGATATTGGGCTAGTGTTAAAGTGAATTATAACCAAAAGCATACTGGGTTAACCATACCAGTTACGCTCGACATAACGAGAGTAGAAGGTGGTGCTTGATATGCCTGATTGGTTAGAATCAATGGAACAAACTTTTGAGTATTACATAGTTGACCCTAGTTCATGGCGAGATATGAGAAAACTTGATAATGTGAAATCTTGTACTATAAATCGAGATTCCGATTCTGATACACTTGGTTCTGCCACTATAGATATTACGGAATCGGTTGGAGAAGCATATATAAGGGTTTATATGATAACCATTCAAAATGGAATTCGAGAAAAGTTTCCTTTAGGGACATATCTTGTACAGACCCCGTCATCAAGTTTCAACGGCAAAGTGCGTAACGTAAGTATGGATGCCTATACACCTTTATTAGAACTAAAAGAAAGCCCTCCACCTCTTGGTTATTCGTTACCGAAGGGAGAGAATATTATGAGCGCAGCCTATAGAATCATACGTGACAAGATGCGAGCTCCTGTAATAACCGCTATTTCTGGTGAAAAACTATACAGTGACTTTGTAGCAGACGTCAATGATACTTGGCTGACTTATATTAAAGACTTGATCGCGAACGCAAAACATGCTTTTGATCTTGATGAGATGGGCAGGGTGCTGTTCGCCCCAAAGCAGGATGTTGAATCATTGCAACCAGTATGGACATATAACGACGACAATAGTTCCATTCTACTTCCAGATATTGATATGGACCATGACATATACGGTATCCCAAACGTAGTTGAAGTCGTTTATTCTAAAGGAAGAGATAATTATTATTCAAGAGTCGTTAATGATGATCCAAATAGTCCCTTGTCTACTGTCAATCGAGGTCGTGAAATCATTCATAGAGAAACTGATCCAGATTTAATTGGCGACCCAACGAATAATCAAATACAGGAATATGCCGAAAGGCTCCTGAGAGAATTATCCTCTGTAGAATACACTTTATCATATTCGCATGGATACTGCCCAGTAAGAGTTGGCGATTGTGTTCGACTCAATTACAAAAGAGCTGGCATTACTGATATAAAAGCAAGAGTTATCAATCAATCAATACCATGCGAACAAGGATGCATAGTTAACGAAACGGCTGTATTTACGACAAAGTTATGGGGGGATTTGTTATGAAGTTATCTAATGACCTAATATCACAATTTGTGAAAACAACTACCATTGATGATAAAAGTAAAAAAGAAACAACCATATATGGCACTATCGTAAAGCAAGGATCATCTCTATATGTTCAACTAGATGGTTCTGATCTGTTAACACCAGCTTCTTCTACTACTGTTGTGAAAAACGGAGAGCGTGTAACGGTGATGATTAAAAACCATTCGGCAATAGTAACTGGTAATATATCTTCACCATCGGCTCAAGATGGAGACGTAAAAGAAATAGGTAATAAAATTTCTGAATTCGATATAATTATTGCCAGCAAAGTTAGTACTACAGAACTTGACGCGGAAAGAGCACGAATTAATGACTTAATAACCGATACCGTATTGATAAAAGATAAATTAACCGCAAACAGTGCTTTTATAGAGGAATTAGAAGCAGACTCTGTTATCATAAACGGTAAAGTTACTGCTGCAGAAGCAGATATCGAATATATAAAATCGAAAAAATTAGATACCGAGATAGCTGATATCAGATATGCGACAATAGTGGACCTTAATGCGATAAGTGGTAAAGTTGGCATTTTAGAAAGTAGTGTCGGAAGAATTAATGACCTATTTGCTGGAAACGTTATAGCTGGAAGCACTGATACGATTGTCCTTAATGCTCAAAACACTACTATAGAGAATTCATTAATAAAAAGTGCTATGATTGAAAGTCTTGCCTTTGAGAAAATCACCGGTATCGATATTAACACTTCGAAATTAACTGTGCATTCTAATGATGGGAAGTCTACTTGGACGGATAATACCATACAGATAAGTGATTCAACCAGAATTAGAGTACAGATTGGTAAAGATGCAACTAATGATTATAATTTGTATGTATGGGATACAAACGGTAAGCTGATGTTTGACGCAAAGGGCATAACAGATAATGGGATTCAGAGACCAATCATAGTAGATAGTATGGTGGCTGATAATGCAAACATTGCTGGTGAGAAGATAGATATCACTTCTCTTATTAAAGAAATTAATGACGGAACCGAAACGATTAAATCAAGTCATATACTAGTCGATGGCACTAATCAGACATTATCGGTTGTTTATAACACGATGATTGGAGATATTTCTAAATTAAGTACAAATTTATCTATTGAACAGGGAAAGATTTCTTCATTGATAACTGATGTTACTAGTGCGCACGGAGATGTGATAGAGCTGCAGAGCAGTTTCAGCAGTCTTACTCAAACTGTATCTGGAATAAATAGTATAATAGGTAGTCATACTTCTACATTAGAGGGAGTAATAAGTAAACAATCACAACTTGAGTCTTCAATTGATGTACTGTCTCTTAAACTAACATCGGTAGAATCTACATCCACAGAAACTATGAGTAAATTAAATATGTTGATAACAGATGTCGATGGATTCGAAGCAACGGTAAGTAATACATACGCTACGAAGGACACTGTAAATAGCATGAGCTCAACGATTACACAAAAGGTAGATAGTTTAGCAGTAGATATTAAGAATTCTTACAACAGAACTAATCTTATCGAAAATTCAGATTTTACGCACGACTCAAATGGTTGGACATCTTCGTTATCAGAAAATTGTACAGCCGGAAGAATAACCACTTGGGGTAGTAGTACCGGGCGTGCACTATGGCTTAATTCCACTGCTTTCGGTGCAACAGCAAGTAGTAGCTGGAATCGGCGTATTGATATCGGGCGTAAGGTAAAAGGCTTCTATATGTCAACAGAGTTTTGCATGAATGCTGATTACGTAGCTGGACCAACGAATCCGGCTGGGTCATATATCGTAAATATTTATTATTCTGATGGAACTACAGGTTCGGCATCTATAAGAGATGTATCTAATAAATGGGTCCGTATTGGTCGATTTGTAGAAGTAGAAGACAAGGTGGTTGAATATGTTAGAGTATATCTTTATGGTCGTGATTTCAAAGGTAGGATATCATTTAACCGCCCCTTTCTTTGTGAATCTAATTCAGCAATCGATTCATCTTATTGGGCTCCGGCGCAATCTGAAATAGCTGGAAATACCAGTGTTGTGATAAATTCTAATGGATTACGAGTAAATAATGGAGCGTTGTCCATCTATAACAACACAGGGAACAGAGTGCTGTATGGTGACACCAGTGGCAATTTAGTTTTGACGGGGGAAATAACCGCTAACTCTGGCAAGATAGGTGGATTTGATATCGGAACCGCAAGACTGTCTGCAGAGAACAATGGGAAATATACAGCAATGCAAAGTGCAGGTACGTGGGCGTTCTATGCCGGCAGTCAAACACAGGCTTGTGATGGCACTGCACCTTTTCGAGTAACTCATTCGGGTAAGTTATATGCAACAAATACAACATTGACGGGATCATTCACAAGCCTCGGTACTGAAAATACAAAAGTAGTGATCGGCAATGGGCGTATGGATCTGTTCATTAGCAGCAACCATTGCGGCGGTGTAGCCTCAGCTTACAGCAGTAGTACTAGTAGAGGTATATTACTTTCGGCGGATACCAGTGCAAAATTCCTGTCTTTAGGACAAACGGATATCAACGGCGATAATGGTGCCACATGGTATACACTTAATTTTGGTCTTAACCCATCCGGTTGGACGGAGCGACATATATTTTTAGGATCATCAAACTTTCCGGTGCAGCCTAGAAACGGAAAAGGTTATGTGGTAGTTTCTAATGTTACTGGCGGGGGATTCCGAAACATTAGGCAGATATATCACGGACATCCTGATTCCAGTACAGATTATTTGCAATACGAAGATGTCACAGGCTCGGATTATTATTGTAAAACATCGTGGGTGTCTGATGCTAAACTTAAAGCGAATATTATGGACACTGGTGTATGCGGAATTGATGCGATAAGGAGATTCAAACATGAATCCTTCGTCTTTAAAAAGTCGGGATTTAAAAGGTCAATAGGTTATATAGCACAGAATTTGCAAGAAATAGATCCGCAACTCGTCGAAAATCTAGGTGGGACATTGGCAATAAATCCAGAAGTTGTCATACCATATATTTCTAAGGCGGTGCAAGAATTGGATGTAACTGTGAAAAAAGACTTACTAAGGTATCAAACTATGCTAAATGATCAAGATAGAGAAATATCAGATTTAAAGATACAATTATCACAATCGAGATTAGAAATTGAAATATTACAATCTAAATTAAATTCCTATATAAATGGCGAATTGGAGGTAAAAACATGCCAAGCATAACGACTGAGAAGAATAAAAAAATCGTATTACAGAATCGTATTTCTGTAGATGGAAAAATAGTTAGAGTTCAGGATATTAAAATCGATAGCTCTGAACCAGAAAAAATAAGTATTTCTGCGTATCCAACAAATGAAGATGGTGTTACCAAAATAATCAAGGACAACCGGACAGAGATTAGAAGACTTGAAGCGGCATTCGAAGATGAAGCATATTTGGAGCAGGAAGCTTTAATTGGAGATAGCAAATGAAATTGAAGAATGGGATTATATTAAACGCATCCGAGGCACTAAATAAATTACATAAAGAAGATCTTCCGATTCGAACAATGTATGCATTGAAAAAAAACTGTGACGCACTAAATAAAGTATTAAATTTTATTATAGAAAGACGGAATGAACTGATTGAAAAATACGGTGATGAAAATCATGAAATTAAAAAAGATGATAAAGAAGCTAAAGCAAAATTCCTTAAAGACTTCAATGAAATTCTGGATATTGAAGAAGATATTGAAATTGATATGATTGACTTCGAAAATCTTGACGGTATACGTATATCCGTAATGGATTTTAATGCCATATCTTTCATGATAAATCTGGATGAAGAACAGAAGGAGGAGCAAACAAATGATTAATTGGAAAACAAGATTTCAAAACAAGTCTTTTTGGGTATCAATTATTCCGGCATCACTGCTGCTGGCACAAGTAGTAGCTGCGGTATTTGGATATAAGCTAGAGCTTGGAGATCTCGGCAATAAACTATTAGCTGTTGTAAATGCATTATTTGCCGTGCTGTCTATTTTGGGTATTGTCGTAGATCCAACAACTAATGGTGTATCAGATAGCGCCAGAGCACTTGAATATAGTAATCCTGCACCAAATGTAAAGGACAAGTAAATGATAGAGTTTGAAATAACTTCTTATCAAATCATGGGTATATGCTCTCTAATCGTAGCAGTTTGGGGCGTTATAAAAATTGTAAAAGAGATTAAAAAACCTAGTGATGATTTGAAATCTAAAGTGGACGAGCATTCGGAGTTTCTCGATAATGATAATAAACGTTTAAAAGAGATTGAATTGTCAAACAAAATGATTCTTCAATCTCTATTGGTAATCATCAACCATGAAATCACAGGAAATGGTGTAGAGAATATGACATCAATTCGGAATGATTTACAGGATTATTTGATAAACAGATAATCAAAATAAGCGTTATTAACAGTAATTAAATGTAGTAAAGTATAGGTTATTCGTGTGTTATTCCTACATTTACCTCGAAAAAGCACGATATTTAAAGGGTTTTTGGTTTTTTATCGAAAAGCAGTTGAATTTTTATTATACTGGGGGCAGTTGAAAGGAGTATGAGGATGAAAGAACAAATTGTATCAATGGAGAATGTTTCCATTCACTTTGGCAGTACAAAAGCGTTAAAGGATGTTTCTGTTCAAATATATAAGGGAGAAATTTTTGGATTTCTCGGGCCAAGCGGAGCAGGGAAAACAACTACCATTAAGCTTCTGACAAAGCAGCTGAAACAGGATCAGGGCAGCATTCGTATTTTTGGAAAAGAGATAACAGACTTAGGCGATGCGCTTTATGACCACATCGGTGTGTTATCGGATAATAGTGGGATGTATGAAAAAATGTCAGTATATGATAATCTGAAAATATTTGCTGATTTAAAAAAAATACCACATGAACAGATTGAGAATATATTAAAGAAAACCAGGCTGTGGGATGATAGAAGGAAAAAGGCACGAGATCTGTCACGCGGTATGAAACAAAGACTGCTTTTTTCAAGAACTATTTTGCATAAGCCGGATATTTTATTTCTGGATGAACCCACAAGTGCCTTGGATCCTGCAACGAGTGAAGCTGTGTATGATATTATTACGGAATTAAAGAAGGATGGTACGACGATTTTTCTTACGACGCATAATATGTATGAAGCGGATTTGCTATGTGACCGTGTTGCATTTTTACATGAGGGAAGCATCGTGGAATGTGATAATCCGGATACCTTAAAACTAAAGCATTCGGTAAATGAAGTGGTAATTCTCTCAGATACCGGTAAGGAGTATTATACAAAGAGGGATAAACAAAGTATATGGAAAACAATGCAGGAAATGGATGGTGATGTCGCAAGAATCGCATCGGTAGAGCCAGATTTGAAAACGATATTTCTTGATCTCACAGGGAGGAATTTATAATGAAACTGAGACTTCATACATTGCTTGTATTGATGAAAAAAGATATTCATATGATGTTCAGTAATAAAAATGTCATCATTTTGATTTTGCTGCCGGTGGGCTTTTGTGCCTTGTATCAATTCATGTTTGCGGATGTGATGCAAAAGGAAGGAATGGAGGGCTTTATCCTGCGTCTGTGTGAAATTGTTAATCTGTCCGCATTACCGCTGACCGGTCTGGCGATGATGGTTGCTGAGGAAAAGGAAAAGCACACACTTCGTGTACTGATGCTGAGTGATGTAAGTGCCCTGGAATATCTGATGTCAAAGGTGCTGGTGATTTTATGTATGATGGAGCTGGTTAATGTGTTTATATTTTTTGTAACGGCAGCACCAGTGCATGCTCTGCTTCCGTTCCTGCTCATAACAACCATAACCTCCATATCCGTATTGCTGTTTGGTTCAGTTATTGGAATTATAAGCAAGGATCAAATGTCCACAGGAACTTTATCAACACCGCTTATGGTATTGTTTCTAATTCCACCGATGTTTAACGATATGAATAATACTGTAGCGAGACTAGCAAAGTTTGTACCAACTACTTCGATGTCCGATATGATTGATGCAGCCGTTCAGGGACAAAGTATATTGTCAGGAGAATTTTTATCCGGCTTTGTGGTAATCATTGCATGGACGCTTTTGGGGGCAGCTGCATTCATATTTATGTATAAAAAGCACCGTATGGATAACTGATATGAAAAAATTATATCGCTGCAGCTGTGTAGGTTTGCTGATTTGTATCTGTATATTATGTATGCACTGGCTTGGAATCGCCATGCCGGATAACACAGTACGTATTACCGGTATCTGTCATTTAACAGCAGTGGCGGTGAATGTTTACACAGGAAGAAATTCGAAAAAATAAGCTGAAACTTATCATTTCAATAGAAGGTCGTATAGAGAAGGTGCTGTTTCTATATGATCTTTTTTTCTGTATTGTTATCCGGCATCAGAAGTTATTGGAGAACATTAGAGCTTTGGATGAGATTCCTGTAGCTATTGGATTTTTATTAAATACATATTGCTTGTGAATAAATAAACAAGATGGTATAATCAAGGTGTTGAAGTGAGCGGAAAGTATACTGACCGTAAACATCAAACATGTTCGCTGACGATCTGCTTCTAAAGGAACAGCCTGAGGAAAAAGACGGGAATGCAAATTATTTTACTGTATTCTTGTTTTTTCAATGGACAAGAATTTTTTTATATCAGGAGGATATTATGGAAACAAGAGTTGCTGTTATTGGTATTATTGTTGAAAACACAGAATCGGCTGAGAAGATCAATTCCATACTGCATGAATATGCACAGTACATTATCGGACGTATGGGGGTTCCGTATCAGAAAAGAAAAATTTCTGTAATCAGTATTATTATGGATGCTCCGCAGCCTGTAATTTCTGCATTATCAGGGAAGCTAGGCAAGCTGGAGGGTGTGAGTACAAAAGCATTATATTCCAATGTGATGGAGAATGCAGATGGATGATTTTCGTGTATTGATTGAAAAGCTGTACCGCACCGGATGGCTTCAGGATGCGGAATTTTTAAAGCTGCTAAGCAATCATGAGGATGAAAAGCTGCGTAAGCTGCTTGCAGAATTTGCCAGAAGAACAGCACAGCGCTATTACGGAAACAAGGTGTATACCAGAGGATTGATAGAGTTTAGTAACTACTGCAAAAATGACTGCTACTATTGCGGTATCCGGCGCAGTAATGCTCAGGCACAGCGTTACCGTTTGGAAAAGGAAGATATTCTGTCCTGCTGCGAGGAAGGCTATAGACTTGGCTTTCGTACTTTTGTGTTACAGTCCGGGGAGGATGGGTTTTATACAGACGATATCCTGACAGATATCATTGTAACCATAAAATCCAAATATCCGGATTGTGCTTTGACACTTTCTCTGGGGGAAAAGGATAAAGAAAGCTATCAGCGGTTTTATGATGCAGGAGCTGACCGTTATCTGCTGCGGCATGAAACAAGCAATGAAAAGCATTACCGCTGTCTGCATCCGCAGGAGCTTACGATTGCACACCGTAAGCAATGTCTGTGGAATTTAAAATCCATCGGCTTTCAAACAGGCTGCGGAATTATGGTAGGTTCACCGTCACAGAAGCTACAGCATATCATAGAGGATTTGCATTTTATGAAGGAGCTGCAGCCGGAAATGGTAGGAATCGGCCCCTTTCTTCCCCATCATGATACGCCGTTTCGTAATGAGAAGCCGGGAAGCTACACACTGACGCTGACACTTCTCTCCATTATCCGACTGATTCTTCCTGATGTACTTCTTCCTGCAACGACTGCACTGGGAACCATACATCCGAAAGGAAGAGAGCAGGGGATTCTGGCTGGAGCCAATGTGGTTATGCCAAATCTGAGTCCGGTAGCTGTGAGAAAGAAATATATGCTGTATGACAATAAAATCTGCACCGGGGATGAAGCAGCCGAATGCAGAGTGTGTTTATCCAATCGTATGCGGAGTATCGGGTATGAGCTTGTGACAGATCGTGGCGACAGTATAAGAAAGATAGAGGAAAAACGGATATGTACAATAAACATTCATTAAAGGCTACGGAATTTATTGACGACGAGGAAATCAAAGAAACTTTACGCTATGCACAGGAGAATAAGCATAATGAGGAGCTGATCAGCGCTCTGATTGAGCGTGCAAAAGACTGCAAGGGTCTGACACACAGGGAAGCAGCGGTTTTACTGGAATGCGATTTGCCAAAGGAAAATGAAAAAATGTTTGCACTGGCGAAACAGATCAAGCAGAAGCTGTACGGGAACCGTATCGTTATGTTTGCACCGCTGTATCTGTCTAATTATTGTGTGAATGGCTGTGTATACTGTCCCTACCATTATAAGAATAAACATATACGAAGGAAAAAACTAAGTCAGGAGGAAATTCGTCAGGAGGTCATTGCTCTGCAGGATATGGGACATAAACGGCTTGCTTTGGAAACCGGAGAGGATCCTGTTCATTCTCCGATTGAGTATGTTTTGGAAAGTATCCGGACTATTTATGATATCAAGCATAAAAACGGCGCAATCCGCCGAGTGAATGTGAACATAGCAGCTACGAGTGTTGAGAATTACCGAAAGCTGAAGGAGGCTGGTATCGGTACATATATCCTTTTTCAGGAAACCTATAACAAGGAGTCCTATGAACAACTGCATCCCAACGGGCCAAAAGCGAATTATGCCTATCATACAGAGGCCATGGATCGTGCAATGGAGGGTGGAATTGATGATGTAGGCTGCGGCGTGCTGTTTGGTTTAAATATGTATCGCTATGATTTTGTAGGCTTGCTGATGCATGCTGAGCATCTGGAAGCGGTTCATGGTGTGGGGCCGCATACCATCAGTGTACCAAGAATCTGTCCGGCTGATGATATTGATCCTGATGAATTTTCAAATGCAATCAGTGATGAAATCTTCACGAAGATCGTTGCCGTGCTGCGTATCGCTGTACCATATACCGGTATGATTATTTCCACCAGGGAATCTCAGAAAACACGGGAAAAGGTACTTGATTTGGGAATTTCACAGATTTCCGGGGCATCCTCAACCAGTGTCGGAGGCTATGCAGTACCGGAAAAAGAGGAGGATAACAGTGCGCAGTTTGACGTTAGTGATAACCGTACACTCGATGAGGTGGTAAACTGGCTGCTCAGGCTGGGCTATATTCCAAGCTTTTGTACAGCCTGCTATCGGGAAGGAAGAACTGGAGACCGTTTCATGAGCCTGGTAAAATCCGGACAGATTGCAAATTGTTGTCATCCAAATGCTTTGCTTACCCTTCGGGAATATCTGGATGATTATGCCAGTGAGGAGACAAAGGCACTTGGCAGCAGTACGATTGAACAGGAATTAGACAATATCCCAAATGAAAAGGCAAGAGAAACCTGTGCATCATATCTTCATTCCATTGATGAAGGAAAACGGGATTTCCGGTTCTGATTATGAGTTTGAATGAAACACCGAATGCAGTACGGCTGCATATAGGAATATTCGGAAAGCGAAACAGCGGGAAATCCACACTGTTAAATGCAATAACCGGGCAGAAAATATCAACGGTATCTCCGATTGCGGGAACGACTACCGATCCGGTTATAAAAGCAATGGAGTTACACGGTCTGGGCCCTGTTGTGTTTTATGATACAGCAGGCTTCGATGATGAAGGGGAGCTTGGAGCGCTGCGTGTTGAAAAAACAAAGGAGATTACACAGAAAACAGATATGGCGATTCTGGTGTTCCGTGATCCTGATATTTCCTGGGAAATGGAATGGTATGATGCTCTCAAAGAAAAAAAGATTCCTGTTTTATGTATCTGGAATAAAGATAACAGGGATATGGCACAGGTTGAAAAAAGCTTACAGCGGATAAAACGTAAAATTGGAAATGATGTACTTGTTCTGGATGCCGCAAGGGATCAAATAACAGAAACAATACGGCAGGCCTTAATACGTTTATTACCTTGTGAGCTGACACAGGAGACGATAACAGGACATCTGGTATCACCACATGATTTGGTGCTTCTTGTTATGCCACAGGATATACAGGCTCCAAAGGGCAGGCTGATTCTGCCGCAGGTACAGACAATCCGCGATTTGCTGGATCATAAATGTATTGTACAGAGCTGTACAAGTGATACACTGGATGCTGCATTATCCACACTGGCAAAGCCGCCAAAGCTGATTATCACAGATTCACAGGTGTTTTCCCTGGTATATGAAAAAAAGCCGGAGGAAAGCCTGCTGACATCCTTTTCTGTTCTTTTTGCGAAATATAAGGGAGACATTCAGTATTTTATTGAAAGTGCCAAAGCAATCGACACATTGCATTCCACTAGCAGGGTTCTCATTGCCGAAGCCTGTACCCATGCCCCTCTCACAGAGGATATCGGCAGGGTAAAAATACCCGCTATGCTGAAGAAAAGGTATGGGGATGGTTTACAGATAGAAATTGTCAGTGGTACAGATTTTCCAAAGGATGTAAAGAAGTATGATTTGATTATTCATTGCGGTGCCTGCATGTTTAATAAAAAATATGTTCTTTCCAGAGTGGAACAGGCGAAGCAGGAAGGTGTGCCGATGACAAATTATGGTATTGCGATTGCCTATATCAAGAAGATTCTGGATCATATCACATATTAAAAAAATATAAAAAGTATAAGCTAATTGAAAAATTTTAATGAAGAAAGATAGTCTTTTCATATCTAAATAGTTTGATAAACTATTTAATATAATGTATTGAATATGTACTTTACGAATTGAAAAAGCTATTATAAAATATGTAAAAAAATAGGGGATATAGAAGATGGGGATTCTACTGACATAAGGTCATAGTATCTCCATTTTTTTATTTCTATGATAAGTATGTAAAATTATGAAGTGATAAGTTTTTAAATATTTGCTAAAACGATATATGAGGGTATAATTAAGTCGTGAGTAAAGTCGTGAGTAAAGTCGTGAGTTAGTCTAAAGTAAATCAAGATCCTTTGCTAAAACGATAGCGTAAGAGAACCGAGGCGATAGTATGCAGACATATCATATTCAGAGAAAAGGAAAATCAAGATCCCTGCGTGTTGTCCTTCTTGTGCTTGTTGCTGTCAGCGGCTGTAAAACCAATACCGGAACCACTTCTACTGCTGAGAAAGAGAAGCCATTTCAAACGCTTGTTGAACAGGGAGACGCATTATTAAATAATAAGGAATATGAAGCGGCAAGAGAAACCTATAGGAAAGCTGCAGAGATACCACAGAAATATTCTGCAATATATTATAAGCTGCTGTATTCATATGCCGAACAGCTTTCAGACTTCATACCAAAAGAAAGCAAAGCAATTTATGAAGGTGAAGGTGCAGTAAATATGCCACAGATCCTCAATATGCATAAGTACATACGAACAGGCTTTGATGAATACGGGTCTGCTCATCCATCGTATAACAATGCTGTATATGCCTGGGAATATACAAAGGACAGCCTGAATAATAAGGCACTTTATGCACATTATCAATATATCAGCTGCAAGGATAATACGCTTACGAAAACGGATGCAGACGGCAAGAAAACTGTCATATATAAAGGGAATGGGTATGGAAATATATGGATCATACAGAATCGCCTGTTCCTGTATCGAAATAACAGCAAGGAGAAACAGGAAAAGGAATTATTTTCAATAAACATGCAGGGGAAGGATTTGCATGTATATGGGAATTACGAGGTGAATGCAGTAAATGGCAATCAGCTTATTTTATCAGACAGTCAAGGTACCAAGCTCTATGTTATGGATACCGTTACAGAGAACATACAGCAGTTGGAGACAGATGCCCTCTTTTTATACGCAGACGGTGATACCGTATATTTTACTGCACATCCTGAGGATACAAGAGAACATATCATGCTGTATTCTATAAAAACAGATGGAACAAACCGTCACCAGCTTGCGGATATTCAGAAAGAAACTTTGCAGCTGCTTGATAGCATATCTTCCCCCTTGTATATCAACTGTGTACAGACAATACAGGAAACCGTATATTTCTCTTATGGTATCTACGCCGGCAGTATTGCGGCATATCAGGGCGGACAGCTTGCCAGTGTAAAAACAGATGGATCGGATTTTAAGCTGCTGGATGGAGCACCTGTGAATTTTACTGTATATGAGAATGGAAATATCATGGATGGAGGTAAATTGAATCAGCCGTTTCTGGATGCTAATGGTAATGTATGGCTGTATACACATAATAAAAAGATAAAGCTCTTAACAAACGGGAAAGAATATACCCGCCAGTCTACAGATACCAACCTTACCGATATACAAAATGTGGATGTTCAAGGAGATTATGTATATTACACTGTAAATCAAAGCATTGTTGATAAATCCGTATCTATTGGCTATAGAACAGGATACCGCTTGCAGTCTTCTACGTATTTCAGAAAAAATATGGAAACAGGGAAGATTGATCAGTTATATGAAATCTCTATTTAAAGAGCATGGATATGAAAAAAGGAGGGCTCGGATTTCATGGATAATAAAAAACTAAAACGTCCGGAATTTATATTACAAAAGGACTTCTTTGTGAAGGAAGCTGAAGCTGAACAGGAAAAGAATCAGGAAACAGAAACGCAAAACGAAATACCACAAGACCAGCCTCTTCCTAAAGAACGAATAAAAACACCTGCTGAATAGCTGCTATCTATTTCATGTTTCGGGGCAAACGGATCATTCATATGATATGGATTTGTAAGAAATCTACGTACAATAACCGTCTTGTCTACAAAAAACAACGCATAAAGCAGTACAGGAAAAGCAGGAAGAAGCCTGCTGCTTATACTGCTGTCTACTTCAAACTGGTAATAGAAAACATAACAATCATGATTTTTGCTGTGTTTTCTGCTATCAGCTTTTTATTTATCAGTGAATAACCATCCCTATCCAGTAAAAACAGGCTTTTTGGGATGTAATTCTGCGCTTTTTTGGTATAATATAGAAAGCGAAACTGAGGTGATTGCATGAAATTGATCGTAGGACTGGGAAATCCAGGAAAAGAATATGAAATGACACGTCATAATTCCGGCTTTTGTGTATTGGATGCCATAGCGGAAGAATGTCGTGTTGATATAGCACAAAAGAAATTTAAGGCATTGATTGCAAATACGAGAATTGGAAGTGAATCGGTACTTTTGATGAAGCCGCAGACCTTTATGAATCTATCCGGTGAGGCGGTACGTGCAGCCATGGACTTTTATAAGCTGTCTGCGGAAAATCTGCTTGTCATTTATGATGATCTGGATCTTCCTGTTGGAAAAATCCGTTTGCGTGCACAGGGAAGTGCCGGAGGACAGAATGGTATGAAAAACATCATTCGTCATATCGGTACGCAGGAATTTGACAGAATCCGTGTCGGTATCGGTAAGGATGCCCGTATTCCTGTCATTGACTGGGTACTGGGGAAGATACGTAAAGAAGAGCTGGATGATTATAAATCAGCAGTGGAGCTGGCAAGAGATGCGGCAATCTACAGCTGCTCTCATTCCTTTATGGATACGATGAGTCAGTTCAACAGGAAATAGGGGAATGAATATGGATATTCTTCTGAAGGAGCTGCAGCAGAATGATGCTGTTTTAAGTATTCAGAGAAAAGAAAGTGTATTAGGAAATTTATCCTATATGGAGGAAGCTCTTTTACTCGCGGCAGATTACCGCAAGAAACCGCACAAGCTTCTGATTATCAAAAATAATGCCTATACAGCACAGAAACTTTATGAGCGCCTGCAGGCTCTCCTTGGGGACGAAGTGCTGCTTTTCTCATTGGAGGAGTCACTGCGTGTGGAAGCGATTGCCGCATCTCCGGAGGCCAAGGCGGTACAGATGGAAAGTATGGCCCGTCTGCAGCAGCAGGATTCCTATATTGCCGTACTTAATACCGCGGCAGCGATACGTTTTCTGCCATCCCCTGAAATATTTAGAAATCACTGCATCACACTGAAGCAGGATCAGGAAATAGAATATGAGGACTTAAAGCAGTTACTCTTTGAGGCTGGCTATACGCATGTCAGTCGTGTTGATCAGCCTTTATGCTATGCAGCGCGTGGTGGCATTATTGACGTGTATTCGATGAATTACGACCATCCGCTGCGTATCGAATTTTTTGACAATATCATAGACAGTATCCGCTTCTTTGATATTTCCACACAGCGGACGATAGAAATTGTGAAGGATGCTATGATTATCCCTGCAAGCGACCTTCTGTTTACTGATGCACAGGTAGCGGAAATTGTGGAGCATGCCAATAAAGAATTGAAAAAACAACTGCCGCAGCATGATGCTTCTTTGCAAAAGGTTTTACAGGAGCATGTGAATGAGGATTTGGATCTGATCAGTAACCATATGATGGAAAGCAGATTTTATAAATACTACGCTTTCCTGAAAAACAGAAGCACGATATTTGATTATGCACAGGATGCTCAGGTTATTTTGTCCAGCGTTGAGGAAGTACAGGACAGCATAAAAAATATGCATGAGGAAATGGTTGCTTATTTGCAGGAGCTGTTTCAGGAGGGAATCAGTCTGCACAGCTTTGATGTATTTGCAGATGTAAGCACTGCTATAAAACAGCATGCACGCATGGATTTTCATCAGTTTGTAGATTATAAAAAGCCGATTACCTCACAGATTATGACCATGTCGCTTGGAGATATCAATCTGGAGCGAACGATGCAGGAGGTATTGCATCAGGCCAGAGAGAAAAAGGTTTTGCTCTGCCTTGATCAAAAGGAACAGGAACAGGTGAAAAAGCTGCTGGAGGAAGCTAACGTATTCTGGCGCACGGTAACAAACAAGGATACATTGGAAAAAGGTATCCAGTTTCTGAAGATGCGCCTTCCGGAAGGCTTCACCTGTCTGAAGGAACAAATCTGCGTATATACCAGCAAGGAATTATTCCACAGTGTCAAAAAAGCGACCCGCTATAGTAATAAATTTAAAGAGGCGGAGGTGCTGCATGATTATCAGGAATTAAGTGTCGGAGATTACGTTGTACATAACCAGCATGGTATTGGTAAATATTTGGGAATTGTAAATAAAAAAATAGATGGTGTACATAAGGATTTTTTGCATATCGCCTATAAGGGAGATGATGTTCTGCTTGTCCCTTTGGAGCAGTTTAAGCTCATTCGTAAATTTGTTTCCAAGGAAGGCGCAAGTCCGAAGCTGAATAAGCTGGGCAGCGGGGAATGGGAGAAAACAAAGAAAAAGGTCAGTGCAAAAATTGCAGAGCTGGCAGATCGTCTGGTAAAGCTGTATGCATCACGCGATGAAAATATCGGTCATGCCTTCGCAAAGGATACACCGTTACAAAAGCAGTTTGAAGAAGATTTCGAATATGAGCTGACCCCGGATCAGGCAAGAGCAGTTCAGGAAATCAAGCAGGATATGGAATCTGCAAAGCCGATGGACCGTTTACTTTGCGGGGATGTCGGATTTGGCAAGACAGAGGTTGCGGCACGTGCTGCATTTAAGGCAGTAGCGGATGGCAGACAAGTGGCATTTTTATGTCCAACAACAATTCTTTCCCTTCAGCATTACAAAACCTTTCGGAAACGGTTCCGTAATTTTCCGGTAAATATAGCTGTGGTAAACCGGTTTATCAAGCCGGCAGACCAGAAGCATATCATTCATGATCTGAAGGAAGGCAATGTAGATATTTTGATTGGGACACACCGTCTGTTGTCAAAGGATATCGTATTCAAAGACCTTGGCTTGCTTGTCATTGATGAGGAACAGCGCTTTGGTGTGGAGCATAAGGAAAAAATAAAGGAATTGAAAAACAGTGTGGATGTGTTATCTCTAAGTGCGACCCCGATACCGCGTACCCTGCAGATGTCCCTAATCGGTATCCGTTCCCTGTCACAGTTGGAAACACCGCCGATGAACCGTATGCCGGTACAGACATACGTCATTGAGAAGAATTTTCAGATGGTAAAGGAAATCATACAGCGGGAGCTTGCACGAAACGGACAGGTGTTTTATCTGTATAACAATGTAAAGGAAATTTATAATGTCGCCCGCAAGCTGCGTGATGCGATGCCGGAGGTCGAAATCGGTGTTGCGCACGGACAGATGGCACGTGAGGATATCGAGGATGTTATGCTGCAATTTACCGATAATAAATACCAGGTGCTTGTCTGTACAACCATCATTGAAACAGGTATCGATATTCCCAATGCCAATACGATTCTGATTGAGGATGCGGATCACTTTGGTTTGAGCCAGCTGTATCAGATTAAGGGCAGAGTGGGTAGAAGTGACCGTCTTGCTTATGCCTATTTAATGTATTCCCCGCAAAAGCAGTTGAGTGAGATTGCCATGAAGCGGTTAAAATCGATAAAGGAATTTACACAGTTAGGCAGCGGCTATAAAATAGCAATGCGGGATTTGACGATACGAGGCGCCGGAGATATGCTGGGGCCACAGCAGGCTGGCTTTATTGATACGGTCGGTATTGATATGTATATTGAAATGCTGAATAGTGCTATCATGGAGAAAAAGGGAATCAAGCAGGAAGTGAAGCCGGAAATGACAAAGGCAAATGTCAAGGTGGATGCATATATTCCCAGTACCTTTGCGACAGAGGATTATGAAAAAATCACCCTGTATCAGCGGATGGAGGATATACATACAAAGCAGGAGCTGCTTGCTATGATGGATGAAATCAAGGATAATTATGGTAAGCTGCCGAAAGCGGTGCAGCTGCTATTTGAAAAGAAGCGCCTGGATATATGCATCAATGAAGTACATGTAGATGCTTTCCGTGAGCTGCCAAAAGCGGTCGAGCTGACATTTACCAGTGCGTGGTCAAACAGCATAGATGGCGTGGCATTGTTTGAAATGATGACGACGATATCAAAAAATATTACCATACGCTTTGTAAATGGTAAGATTACCATGAAGCTGCCAAAAATTAAGGACTGGCTGTATATTGTGATTGAAGTGCTGGAACGAACAGAGCCAATGGGAAAGGAAGCGTAAGTCTTTGGAATTTATCATAATACAATCAAAGAAATACACGATACTTCTTAACATCCAGCTTTCATGAAACAACAGAAATATATGATTATAATTTCATTGTATTTCCTGAATATCATTTGATTTACTGCTCCACAGTTATCAATGATTCATGTATTTACAACTTTCCAAGGTTCTGCTTGTCTAGCAATAAGGAAAGATGTAAAATAAGAACGATAGTAATTCATATAAAAGAGAGGATACAAATATGTTAAACAAACAATTTTTTACTTCCGAGTCAGTAACGGAAGGACATCCTGATAAAATCTGTGACCAGATCAGTGATGCAGTACTTGACGCCATTCTGGCACAGGATCCGGATGCGCGCGTTGCCTGTGAAACCTGCTGTACAACCGGTATGGTTATGATCATGGGCGAAATTTCCACCTCTTGTTATGTAGATATTCCAAGCATTGCAAGAAATGTTGTACTGGATATCGGATATGACAGAGCAAAATACGGATTTGACGGAACTACCTGTTCTGTTTTAACATCCATTGATGAGCAGTCAAAGGATATAGCACTTGGTGTTGATCACTCTCTGGAAACAAAAGAGGGTGGAGAAGAAAATAACGGCGCAGGTGATCAGGGAATGATGTTCGGATATGCCTGTGATGAAACACCGGAATATATGCCGCTTCCGATTTCACTTGCACATCGTTTGGCACGCCGCCTTACAGAAGTACGAAAGAATGGTACACTGGATTATCTGCGTCCGGATGGTAAGACACAGGTAACCGTTGAATATGAAAACGATCGTCCAACCCGTGTGGATACGATTGTAATTTCCACACAGCACTCTGATACTGTAGCACTGGAAACGATTCGTGAGGATTTGAAGAAGCATGTTATTGATGAAATTGTGGATGCTGCACTTATGGATGATGAAACTAAAATCTATATCAATCCAACAGGACGCTTTGTCATTGGCGGGCCGCAGGGAGACAGCGGCTTGACTGGAAGAAAAATTATTGTGGATACCTATGGCGGTATGGCACGTCACGGCGGTGGTGCCTTCTCCGGTAAGGATCCAACAAAGGTGGATCGCAGTGCTGCCTATGCTGCACGTTATGTTGCCAAAAATATTGTAGCAGCCGGACTGGCACGAAAGTGTGAAATTCAGCTTGCCTACGCGATTGGTGTGGCACAGCCCGTCAGCATACTTGCGGATACCTTCGGTACCGGAATACTATGCGATGAGGAGATTGCGGATATCGTAAGAAAAGAATTTGATCTTCGCCCTACTGCAATTATCAATACCCTGGAGCTGCGCAAGCCAATTTATCGAAGCCTTGCAGCTTACGGGCATTTCGGTCGTGAGGATTTGCAGGTAAAATGGGAGAGTACTGAGCCTTCCAAACGCTTAAAAGCATATGTAAAGTAAGATAAAAAGATGGGGCTGTAACGCATAAAAGATATAGCTCCATTTCTTACTTATCTAATAAAAAAACGGTTATGGGATTGCATGAATAATTCCCATAACCGTTTTTTTCAGGTGATGTAAACCCCTATTTAATTTCCTGATCCAGATTTTTGAATACATCGGTATCAAAAAATTCAACAAGAGTAATATCCAGTCCGTCACAGATTTTCTTAATCGTTGAAACGGTAGGATTCTTACTTCTTCCTGATGTGATGTTGCTCAGCGTAGACTGCGTCATTCCACACATGATACTGAGCTTGTTCAGAGAAATTTTTCTCTCGTCGCACAGATCATGAATCCGCTCACAACATACTTGTCCCATTGTCATGTCAGATCACTCCTATTTCTATTGACACATACATTCTAAATGTTTTTATGTATAAAAGGTTAATTTAATATAGTTATATTTGTTATAACAATTAGTTTTGTGAAAAATTACCTTCATTTTCGATAATTTTTAAGCAAAATATGTTTGAAAACGATTACTTTTCTTATGATGACAATACAGACTTTCTATAGACAATAAGGTATAAAGCGAATATCTATGTCCATACTACTTGAAGAAAAGGAGTGTCTATAAATGAAAGCGACAGGAATTGTAAGACGTCTTGACGACCTTGGACGACTGGTCATACCAAAAGAAATTAGAAAGCAGTACCGCATGAAGGAAGGAGATTCCATCGAATTTTTTATCGATAATGACAGAATCGTGATTCAGAAATTTGATGTTATGTCCAAGCATATGGAAGAAATCATGATCATGTGTGATACGCTGCGTGCCATATATCAGAATACAGTCTTTTTCCTGAAGGATGAATGTCTGGTGAAAACAGAGCATAAGGTGCATGAACACTTTCTTATGATAGCACAGACACATCGTATGAAGGAGTTTGAAAATGAACGTATTTATGAGGATAGTGCACAGCGCTATAAGGGTTTGATTTATCCAGTGACCGCCTATGGTGACTGGTATGGCTCCTTTATTATCGTATTTGATAAAAAAGAGCTTGAAAAATCAGAGCTATATGCTGTAGAAGCATTTGTACAACTTTTATCTCGCCAACAGCAGCAATAAATGGTAAACTTATCTGTAGAGGTGAGAATTATGCGTCTTGATAAATATCTGAAAACGGCGCGCATACTGAAACGCAGAACAGTTTCAAAGGAGCTTGCGGATCAGGAGCGTGTTTATGTAAACGGAAAAATCGCAAAGCCTTCAACAGATGTTAAGATTGGTGATACGATCAAGGTTATTTTCGGGTATCGGGAATTAACAGTTAGGGTAACGATGATTCAAAAGCAGGCCAATAAAAATGATGCCTCCCTGATGTTTGAGGTCATAGAAGAAAAGCTGATAAAAAAAGAAGAAGTAAAAGATATTCTGGCAGAGCAGTAATGCCGGGATATTTTTTTTGTATTCCTCATACGTTCTATTCGTCCTGTTTCATACATAGATTGTAATGAAATTGAAATAAGGAGGAATCTTGTATGGAAGATAACATTAGCAATCCGCTTCGTTTTGAAACGAATCCATATCATAACGTAGTTATCAAGGATCGAAAGGTGATGGAGCTGACCGGTGTCAAGCAGATAGACAGCTTCGATTCCAGTGAATTTCTGTTAGAGACAGCACAGGGATGGATGGTAATTCAGGGAAAGGATCTGACGCTTGGCAAGCTGGATACGGAACGCGGTGATGTGGTGATTCGCGGCGTCATTGAAGCATTATCCTATGTATCCAATAAAAAGGGAAACGGAAAGGAATCAGTGATTTCAAAAATCTTTAAATAATGCTGCTGCCTACTCAGATACAGGCGATACTCTATCATTTTTTAATGGGATGGGTATATGCTTTCGGCTTCAGTTTCTTAATCAGCTTTGTGAAATATCTCCGTTTTCCGATTTTCAAAGGTATCGTTGAGATCCTGTATCATATTCTGTTTACATCCCTTATGTTTTTTGGACTGTACAAGATCAATGGTGGTATCACCAATATTTATCTCATCTGCTTTTTTCTTCTCGGCGCTTTTATTTATTTCACATGGTATCTCAGCGTATTTATGCAGCTTTTTACAGCAATCCGCAGGCTGCTGCATCCGTTTAAAGTGAAACTTCTCGTTGCCAAATCGAAAATAGTTGCTATAATTAGATTACCAGGCAAAATCAGGAAGAGGAGGAAAGCGAATGCAAAACGAAAAAAAAGCAGCCGTAAAAAAAAGAAAAAGAAAAAAGCATCCGATGAAACTCCTGATTAGTCTTCTCGCTATAGGGGTTTCATGTTATCTTATATATGCAGCAAGTAAGGATGTAATCGTTATGCTGGATCTGAAACAGGAAATCTCCGCAAACAATGAAGCAATCAATAAGCTATCAACACAAAAAAAGGATCTTGCATCACAAAAGAAAAAGCTGGAGGATCCTGAATATGTGAAGCGTTATGCAAGGGATAAATTTTTGGTAAGTAAAAAAGGTGAACAGGTGTTCCGGCTTCCGGGTGGAAACAGTAATGATTCTGATGATAAATAACTCTGTAGTGATGTCTTATATACACTGCAGAGTTTTTATATACTGTGGATATTCCAAAATAAATATATTACAGAACTATTTGCAAAACATTATCATAATTTAGAATATTATATCTGAAAACGGTACCTTTCTATATGAAAAAGTCCTTGTCAAAATGCTTTTCTCTGCTTATAATATGATTACAGCATATAAGGAGGAGCAGCATGGCAAACGAGAAACGAACGGTCAAAAAGAAAAAAAACAAGATTAAAACCTTTTTAAGTCTGGCTGCTATTTTCATTGCATGCTTTCTGATTTATGCTGCAAGCTCTGATCTTATGATGACAATGAAGCTGAAGGATGAAATCACTTCTTCAGAGGAAATGATAAGCTCTTTGGAAAATCAGAAAAATGACCTGTCCAAGGAAAAAGAAAACCTGGAAAATCCGGAATATGTAAAACGGTTTGCCAGAGGAAAATATATGGTCAGCAAGCCAGGCGAGCAGGTGTTTAAGCTACCGGCTAAAAATGATAAAGATGATGACTGATTCCCTATAGTGAGCTATAGGGATTTTTGATATGGAGGACTTGGCAATGAAAAAATGGGAAGCGGTTATTTTTGATATGGATGGAACGCTGTTTGATACAGAGACAATTTCGATGAAGGCGTGGAAAAGAGTTGGTGAGAAGCTTCACCTTCCCACTAGTGACACATTTATCCTTTCACTGATTGGCAGAACGAGAAAGGATCAGCAGGTTATATTCGATACATACATGCCAAAGAGCTGGCCGCAGGAGGAAGCATGCCGTCTTCATACGCTTTATAAAAAGGAAGAAAAGCAGCAAAACGGTGTACCTCTTATGGGAGATGTCAAGGGTTTACTGGAAATGGTTAAGGATAAGGGATACCGTATTGCTATGGCGACTAGTGCTTCTGCAGAGGATGTAGAATTCAATTTACATCATGCAGGAATTGCACCTTACTTCGAAATTATCGTCAATGAGGAAATGATAAGTCAGGGAAAACCAGCGCCGGATGTATATCTAAAGACGGCAGAAATGCTGGGTGTTCAGCCGCAGAAATGTCTTGTGGTAGAGGATAGTCTGAATGGTGTGCGTTCTGCATATCGCGCAAATACAAACGTTGTGATGATACCGGACAAGGTTCCGCCTACAAAGGAAATTGAATCCATGTGCAATTATATATTACATAGTCTTGATGAATTGAAAAATATGATCTAAGGACATCAAATAAAAAGGTATAAGAAAAAGGTTAATGTAAGGGAAGATGCAGTTACATCTATAGGGGTGTGGCTGCTTTTTATTTATATAGTTATTAGTTAAATATAGTTTCACTGTTCTTCTCTTAGAAGGGGAAGTTAAAGAAAACATGAAATTTGCTGCAATGATATACTGAAATCGAAAGGAGGCATGGCAATGGAAGAATTGGAAATCTCTCTTATGCAGATTATATCCTATAGCGGGGAGGCCAGATCACTGTGTTTTGAAGCATTAGAAAATTATCGTGAGGGGAAAAAAAATACAGGATTAAACCTTTATAAAGATGCTGAAGAAAATCTTTATACTGCGAAACGTGCTCATAGTAAAATTTTGCAGCAATTTGCCAGTGGTGATTTTGATCAAGTCAGTCTATTGATGGTTCATGCAGAGGATCAAATGATGGCTAGTGAAATCATTTATCAAATGACAAGGGAATTATTCAAATGTTTAAGTGAAATGAAAGGATGATGCATAATGTTAAAAATTATTCTCGTATGTAATGCAGGGATGTCCACAGCAATGATGGCAAAAAAAATGAATGAGCAGTCAGAGGGGTATTGTTATGTTGAAGCATATGGTGATGGAGATTTCATGAATTATTTACAAGGCTGTGATCTGATTCTGGTAGGCCCTCAGATCCGCCATGAAATTCCGCGAATTAAAAAATTTGTGGAATCTTCAGTACCTGTTGTAAGCATGAATCCATCTTATTATGGGTTGATGAATGCAAAGGGTGTTATCGAGGATGTTAAAAAAATAATGAAAGAGAGAAATTAAAAAATGGAAAGTATGAAGGACAAAATTGAGGCTAAAGTGCTTGATATTTCTGCGAAGCTGAGTACGCAGACACACTTGCTTGCACTTCGAAACACATTTATGACCATACTGCCTATTATGGTTTTTGGCGGTTTATCAGCGGTTATATCAGCAGCTCCTGTAACAGAAAAAACAACCAATGGCTTTCTTCTTGCATGGGCAGGCTTTGTGTCAGATTACGGGTATGTATTTTCCTGGATTTCTGTTTTAAGTCTGGGCTTTATAACATTATATGTTGCGCTGGGTATTACACATTATCTGTGTAAAAACTACAATATTGAGGAACTGATTCCAAACTTTATCACCGTTTTTGGTCTGTTTATGCTGGCAGTGAGAATAGAAAAATTACAATATGGGTTATCGCTTGCAGATTTGAATTTTCTGGATGGGAAGGGTCTTCTGGTAGGTATCTTTGTGTCTATTGTCACAGTGGAGATTTACCGCTTTCTGAAGTCTAAAAATTTCGGAAAAATTAAAATGCCGGACAGTGTTCCAGCATCTTTATCAGAGACCTTTGCATCCTTATCGATTGCAGTACTGATCATGTTTTTATATTTGATTATGTTTATTATATTCCATAATATGGATACAACCTTTGCAATGTGGCTTAGCTCTGTAATTGCTCCGCAAATTAAAGCAACAGACAGCTTATGGTTTATTCTGCTCATGACCTTTATCATAAATGCAGCATGGTTTTTCGGAATTCATAATGCAACGTTCTGGGGACTGATGGGGCCAATTATGATGATGAATATTTCTGCAAATGCAGGACAGCTTTCCGCAGGAATGGTACCTACTGCAATACTGACGGAAGCATTTTGGATTTATTTTGTTTGTATCGGTGGGGTAGGCTCCTGTCTTTCGCTTGCAATTCTCCTCTGTTTCTCGAAAGCAAAATTGTTAAAAATCGTAGGAAAGGTTGGGATCATCCCTGCATTCTTCGGAATATCCGAACCGATTACATTCGGACTTCCTATGATGTTAAATCCTATATTCTTTGTACCCTGTTCCCTTGTTTCTGTTGTAAATGCAATCATAGCATTCCTTTGTTTAAATACAGGACTGATAGGAAAAACCTATGCGATGCTTTCCTTTAATATGCCTAGTATTTTTGGAGCATATTTCTCAACAGGAGATTTTAAAGCAGTTATTCTTGTTGCTATACTGATTGTCATTGATATGATTCTATATTTCCCATTCATGAAGATTTATGAAAAGCAGCAGTTGAGAATAGAACAGCAGGATGAAGCACAGGCCGGATGATGTATAAAATGCAAGCAAATACGAAAAAGCTTACAGCTGCGGCGATGGGTGAAATAGAAAATGATTTAGTAATCACTGGCTGCAGAATCTTTAACGTATTTACGAAAGAATTTTTGCATGGTACTGTCTATATAACGGATTCGTTTATCACACATGTAGATTATGATACAAAAAGCCAATTACTACCATCAAAAGAGCATATGCATTTACAGGGTATCTTGTGTCCGGGCTTTATAGATGCCCATACGCATATAGAAAGCTCCCTGTTGGTTCCGGAAAACTATGCTTCTATGGTATTGCCGCATGGAACGACAACGGTTTTGGAGGATGCTCATGAAATCGCAAATGTTATGGGGGTTGAAGGAATCCAATATATGCTAAATGCATCAGAGCATCTGCCCATGCGACAGCTGATGCTGCTTCCATCCTGTGTCCCAAGTCTTCCAGGATTTGAATCCGCCGGAGCTGAATTATATGCTGACGATTATAAGGAATTATTTCATCATCCCCGTGTTGTTGGGTTAGGGGAGGTAATGGATTATGAAGGTGTTCTTTCCGGTGATAAACGTATACATGATCTACTGGAGGCTGCCAAAAAGCAGGACTGCTTTTTACAGGGTCACTCTCCCATGCTGCAGGGGAAAAAGCTTTCCGCCTATCTGTGTGCAGGCCCAAAATCCTGTCATGAAGTAAAAACAGGGGAAGAAGCTCTTGAAAAGTACAGAAAGGGTATGTGGATTGATATCAGAGAGGCGAATACGCAGGGGCGTATGAAGGAAATACTGGAGGCCTTTCAGGATATCCGTGACTATAGCCGTATCTGCTTTTGTAGCGATGACCGCCGCTGTAATGTGACAGAGGATTTGGGACATATGGATTATATGATAAAAAAGGCAGTAGCCCTTGGTATGCCGGTTGAGGATGCATTGCTTGCTGCAAGCTATCATGTTGCTCAGGAAGCGAATCTGCCACAGCTTGGAGCCATTGCCCCTGGATATGCTGCTGATATAGTGCTGTTAAATGATACAACCAATTTACAGGTACAAGCTGTATTCTATGAGGGAAAGCCTGTATGTAAAGGACAGAAATTATTAAAGCCAATAAAAATTTCTGCATATACTAAGCAAATGGAAAAGAAAAATACCGTTCGTATGACACCGTTTCATATGTCTGATTTCATGATAAAAGCAAAAGGTCCATTTTCTAAATTAAATATCATAAGTTTTGAATCAGAATATACATCGACATCATATTTAAAAACACGAGTTTGTATGGTTCACAAAGGGAACGTTCAGCTTAATAGAAAGCATAAGCAACTGTATCTTGCTGTATTCAACCGTTATAATCAAAAGCAAAGAGCAGTTTGTATAGTAGAAAAATTTGGCATCGATCATGGTGCCGTAGCCAGCAGTATATCGCATGACAGTCACAATATATGCGTTGTATACGATACTCTGGAGAATGGCTTACTGGCTGTTACCCAGATACAAGAAATGAACGGCGGATTCTGTGCTGTTGAACATGGACATGTTATTGCAGCAATGCCGCTTCCAGTAGCCGGATTGATGACCTCAGCAGCTGCAGAGGAAGCAGCAGAGCAGGTAAATACCATGGCAGCTGCTTTCCGAAGGCTGGGAAATACCTTTCTTGAAAATCCGGTTTCCAGAATTACGATTATGAATCTGCTGGTTTGTCCATATTGCAAGCTGTCAGATCATGGACTTGTTATGACAGAGGATAAAAAGCTAATACCTGTAGTGAAAGAGGAGGGAATTATGTTAAATGATTGCTATGAAAATGTTGTATTAAAAAAAGTACCGTTTCCTGAAGAGGAATCTTGTACTCCGGTTTTATTATCGGATGCTACCATACAGGAAAGATTGGACAAAGTTATATGCAAAATGAAGGAGAGGAAACTGGATTGTATTGCAGTGTATGCAGATGTAGAGCATGGAGCAAATTTTGAATATTTAACCGGATTTATTCCGCGTTTTGAAGAAGCACTGCTTATTCTTCATAAAAATAAAGATGCATATCTGCTTCTTGGAAATGAGGTGCTTTCTTTAGCCAGGCATGCAAGAATTGCTGCAAAGGGATTGCATATGTCTTACTTTTCTTTACCGGATCAGCCGCTGAATGAAGAACAGGATCTCCTACATGTTTTGAAAAAAGCGGGAATTCAGGAGGGGATGCAGCTTGGTATTGTCGGGTGGAAGGGCTTTTACCGCCTGAAAAAGGAGCTGTTTGATATTCCTTTCTATATGATTGAAGCGATGAGAGCTTGTAAAGCTGTGTTAAGGAATGCTACGGATCTGTTTATATCTCCTGCCTATGGGGTGAGAACAATAAATAATGCAAATGAAATTGCACATTATGAATATGGTCAGATACTGGCAGCAAAAGGCTTGCAAAGAGCCATTCTGGCTTTAAAGCCTGGAAAAACAGAGGTCGAGCTGGGAGGATTGCTTGAAGCAGAGGGACAGGTACATAATGTTGTAACCATATGCTCCAGTGGGAAGCGTTTTGAAAAAGCGAATTTATATCCAATGCATAAACCTGTACAGAAAGGGGAACGTATTTCTTTAACTGTCGGCTATAAGGGTGGTTTAGCAAGCAGGGCTGCTTTTGTGGCAAATAGCAGAGAAGACTTGCCATCAAATATAAGAGATTATGAAGAAAAGATCGCGAAGCCCTATTATGCAGCTATCTGCACCTGGCTTGAACATATTCATATAGGTATGGAAGGAAAAGAGGTACATGATCTGGTAGATACAATACTGCCAAAAGATAAATTTCATTGGAAACTAAATCCGGGTCATTTAAGTGCCGATGAGGAATGGCTGAGCAGCCCTATATATGAAGGGTCGAAGGAACAATTAAGGAGCGGTATGATTTTACAGATTGATATCATTCCCTCAGTGGAAGGATATCCTGGCTGCTGTTGTGAAAACGGAATTGTTCTTGCGGATGATAATTTGAAAAAGGAAATTCAAAAGGCTTATCCGGATACCTGGAATCGTATGCAGGAAAGAAGAAAATATCTGGAAAAGACACTGGGTATATATTTGCATAGTGATGTATTACCGTTAACAAACATGGTAGCGTATTATACACCATATCTGATGAATCACGAATACGCATATACCTGGAATCAGTAAGTTAGAAAGGATGAGATATCGTGGAGATCAATGTGTCAAAGAGGCAAAAGAAAATTATTGATATACTATTGAAGGAATCCGAATTTTGCACAGCAGCTACTCTTGCAGGTATCATAGAGGTCAGCGAGAAAACGATACATGGAGAAATAGCAGAAATCAATAGAAAAACAGGCTCTGCCACGATATCCTCTATGAAAGGGAAGGGCTATGTAATTATTGATAAGAATACCTGTCTTAATCAGAACTATTGTATTACAGATGAGGGAAAAAGAGATATAAAGATATTAAAAGAAATTCTTTTCAATGAACATGTTGATTATTACGAGCTGGCAGATAAATTTTATATCAGCCCTTCAACACTGAATAAGGAAATAAGCGGTATAAATAAACAAATACAGAAGGAATTCCAAAATCTTAAAATTACAAGAAAGCAGAACTGTCTGTTTCTGAATTGTGATGAAATTGAAAAAAGGAAGGTTCTGACATATTTTCTATTGGAAGAAAGTGAGCATCAGCGTTTTGATGTAGCAGTACTTGATCAATGCTTTGATACCATAGATGTAAATTTGTTATCCGCCATACTCATGGACTTTATTCATGCAAGAAATTTAACGATATCTGACTTTAAAATGTTTTCTATCCTGTTGCATATGCTTATGTATCTCAGTAATTCATCCTACATCAGTAACATCTCACAAAGCATATTGGACTGTGATGAAGAAGTAAGAGCATTGTTGGAGACTATATCAAATCGGATGAATACAACCTTTACAAGAGAAGGAATTCAGCAGATAGAGAAGCTTTTTCAGCAAGGAAATGCAGAGCATCAGGATTATGCACATATTATGATGTTTTTAACAGAGGTATTGAAAGAAATCTATGATATTTACAGTATAAATTTTAATGAAAATCAAGACTTAAAAGAAAATCTTACGTTACATCTTCTTAATCTGAAAGAACGATGCCAGTCTGGTATGCTTATAAAGAACCCACTGTTATCCCAGTTGAAACAGAATTTTGTTCTTGTGTATGATATTGCAGCATATATTGGAATTCGTTTTCAGGAGCAAACAAGCTACGATCTTGATGAAAATGAAATCAGCTTCATTGCATTACACATAATGAATGGTATCAAAAGCATAAAGACTTCGATTGTAAGGATTGCATTGATCAATCCTTATGGAAATTCTGTTACGCATATGATTACACAGTATATGAATGCGATACCGGATATTGAAATGATCGGCTGCTTTTCCATGTTTGATTTTAAAACAATTTATGCTGAAAAGCCGGATATCATTTTAACGATGGTTTCATTAAATGAACAGATGGGTATTCCTGTATATAAGCTGGATAACTATCTTCAACAGAAAGAATATGAGAAAATCGAGCAGATTGTAAAGAGCGTGCGGGTTAAGAAATCCTATGAGAATATTATGATACATAATTACTTTACGGAAGATTTGTTCTGTATTCCAGCTTCACTACATTCAAAGGATGAAGCAATCACATATCTGTGTAATCTGTTAGAAAAAAACGGATATGTGGATGCAGCATTTAAGAAACATATATATGAGAGAGAAGCGATTGCTCCAACCTGTTTCGGAGCAAGATATGCAATTCCTCATACAACAAAAAAGATTGCAAAGAAGAATGGTATTGCTGTTGCTTTACTAAAGGAACCAATCATATGGGATGGCTTTGAAGTAGACGTCGTTTTGATGTTTGCTCTGCATAAGAGCTTTGATCAGGTACCAAAGCTGTATGATCTCATCCTCAGTGTGTTTGATGATGAAGCAAGGTTCCAGGATTTGCTGGAATGTGACAGCTACCAATCATTTATTAAAAAAATACATATTACATAAGAAGGAGACTTATAATGAAAGTAAATAAACAATTTCCTAAGGGCTTTTTATGGGGAGGTGCTACCAGTGCCTATCAGTTTGAGGGTGCGTGGAATGAAGATGGAAAGGGAATCAGTATTGTAGATATACTGCCGCATGGGACAAGAGAAGCTGTACCGGAAAAGCATGAAGTGCTTCCTAATGTGTTTTATCCGTCACATCACGGCATTGATTTCTATCATACATATAAAGAGGATATTAAGCTGTTTAAGGAGCTGGGAATGAATTGCTTCCGAATGTCAATTGCATGGACAAGGATTTATCCGACAGGGGAGGAAGAACAGCCAAATGAAAAAGGACTACAGCATTATGATGATGTGATTGATGAATTATTAAAGAATGGAATTGAGCCTTTAATTACGATTTCTCATGATGAAATGCCTTTACATCTTGTGGATGCATATGGTGGCTGGAGAAATCGAAAATTGATCGATTTCTATTTGAAATTTGCTATTACTTTGTTTGATCGTTATAAAGAAAAGGTTAAATATTGGATAACCTTTAACGAACTAAATTTTGCCAGTGTCCTTCCATGGCATGCGGCAGGTCTTACCTTTGAGGACGGCGATAATCGGGAACAGATTATGTTTCAGGCTGGACATCATCAAATGGTTGCCAGTGCATTGGCGGTGAAGGCTGCACATGATAGGAATCCGGATATGAAGATTGGGTGTATGATTAACGGGGTGCCAAGCTATGCATATACGTGTAAACCGGAGGATGTTATGGAAAGTATCGAAGCGAATCATGAAATTTTCTTATATACAGATGTTTCGATAAGAGGAGCCTATCCATCTTATGCGGCTCGTTTCTTTTCAGAGAAGGGTGTTGAGATTAACATGGAGCCGGAAGATGCAAAAATACTTGCTGAGGGCTGTGTAGATTTCTGTTCACTCAGTTATTATTATTCAAGAGTAACTCCGCTGAATCCGGATCACCTAACCAATCTGACAGAGGATGAGAGAATGCTGGGGCTGTTGCGAAATCCACATCTCATATCCAGTGACTGGGGTTGGGTAATTGATCCTGTCGGACTTCGTATTATTCTGAATCAGCTGTATGAACGCTATCAAATCCCACTTATGATTGTAGAAAACGGTATCGGTGCGCATGATGAGCTCATTGATGGCAAGGTACATGATTCTTATCGCATTGATTACTTTAAAAAGCATCTTATTCAACTGAAGGAGGCAATTCAGGACGGTGTGGAGCTTATGGGATATACCTCCTGGGGATGTATTGATATTACTGCTGCAAGTACAGGACAGATGAGTAAACGATATGGGTTTATATATGTGGATATCAATGATGATGGCAGTGGTTCAGGGAAGCGATTTAAAAAGGACTCTTTTTACTGGTATAAACGTGTATTGGAATCAAATGGAGAGGAAGGTCTGGAAACAGAAAGTGATTGATATATTCAAAGCTTAGGGCAGCACTGGCAAGCCTGTGAAAAGCGTAGTATTAAAAGAGAGCATTTTATGCAGATTTGAAATCACGGAAATTCAAACGATTCCCGCATAATGCATGGGATATTTCCCTGGATGCATTGGATAAAGGGATTATTCAGACAGAGGCGATTATATCGCATAGGTTCCCGTTATCAAAAACAAGAGAAGCAGTGGATTTAATGGCAGAGAAGAAGGAGTTCTTTTATAAGATTCTGATTGTGCCGGAACTGAATGACTAATACCCTGCATGGCTCTGTATAATCCTTGCCTTACATTCATCCTAATCCATAAATACAGAGCTGTGCAGTTATATAGCAGCTATTAGACATGAAAACCCAAAGTTATTCATATAAAAATAAGCCGTTTGATTGCAGTAATCAGGCGGCCTTTTTTATATATGTTTAAAGTATTTGAATACTCCTTTATAAAATATGAGGGATGATTTTAAACAATAATCCGGTATCTTGCTTATCGTAGTATAATAGCAGTGCTTCCTAACTCTTTTCTAAGCAGATTTAAAATTCTTCTGTTATTACATTTTGCAAAGAGATTTGATTACAGAATTTTATATACTGATCATTTTGCTTAAGTATATCATTTAACATGCTGTACGTATCCTGCTGTTCTCTGCATATGATTTCCAGCAAAATCGGAAGATTGATTCCGGCTATCAGATAAAAGCCGGGGCGTTGTAAATATTGCATAAAGCAATTATTTACACTTCCACCATATAAATCCGTACATACAATCAATTCCTCACCCTCATGACGTTTCATTAAATTGGATATATCATTCACAATATTACCTTTTTTCGTATATGCGCAATAAGTTTCAATGTGATTTTGTTTTCCTGCGATAATTTGGAGTGTATCAAGCAATCCCTCTGCAAAATGACCATGACTTGCCAGAATAATAGTTTTCATTCTGTATCCCCTTTCCCTTCCATATTGGAATAAATATAGCGGTATATATAGGCTATTTCGATTTCAGGTATCTGCACATTATAGTGGTTCGCAAGTTCCCGGAAGCATTCCTGAAATATATCAATAAAGACCTGATGATGTCTCTGAAAAGTATCTAAATCGTCATATATCTCTGTTTTCTGTTTTGTTACTAAGCGTTCAATCAGACAACTTATGTGAATGTAAAGGCCAACGATGATTTTATAATCAAAAGTTACTTCCAGCGCTTTCTGCAAATCTGCTACCCCTTCCTCAACAAAATCGAGCAGCTTTACAGGATTCAGAATTGTTAAAAAATTCATGATATTTTCCAACGAGAAATTCTTTAACAGATTTTTGTTAAAAATCTCAATCTCCTTCTCATTTAAGTAGGCTCCTAATAAATGATTCAGAATCTGTACATTTTCAAAGGTTACGATGTCCTCTAGTGATATAAACGGTATATCCCGTATGTTGAGATCAATGGAGCCAAGAATAAATATAACATCGTAAATTTCAAATATATGGGTTTGTTCACGATTCCGTTCCAATTCCGCAAAATCAATGTTTAGGATATGTATATTGAGCTTATGTGGAAGACTGTTGATAAAAAGCTGCATCACTCTTTGTGTTGAAGCTGTGCCTGTCTCCGATGTAAATAAAATTGCTTCTTCTTTTTTCCTATGACCATAAAACTGACAGGTGATTGCAGTTTTATTATTCATATATTGCAGAATATCCTTAAGATTTTCACCAGCCTGAATTTTTTCGCCTGTTTCAAGGGCTATTTTGGTAGAAATATTATCAATAACACCGATATTGCTATTGAATAACTCGGCTAACTGTTCTCCGATTTGCTCCAGGGAACCCATATCAACCAGGAGAATAATATTTTTCCCTGTGTAAGTGCTGTTCAAAAAATTTTTTAGGCGAAACAGGATTTGTTCAAATGAGGTATTGACCGGCATATCAAAGGCTTCAAAAATGTGGCTTCCCAGCATTCTATTACAAGCATCTGCTACAGAGCTTGCTGTCGAATATCCATGAGATATAATAATACCGGTAATTGAACGATAGTGATTTCCACGATTGAAAAAATTTATGTTTAAGATAATGAAAAACAGATTCATATCATCGATAGCTATATCTAATGTTTTCATAATCATATGACGCAATTCTCTGGCTATCTGATATTCCTTTTCATAATATTGTTCACACAAATCTAATAGCCTTTGAATTTTCTGATTACGCATTTCCCACGTATCGAGTATGGTTGTAACGGTTGTCAGTGTCGTGATAATACGAGCCAGAATGAAGGAAAAGCTGGCAGATAAAAGCAAATCATATTTATGGATGAATTCATCTATTATGGAAACAAGAACCTGCTCCATTGAGCTTATACGGCTATTGGCATATCTTTTTTCAAATACCAGATAATCATAATATGTATTCATCTCATGAATACAGGCCTCAAAAAAGTCATCGATTGCTAAGCTATGGTCAAGATATTGATCATATATTTGCAATACATTCTGAAAATATTTTTGGATACGGTAAATAGTATCATCCTGTTGGAATTTCGATATATCTATCATATGCGGTTCTTCCATCAGTGCATCCTCATAGCGTGTTGCTATCAAAACAAAATCAGGGAGATGATATTGATAAACATTCATTACATCACCTTCTGCCTCCATGGATGCATTGACACATAACGCCTTGATAGTATTTTGCAGCTGTTCAATATTATCAGGAAAATGAAAATTCATAAGTGTTTGCAAAACATGGTCGTTTACCATGATTTTTTTCTTAATCTTACGGCTTTCCATTCGAAAGAAATGATAGATCAATTCCCTTTTATCATCACTGAAGCGTTCATCTAAGGCAGGAATCTGACAAACGATGGGAATATAATGAAACAGCTCACTTTCAAAAATCGTTGAGCCTTTTTCACTTGTGGAAAAAATTAAATGTGTTTTTGATGCACGCTCTTTATCACTGCCGAAAGGAATAAAAGTGCCCTGCTGAATATATTTACAAAGCATTTTCTGGCAAGACAAGCTAAGCAGCTCAGCATGATGTATAAATAGTAGACCGTTTTTTAGTCTGTCAAGCAAGCCTTCATTTAGATGGGAAGATTTCTCCTTTTCGTTTTCTGACTTTGAACTGCTATAATAGCCAAAGATTCTTTTTAAATCATATGACTGGTTTGTCTTATTTATATTAGCTGTGCAGTCATAAATGAAAAAACCTGATTGACCATTAAAAACACCTGTCTCTTTTCCGTAATCGTAAAGAAGTGAGCCCAGATAACGCTTTCCACAACCCTTTTCTCCGCGTAATAGAATAGGTATCCCGTTTTCTGCATACTGAATGGCAGATTTACATTGCTGTATACAGTGAGATAGCGATGTTTTCGCTCCAATCATTCTTGAAAAATGATTTCTATCCGTCCGTGCTTCTTTCAGCATTTGATGAAATTCATCTATATCTTCAAATTGATATTGTGTTATGGAAATATCAAAATATGCTTCTATGGTTTCTTTATGAAGAAAGAAAACAGGTCTTGATATAATTTTAATCAGCTTTTCCTCATTTGTTAGATCATTCAGATACTGGGAAGCCAGTGATCTGGAGATAGATAGATCTTCACAGACACTTGCGGCACTGCATGAAAGCTTTTCCTGTATACAGAATTGTTCAGTCTGCATTGTGACATACAATATAATTTTTTCTTTTGTCTTCAATGTGTCTGACATAGGAGCTCCTCCTTTTATTTTGCATGTTCATTATAACGGTAATAGCCAATTGATAGGATACTGGCGGAAAACATGCTTGTTTTTCAACAGTATGGTTTGCTTCTTCAACACAGATACCGGTAAATGTATGGATTTGTCGAGTTTTTATTTAATTGCACAGAATTACACATAATAAAAGTTTTATTTTTTTTATAAACTGTTAAAACCTTTTAAATTTCATGTCCCAGTATATGAAAAGCTCAACAGTATCATAAAATATTTTTTCAATCCTTATGTTTTGAAGATAAATATTCTGTGTAGTGTGGAAACATTGGTGTCATTTCCCTGCATTTTATTTTCTGTTGGTACAATGCAGATAGATCCAAGGAATCATGATAAGGGAGGTGATAGATATGATTGAAATGCTGCGTTTGGATTTTCGGCTGATTCACGGACAAACAGGTGTTTATTGGACTGCTAAGCTTGGTTGTGACTGTATATTGATTGTCAGTGATACCCTGCTTCAGGATCCGATCCGGCTGGCTACAGTAAAGCTGAGTAAACCGGCAGGAGTGAAATTGGTTATTAAGAATGTTGAGGATGCCATACATGCCATAAATAGTGGAATTACGGACAAATATCATATGTTTATTCTCACAGAAAAATTAACCTATGCCAGAAGACTGATGAAAGGATGCAATATTCGTAAATTGAATCTGGGAGGAATCATGCCCACAGAAACATCAAATTATAAACTGAACGATGCCGTTTATTGTACACCGGATGAAATCGAATCGCTGAGGGAAATGATGAAAGAGGGATATTATATATACCTGCAGCAGGTGCCTTCAGAGAATGAAGTTCCCTTATCAAATGTATTAAAGTGAAAGGAGAAAATTTTATGTTATTACAGGCAATATTGGTGGGACTTATCGCCGCTTGGGGGCAGGTAGATGCAGCAGTAGGCAGCTTGTATACGGATCGTCCGATTTTTACAGGGCTTTTAGTAGGCCTTGCTTTGGGGGATATTCAAACGGGAGTTATAGTTGGGGCAACATTGGAATTGTTTTTTATGGGGGCGATATCCATGGGAAGCTATATTCCTCCTGATTCTTTAGTTGGAGGGGTACTTGCGACAGCCTTTGCGATAAGTGGAGATCTGGGAATCAAGGCAGCTTTGGCTCTTGCAATGCCGATTGCATTGATTTCACTTGGAATTAAACAGGTCATTTATATGATTGTTACTGCAATGTGTTCCTATGCGGATACCTTTGCAAAAGCCGGTAATGAAAAAGGAGTTATAGCAATTCATTTTGGCGCAACAGCCTTGAAAGCGATAAATTCCTTTGTGTGGGTTTTTCTAGCATTTTATTTCGGGGCTGATGCAGTTACGGGTGCAATATCTGCTTTACCTCAATTTATTCTTGACGGAATGTCAATAGCGGGAGGTATTCTGCCTGCTTTGGGATTTGCTATGCTGCTGAATATGGTTTTCAGTCGAAAAACATTACCATATTATTTCCTGGGCTTTGTTTTATCAGCATATATCGGTATGCCTATTATAGGTATCCTGATTATAGGTGCTATTATCATTGCCGCAACGATTGATTGGAATATGAAAGATAAGGAGGAATTGGCAGATGAAACGTTCTGATACAAAGCAGTATTTGCTGAATGATAAAGATTTACGGACACTTGTCTGGCGTTCATTACCTCTGGAGGCATCCTGGCATTATGAAAGACAGCAGCATCTTGGTTTTGCATTCATGATGATGTCTGCGCTTAGAAAAATATATAAGGATCAGCCTGATAAATACCGTGAAGCATTACAGCGGCATGTAAGAGAGTTTTATAACACCTCTCCGCAGGCAACACCATTTATTGCTGGTCTTGTCTGTTCCATGGAAGAGGAAAATGCAAAGAATGATTCCTTTGATACATCCGCAATCAGTGCAATAAAAGCAGCTTTAATAGGGCCTGCTGCCGGAATATTTGATGCGATATTCCTTAGTACGCTTCGTATTTTAGGAGTGGCAATCGGTACAGGGTTTTGCTTACAGGGAAATCCAGTCGGTGTTTTGATTTATTTCCTAATGTATAATGTTCCGGCGTTTATCTGCCGGTTTGGGGGAGTGAAGATAGGATATCATACAGGAGCAAATTTTATAGCCAGACTGGAGAGCAGTGGGCTGATGGAGAAATTCCGTTATGCGGCAAGCTTAATAGCAATGATGGCTTTTGGAAGTATGACAAAGGACTATGTATATATAAACTTTGCTCTTTCTTTTGGACCGGAAAAGTCGGCGACTACTCTTCAAAGTATATTGGATGGTGTTATGCCAGGTCTTGCAGGGCTTGCTGTTGTATGGCTTTACTGGTATTTTATCACGAAGAAGAAAATAGGCATCATGCTTCTGCTCTTATTAACGATTGTTTTGTGTATTGGACTGGCATACTTTAAAATTCTGTCCGCTTAAATACGAATAGCTACTGATTTATTAAATGCTTTTGTGAGTAATATGCAGGCGCTAGCTGAAAGATGGAGGTTACTATGAAATTACAAATTGCAATGGATTTTGATGATATGGAAAAAGCACTTTCTGTTCTGCGTGAAACAGCCGATAAAGTTGATATTATCGAATGTGGAACTGATATGCTTATACGCTTTGGGATAGAAGCGGTCAGCAGGCTTAAAAACTTATATCCGGATAAATTGGTTTTATGCGATCAAAAGATCATGGATGGGGGATATTATTTCGGGTGTATGGCCGCCAATTTTGGGGCTGATATATTTACGGTTCTTGGCGCTGCAGGAAATGATACCATTCAGGGAGCTATTCAGGCAGCGAAGGAAAGACATATTAAGGTTCTGGTTGATATGTGTAATGTTGATAACTATCTTGAGCGTGCGAAGGATGTAATCGCATGGGGTGCGGATTATGTTTGTGTTCACACACCGACAGATGAGCAACAGAAAGTCAGTTATCATAAGAGAATAGGTGAAATTTCTGCACAGATAGGAAAAGAGCATTGTGCAGTTGCTGGAGGTATCAATCCTGATAAATGTGTATATTTAAAGCAGATTCAACCGGAAATTGTAATTGTTGGAAGCTATATAACAGGCTCTGATGATCCTAAAAAATCTATTGAGCAAATTCGGGAGGTATTGTATGACGAGGCTTTATAATGAAATCACAGACAATCTGGCATTGATTCTGAATGCAATTTCAGAAGAAGAAATAAACAAACTGATAGAGGCTATATGCAGTGCGAATAGAATTTATTGCGCAGGCTGTGGCAGGAGCGGCTTAATGATGAAAGCATTTGCTATGCGCCTTATGCACCTTGGACTGACATCATATGTGGTACAGGAAACTGTTACACCCTCTATACGGGAAGGCGATCTGCTAATAATCGGTTCCGGATCAGGAATGACATCCTCCATGGTACGAATTGCTGAACGGGCTAAAAAAGAATATCATGCAAATGTTGCAGTTTTAACAGCAAATACAGAATCCAGGCTATCTGATGCAGCGGATATAACACTTTGTATTCCCGTTGATAAAGTGGAAAAGAGTGTACAGCCTGGAGGAAACTTGTTTGAACAAAGCCTTCTGATATGTACGGATGGCATTATTATCCGGATAATGAATAACTTAAACATTAAAGAGGCTGTGATGGATTATAATCACACAAATCTGGAGTGAGCCTATGCTGTGGAATTTTAATGAAAATACATTGATGTCACAGTTCAATGATGAAGATGGTACACTCTTATTACAGAATAATATCAAGCCCCGGTATCATGGGGTAAGATATATGAAGACCATGCGTAGCTTATTTGAAAATACAGCGCATATAGGTGATGATCAGCCTTTGTATTACACATATGGCGGTATCTGTAGGGATGAAGATCAGGTACTGTTCCAGAAGTACGGTATTACATATGAATATTCCATATTATTGCCAGCCTTACTGCACGGGGAATGTATGAAAACACATGGACATATCCATGCTGAAAATCCCGATAATCATACAAGGAGAGTGGAGGCCTTTGAGATTCTTCATGGACAGGGATGCTTTCAATTATTCAGGAACCATAAAGATTATTGGGAAGTAATTCTGATACATATGAAAAAGGGAGACCGTGTTCTAGTACCAAATGATTATTATCATTTATCTATCAACACAGGAAACGTTCCCTTCATATTTGCTGATTTAATCAAAGAGGATGTAGAATGCAGCTATGAAGATATCGCACAGCGTAAGGGAGCGCCTTTATATCTGTTTTCTGACGGTAAGCTGCTGTATAGAAAACGAAATGATAATTGGAATAAAGAATCTTTGCATATATATGAAGTATATGCAGATGATGTACCGTGGAGCTCAGCCTTGGAAACAGATATTTATATGCAGTTCAAAAAAGATGCAGGTGCCATGCAGCTGCTTCTGGGAAAGGAATGAAGGAAATGAAGGATTTCAGTTGCTATTCTCCCGTGGAATTGGTGATGGAAAAACATGCTCAGAGAAGAGTAGGGGAATATATAAAAAAATATGGAGGTCATAAGGTACTGATTCATCATGATGATGCCATACATATTACGGGTATATATGAAGAAGTGCTCCAGTCTATCAGAGCTGCCGGATTGGATTTTATCGAAGCAGGAGGTGTTGTTCCAAATCCTAAATTATCATTGGTAAATGATATAATTGAAATATGTAGAAATGAACAGATAGATTTTATACTGGCAGTTGGAGGCGGAAGCGTAATAGATTCTTCAAAAGCAATCGCCATGGGCTGCGTAAATAATCAGAAGGTTGAAGATATCATATTTCATGACAAACCGGTAAAGGGAGCATTGCCTATAGGTACCATTGTGACATTAGCAGGCACTGCTTCAGAGATATCAGGATGTTGTGTGATAACAAGGGATTCAGATCTTAAAAAAAGGGATTTTTCAGATTCATGTCTTTACCCGAAATTTTCTTTATTAAATCCTCTCTTAACGAAAACGCTCTCTCCATATCAGACCGCATGCGGTATTGCTGATACACTTTCTCATTACCTTGAACAGTATTTTACAGTTGATCAGTGTTCCGATATGACTGATTGTCTACTGGAAGCCGGTATGAAAAATATAATGAGGTATGGAAGAAAAACAATACAGGAGCCTGATAATTATAATAACCGGTCGGAAGTCATGTGGAGTGCAACCATGGCGCAGCATCCGATCATGGAGACAGGAAGACAGGCGGACTGGTCGAGCCATTTTATATCCTATGATCTTACTGTATTCTATCACCTGCCGCATGGTGCCGCTTTGGCAGTTGTGTTGCCTGCGTGGATGAAGTATGTTCTACCTCAGGCAGAAGCCCGGTTCGCAAGACTTGGAAAAGCAATCTTCCTTATTTCTGACAATACACCTTCCAGACAGGCTGCAGATATGTGTATTGAGAATTTAGAGGCCTTCTTTCATGATATAGGTTTAAAAACGAAGCTGTCTGAACTCAATATCGAAAATGACAAATTTCATGAAATGGCAGTGAGATCTGTTGATCAGCCGGCATTTGTTACTGCGAAACCTGGAGTCCTGGGGGAATTTGTACCTCTTAATGCTGAGGATGTAGAGAAAATATATCATTTGGCATATGATTCTTCAAAATAATCATAAGATGAGAGCTCATATACTATTTGAATAAATAGGCTCTGAGCTCTTCTTTTCTTTTTTATTAAGACTTTGAATTATCGTTCACTAAATTTATCCTATATTCCTATAGATGAAATATAGTCGTTTTCTATAAAATAACGTATATAACAAGTGAAATCAAGAATTTATGTCTCTTTTGTTTATAATTATATTGTCAAGATGCGAGGAGAACATATAAATTTCGTATAACAGCCCATAAGCTTCATAATGAGAATTTTTACAAAGGCAAGAATTTTGACTGAGAAATCCTTTGTAGCTGTAGTATAATATGAAAAAGAAAGCAAAGAGGACATACTGATGGATGAATTTATCAATCTTACGGAAGAAAATCTTGAAGAAGAGCATTTATGCTGCATCATACGAAGCAGAAAGCCCCATGCAGGAATTACTGCAAAGAAGGACTGGCTTTCCAAGCGTTTAAAGGAAGGTCATGTTTTTAGAAAGCTGCAGGTTAAGGGAACGGTATTTATTGAATATGCACCCTTGGAAACAGCCTGGGTTCCTGTAACCGGGCATAATTATTATTACATTTACTGTTTATGGGTATCTGGTGAATGGAAGGGGAAGGGCTATGGAAAAAAGCTGATGGAATACTGCATTGCTGATGCCAAAGCAAAGGGAAAGTCCGGCATCTGTCTGCTTGGAGCGAAAAAACAGAAGGCATGGCTTACAGACCAGACCTTCGCAAAGCAATTCGGCTTTCAGAAGGTGGATGAAACTGACAGCGGCTATGAGCTGCTGGCGCTTTCCTTTGATGGCACACTGCCGGGCTTTGCCGCATCTGTAAAGGAGCAGCACATAGAAAATCAGGAGCTGACAATTTACTATGATATGCAATGTCCCTATGTTTTAAAAAATATAGATATCATAAAACAGTATTGTGAAGAAAAGGCTGTTCCTGTAACCTTTCATTGCGTAGATACGCTGGAAAAGGCAAAAGAGCTGCCCTGCGTCTTTAATAACTGGGCCGTATGCTATAAGGGTAAATTTGAAACCGTCAATTTGCTGCTGGATGTGAACAGCCTGCAACGGATATTGAAAAAATAACCGCATACAAAACAAATGTGAAATGCTATAACAAAATGAATATGCTGCATACGCATAAGCACAGTATCCGTGATAGGTAGCTGTGCTTTTATGTTTTAAGCCCTTTGCTGATAAACTGATTCATAATATGATAGTGGCATATAAAATGCTGGTATTAAAAAACATCTGTTATTTCATACAGTGACAAGCAGCTGAGAAAATTTACCAGATTATTAAAGATGGTGGGAAAAATATGATAAATCCTGCTTATGTATACTTTTAAAATGGAAAAAGCATATCATTTTCTTATTCTGAATCTTTAAATTCATATGATATTATACAGTTTTTCAGTTTCTGTTTTAAAACAGCTTTTAGAAATTACAAGTCTAAATGGAAGTGTTTACATATAGTAATTACATCAGATTTCTGCTATGATTAGAATAGAAAAAAAGAAGGTGCGTATGTGGAGAAAAAAATCAAAAGACTGCCATCACCGTTTTCATATTATATAACCGGTGTGTTTGTTTTAATCTATGCCATTCTATTCCCTTTCTATCGCTGGCTGGATTATGGTATCTGCTTGTTATGTGCAGCCGCTGTATATTTGCTTTGCAGAAAAATTCTGCCAGCAGAGGAGATTGAAGAAGCTCAGATCAGTGACCTGCACAGTATGGATGAATATTGTAATATGATATTGCAGGATATGGAGACTTATATGAAACAGCTGAATGATTTCCTGCCGCAGCTTGAAAAAGCAGAGTTGCAGAAAAATATTCAGCATATTCTGGAGGTATCGGATGATATTCGCAATGTCCTTGTGAAGGATCCGCAAAAAAGCAGAAGAATGCGGAAGTTTGTTAATATTTCCTATCCCTCACTGCTGGAGATTTTAAAAGCATATGACGAACTGGAAAATGAACATAAGAATATCTCTGCCTTTCAAAGCAGTATGGATAAGGTGGAACAGCAGGTTATGCAGTTTGTGAAGCTGTTTGAGGATCAGTATGCGGGTTTATTTGAAGATAAAATCAGGGAATTGGATACAGAGCTGGCAGTTATCGAACAAATGGTTATAAAACCTGAAGGAGGTCATAAAGATGAGTGAGCATATACCGGAGCTGATACTGGAGATGCCTGAGAAAGAGAAAAAAACGGAGCTTGTCCAGGCATATAGTGATGAGTTATCAAAGCTGAGTGAACAGGAGCAGGAGACAGTAAAGCAGTTTTCCCAGCAAATCGATCTGACACAGACTTCTGTCATTTTGCGCTATGGGGCAAAGGCACAGGAAAAGGTTGCGGCATTTAGTGAGGGTACACTGGAAAAGGTGCGTACCAAGGATCTTGGAGATGCCGGAAGAGCAATTACAGACCTTGTGGTGGAGCTGAAGGGCTTTGATATTGACCATGAAGAAAAGGGTCTGATGAAGTTTTTTAAGAAACAGGGAAATAAGCTGACGGCCATAAAAGCTGCCTACGATAGGGCTGAGGTGAATGTAGATAAAATCTGCAATGTTCTGGAGCAGCATCAGATGCAGCTGTTGAAGGACATTCACACGATGGATGATCTATATAAGCTGAATGAAGATTACTATAAGGAATTGACCATGTATATTCTTGCAGGAAAAATCAAGCTGGAAGAAGCGAAAAATGAAATCTATCCGCATATGAAAGCTGAGGCCGAAGCCAGCGGTGACCCACAGGAGGCACAGAAGGTCAGTGATTATGCATCCTTCATCGCCCGCTTTGAAAAGCGCCTGCATGATTTAGAGCTTACCAGAATGGTATCCTTGCAGAGTGCACCGCAAATCCGTATGATTCAGAATAACGATCTTCTCATGAGCGAGAAGATTGAGAGTACATTAAATAATACGATTCCGTTATGGAAAAGTCAGATGGTGCTTGCCATGGGGGCAGAGCATACCAGACAGGCGATGCAAGCTCAGCGGAGTGTAACGGATATGACGAATGAGCTGCTTACAAAAAATGCGGAGGCTCTAAAAATGAGTACCATTGAGACAGCAAAGGAATCCGAACGCGGCATCGTCGATCTGGAAACCCTGCAGAAAACCAATAAGTCGCTTATTGAAACGCTGGATGAGGTTACACGTATTCAGGATGAGGGCAGAGAAAAACGGGCAGCGGCAGAGATTGAGCTGGCCAAGCTGGAGCATGATCTGAAAGACAGATTACTGAACGCGAAGGGTTCCTGATGAAGGTATTAAAGAATAGAAATACTGCTGTATGTGTGATGATAATCTGTGTCCTGGCGGCAATTCTGATAGGAGGCTGGCGAGGTACCTCTGTGGAATACCACAAACTGCAAAAGGCTTTTTCAGAAGGGGAGGATGCCCCAAAGCAATATCTGGATACGATGCTTGTCCGGTTTGATTATCTTATAAAAACTGCAGATCAGTATAGTATTCAGACAAAAAATGAAAAATCTCTTTACAGCCAGTTAAAGAATACTATAACAGCAGAAGCGGTTTTGCAGCTAAATGACATGGAAGATAAGCTGTATACAAGCCTGAAGCAGCAGACGCTGAAGAAAGAGGATGCCTCATATTTAGAAAGAGATCATACGATGTTTTTATCCGCGGCAGCTTCACTCACCCATTTAGACTATAATCAAAAAGCGAAGGAATATAATTCAGAAAAGAAGAAATTTCCTGCATCGCTTTTCTGCTCAATATTCGGGTTTAAAGAAGCGCTGGTATTTGCATAAAGAGCAGGATGAAACAAGCTAAAAATATGAAATTATCGTAGCTTACCTCTATAGGTAGTATCCATATGGAGGTATAAAGCAGGAAGGAGAACATATGAAAAAAATGAAACGTGCCGCAATGCTGCTGGGCTGTCTTTGCATGCTGTGCTTTACTGCATTGCACATAGCGGCAGCTGATGTACCTGATCCAACTGAGGATTTTTATGTAAACGATTATGCCAGTATGTTAGATACGGCAGCGAAGGATCATATTATTTCGATAAATAATAAGCTTTACAGAGATTATGACGTTCAGCTTGTTGTAGTTACCGTTGAGGATTTGAATGGTGAAGAACTGGAAACCTATGCGCATGATGTATTCAATGCATGGGGGATTGGTTCTGATAAAACAAACCGGGGAATACTGCTGGTGCTTGCAAAGCGTGAGGACGATTACTGGATTACACAGGGAAAAGGGTTGGAAAAGCTCCTGCCTTCCGATATGCTTGGTGATTTGCTGAATGAAAATCTGGAAGCGGATTTCGCTAAGAAGGATTACAGTGCCGGGGTAACCAAAACGGTTGATGCACTTGAAAAGAAGATAACCAGCGTAGTACCTAAGGTAAAAAGTAATAAGGAAGAAGAAAAGGGCAGTACAACAACTGCCGCTACAACGGCTACGGAAGAAAATGATGTGAGTATATTTGATGCTGTTATCGTAATTTTGGTTATTGGCGGCGGTATCTTTGGTTATAAGAGTTATCGCAAAAAGCATCCAAAACAGCCAAGACAGCCGAAAGAGTCTAGAATCGTAAGAGAACCGAGAGAACGTACAAGACGGTATGATGATTATTATTTTACGGATGAGCGTTATTATAATGATCCAAGATATTATAATGATCCTTTATTCTATAATGATCCAAGATATTACCATCACCGTCACCTCTATCATCACCACCATCATGACGATCACCATCACCATGATGAGCACTATCATGACCGGGATGACCGCTATCACGAAAGCCGTTATCAGGAACGCCGTACAACCTCAACATCACGGCCTTCCAGCTCCAACCCATCTCCTGCGCCAAACCGCGGACAGGGTGGCTCCACTAATGGCGGAGGTGCCGGCAGACGGAAAAAATAAAGCTGTATCTCACTGCAGTATGAATATGATTCACAACGGATACCATGATCGGATACAGGTATCCGTTTTCTGTATATATCAGTTTTGCTTATAAAGGCATATGTTCAGCTATTGCAGTTATATATAGGCTATCTCAGAAGATGGATTGCAGGTGGTTTTTTATGAAATTGTGCTGGTATTTAAAATTTAATGAGGTTATTGAACAGGAAAGAGCAGACGGTTGGTCTGCTCTTTGCGGTTTGTTTAAAGGGTGAGTGGAAAGCTCCTGCTTTTTACGTATATGATTTTGAATATTCCTGTTTGTAATACATATTGTAATAAACTACTGTGATAGTGTAATGAGAATAAGGACGGTAATCTGGTATTTACTGACCGATATATTCAATGATAGTCCTTGTAATAATCAATAGGGGTATCCGCGAATACACTGTCATACCGCTGACCTTCATAATCTGTTCGGAGTGGCCGTATATCGTGATATCGGAAAACTTCTCCAGCTCACAGGGGGATTTACAGCAGCAGGTGATTACCTTTGCCCCCTTCATTCTGGCGGCTCTTGCACTTCTTGCAAGCTCCGGTGTGGAGTTGCGGATGGATAATATAAAAGCAATGTCGTCTTTTGTGACAATGCGCTCCGTATTCTCCATCCATTTTACATCCTTAACGATAATGGCGTTATATCCCAGCAACTGCAGATACATCTGAAATTCCTCGGCAATCAATGCGGTAAAGCCTCTGGAGAATATGAAAATACGCTTTGCCTTCCGTATGTATTCAATAGTCTGCAGCATCGCTACCGGACTGATATTATCAATGGTTTTCGTGCTTTCGCGATAGGATTTTGCGAGTATATTGTTCACGCCATAGCTGGACTCATGATGCTCCTTCATCTGCTCCTGCTGTGAGATGGCATAGCGCAGCTGGGAGATTCCCTGATAGCCGCATTTTTGAATAGCGCGGGAAACAGTGGACTGCGATGTGAAGGTTTTCTCTGCAATATTGGTAATACTCATATAGGGAATCTTTTCTTCATTCTGATTTAAAAACTGTATGACACCCTTTTCCGCTTCAGACAGCTTTTCATATATACCTTTATCAATTTGTATAAACATATACTTACCTCCTCGTGTTTTTTCTCTTTCATTGTACCATGAATGGACATTCATGAATTTTACTATTTTTCAAAATTTCAGAATGTGTTTTCAGCGTGAAAGCGCTGTATTTTTTATATAATCAAGTATAATGTGCTTGTAAATCAAAACGTACGTATATTTTGATATTATGATATTCGGACATTTCAGAAAGTTAACGCTGAGATGCGGCTGATTTCCACAAAAAGGAGGAATGCAAGTTCTACTTTTTACGAAACGGGTTATTAAAGGAGGAAATTATGTATACAACATTAAAAGAGGTGCTGCAGGAGGCAGATGCGTTGAATATGGCGGTAGGTGCGTTTAATACGCATAACCTTGAGATGCTGCCAGCCATTATCAAAGCAGCCGTAAAGCAAAAAACACCGGTCATTATCCAGACAAGCTGTGGAACCGCAAATTATGTGGGTCACAGAAATCTGGTTGCTGTCTGCCGCTCCATGGCAGAGGAATACGGAGTGAATGTCGTTCTCCATCTGGATCATGCTAAAGACTATGATGAGATACGCAAGGCAATCGATGCCGGGTACAGCTCCGTTATGTTTGACGGCTCTTCACTTACGCTGAAGGAAAACATACTCGGTACAAAGCGGGTAGTCGATTATGCCAGAGCACATAATGTCAGCGTTGAGGCAGAGCTTGGAACAGTGGGAGGAACTGAGGACGGTATCGCCGTGAGCCAGGAGGATGTCCGTTATACAGATCCTGCAGATGCTGTTGAATTTGTAAAGCAGACAGGAATTGATGCATTGGCGGTGGCCATCGGGACGAACCACGGCCAGTACAAATCGAAAACAAATATCAATTTTGAACGCCTGAAGGAGCTGCAGGAGGTGGTTGATATACCTCTTGTTATTCATGGTGGAACTGGAGTCAAGGAGGAGGATGTGAAGCGCGTCATTGATTTGGGAATCCGTAAATTCAATGTCGGAACCGAGCTGCTGGTAGGCTGGAATCGCAAATCAAAGGAATGCTATGACGAGCATCGTGAAAACATATCCAATCGTGATAATGTAGTACCGTGTCTGGATACGATAACAGAAATCGTTGAGCGCAAGATTCATTTGTTTAAAAATATTGAGGATGGAAGATAGCTTATGAAAGCAGGATATTATATCGGGGATTATGGCTACGAGGTACGCGATATTCCCGATCGTAAGCCGGAAGCGGATGAAGTGAAAATACGTGTCGCATGGTGTGGATTATGCGGAACGGATATTCATAAGTTTCAGGGGAAAAACGGCGCAAGTGTTGTTGTACCGCCGATTATATTAGGACATGAGTGCTCTGGTATCGTGACAGAGGTAGGGCCGGATTGCAAATATTTTCAACCGGGTGACCGCGTTGCCTGTGATCCGGGCTGGGGATGCGGTAAATGCATCTGGTGCCAGCAGGGACTGCCAAACTTTTGCCTGGAGCGCCATGGAGTAGCCAAGGGATTTGCACAGTATGTATATCCGCCGGAAAAGAATGTGTACCATATCGCAGATACACTGGATCTGGAAGCGGCAGCCTTTACAGAACCGCTATCCTGTGCAATCCACGGAATGGATTTGATTCAGATACAAAGCGGAAAGACAGTTGCTATGTATGGTATGGGAGCAATCGGTTCCCTGATGCTGCAGCTGATTCGATTAACAGGCGCTGCAAAGATTATCGTGATCGAACGGGAGGCTGAAAAACGAAAGCTTGCTCTTCAGCTGGGCGCCACAATGGCCCTCAGTGATCAGGAAATTGAGGATGTTGCAAAACAGGAAAACATTGATTATGTTATCGAATGTATCGGCTTGAAGTCCACGATGGAACAGGCGATCCGCATTGCGGGTAAGCATGCGAAGGTGCTGCTGTTTGGTCTGGGTGATCCAAAGCAGCCAATCAGCTTTAATCAGTTTGAGGCCTATACAAAGGAGCTCAGTATTTATACGTCATATTTGAATCCGCTGTGCAGTGAGCGTGCCGTGCATCTGCTGGAAAGCGGACAGATCAATACAAATAAAATAATAAGTGCAAGGCTTACGTTAGAGGAAATGGGAGAGGAATTAAAGACCCTGCGTTATGCGAAAAAAGGGAAGGTCTTGGTTTCCGTAAGCGGTGAGCACTAACAGGAGGAAATAGTTATGGTGTTATCAGCAATTTTAGTTGCATTATTAGCCACAATGGGGCAGTGGTGGTTCTTCGGCCCTGTCACAAAATGTCTTGTTTATCCATTGACCACAGGTACTCTGGTTGGTCTGTTCATGGGGGATCCGATGACAGGTATGCTGGCGGGGGCCAACATTCAGTTGATTTATCTGGGATGGATTTCCGCTGGAGGAACCATGCCAAGCAATACCATCGTAGCCGGTATCTTCGGTACAGCGATGACAATTTTATCCGGTGCTGATCCAACGATGGCAGTTACCTTTGCTATTCCGTTCAGTATGTTTGGTTTATTATTAAATCAGGTTTATATGACCGTTAATGCCGCATGGATTCATCAGGCTGACAAGCTGCTGGATAAAGGAAATCTGCGCGGTGTACGTTTTATGAACTTCGTGCCTTCCTTCTGTATGGCACTTGTCCTGTATGGTATTCCTGCCTTCCTTCTTGTAGTATCCGGCAGCGGCTGGGCTACGGATCTGATCAATGCCGTACCGGAAAGCGTCATCAGTGCATTGCAGGTTGTCGGCGGTATTATGCCAGCCTTAGGTATCGCAATGCTGTTAAACTACCTTGGTAAGAAAAAGCTGATTCCATGGTTCTTTGGCGGCTTCTTCCTGACGGTATATTCCGGGCTGGGACTGACTGCAATATCAATCTTCTCCGCGATCATTGCACTTGTTATGTATCTCAACAGCAACACTGCACAGAAGCAGACAGAAACAAAGAAGGTAAAACGCCTTTCCCTGAACAAAAAGGCAGAAACAATCGAGGTTTCCAAGCCTGTAGAGGATACATCTGCTCATTCTGTGGAATTACCGGAATATACAAAGAAGCTTTCCAAGAAAACACTGGTTAAGACATGGTTATGGACAACAAGTACCGAAGCCTGCTACAACTATGAGCGTTTACAGGCACTGGGTGCTGCGAATCTGATGCTGACACCGATTCGTGAATTGTATGATACAAATGAGGAACGGGTAAAAGAGCTAAGAAAATATATGGTGTTCTATAATTCTGAAGTATTCACCGTAGGGCCAATCATCAATGGTATTGCCTGCTCCATGGAGGAAGCACATGCAAATGGTGAAAATATTACAGAAAAGGATATCAATGCTGTACGTACTGGACTGATGGGGCCTGTTGCCGGAATCGGTGATACGGTCATGCAGGGAATTTTATTCCCAATTCTGTTTGGTATCGGCTGCTCCATGGCGCTGGATGGAAGCTATTTGGGACCAATTCTGTCCTTTGCAATCTTTGAAATTCTGATCTTCGGCTGTGGTTATTTCATGTTCATGACCGGCTATAAGCAGGGTAAAACATCTTTATTGAAAATTTTAAAGAATGGTACGATTGACCGCATTATCAATTCCTTCAGTATCGTAGGTCTGATGGTTGTCGGCTCTATGGCTGCCACCAGAGTAACTGTAAATACACCGCTTGCTATTAAGGTTGGTGAGGGTACAACTGCTATTCAAAGCGTATTGGATTCTCTTGCTCCCGGCTTGATTCCACTGGGAATCACATTGCTTGTATGGTGGATGCTGAAAAAGAAAATCAATACAGTATGGATCATTATCGCAATATTCCTGGTAGGTATCGCAGGCTACTATACCGGTATCCTGGGATATGTAGGATAGAAAGTAAAAGAGGACAGCTATGGTAAATATCATTTTGATCAGTCACGGCGCCTTCTGTGAAGGCTTGCTTGCCAGCCTGCAAATGATTGCAGGTGGAGATTACGGAGTGAGGGCAGTTCCCCTCATTCCGGGAGAAGCTCCAGAAGCCTATCGTGAAAAGCTTGCTGCAGTTTTAAAAGAAAGCAGCGATAACAGCGGCTCAGGAACCATCATTCTGTCTGATATTGCAGGTGGTACACCTTTCCAAAGTGCCGCGTATCTTTCAAAGGACTTTAAACTCGGGCTTGTTTCCGGTATGAATATGCCGATGCTGCTTACGCTGGCATTGGAGCGCAGTGAGGAGACAACGCTGGAGGAGCTTGCAGAGAAAGCAGGCATATCGAGTACTGTTGGCGTAAAGGCAACGGTATTCAAGAAAGGAGAGAAAAAACAACGTGCAAAACTTAGTATTAACAAGAATTGATGACCGCCTGATTCACGGACAGGTGATGACTGCCTGGATCAAAAATAAAAAAGCGGATCAGGTTGTCATCGTGGATGATGGTACAGCGAATGATGAGTATATGATTGAGGTGCTGGAGATGGCAATACCGGAAGAAATCGCAATCGGTATTTTCACTAAGGAAGAAGGCGTGCAGTTTTTTGAACAGGGTCTGGATGCGCCAACCATTTTGCTGGTAAAGGGGCCGGAAGCCTTGAATTATCTGGTGGATCATGGAATCGCTATTGATGAAGTCGATGTCGGAGGCATGGGTGCCAGGTCTGATCGAAGTGTATTGTATAAGAATATCTCAACAAGTCCAAAAGAAAATGAGGCGTTCTCTGCACTGCTAAAGAAGAATGTTAATGTCTTCATTCAGGTAATGCCGCAGGATAAACCGGTGAGTGTGCAGGAATATTTGAAATAAAAGAGAGTGATGGTGGATAGATATGAATACGGAACGTATGGATGGAAAAGTAATTGTCATTACGGGAGCAGGCAGTGGTATGGGAGCTGCCATGGCGAAGGACTTTGCGGCAAGAGGTGCCGGCATTGCTATTCTTGATCTGGATGAAGCAAGAGGTATGGCAGTCGCAGAGAGCATTCAAAGCGCAAACGGAAAAGCCGTTTATAAAAAAACAGATGTTACAGACAAGCGGGCAGTACAAAAAGCTGCGGATGAGGTAGAACAGGAGCTTGGAAATATCACCTCCTGGATCAACTCCGCAGGCGTGAGCAAAATGGTACCGTTTTTAAAAAGCAGTGAGGAGCTGTGGAATCTGACCATCAATGTCAATCTGAAAGCAACCTTCTTATGCTGTCAGGTCGCAATAGAAAAAATGCTGAAGCACAAAGGAGGAACCATTCTGAATATGTCTTCTCTTTCCGGTAAAAAGGCAAGCGCATGGCAGACGATTTACTGTGCCAGCAAATTTGGTGTACAGGGGCTGACGCAATCCATTGCAAAGGAATTCGCAGACCAAAATATTCGTGTAAATTCCATTTGCCCTGGTATCGTATATACAGAAATGTGGGAAAAGCTGAAATATGAATATGCACAGAAAAAGAATATCGATCCGGAAGAGGTCATGCCGTATTTCAAGAAGAATATTCCTATGCACCGTCTGGTGGATTTACAGGATGTTATCAATGCAGCGGTATTCCTGTTAACGGATAATTCCGGATATCTGACAGGACAATCCATCAATCTTACCGGTGGAGAATGGATGGATTAAGAGGGAAGTAAGGAGGCTTTGATTATGGGTGCATTGGATTTCAGCGGCAGACAGCAGCTGTATTATCAGCTGTATAACATTCTGTTTCAGGATATTATCAGCGGAAGGTATCAGGTGGGCTCTCTTATACCGGCAGAGAGTGAACTGATGAAAACTTATCAGGTATCACGGGCGACAGCCAGAAAGGCGATGGAAATGCTTGCCAATGATGGATTGGTTCATAAAAAGCGCGGTTATGGAACCTTTGTCATTTCCGCACAGCCAAATACATCACCGCAGCGTGTCGTCCGTTATACCAGAAAGAACAGAGTGGATCATGTCATCGCAGTGAAGCGGATGATCAATCAAAAGGTTATGAAGGTGCCTGCTGATATCGCGGAGTGTCTACAGCTGTCTGATGATTGTGAGGTTATTCGGATAAAGCGTGTCCGTTATGCAGGAGAGGAGCCGTTTTATCTGGAAATCAATTATTTCGAGCAGTCCTTTGTGCCGGAAGTCATGGAACATGATTTTTCAAAAGAGTCTCTGCGTGTATTTCTTTCCAATGCTTATCAGATACAATGGTCTTTTGCCAAACAGAAAATATATTCCATTTTGGCAGATGAAGAAATGGCTACGTTGCTTCACATAGCTGTCGGCAGTCCTCTGCTTTATATCCGACGTGTATCCTTTGATAAGGATAACCATCCAAGGGAGTGCGTCTGTACGTATTATCGTGCAGATACCTACCATCTGGAGATAGAGCTTGCCATATAACAGGAGGTTTGATTATGTTACAGACACTGATTTTACTTGCCGGCTATCCCGGTACCGGTAAAAGCTATCTGGCAAAGCTGTTAATGAAGCGCTTTAGCGGCTTTGAAATGTTATCCCCGGATGAAATCAAGGAAGAATTTTGGGATGCCTACGGATTTCGCAATGAGCAGGAAAAGGAAGAACTGATTCAAAAGAGCTGGATGGAATATTATCAGCGAATGGAATGGAAGCTAGCACAGGGAATCAGTCTGCTCAGTGATTATCCCTTCAGCCATAAGCAGCATGACCAGCTACAGGCCGTATGTGAACGGCATCATGTGCAGATTATAACGATTCGTATGATTGCTGATCTGGATGTGCTGTTTGAACGTCAGAAAAAAAGGGATTTGGATGCTTCCCGGCATCTCGGGCATATTTTAAAGGCATATCATAAGGGGATTCAGCTAAAACATCATGAGGATGCGGATAATCTGCTGGATTATGATGAATTCATACAGCGCTGTACCTGCAGGGGATATGGAACCTTTGCCTTGGGAACTACCATGCAGCTGGATGTGACAGATTTTTCCATAGTCCCATACGATGAGCTTATGAATAAAATCGAAGAATTATTGCAATAACAAATCCTTGCATTACTGCACAATATAAAGATAATAAGGAACACTGATAAAAAGAATTTAGAAATGATTTCTTTAAAATCAGTGTTTTTCTTTTAAGCTATTGAATAATTTATATGGGGATATACATAGCTATAAAATTCTATCGCTTTTTTCGGGCTCTTTTCTCGATACCCGTACATGAAAATCGTGAAATGCAAAGCAGTCAAGTTCATTCTATTTTATCAATCCTGCTGTATCTTATCTTCTTCCCTAAACTTTGCCTAGGAAAGAACTCTTATCAAATATCCTTATTTCATAAGAGATAAAGGCATAACAATTACACCTTTGCTATATCCTATTTATGTTTGCACTGTAATTTGTAATAATTAAATGGAATTGTTTGTTTTTCAAAATAATATGTTTGACAATCAAATTATCTCATGGTAATATTTTCTCTGCGTGTCATGAGACACAAGGAGGAAGTATGAGTACGAAGGCAAAAAAGATTGTAAAATTTACTGGAATATCTGTTGTTACAGTTTTGCTTATTCTGGTGCTTGGCCTATATGCCATGTTCCACAATGAAGTATCGACAATAAATTCTATCAATAAACTAAACGACTATCCATTATATCAGATGGAATACAAGGGGGATTACGGCTTTGACAGTTTCCTGGAAACAGGCGCAAGCAATGATAAGGAGCTGGTCGATTTTGTAGTGAAAAGACTATTGAAGGGACTGCCGATTGAAATCAAGATTCCAAGTCTTGGCTGCTCTACCTTCAGTGCAGAAAATGAAAACGGGGATCGTATTTTCGGAAGAAATTTTGATTTGACCTATTCTCCTGGAATGATGGTAAAAACTACACCGGATAACGGATATGCTTCCATATCTATGGTGAATCTGGCATTTCTGGGATATGGTAAGGATAAACTGCCGGATAGCTTTACAAAAAGCATTACAGCCCTGGCTGCACCATATGCACCCTTGGACGGTATCAATGAAAAGGGACTGACAGTCGGTGTGCTTCTGATTCCAACAGAGGAAACCAACCAGCAGACAGACAAGGTGGATATTACTACGACAACAGCAATCCGCATGATGCTGGATAAATGTGCTACTGTGGAAGAAGCGGTTACCATGCTGAAACAGTATGATATGCATTCCAGCGCAAATAGCTGTTATCATTTCCATATTGCAGACGCTAGTGGAAATTCCGTTGTAGTTGAGTATATTAACAATGAAATGAAGCTTGTAGAACCAAAGGACAGCTATCAGGCCGCAACGAACTTTCTGTTAACACCTGGTGATTATGACTTTGGGAAGGGACAGGACCGTTATGAGACATTGATGACAACGTTAAAGAAAAACAAGGGAGTTATATCCAATAAGGAAGCAATGAATTTATTGAAGGCTGTTTCACAGAAGGAGCATAAGACAGAAAGTGGAAGACTGAGCTCTACGCAATGGTCAGTTGTATATGACACAAAAGAGCTGAGTGCGACAATTTCTATGGGAATGGATTATTCCAAAACATATAAAATCAGTTTGAATGATAAATAATGGAATGGCAGAAATCAGAAGTATGGTTTCTGCTTTCATTTTACGGTATAGGAAAGCTTTTTGAAAAAACATTAGGATTATGAGTGAGAAGTTTAAAAAATTGGAAGTAGGCTGCAAACGTTTGGTGTTTGGATATCATATATGCAGTTGATTTCCAAACTGTTGGTTATTTCTCTGCAACTGTTAGACACCATATATAAAGTAAAGGAAATGATCCTGTTGGTGATAATGAGAAGGATATGATCAGGCAATATTTATTTTACAGAATACGAATGGAAATATTTGAAAGGTGAGTCTGTACAATTATATTTTTATAAGACATTGTTATCCTATATCTGCCTATCATGGAGTATGGCACTAGGATAGCATTAATGATATCAAATAAATAGATTTAAGCTGGCAGTTAAAACGATAATATTCACCCATGAAAATATACGAAAAAGATAAAGCACATTCCCATGGAAAGATTACACAGAAACGAAATAAGGAGCTCCCATACATTGTTAACTCAATAACAGTACAGGAAAGCTCCTTTTATTCATATATTAACTGATTAGAAAATACCTTATATGGAAATTCCATTTATCCAGCCTGTAATCATCTTTTTTAACATAATAGCGCATTAAAATGTATAAAAACGAATATGAAAATGAAATACCTTATTCATCCAGATAAGACAACAGCTGCCGGACAAACTCTGTCTGCGGCTGTCTTTTTACAACATCCGGTGTATCAAACTGCTCGATGCTTCCATCCTTCATAATCATGACGCGTGTCCCAAGACGAAGGGCTTCACGGATGTCATGCGTGATAAAGAAAATCGTGATATGCAATGCGTGATAGATTCTGAGAATTTCATCCTGCAGGGAATGACGGGTAATTTCATCCACCGCACCAAACGGCTCATCCATTAACAGAATTTTAGGATGTGAAGCAAGTGCACGGGCAATACCAACACGCTGCTTCTGTCCTCCGCTTAATTCATCCGGATATCGGTTAAGCAGTTGTTCCTCCAGCTGCATGATATCCATCATTTCCTTCACACGTTCCTGAATCAGAGAGGAGTCCTGCTTTGTAAGGGATAGTACATAGCCGATATTTTCTGCGATTGTCATATGAGGAAACAGGCCGATGCTTTGAATGACATAACCGATCTTGCGGCGCAGTTCATTCTGATCCACCTTGCGGATATCCTTATCCTGAACATAAATTTCACCTTTATCCGGTATCAGAAGTCCATTGATCAGCTTTAATACAGTAGTCTTACCGCTTCCGCTTCCACCGATGACGCTGATAAATTCTCCATCCTGAATCTCCATGCTGAAATCACGAAGGACGGTATGCTCACCATAGGAGTGAGAAACATGCTCCATTCTTATGCTGCTCATTGCGTCACCTCCAGAAGATGCTTCTTCACAAGGAAATCCCGTGCTATATCTGCTTCATTTCTACCCTTTGTTTCTACCTCGTTATTCATCTCCGCCATTTCCTTTTCACTGATTTGACCGTTCAACAGCTCCAAAACACTGCGCAGCTGCGGATATGCGGACAGGGTTTCCTCGCGTACGATTGTTCCTGCATAGTATTTTTCAAAATAATTGTTTTCATCCTGTAATACGACAATATTTGGATCACTGATTCTTCCATCCGTCGTGAATACCAGAATCGTATCAACTTCTCCTTTTAACAAGGCATCATATTTCAGACCGATATCGAGATCAATGCTTTTCTTGAAATGAAAATCATTTGCCTTAACCATAGCATCATAACCGTCATCACGCTCGTAATAATCATACTCTGCACCAAAGGATAAACGGCTGGATACACTTGCCAGATCAGCATAGGTTTTCAAATGATAACGCTGTGCTGTTTCCTTAGTAACCGCAATTCCATAGGTATTGTTAAAGCCATACAGTCCTGTCCACTCTAGGTTATAGTTTTCCTTATATTCTTTTACCAGCTCTTTATATAAGATATCATGCTGGGGAATTTCCTTTTTCTTTAATACAAAGCTCCAGGAGGTGCCGGTATATTCCGGATACATATCAAAATCACCCTTTACGATAGCCGGATGAATGTTACTGGTACCGCCGCCTACCCCTTTGGTTATTTCAACCTGAAGGTCTGTACGATCCTCGATTAACTGCTTCAGCATCTCACCAATGATGAATTCCTCTGTCATCGGCTTTGTGGCAATATGTATGGTATCCTGTTTGGAGGGTATAGCAAGCATGCTTGTACAGCCTGCTATCAGAACGCACAAAAGCAGGATGGCAACGCTGCGCTTTTGCTTCCTGGAGGCCTTTCGTTTTGTGAAAAAGCTTTCCAGTATATTCATTAGTATATCAAATACAAAGGCTAGCACTGCAACAGCAAGACTTCCTGCCAGCGTCATTGTCAGATTGTTTGTCGTGATACCGCGATAAATCGCAACACCAAGTCCGCCTGCTCCGATAAAGGAAGCAATACCGGCCAGAGCAATCGTCATGACAACCATATTTTTAAAACCGGATAAAATAACCGGCATGGCAAGAGGCAGCTTGATTTTCCATAAAATCTGAGAGCGTGTGCTCCCCATGCCGCGTGCTGCTTCCAAAACATCCTCCGCAACACCCGTAATACCGGTATAGGTACTTCGGATAATCGGAAGAAGTGCATAGATGCTCAGGGCAATAATGGCACTTGTGTTACCGATACCTGTCACAGGAATTAAAAAGCCAAGCATGGAAATGGAAGGAATCGTATAGAGAAAACTAATAATTCCCAGTGTCAGTGAGGATGCTTTGCGTTTCTCTGAAATGAGGATACCGATGCTGACGCCGACAATTGTGGCAAATACAATGGCAATAGCAGAAATCTGCAGATGCTCATAAATCAGCGGAAGTAAAAAATCCCAACGCTGCACTATAAAATCAAAAAGCTCCTGTATCATACGATTTCCTCCCCGAATGCATATACATCCTTTTATGTTTGTTACATTGTAACTTTATTGTGCTAATCCTGCAAGGAATTCGTCTACAAACTTTGAAGCAACCGCGCCGTCACTTACTGCAGTGACAATTTGCCGCAGCGGTTTTTCCCTTACATCTCCAATGGCAAATACACCGGGTATATTTGTACGCGTCGTTTCATCGGCAACGATATAGCCTGCCTTGTTCAGCATTAGCTGCTCCTGAAAGATTGCGGTATCCGGTATCCGTCCGATTGCCACAAACAAGCCCTGTGCATTGATTGTCTGCGTTTCCTTTGTCTTTAAATTTTCAATGACAGCACCTGTTACTTTTTTATCTGCCAGAATTTCCTTTACACGGCTGTTCCATACAAAGTGAATCGTACTGTTTTCCAACTGTCTTGCATATACCTTGCTTGCCCGTAATTCATCCCGGCGGTGTATCAGAGTAACGCTTTTACATATTTTTTCAAGATACAGAGCATCCGCAATGGCGCTGTTTCCACCACCGACAATGATAACATCCTTATCCTTATACATCATGCCGTCACAGGTTGCACAATATGCTACTCCACGTCCGCGCAGAGAGGATTCATTTGGCAGTCCAAGCTCTCTTGGATAAGCACCTGTTGCTATAATTACCGTATCTGCCAGTATATCGCCTTCATCCGTATGTAATACCTTTGGCTGACTGGTTAATTCGGCGCGTTCAACTACAGCATATCCGGTTTTCGCACCAAAGCGCTCTGCCTGCTGCTGCATCTTTTCTCCCAGATCAAAGCCATCGATGCCTTCCTCAAAGCCCGGGTAATTCTCAACAATACCTGTGGTAGCCATCTGTCCTCCTGCGGACAGCTTCTCCAAAACGAGGACAGATAAGGCGCTTCTCGCACAATATAAGGCAGCACTATAGCCTGCCGGTCCACCGCCGATGATGACAGTATCATACCTTTGCTTGTTCATATCGTTTTCCCTGCCTATTCCATGCCTGCGGCTTTTTGATCCTTCAGCCAGCCTACAACCTGTGATTTTGCCTGTGGAGCAATCAAAAGCTCGGACGGCTTTCCGTCATGAAATACAATCAGACTTGGAATTGTTTCCACGTCATAGCGGTCAGATAATTCCTCATAATCGTCAATATTAACCTGAGCCAGTGTCAGCTCTGGATGTTCATTTGCAATCTGCTTCAATACAGGAGCCAGACGTTTACAATATCCGCACCAAGGTGCCCAGAATTCAACTACGGTTCCTTCTTTTTTAATCAGTTCCTCAAAATTCTCTGTGTTTGCTGTAATTAGTGCCATTGTTATTCCTCCTTATTGTTATTATTTTTATGCAATACAAGTAGCTGTCTGCTTATATCCTCTATGGTGATATGAGAAAGGTGCCGCAGACATTCTTCATTCAACGATGCTTCCAGCGTATCCACTACAGATCCCATACCGGTCGCTATCATACAGTAGGTATTCAGTGTTCCGCTTCGCCAGCCGGATTTTAGAAATGGCTGCTGCAGAGCCTGTGCTAAATCAGAAAGCCGTATAGCGGATGCCGGAGCGCTCAGCTCATAGCCGCCGCTGTTTCCTTCTCTTGTTATCAGCAGTCCTGCTTTCTTCAGCTTTGCCATGACCTTTCGTATCCTCGCCGGGTTTGTACAAATGCTTTTTGCCAGTTCTTCGCTGGATACCTTCGTCCTGCGATGATCCAGATAGGCAAGCGCATGCAGAGCAATGATAAATTCACTGTTCATGATATCACTCACTTACCGTATCATACGGCCAGTCATTGATACCGCCGAAATCGTATACGTGCTTATATCCCATCTGTACCAGCTTGTCGCTTGCCTGCTTGCTGCGAATACCTGTACGGCAGTGAACCAGTAAAACAGCATCCTTATCCGGCAGCTTATCCTTTGCTTCCTCATCAATCGTTTCATTTGGTACGAGAATAGAATTCGGAATATGCTTTTCCTTATATTCCTGCTCTGTTCTTACATCTACAATCGTCACCTTTTCCTTATCCATCATGCTTTTTGCCTCTTTTGCATCGATTTTGTGATAGGCGCTGCTGTTTTCCTGTACACCTTCCTCATGCTCATTCATTGCTGTTTCATTCGCACATCCCGGCAGAATGAACATCATACAGGCAATAGCCATAAACCAGGCGATTTTTTTCATACGGATACCTCCTTGTACTATAATTATAATAGTTACAGTTAAAGAAGTCAATTGTTGTGCCTTTCTGTAGGTTGGGATATTCATACAAAGAAAAGAAAAAGGAAGCAAGCAGCTTCTCTTTGCATTTGCTTCCTGAAAACATAAAGACTACTTGTACAGAAATTTCGTATACGATCAGCATTTGAAGGAACCATACAGCATCTTCACAAGATATACTTATCAGTTATTCATTTTATAAATGTACACATTTTTCGATAATTTCACATACTTTTTTATGTTCTGTTAATATTTAATTTATATTTTATCTTTATAATAAGGAATGGATATCTTACCTGCTTCTGCGAAAAATAAATTCACGGTGATAAGCCAGAAATTTTTTGCGGTTTTCGCTCAGGTAGCAATCTGCAAGTCTGTAGTTCTTATGGAGACTATAGGCACTGTCCAGATCCTTTTTATTTAGAAGCTCTTCACTGAATATGATGAAACCCTTGTCATCAAAGGTGAAATACCCCTGATCAAAAAGATAATCATGATTCCTGCACAGCAGCAATCCGTTATCATGATCGATTGCCTCATAAATGTGGGCACAGTCACGAAACGGCTTTATGTGTGATGCAATGAGCATATGCGGAATATTGATACCGCAGATCGGACAGCAGTGATCAAATTCATGAAACAGTGTATCCTTATAAAAAACCTGCAGTGCTTTGGTTTCGTCACGGTCATGAGGTATCCCTTTTCTCGGAATGATGCCGCGTATGATATCCTTATAACGATAGTCAATCATACTGTAGCTTGTATTTTTGTAATCAATACGCATATCTTCATGAGCAACGATACTGGAGGTATACAGAGCAGTTAAGGTGATTGAAACCAAAGGTGTTCTTTCATCACTGTATTCCTGCAGGATATCCGAGATCCCTTTCAACAGCCGCGGATGGAAGCGCAGCTTCTCCTCCACGACCTCAAACAGAGTTGTCTGCAGCATGAGCTGAAGGCTTTCTCTGTCAATATATTCCAGGACATATTGCTTGTCACGAAACGGATTTGTCCGCAACTGCTCATGATAGTATCTGAAAATCTGAGGATCTTTGATAAAGCTTTCAAAAATAGACAGGGCTTCCACACCGGAATTCTGATTGCTTTTGGCATAGATCGTTGCCGCAGGGTTCAGGTCGATCCCCCGCGGTGTAATTTTCAACATTTTCTTTTCATTCAGAAAGCTAATCAAATCTCTGATTTCACTGAGCTTCATGGCATAATACTCGCCTGCAATTTCTTCGTATACCCGTAGAGGGGCATCGTGTAAGCTTACACCCTGCAGCTCGATGGCGTCCAGAATGCTCAGAATTTTCTTAAACAGCATTTTTCTCATGTCTTCACCACTTCCTATCTCTATTATACACATATTTTTTGAAAAAATTTTCTAACTGGTCAAATTGTGATAGTATTCGACAAATCAAAACATTTACAATGTAAGCAATAAAAGGAGAGTGTTAAAGAATGAAAGGCCCAGGAATTAAAGATTACTTGGAAGTTATTGAAAACATGAAGCTGACTGCACAAAAGGAAGGCAAGGCATTTATAGAAGTAAATTCCAAGGAGCTGCATGCACAAGTGAGTCCGAATCATGCGACCATGCCGACCTGCTGTCAGGCAATTTATAAGCTGATGCTGGAAGGTGATGAAATTTTAAGAAGACCGAAGGGAAATACGGGATTTGGTTCACATCTTACCGTGCGTTTCTATGTGGAACAGCTGGAGGAAAGAGAACGCATGTTCCCAAATAAGAAACGAGGCAGACCGGCAAAGAGTGAAGAGGAAAAGCTGGCAGCCAGAAAAGCAAAAATGAAGAGAAATACAGAGGATTTATGCAATCTTATCAAATCCTGGCTGGGAGAGCATGGCTGGGAATATATTGAGAATAAGGATTTCATTGAAGCACACAACGAGAGCCAGCGCTGGGTGATCAATGTACAGGGTATCAAGCGTGGAAGAAAACAGACATTGCCTGTAAAGCTGAGTGAGGTTTTAAAGCATATCGAGGATACGGATACACATTACAGTATTGCATTTAACGACTCTGTTTCCTATCGCAGACAGTGGAACGAAATTCCGAAAGCAGTAAAAAACAGCCTGAATATGAGTGTGATTCTGGCAGATAAGAAAGGTAATATTACAGAGCTGTAAACAAGAGTGTTCAACAGTGAGTCTTCTGTTTACAGGGTTCGACACGGCTATCAGATTAACAGCAGGAGTAATGCTATGGTTTAAGCTACCATACGTTCTCCTGTTTTTATATAAGCTGGCGATTATTTATATTACACAGGCTGGCTTATGAAAATGGTGTTTAGCTGTAATACCAATAAAAACGGATGACGCTCTGCAATTTCGATGATAGAATAGAATCAGATAGAGCTTTTGAATGAAGACAGTTTCAGCATGACACAATGCAGGAACGGATTATGCATAAGGCAGAGGTGCCTGCATGAGGAGGATGGTTGTATGAAGGGCTTTGAAAGAGAGGATCAGCTGTTTTCCTTATGTGGTCTGAATTGCGGGTTGTGCAGCATGCAGCTTTCTGGGTATTGCCCCGGATGTGGAGGAGGGCCAGGAAATCAGTCCTGTTCGATTGCAAGGTGTGCTATGGAACAGGAAGCAGTGGTGACCTATTGCTATGAATGTACAAAGTTTCCATGTAAACGCTATGCCGAAGCTGATTTATATGATTCTTTTATCACACACCGGCACCGTATGCAGGATTTTGCTCGTATGAAGGAATGCGGAGCAGAGGTCTATCATGCACAGCAGAAAGAGAAAATAGAAATTTTACAAAAGCTGTTGTCTGAATATAATGACGGAAGAAGGAAAACCTTGTATTTACTGGCGGTAAATCTGTTGGAGATTGAGGATTTAAGGCATGTTATAAAGATTTTATCTGAGGAAAGCTTTGAAGGAATGAAAGAAAAAGCTGTGCGGGCTGCAGCCTTATTACAGGAAACAGCTATGCAGCGGGGCATTGAATTAAAGCTACGTAAAAAACCTAAGCAGAAGGCAGCTGGATAGGGTTAACAACGATAGCCGCACAGATAAATATGAAGCTTTTTCGCTGTGACTGTCTCGTAGGTATGTTGACTGTATAAGCAGATGCCGGAGTCTGATCGCTTTTTATAGATACATAAGCATAAGGATACTGAAGCATGCTTTGCGGTTATGTTTTATCGTATATCAGTATGCTTCTATTTTCTTATCCATGGCATCATAGCAATCGCTGAGTGATTTGTTTTTTTCATTTTAAAGCGATTTGTTTTTCTAATTGTCGGCTTTTATCAGACTATGAGTGTTCTTTTCAGAGAAAACGTTCGTCACACAAACAGCACTTTTCAATAGGATAGTAAAGAGGAGTCTGATAAGCATGTGGAATGCCTTTTTACTTGTCATTGCTCTGAGTCTGGACAGCTTTCTGGCCTCTCTTGCTTATGGCGGGGAACATATCCGCATACCGTGGAAATCCGCTATACTCATATCATCCATCGGTGTGCTGTTTCTGTCATTGTCATTGTACACTGCTGCGTTTATTCAGCAGTTTATACCACCGTATATCTGCCGTATGATTTCCTTTGTAATTTTCTTTATGATTGGAATCAGCTCTCTCTTCCAGGGAACGATCAAATCTTTTCTTGGGACATATAAGCGCAAAAAGCTCAGTTTTGAATACAGCGGCATATCGTTTGTTCTGGATATATATCTGGATGAGACAAAGGCGGATGCGGATCACAGTAAGCTGCTGTCACTGAAGGAGGCACTGTATCTGGCTATTGCATTATCTATCGATTCTCTTGCGAGTGGATTTGCATTGGGAATCAGCATTATACAGCCGTTGCCTGTTTTGATTATCAGCTTTTGTATCGGGATACTGGCAATCCTTTGTGGGTCATTTCTGGGGAGCAGAATGCTGTCACTGAAGGAGTGCAGGCTTTCCTGGCTAAGTGGTGTACTGTTTCTGATTCTGGCATTTTCCAGGATTTTATAGTCTGTTTCCAAATGAAAAAGTTCCTGTTTCATCAAAACCAACAAGGTAAGGTATGGTCAATAAGTTAAAGGTGATAACTATAAAAACTTAGCTATCACTTTTTATTTATCATTTAATATGCAATATAAAATATCTGTGATGCTTTTTGTGTATAAATGAACATGGTGAGGAATATATATGTATTATTGAAATACAGACAACATCGGCTGAGGATGATTCTTTTATTTCTTTGGCTGTTTTAGAAAGATATTCCTTTACAATATTGGAAAACGTTATATAAGATAATCTATTGCTGATTTCGTCTCTAAATACCATTTTAGCTTTTTATGCTTCTCTTTTACAGGAAAACTCTCATTTCTTATATAGAATGCGATTACCTTTTTCATCTGAATATGATCCATAATACATCCGCTTTCCTGTTTTATTATTTATTTGCGGCACAATATTGCGTGCCATAAACGAACATAAAATCAAGGAATATATTTATGCCAAAACAATGCCATACTATATAATATAAAAAAGCCTTTATTTAAAGGCTAATTTACAAATGGTCGGAATGACAGGATTTGAACCTGCGACCTCTTGCTCCCGAAGCAAGCGCACTACCAAGCTGTGCTACATCCCGATATCCTTTACTATTCTATTCCGTTTTCCAAAAATATGCAACAAAAAAAAGCGCATTTCTGAAAAAAAGCGCTATCTTTTGAAATTTTTAATTTTCTGAAACGTGTCCTCACTAATCACATGCTCAATGTGACAGGCTTCCTCTTCCGCGGTTTCCGGCGCAACACCAAGTACATCCTCAAGGAAGGATCGTATTGTTGTATGACGCTGATAAACCTTAACTGCAAGCTCTCTGCCCTCAGGAGTAAAATGAATATCTCCATAGGTTTCCTGCTGTACAAGTCCTTTTTCCTTTAAAACATTCATAGCCTTGTTTACACTCGGCTTGGATACGTCCATTTTCTTTGCTACATCCACACAGCGAATCTTCCCGTTTTCATTATCCAGGATCAGCAGTGTTTCCAGATAATCCTCCAATGATTCACCTAATATCACCTTTATCACCTCAATGCCTTTTATTCAATATAACACATAATTCTTATTCTGAACATAAATTTTTATAATTATCTTCCTTAAAACCTACAGCTACTCCTTTTTCACAAATCAACAGCGGACGCTTGATCAGCATCCCATTCCTGCTTAATAAATGGAGCTGTTCCTCCTCACTCATATCCTTTAAACGATCCTTCAGCTTCAGCTCCTTGTAAAGATTTCCGGATGTATTAAAAAATTTCTTTAACTCCAGTCCGCTTTGCTTTACCCATGTGCGAAGCTCCTCAACCGTTGGCGTTTCCTCTACGATATGACGCGTTTGCAAATCCATACCTGCCTCCTGCAGATACTTCTTTGCCTTTTTGCATGTGGAGCAGGGTGGATATTCTATAAATAACATACGCATAAATTTTATATCTCCTATCTTTTTTTATTATCATAGCGAAGTAAACCGGAAAATGCAAATACCTTGCCTGTTAAGGGATAAAAAAAGGATACAGCGGCCTGTATCCTTAACGAATCAGCTATTAAAGTAGAACCCGTCAAATGTATATTTATATACACGGTATATATATTTTTCACCTTCCATGGTAAATGATTGGATCAGTTTGTGGTCACTGTCATATTCCTGGAACTTAAATGCAAGTCCACTATCTACAACGGTGTTGCCTTCTATATTCTGAACACTGGAAACATATGCGGAATACGGAACATCGAATGCATCCACCAGCTTATACGTGCCGTTTGTTTCATCCACCAGATATTTATAATACTTACTGACTGCATCCTCGTCCTTGACCTCAGTTGGAATATTCAACTGCCCCCAGTCATACGATTTGTTTGTAGAGGAATATCCGAAGTTATTGTTAAACATATACAGATAATACTGTCCGTCTTCTAAAGAAGCATCTTCAACATATGTTATGGAATGCTGTCCGGTTTGTGATGTAAAGCTGTTTGCTTTATCCAGCAGCAGTGCTTCATAAGCACTGTCCTCCCAGAAGCTTTGTTCCCCCATCATATAATCAATTTCAGGTGTATCGTAAATATCTTTAATCTTTACGATTGTACTGGTTTCCCGGCTGCTCACGAGAATTTCATTATCTCCCATCCACTGGATGGTATTCAGATGTGTCCAGTCCAGCTCATCATTATCCTTATCATAGACATAGGCTTTATAGTCTGTAAATAAATTTCCCATGTCAACGACAAGAGATACATCCCCGGTTGTCACATTCAGACGAACAATCATATCCTCAACGGTTTCCTTTGTTGTATCCGTTGCCAGAATGAGCATATCACCGTTATCATCAAATACATAATCGTGATGCAGCTCATAGTTTCCAAGATCAAAGACATTGGTTATCTGACCAAGTGCATTCATCGCTGCCATTTTGTTTGTGCTGATACTGTAATACATACACTCATTCGCAAACAGCAGCCGATGGGAACGATAACCTTCGATTGGTACTTCTCCACGCAGGACACCGTTGTTGTCATAGTAATACATAAAGTCGTCATCATCGCTGTCATTACCAAGAATGACATATAATCCATCACTGACCTCTGCCTTACTGCTGCCTTCTTCCTTTTCCAGCTGTACTGCTTCCGTACCCCTTAAAGAACCGCAGGTATACGTATAGTCAATATCCCTGCTTGTACCATCCTCGTACTCCACATGAAGCGTTATCGTATTCTTTCGATTTGCGACAAGACCGATTAACTGATATTCATGTGTTGTTTCGTAATCGCTGTTTAAGGAGCGTGTGAAATCCGTAATATCATCATCCGCTACGTGAATCGTATAGCTGATCTTTGCGCCCTGTGCTGTCGTGAAATATGTATACATTGACAGGGTATTGGTACCAAATGGATTGTATACCATCAGGGCATCATCCTCACTGTAGGAATCCTCTGCAATTTGTTCATCCAGAGTTTTTCGTATTGCGCTTTGATTCTCAACATTATAAATGTCTTTTGCGGCTGCTTTGGCTATAACGGCACTACCGATGGTATTCACTGTTTCCGGCTTTGCCAACCACGCTGCCAGGCACAGAGAAACTGCGGCTATTACCAGGATAGCGGCACTTCTTTTCTTTTTGTCCATAATTTCCTCCTAAACCCACTGCCTGCGGGTAAAATCAAAATGATTTGTGCTTTGTTCATGAATCCTTTTTCAACAAGGCTATTATACCTATGCTTTGTGAACATTCTTTGAAGCACCTGTGAACACTTTTTAAAAAAATCCGTATAACAATGTGAATACAATATAAAAAAAGACAGTCCGTTAAGACTGCCCATAAGGTATGTATATATTCATGTTATCTGTGATACAGCTTTTTCGTCTGATATCTGTCCTCACACGTCAGATTTACATTCAGCTTGCGGAAGGTATTTGCATCCACCTGAGATAGGATCACGGTGCTATGTGCTTCACAGTCCTTCAGCTTATCCAGCTGCTGCAAAGCCAGATGTGAAACCGGATTGGTCGTTGCGCTGATGGACAATGCGATAAGAATTTCATCCGTATGCAGTCTCGGGTTATGATTACCCAGAGAATTTACCTTCAGCTTTTGAATTGGCTCTATAATATTTGGGGAAATCAGTGGAATTTCATCATTGATATTTCCCAGCTCCTTCAATGCATTTAACAGGGCTGCAGAGCTTGCTCCCAAAAGGGAGGTGGTCTTGCCTGTGACAATACGTCCATCCGGCAGCTCAATCGCTACAGCAGGAGCATCAGTTTCCTCGGATTTTTCCAGCGCCGGCTTTACTACACTTCTTTCATCCGGCTGAATATTTGCCTGAGACATGATAATTTCAATTTTACTGATGGTGTCCTCTGTCGTATGCCCTTTTTTATAATCAACTTTCGCCTTATAATATCGGCGAATGATTTCATCGCTGCTCGCACGTCTTGCGGCTTCATCATTCATAATACAGTAACCGGCCATATTCACACCCATATCGGTAGGTGATTTATAAGGACTTGTCCCCAGTATTTTTTCAAACATAGCATTTAATACAGGGAATATTTCCACATCACGATTGTAATTAACGGTTGTTTCGCCATATGCTTCCAGATGGAACGGGTCAATCATATTGATGTCATTCAGGTCTGCAGTGGCAGCTTCATATGCCAGATTGACCGGATGCTTCAGAGGCAGATTCCAGATTGGAAATGTCTCAAATTTTGCATAGCCTGCTTTGATTCCGCGCATATGCTCATGATACAGCTGGGAAAGACAGGTTGCCATTTTACCGGATCCAGGTCCTGGCGCTGTCACAACGATCAGCGGCTTTGTCGTTTCAATATATTCATTTTTACCATACCCGTCATCCGATACGATCAGCGGTATATTATTCGGATATCCCGCAATCGGGTAATGCAGATATACGTGTACACCCAGATGCTCCAGATGTGCCTTAAAGGTATCGGCGGAGGTCTGATTTGCATATTGCGTGATAACCACACTGCCAACATACAAACCGGTATCGCGGAACGCATCAATCAGACGCAGAACCTCAACATCGTAGGTAATTCCCATATCGCTTCGTATTTTATTTTTTTCTATATCATTTGCAGAAACCGCAATGACGATTTCCACTTCCTCTTTCAGCTCAAGGAGCATTTCTAGCTTACTGTCCGGCTGAAAACCTGGCAGAACTCTGGCCGCGTGGTGGTCATCAAACAGCTTTCCGCCAAACTCCAGATATAATTTATTGTCAAAATTGCTGATACGTTCCAAGATGTGCTTGGATTGCAGTTTTAAATACTTGTCATTATCAAATGCCACTTCTTTCATCGTTCCACTCCTTTTCAACCCACTATCCCGTATTATACCAAAAAAGATATGCATTTACTAATTAAATGGGAAAAAAACGGGAATATTTTAAGAAGTATAGAGGAAAGCTGAACAGGAAACAGCAAGTTCTTAAGATTTTTCTTTTCATATAGATATCTGTAACGAAATGCTTTATAATAATACCTGACTTTAGAAGCAAAATGAAAAAAATGGTGCTAAATCACTTGATCAAGCATCATTTTTATTTGTTGTGGTGATAAATAGAAGTTCCGTATCGGCAGATTGAAGTGTTCCGACAGTGTTGTGATGGTCGGTGAGGATGGAGTAATATTGATGTATCTGCTGTTCTCCTCTCTCAGAACTGTATAAGTTCGCATGAATTCATAGAGTCTGGAAGTGCAGACCTTATTCCCCAGCACTTTAAACTCAAGGATTCTGCTCAGCAGCACTGCCAGATAGCAGATCAGGAAATGCCCCTTGATCGTGCTTTCGCTGCGGCAGAAAACCGGACGGGCATCCAGCTCGGATTTCATGATTTTAAAGGACTCTTCTATCCGCCATAGATTATGATATACATTATAGATTTCCTCATCATCCATTGCCAGCTCAGATGTTACCAGCATATTATATCCGGCCAATTGACAGTCTTTTTTATATTTTTTCTCATTCAGTTGGACGATCACCTTTTCATCTGTGGCATTCCCATCCTTGTCTGATGATGAGAATGTCATATATCTCGATGATTCACCATACTCGCTTTTCTTTGCCTGACACGCTTTTAATTTCTTTGCTTTCTCATACATCTTTTTCAGTTCATATTGTTGCTTTTCACATAAGGAGGGATTAAATGTCAGAATGCGTTTTTCTTTTACCGTGAATCTTTTTTTCTTCTTATCCTCGTCCTGGAATTCATATTTGAATTCATCGATAATGCTCAGATATTTATATTTCAGCTCTTTGTTTTCATCATACACGCATGTGAACTGATTGTTTTCATTCAGCACCCACTGCTGTTCCCTGTCACTCAGCGACTTTACAGATTTCGAAAAAATATAGCCATCCCTGTTTTTTCTGGCTGCATAGATATTGGCAGCGCAGTTCAATCCTTTGTCAGCCACCTGAACGGTTTTTCCTGATATATTGTTCTGTTGCTTCAATGCCCCGATCATATTTCTTAATACTGGCTTCTCGGACTGATTGCCGGGATAAAGTTTCATTGCGATAGGAAGCTGATTGGTATCAAGAAGCAGGCCCAGACCAATGATAGGATCAGTACGGTTCTCTTTAGAGGGACCCTTTTTCTGAATGTCGCTTTCTCTATCAATTTCAAAGTAGAAATTGGTGCAGTCAAAATAAGTCTTCGAGGTAGATATGCCATAACGTTCAGAAACTCTGCTGGTGAAGATCTCAACGATCTTCTCATATTCGTCACCCATGATCCCAAGTGCAGTCAGCAGCTGGTCATAGCTGAAACCTGTCATGTCCCCATAAAGATAAGGGATCACCTCATGAAAGGTCTTGTATTTGGAGCATGGCTTCACACATCTTGCATAGATGAGGCACTCCATGATATCGCTGATGGAGAATCTGAAATCACGATTATACTGGAGCAGGTTGATATGTTCAGATACCCTGAGACCATCAAGAATATTTTTGATAGGGAAATAGCCGAGGTAACGGACAGGGGATTCCTCGATAAGCCTGATTTTTTCAAGTTCTTTCCTGCTTTTGAGCTCATCGTTGAGTTTTTTGACTTCCTGAGAGAAAAAGGAGATAGGATCAGCGATACCGGAATCAATGAGATCATGGACGTAACCTAGAGATCTGAAAGATTTGTGAGAGGTATTCTTTTTAGAGTGGTCATAGAAACTTTCATAGATCTGAAGATAGAGACCTTTCTTCAGATGAGATTTTTTAAGGAAATAAGCCATAGGAACCTCCAAAGTGTATAGCACTATGTAACACCATTATTATAACATAGAAAAACTTTTTTATCAAATTATTTCAAAGAAAAAAAGTCCGCTAAAACAGGGACTTTCATCAGCTAGTAGATTAAACTCATCACTTAATTTCATGGTGCTAACTTCTAAACACGGGTTTTCAACCCACTATCCCGTATTATACCAAAAAAGATATGCATTTACTAATTAAATGGGAAAAAAACGGGAATATTTTAAGAAGTATAGAGGAAAGCTGAACAGGAAACAGCAAGTTCTTAAGATTTTTCTTTTCATATAGATATCTGTAACGAAATGCTTTATAATACCTGACTTTAGAAGCAAAATGAAAAAAATGGTGCTAAATCACTTGATCAAGCATCATTTTTATTTGTTGTGGTGATAAATAGAAGTTCCGTATCGGCAGATTGAAGTGTTCCGACAGTGTTGTGATGGTCGGTGAGGATGGAGTAATATTGATGTATCTGCTGTTCTCCTCTCTCAGAACTGTATAAGTTCGCATGAATTCATAGAGTCTGGAAGTGCAGACCTTATTCCCCAGCACTTTAAACTCAAGGATTCTGCTCAGCAGCACTGCCAGATAGCAGATCAGGAAATGCCCCTTGATCGTGCTTTCGCTGCGGCAGAAAACCGGACGGGCATCCAGCTCGGATTTCATGATTTTAAAGGACTCTTCTATCCGCCATAGATTATGATATACATTATAGATTTCCTCATCATCCATTGCCAGCTCAGATGTTACCAGCATATTATATCCGGCCAATTGACAGTCTTTTTTATATTTTTTCTCATTCAGTTGGACGATCACCTTTTCATCTGTGGCATTCCCATCCTTGTCTGATGATGAGAATGTCATATATCTCGATGATTCACCATACTCGCTTTTCTTTGCCTGACACGCTTTTAATTTCTTTGCTTTCTCATACATCTTTTTCAGTTCATATTGTTGCTTTTCACATAAGGAGGGATTAAATGTCAGAATGCGTTTTTCTTTTACCGTGAATCTTTTTTTCTTCTTATCCTCGTCCTGGAATTCATATTTGAATTCATCGATAATGCTCAGATATTTATATTTCAGCTCTTTGTTTTCATCATACACGCATGTGAACTGATTGTTTTCATTCAGCACCCACTGCTGTTCCCTGTCACTCAGCGACTTTACAGATTTCGAAAAAATATAGCCATCCCTGTTTTTTCTGGCTGCATAGATATTGGCAGCGCAGTTCAATCCTTTGTCAGCCACCTGAACGGTTTTTCCTGATATATTGTTCTGTTGCTTCAATGCCCCGATCATATTTCTTAATACTGGCTTCTCGGACTGATTGCCGGGATAAAGTTTCATTGCGATAGGAAGCTGATTGGTATCAAGAAGCAGGCCCAGACCAATGATAGGATCAGTACGGTTCTCTTTAGAGGGACCCTTTTTCTGAATGTCGCTTTCTCTATCAATTTCAAAGTAGAAATTGGTGCAGTCAAAATAAGTCTTCGAGGTAGATATGCCATAACGTTCAGAAACTCTGCTGGTGAAGATCTCAACGATCTTCTCATATTCGTCACCCATGATCCCAAGTGCAGTCAGCAGCTGGTCATAGCTGAAACCTGTCATGTCCCCATAAAGATAAGGGATCACCTCATGAAAGGTCTTGTATTTGGAGCATGGCTTCACACATCTTGCATAGATGAGGCACTCCATGATATCGCTGATGGAGAATCTGAAATCACGATTATACTGGAGCAGGTTGATATGTTCAGATACCCTGAGACCATCAAGAATATTTTTGATAGGGAAATAGCCGAGGTAACGGACAGGGGATTCCTCGATAAGCCTGATTTTTTCAAGTTCTTTCCTGCTTTTGAGCTCATCGTTGAGTTTTTTGACTTCCTGAGAGAAAAAGGAGATAGGATCAGCGATACCGGAATCAATGAGATCATGGACGTAACCTAGAGATCTGAAAGATTTGTGAGAGGTATTCTTTTTAGAGTGGTCATAGAAACTTTCATAGATCTGAAGATAGAGACCTTTCTTCAGATGAGATTTTTTAAGGAAATAAGCCATAGGAACCTCCAAAGTGTATAGCACTATGTAACACCATTATTATAACATAGAAAAACTTTTTTATCAAATTATTTCAAAGAAAAAAAGTCCGCTAAAACAGGGACTTTCATCAGCTAGTAGATTAAACTCATCACTTAATTTCATGGTGCTAACTTCTAAACACGGGTATAGAGGAAAGCTGAACAGGAAACAGCAAGTTCTTAAGATTTTTCTTTTCATATAGATATCTGTAACGAAATGCTTTATAATAATAATGCACTTTTGCGCCTGTAAAGAATCACGCGAACAGTAAATCACAATAAAATAGTAATACTGGAAGGAGAATTGTCATGGAAGAAGTTATAAAGATTGAAGGAAAGCATGAATTAGAGGGGACAGTAAGAATCAGTGGTTCAAAAAATGCCACTGTTGCACTGATTCCGGCCGCCATTCTGGCAAATGGCCCAGTTACTATTTGTGGAGTTCCTGATATATCTGATGTACAATCCCTGTCTGTACTGCTGAGAGATCTGGGTGTTCTTGTGGACATCCGTTCTTCTGATACCATTGTTATTGATCCAACAACAATGGAAAATCGACCGCTGGTACAGGACGCTGTAAATAAACTGCGGGCTTCCTATTATTTCATGGGGGCACTGCTTGGAAAATACGGACATGCGGAAATCAAAATGCCGGGAGGCTGTTATTTGGGCCCACGACCAATCGATTTGCATTTAAAGGGCTTTGAAGCACTGGGGGCAAATATCCGCTATGACCACGGTTCTTATATTCTGGATGCACCTCAGCTGACAGGAACAAAGATTTTCCTGGATATCGCCAGTGTGGGAGCGACCATCAATATTATGATGGCTGCGGTTCATGCGAAGGGCAGAACAACGATTGAGAATGCCGCTAAGGAACCGGAAATTATCGATGTGGCTACACTACTGAATAAGATGGGTGCCAATATCCGTGGTGCCGGAACAAACGTGATTACGATTGACGGTGTGGATCAGCTTGCGGGCTGTTTCCATGAAATCATTCCGGATAGAATCGAGGCTGCCACATATATCGTACTTGCCGCAGCAGCCGCAAAGGAAGTCCGGATTGACAATATTATACCGCATCATTTGGAGGCGTTGCTTTCCAAGCTGAAGGAAATTGGTACGGATCTGGAAATCGGTGTTGACAATGTTGTTATCCGTGCATCAAAGGAACTAAAGGCTGCCGATATCAAAACGCTGCCTTATCCAGGCTTTGCCACAGATATACAGCAGCCGCTGACAGCTCTGCTTACGCAGGCACTGGGACAGTCCATTGTTACAGAAACGATTTATACAGAGCGGTTCAAGCATTGTCAGGAGCTGAATAAAATGGGGGCCAATATCAATGTTATGATACCTAGCTCCTTTATCAATGGGCCGACGCCGTTATCCGGCGCAGAGGTCTATGCAACGGATTTGCGCTGCGGTGCCTGCCTTGTGATTGCAGGATTGATTGCCGATGGGGTTACAACGATTCACAATATCTATCATATCGAACGCGGATATGAGCATATCGATGAAAAGCTGACAGCTCTTGGTGCAAAAATCTGGAGAGAAACAATAGAATAAATAAGAAAAGGCTGCTGCGGCAGTCTTTTTATCTGGCGGCGTTTTAAGCTGTCTGTAACCAGTCAAAGGAAGGGTATACATGATAGGAAGGGTTATGATATACTTTTTATAACAAGACAGGGATAAATCCTTGAAGCTGATATATTCAGAGACTGGAGAAGGGAAATGAAGCTGAGAGAACATCTGTATCTCCTTTCCGGAGGTATATATGGAAAATTGGGGAATGTCTATGCAGTACAATATGATGGCGGCTATATCCTGATAGACTGCGGACGGTATGACGCTTTGGATATCATACAAAAAAATATGAAGTACTGGGGGATTGCATCACAGGACATCACGCATGTGCTGCTCACACACGGTCATGATGATCATGCGGGAAGCTCATCATGGTTCCAAAAGCACGGCAGCCAGATATATGTCGGTGCCGGTGATGAAGTCATCATGAAGGCCGGAAATTTTGGTACGGAAAGTCCGTTTACCAATCATGTTATGCCGCCATGCAGTCCGGATGTGATAATTGTTGAGGATATGGTTATCCATGTCGGAAATCTGACGCTTCACGCGTACCGCATGCCGGGACATACGGAGGGCTCTGTCCTTTATCATATGGTGCTTGATAAAGAGGAGATCATTTTCAGCGGCGATATGTTTTTCGCAGATGGTGAAACAGGCGAAGCAGCCTTTACCGGCTGGAAGGGGGATATGACTTATAATGGTTCTCTCCTTTTGGAAAGCTTTCAACGGCTCTGGAAGCTGCAGCTGCATGCGGATATCGTTGCCGGCGGACACGGTATTCCGGTAATTGGCGGGCATGCGGATCAAATTATTATGCTTGCCTATAAATATGCAATGCTGAACAACCGCTAAACCAGGCATATACTCTTCTTTGGTAACGGCGTATAATATAGCTGTTTAAAGGAGGAGAAACATATGAAAAGAGTTATCGTAAATGCGGATGATTTCGGTTTTAGTGAGGCGGTCAATTATGGTATTCTGAAAGCGATAAAGAGTGGCATTGTAACTTCTACATCGTTAATGGCAAATATGCCTGGCTTTGCGCATGCGGTGGAATTGTATCACAGATATCCAAACCTGGCTGTAGGAGTGCATCTGAATCTTACATGTTATCGCCCGCTGCTTTCCACGCATAAGACTCTGACGATGGAAAACGGCTGTTTCCATAAACAGAATGATCTTTTACATTATGATGAGACAGAAATGTATACGGAATTAAAAGCACAGATTCAGCGTATCCTGGATGCTGGCATCCGTATCGACCATCTGGATTCCCATCATCATATTCATACAACTAAAAGGCTTCGCAATGTGATTGTAAGACTGCAGAAGGAATATGCTCTGCCTGTTCGGGGCGGATTTGAATATCCGGTGTCATTTCCACACACAGAGCTGTCGACAGCATTTTATGGGGAGGGTGCAAAGCTGAGTTCTCTGGAAGAAATATTCGCTCATGTGAGTGAGCAGGAGGTGACGGATATCATGTGTCATCCTGCCTATATAGATCAGTTCCTGTATGATTCTACATCGTATTCGCTGAAGCGTATAAAGGAACAGGAGATTTTATGCAGTGAAAAAGCTGCGCAGTTGATTCAGAGATACGGTATTACACTATGTACATATAAGGAAGTGCACGCATAAACGATTGGGGTGATGATATGCTGAGAATTGCAATACTTGAAAATGAAGATGCTGCGAAAAATATCATGTTTTCACTTGCTCAGTATCTGCAGGAGGAGGATTGCTGCTTTTACTGCTTCAAGAAGATATCGCAGTTCGCAAAGGTTGAGAAGGAAAAGGAATTTCATGTTGTGGTATTTCATGAAAAAATGGAGATTCCAAGAGTAACACAGTCCTTTGTTTTGAATAAGCCTCAGCGGATTATCATTTACACGAAGACAAGGCTGCGTGAAACGGAACAGCAGATCCTGCCCTTTGCCCGCATTTTCTATGTTGAACGAGGAAGGATACAGACAGATATGAAGCGTATCCTGCCATATATAAAAAAGCTCATTCGCAATCAGGATGAATATCTGTTTTCCTATAACAATGTAAAGGTACCATTGAAGATCAGTGACATTTATTATATTGAGAAGGAAGATAAGCTGCTTGTATATCATACAAAGCGGGGGGAGTTTCGGGAACGCAAGAATATGAAGGACGCCTATATGGATTTTAGAGTATATAATTTTTTATGGATACATGTCAGCTATCTTGTCAATATGTCTTATATCATGAAAATAGAGAATGATATGGTCATGTTACCTACAGTTCATTTGCCGATATCCAGATCAAAAAAAGCTGAGGTCTTGCGTACATTTCATGGCTTTATAGATAAAAATTACTGAAAATTCCAAAATACTGCAAATCTTTTCACGATTCTTTACGGATACCGTTCAGCGTTTAAAATGAAAGTAGAAAGAAATGCCAAAGGAAAGAGAGCGGTGAGAAAATGGGATAGTTTGTTAGATAGATTATTCTGGAGCTTGTCATAGGAAGCTGATGTGTGAAATGGGTTCTTGTATAGGAGCTTATCAGTGAAAAGAATGTGAAGGAAACAGCGGAATCACAATAATTTAACGTTACATCAGAAATACGGTGTGGATTATCAAAAGTTAAAATCCGATGAAGAACTGGTGACAGCAGATGAGGTATCAGCTTCTATTCATATACTTGGGACAGATAATATACATGAGGGTTACATATCATAATCAGAAAAATATGGACAAAACCATAGAAAAAAAGAGGGATTTAAAATGGAAAATAAAGTGATTAAATTTTTTGTGAAATCTGTAGTAACTGTTTTAATGTTTGGTTTAACTTTTAGTTTGATGATCATTTCACCTGTGAAAGCGAAAGAGTTCACAAATCTGCCTGAAAGTAATAGAACTGCATCAATTAAAGGCTATGTATTGCATAATGAACAAACAATTCAAATTGAAACAGCTACGGCAATAGGCGCTAGTAAAGGATTATCTGCTGGTTGGATAAGTTTTTGGGGAGAAACATATACAACCACGAAGAATCTATCGTTATATAATATTATTCAGTCACTATGAGAAAAAAGTCAATTATTCTTCTTATCGTATTACTTTGTATAGCTTTGGGGGCTGTTTGCTATGCAAAGCGGATGAAAGAAATAGAAGAGAATATTCATTTCATTAAGGAAGATAGTACAAGAGAAATACTTTGGGGAGAGTCACTAGCTGAGAAAGATTTTGTAGAGTTAGATTCTTCTGTTAAGGATGCAACTGTCCTGTTTCATTATGATGATTCAATTATAAATAAAGAACAGCTGCTTACTGTAACGGTTAACTGCAATGGATATAAGACAAGCCGGGGTTTCAACTTGACAATTATTGATACAGATCCACCGATTATAAAATATACGGGACCAGCAAAAATAGAAGGTGATCCCAATTTTAGATTAAGTGATTACCTGCAGGTTTATGATATTCGTCCCTATGATAAGGTGAAGCTTGATTTACATGAAAAAGATGGTAGTAATAAGCAGAGTTATTATGAATATAGTTGTGATGAGAATAACCAGACCTGCAATTTTGATCAGGATGCCGTTGGTGTTCATGATGTACATATATTTGCATATGACGGACATGGGAATGAGGCATATAAAACAATAAAGATTACAGTTATGCCGCCAGCCTATCATTGAATATTTGGACATTAAAATTAGCCTGGAATTCTAAGAGAAATGATATTATTAGAACACTAATGCAGACAAATAACCAATTATTCCATATATCTGCAAATCTTTCCACAAGACTTTACAGATACCATACAGCGATTATAATAAAAGTGTAAAAAGAAATACCAAAGAAAAGAGAGCGGTGAGAAGATGGGACAGTTAGCTAGTTAGATTATTTTGGAACTTGTCATAGGAAGCTGATGCGTGAAAGGGTTTCTTGTATAGGAGCTTATCAGTGGAAAGAAAGTTAAGTAACAGCGATATCATAATAATCTAACGTTAAATCGGAAATACGGTGTGGATCATCGGAAGTTTAAGCCTAAAGAAGAACTGGTGACAGCAGACAAGGTATTAGGAAACGATATAAGTGATTATATCAACTGGTAAAACAGGAAACTCCATTGTAATTTGAATGTTAATACAAGTAGACAAATCGAACGACTGTTGAATAACGATGGTTAAGTAAATAGATCTATATCTTATGACCGGCTGGACTATGAATTGATGGAAAAGCAGATTTAAAGGAGAAACTGATAAGGAACGAAACAGATTATGTTGTCCGTTACAAAGATCAGGATGAGTATCCGGTAAATGAAAAGATGTCATAAGGAACCTGAAACTATCTAAACTGATGAGATCGAAAGGATTATCATAATATCACTTCCGGCAAAATCAGGAAACAATATAGAATGTATCAGGAGGAACTGCAGATAACTTTAAAAGCAGGGATAAAGCAGATTGGCAACCCTGTGACTGATTTGGTAGGAAAATAACTGCAGATACCGTTAATCGTTCAAATACGAAGCGTTCATTGAAAGCTTGTCATGATGTATTGTAATTTGATTTGAATCTATAAGATTTATATCTTATACAAAGACATAGATAAGAAGAAATGGATGTGATAAAATACAAGTAAATGGTAAAGCCTCTGGCACGTGTGAAATGCTGTCGGAGGCTTTTTTCTGCTTTCCATTGTCAGATGGTTGAGTGTAATGGGAAAAATGACTAGAAATGCTATAAACCGGTACGATTTGCAATTATAAAAAAAGCAAAGAAATCAAAAAAGCAGCAACGCCTGTTATGGATTGACAGTTACATACCGTGTGCTTTCTGTAATTTCGAATGGAAAGCATGGTGCGCTGCTTTGGCTGTAAATGTAAAGCAGACAAATTATAAGGATGATTACACACACTGCATCTTATATGTACTACAGATGTATCAATATTTTCCGTTTCCTCAGACAAGGGGACCTTTCATAGTCAAATTGAGAGGTGCCTTTTATTCAATTTCATGAATATTGGCGGGAAGAAACTTTTTTTGTCAGGTATTTAGGGTATCCGGATACATAATAAAGCGATTACACTTTATACTGACGGGCTTCTGTGGAAAATTCACAAACTAAATGTTTAGTTAGTGGATGTTCTTTGATATAATAGTAGATGCTGGAGGGATACTATGTCCAAAAAATTTCATAAAGAAGACTTTTTCAAGGTGCTTGCTGAGCACGGTATTCAATTACATGAGCGTCAACTGCAGCAGTTTGAGGAATACGCATCCATGCTGATCGAATGGAATCAGAAAATGAATCTAACCGCCATAACCGATCTGGATGAGATTTATGAAAAGCATTTTCTGGATTCTATATTACCTTCCTTTGATTGGAAGCTACAGGGCAGCTTCTGTGATGTTGGTGCTGGTGCAGGATTCCCTGGAATACCTTTAAAAATCATATATCCTGATCTGGAGCTGACGATAGTAGAAACACTGGGAAAAAGAATTACTTTTTTAAATGCTTTATGTGAAAAGCTAAAGCTCGACGGTGTAGCCTGTGTGCATGCCAGAGCTGAGGATTATGCTAAGGAGCATCGGGAGAGCTTTGATATTGTGAGTGCCCGTGCGGTTGCCAATCTTCCTTTACTCAGTGAATTGTGCATTCCACTGGTAAAGCAGCATGGCAGCTTCCTTGCATTAAAGGGTGCCAATGGCGATGAGGAATATGCATTGGCTGAAAAAGCAATTCGGCTTCTGGGGTGTGAATTAAAGCAGAGGGATGTGCATACGCTGTCAGACGGATCACAGCGGATCAACTTTGTTTTTGAGAAAACAAGGCTGACACCAAAGAAATATCCGAGACCGTTTGCACAAATGAAGAAAAATCCCCTTTGAGGAGGAATAGAATGAAAGATACTAGAATAGTGGATATTGATCTGGTAGAACCGAATCCTTATCAGCCGCGTCTGGAATTTGATGATGAAGCACTGATGGATCTGGCACAATCCATTCGGGAAAACGGACTGATCCAACCGATTACAGTTCGTGAAATGGATGGAAAATATCAGATTATTGCCGGAGAGCGGCGATTTCGGGCATTGAAGCTGAATGGTGCTGTGGATGTTCCGGTTCTCATCATGGATGCCAATGAGGTACAGATGGCAGAAATGGCATTAGTGGAAAATATTCAGAGAGAGAATCTGAGTGCAATCGAGGAAGCAAAGTCCTATGTGGAAATCATGAAGTATTCCGGATTGAATCAGAGTCAGCTTGCTTTGCGGGTAGGTAAGAGCCAATCCTCCATCGCAAATAAAATCCGTCTTCTGAATCTGGATGAGGATGTGCAGGAAGCTGTCAGTACGAAGAAGATAAGTGAACGGCATGCAAGAGCATTGATTGGTCTGGATGAAGAAAAACAGCATGATGCTTTAAACAAAATCGTGAAAAAGGGCATGACGGTTGCACAGACTGAGAAAATGCTGAAGGAACAGGCACAGCCGAAAAAAGAAAAGAAAAAGGTGATGCTGAAGGGCATCAGCAAAAATATCAAGATCGCAATCAATACGATTCATCAGGCAGTCAGTATGGTGAATCGTGCCGGAACAGCGGCAGCTATAAGCGAAGAGGAACATGAGGATGAAGTCATCATTACCATTCGCATTCCGAAATAGAAAGGAAATGATCTTATGGGTAAAATCATAGCGGTATCCAACCAGAAGGGCGGTGTTGGTAAGACAACAACATCTATCAACCTCGCGGCTGGTTTGGGATATCTTGGAAATAAAGTCCTCCTGGTGGATTTTGACCCGCAGGGAAATGCAACACAGGGAGTCGGTGCAGAGGTAGGCGAGGATAAGCTATCCGTATATAATCTGATTATGGAGGATTATAAGGTGGAGGATATTCGTAAAAAGCTGACATCTCCGCCAATTGATATTGTTCCTGCAAGCATTGCGCTGGCCGGAGCTGATCTGCAGATGGTTAAGTTTGAGGTTGGAAAAGAGGAGCTTTTGAAAAATAAGCTGGATTTAATAAAGGATGAGTATGATTTCATCATTATTGACTGCCCGCCTTCTCTGGGACTTTTAAATACCAATGCCTTAACGGCTGCGGATTCTGTCATTATTCCGGTACAGTGTGAATATTATGCACTGGAGGGTGTTACTCAGCTGCTTCTGACTATTCGTCTGGTTCAGCAGTTGTTTAACCGTGAATTGATGATTGAAGGTGTTGTGCTGACGATGTATGATGCCCGTACTAAGCTGAGTGTGGAAGTGCAGCAGGAGGTACGCCAGCATTTTAAGGATCGTGTTTATAAGAACTACATACCGAGAAATGTGAAGCTGAGTGAAGCTCCGTCCAGAGGAATGTCAATATTTGAATATGATGTTCGCTGTGAAGGGGCAAAGGCTTATGCTGGCTTGTCCAATGAAGTTGTGAAAATGAATAAGAAAGCAAAAGCCAGATAGGAGGTGGATGAATGCCGAAAAAGGATAATAGCGCAAGACTTGGGAAAGGATTATCTGCAATCTTTGGAGAGGATGTCAGCAATGTGCTGGAGGATATTCAGCAGGGTAAGACGGAGGTTCATGAGGATTCCAAGTTTGAAGTGGAAGTCAAGGATGTAAAGCCGAATCCGTATCAGCCGCGCAAAAACTTTGATGATGAGAAGATTCAGGAGCTGGCAGATTCCATCCGACTGCATGGGGTATTTACACCCATTCTGGTAAAAAAAGCTGTTAAGGGCTATGAGCTGATTGCCGGTGAGCGGCGTTTAAGAGCAAGTAAGGTTGCCGGGCTGAAAACCATCCCTGCTATTCTGATGGAATTTGATGATCAGCAGATGATGGAAATCGCATTACTGGAAAACATTCAGCGCGAGGATCTGAATGCTATTGAGGAAGCACAGGGCTATGAAAAGCTGATTAAGAAGCTGGGATATACACAGGAGGAGCTGGCGAAGCGGATTGGAAAATCCAGGGAGCATGTGGCAAATATGCTGCGGCTTTTGAAGCTTCCCAAATCCGTACAGCAATATGTAATTGATAAACAGCTGAGTATGGGACATGTCCGTGCATTGCTTGGCTTAAAGGATGCTTCACAGATTGAAGAGGTAGCCAAGAAAGCTATTCAGCTTCACCTGAGTGTCCGTGCTGTGGAAACCCTTGTTAAGAATATGAATGAACCTAAAAGCGCTCCGGAAATGAAAGTGCGTGATATCAATCTGGATAAGGTTCAGGATCGTTTGCAGAGCCGCTTTCAGACAAAGGTGCGTATCGATGAAAAACAGATTACCATACGTTATGAGGGTAATGATGACCTGAATCGTCTGCTGGAACTGCTGGGCGGTATTGAAGAAGAATAACAAATGTGAAATCAGATGTCTATTTGGGACATCTTTTCTTTATATGTCTGATATGTACAAAGGTTAATAAAGGGGATGGGTGTTAGTGGAAGCAGTCATTTGCTGGGAAATGTTACATCAGCTCTTGAAAGGGCCCTTTCTCTCACTTTATACAGGTATAAATTTATTGAATATTTCAAATTATCAGACCTTAAATCATTTTGCTATGCTTACACTTTTTTATAGGATATGCCGTATGGGAAAAGGGATGGCTCCAAATGGATATAAGTAGGTTTCGTGGTTGTGAATGAAGATAGGTTTAAGACAAATTATATTATATGTGTCTGTCAACAAATTATTTTACATGTGTCTTGTCACATGTTGTTATATATGCTATACTGTGACAGATACAAAGATTAAGAGAAAGGGAGATAGAGGTAGCGTGAATCAGACGCGTACCATTAAAGGAATATGACAAAACAGGAAGAAATTAAACAGCTTAAGGTTGAAAAGGATGCCGTACTGCTGGCGCATTATTATGTACCGGCAGAGGTACAGGAAATCGCAGATTATGTAGGAGATTCTTTCTATCTAAGCAAGGTGGCGTCAAAGCTGACCAATAAGGTTCTGGTATTCTGCGGCGTATCGTTTATGGGAGAGAGCGGTAAGCTCCTGAATCCGGAAAAAGCAGTATTGATGCCGGATGCAACCGCAGATTGTCCAATGGCACATATGGTGACAAAGGCAGAAATTGACAAGGTAAGAGCAGCGTATGAGGATCTTGCTGTTGTATGCTATATCAATTCGACTGCAGAAATAAAATCTTGGTCGGATGTTTGTGTGACGTCCGCAAATGCTGTCCAGATTGTAAGAAATCTGCCAAATCAAAATATCTTGTTTATACCGGATAAAAACCTGGGACGATATGTGGCACAACAGGTACCGGAAAAGAATGTAATGCTGGTTAAGGGATACTGTCCGGTTCATGAGGAAATGCGTGTTCAGGAAATACAGGCATTGAAACAGCAGCATCCGTACGCTGAAATTTTGGCACATCCGGAGTGCAATGCGCAGGTGCTGGACATGGCAGATTATATCGGCTCTACAACCGGTATTTTAAAACAGGCGGCCGCAAGCAGTGCAAAGGAATTCATTATAGCAACGGAATGCGGTGTACGCTACGAGCTTGAAAAGCAGAGTCCGGATAAGAGGTTTTATTTCCCTGAAACAGAACCGGTTTGTACTGATATGAAAAAGATTACACTTGACGGTATATTACATGTACTTCGCACGGGAGAAAACAAAGCTTCTGTGGCAGAGGAGATTGCAGGCCCGTCAAAGGCAACGTTGAAAAGAATGCTGGAGCTTGCGGCATAGACTGCCTAAGGAGGCGCAAACCATGCAAACAGATATGTATTATGATACAGTCATCGCAGGCTGTGGGGTTGCAGGACTTTATGCAGCGCTAAAGCTACCTGCCTCCAGCAATATTCTGATGATTTGCAAGGAGAGTATGGAGGAATGCGATTCCATGCTGGCCCAGGGGGGAATCTGTGTTCTTCATGATGAGGACGATTACGCTGCATATTTTGAGGATACCATGCGTGCCGGTCATTATGAAAATAACACAGAAAGTGTAGATATAATGATACGGCAGAGCCGACCAGTTATCGAGGAGCTGTTAAGGCTGGGTGTCCGTTTTGAAGAAAATGCAGACGGAAGTCTGCGCTATACACGGGAGGGTGGACATTCCCGGCCGAGAATCTGTTTTCATAAGGATATCACAGGAAAAGAGATAACAACCGTTTTACAAAAGCATGTGCGCGAATGTCCTAATATCACTGTTTGGCAACATACCAAAATGACAGATTTACTTGTTGAGCGTGGAAGCTGCAGGGGGATTGTTGTAGAATCCGCAAGCCAGCAGCTTATAAATATACATGCAGTGGATACAATACTGGCAACCGGGGGAATCGGCGGTTTGTATGAGCATTCCACGAATTATCCAAGTCTGACCGGAGATGCGCTGAGTATTTGTAAAAAACACGGTGTGCAACTGGATCATCTGGATTATGTACAGATCCATCCCACAAGTCTGTATACAAAGAAAAAAGGAAGAAGCTTTCTGATTTCCGAGTCCGCAAGAGGGGATGGCGCAATTCTTTTGAATGCAAAGGGAGAGCGTTTTGTTAATGAATTATTGCCAAGAGATGTAGTGTCACAGGCCATTTTTGAGGAAATGAAAAAAGACGGTTGCGAGCATGTATGGCTGTCCTTTCAGAATGTGTCAAAGGATACGATTATGAGTCATTTTCCAAACATATATGAAACCTGTAAAAAGGAAGGGTATGATATTACAAAGGAAATGATTCCTGTAGTACCAGCCCAGCATTATTTTATGGGAGGCATTCATGTGGGAAGTCATTCTCAGACAACTATGAAGCATTTGTATGCAGTTGGTGAAACAAGCTGTAACGGTGTTCATGGAAAAAACCGTCTTGCCAGCAACAGTCTGCTGGAAAGTCTTGTATTTGCGAAAAGAGCGGCTGAAAATATAACAGTCTGCCGGAAAGGAAAAAGAGCATATGAATCCAATCACGATGCAGCTTGTTGCTGATAAATATATCCGTCTTGCTTTAGAGGAGGACATTAACGGAGAGGATGTAACCACCTGTTCTGTCATGCCTGATTATAAGGAAGGAGAGGTTCAGCTAATCTGTAAGGAAGATGGTATTATTGCCGGACTTCAGATTTTTGAACGTGTCTTTACTCTGCTGGATCCGAAAACAAAGGTTGATTTTCTGGTTAAGGATGGCGATCAGGTGATGAAGGGTCAGCTAATGGGGACAGTACACGGCGATGTACGTGTGTTATTGTCCGGAGAGCGTACAGCTTTGAATTATCTGCAGAGAATGAGTGGTATTGCGACCTATACAAGAAATGTTTCTAAGCTGTTAGAGGGCTCAAAAACCTGTCTGGTGGATACAAGAAAGACAACACCTTGTATGCGTGTATTTGAAAAATATGCTGTTTTAGTCGGCGGCGGAAGAAACCATCGTTATAATCTGTCAGACGGGGTATTGCTGAAGGATAATCATATTGATGCTGCAGGCGGTGTGAGGCAGGCGATTGAGGCCGCAAGAAAGCATGCGCCATTTGTACGTAAAATAGAAATTGAAACGGAAAATCTGGAAATGGTTAAGGAAGCAGTGGAGGCAGGCGCGGATATTATCATGCTGGATAATATGACACCTGAGGTGATGAAGGAGGCTGTAAAGCTGATCGCAGGCCGTGCAGAAACAGAATGCTCCGGTAATATTACAAAGGAAAATATTGAACTGATGAAGGATATAGGGGTGGATTATGTATCGAGCGGTGCATTAACGCATTCCTCACCAATCCTGGATATCAGCTTAAAGCATCTGAGTGTTTTAGATGCAAAATAAACGATGTGTTGAAAAAAGAAAGGAGTGCAGAAGCCAGATGGAAACACCGTTAACAGGGGCACAGCGCCGTAAACGTATTCTATCCATGATGAGGCAGTCCTCAACACCATTGTCGGGAGGCGCATTAGGCAGGGATACCGGGGTAAGCCGTCAGGTAGTCGTACAGGATATCGCTTTACTGCGGACAGAGGGATATCCTATTATTGCGACTGCAAGAGGATACATTTTAAATGATACAAAGAAAGCAGTACGCCTGTTCAAGGTGTGTCATACAAGTGAACAGATCAGCGATGAGCTGGAGACTATTGTAGATCTTGGCGGCAGTGTGGAGGATGTGATGGTGAATCACAAAGCCTATGGTAAAATGTCAGCACCCCTTCGTATCCGCAACCGTCGTGATGTAGCTGTTTTACTGGATAATCTGAAAACAGGAAAATCTACACCGCTGATGAATGTCACTTCAGGGTATCATTTTCATCATGTCAGTGCTGACTCGCAGGAGATTCTGGATGAGATAGAAGAGAGTCTGAAACAGAAGCACCTGCTAGTGGAATTTCTTCCTTACGAGTTGGAGGAGGAAATTAAATAATGCAGGATACGCTGCTTTCATGAGACTGTGAAAATATAATTGTGACGAGCCGGATAAGCGACGTGCAGTGAATACAAATACAGCTTCTCACGTAAATAATATAAAAGAATGCATTAGAAATAATGAAAGAAGAAAGAAAGCTCCTAATCAATTATAGGAAATTTCCTTCTTCTTTTCGCATTATTTTTTCTGTAATATGAGTTAAAGACTTGATTCTGTTTTTCCTGACGGATATACGAGAATTATGGAAAATACAAAATGATTCATGTTCTACAATCCTTTTGTATCTTAAACACTTCCCTGCAGCTTAACGTGAAAGAGGATCCTTGATTCAGAATTCACGTTCTTCTTAATTTCTCTTTTTTCTTACCGCTCCTTTCATTATAATGCTTTTCGTTAGTAAGTTTCCTTTTTCAGTATCTCTTCTCTTATATATTCAATCGTAGCATCCGTGCCATGATCGCGCTGATATTCCAGTATCATTTTAAGCATTGCTCTTGTTTCATCATGCATAATGACATTATCATACCCGTTCATGAAATATTCATAGGCACTGCCGTCATGATAATTCTCTTTCATATAAATACGGGATGCCGCAGTACGGTCACAATACATTTCCACCAGATACTTGAGTGGCATCTTAACCGGCTTGATTCCTCCGACAGCATTATCGAGCCAGTATTCCCAGTGATGCTTGTTACGGCCCTTATGATGCAGCCATCCCAGGGAATATCCCTTCACTTCCTTTTCATAATCAATGGGACTGCGATTCCCCTGGAAGTACCTTACTCCTGCACAAAATTCTACAGGACTGTATTTGGAGAGGTCATGCAACAAACCCTGTTTATATAAACCACAGCGGAAGCATAGCTTTGTTACAGCAATTTTATGTGCTGTTATTGTCTTGAAATGTCCCAATAGCTTATTCATTACCTACACTCCTCTCACATTCCTATCTATTTTACCACGATACAATTATCCAGCCAATTCTTTTCACTATTTTATGTGCGCATGAGTATTCAGCTTGTATAAATAACATAGTTTCTTTCCTTTTCATATAACGTTCACACAGACTTCACATTCCGGTAGTATTATATAGACACAAGCAAAGCAATGCTTGTAAATCTTAATATGGTAATGGAATGTTTCCCCATCCCTATAAAAACAAAACAGCTATCATGTTTACAATTTTTTCATTTCCATTACCTGCCTTCATGCTGAACCTCTGTCCCTCGCAGAGGTTCTTTTATCAATCAGTAGTTATATATGAAATACAGTAGTTTTATAGCAGAATACTATTTTAATTATGATTATTATGAATATAATAAAAATAGTAGTTCATGATAATTAAGAAAAGTAGCATATGGTCTTATAAACGCTCCTGCTGTTCAACAGAAACGTAATTTGTAGTTTGAATCCATATGATTTGAAATATAGAAAAAACTATTATATGGCTCATTATGTAAAAGAAGGAGCTTAATTCCTATTACATAAGCATTTCAAAACATATAGGATTGTGAATGATAATTCAAATGCTAATCACATACTGTTCACACGCATGGTGTATCCTATATATACAGACATGTTTATGTCTGTATGAAGACGATGACAGTTTCTTATTCATCCATATGTTATCCATAGTCATTGTCGTAAAAGTCTCTGCCCCTTCACAGAGACTTTTTGTTTGAGTTTATTAAACATATATACTTTTATATCTATAAGTATATATTTTTATTGAACAAAAAGAAGAAACGTATTATAATTAGGTTATCGGAGGTGTGTCATGGTACCAAAATATATGCAGGTATATACAGGCTTGAAGGATGCTATTCTTTCAGAGGTATACAGGGCCAATGAAATGCTGCCAAGTGGAGAAGAGCTGGCAGCAGCGTATGATTGCAGTGTGCTTACTGTGAAAAAAGCGATGGATCGGTTGGTAAGTGAAGGCTATGTTGTACGAAAACGGGGTCTTGGCAGCTTTGTAAAGAAATGTGTCAGCCCAAATACAGGAAATATGCAGTCAATCCCGGTAATCGGCCGTGAGCTTATCCGGGAGGAGGTTACTTCCATTGTAGAGAAATTTAAGGTGTCTGCCTGTACACAGGATATTGCAGAAAAATTGAATATCAGGGAAGGTGATTTCGTATATGAAATAGAACGAATCCGTTTGTATAATGGGGAGCCAAGAGTTGTAGAATATACATGGATGCCATTACAAATTATTCCGGGACTTCAGTTATGTGATGTGGAAGCATCCATTTATGCGTATATCGAAAAACAGCTGCAGAAGCATATTCAAAGTGCCCGCTTATCCTTCCAGGCTGTTCGGCCGCAGAAGCTGGAAAAGAAGTATTTTAAAATGGATGAACATGATTTTGTATGTCAGGTAGAAGAAATTGCATACCTGGATACATCAGAAATCTTTGAATATTCCATTGCACAGCATGTACCGCAGTATTTCCACTTTGAGACAAATGTAATAAAGGAATTGTACGAAAGCTGATGAAACAGTCAGAAAGGAGAACATATGTACTTTCAGAAAACAACAGGATTTCCAACTAATTTTTTATGGGGCAGTGCTTCTGCCGCTTACCAGATCGAAGGCGCTGATCGTGAGGATGGAAAGGGTGTATCGAATTGGGATGAATTTGTAAAGATCCCGGGAAAAACCTTTAAAGGTACAACGGGTGCTATCGCTGTCGATTTTTATCATCATTATAAAGAGGATATCGCCCTCATGGCAAAAATGGGCTTAAAGACCTACCGCTTTTCTATTGCATGGACAAGAATCTATCCAAAGGGCAGAGGAAACCTAAACGAAGCAGGGCTTATATTTTATGATAATGTAATTAACGAATGCTTGAAATATGGAATAGAGCCGATGGTGACAATATATCATTGGGATATGCCGCAGGCATTGGAGGAAGCATATCACGGTTGGGAATCGCCGCAAATTATAGATGACTTTGTGAATTATGCCGTTACCTTGTTTGAACGCTATGGAGATCGTGTAAAATACTGGATCACCATGAACGAACAGAATATTTTCACTTCCATGGGATGGATGGAAGGACTGCATCCACCGGGAAAAATTGATCAGCTGAAGCTGTTTTATCAGGTGAATCATCATGCGAATGTTGCACACGCAAGAAGTGTTATAGAACTGAAAAAGCGGTTTCCAAAGGCGATGGCTGGGGCAAGCTTTGCCTTTTCCCCTTGCTATGCCATAGATTGTCATCCTGAAAATGCCATGGCAAAGGAAGATTATGACGATTTACGTAATTACTGGTGGATGGATATCTACGGTTACGGCCGTTATCCAAAGAGTGCTATGAAATATTTGAAATCCATTAACTGTGCACCGGATGTTACACAAAAGGAAATGGAAGATATCAGGCAGGCTGCACAGCTCATAGATTTTATGGGTGTGAATTATTATCAGACAGCAGTTGCGGAATATAACGATATCGACGGTGTTGGGGCAAATCACGAGGTGAATACAACAGGCGAAAAGGGAACTGCGAAAATCAGTGGTGTTCCCGGTCTGTATAAGAATCCTGCGAATCCATATCTGAAAACAACAGACTGGGATTGGACGATTGATCCCATGGGAATTCGTATGTGCTGCCGTATAATTACCTCCCGCTATGATCTACCGATTATAATATCTGAAAACGGGCTAGGTGCGTTTGATAAACTGGAGGATGATAAAACAATTCATGATCCTTACCGTATTGCGTATCTGCGTGCTCACCTTGCGGAATTGAAAAAGGCGATTGATGACGGATGCGAGGTTCTTGCCTATTGCACATGGTCTTGTACAGATTTATTAAGCTGGTTAAATGGATATCAGAAGCGCTACGGTTTTATTTATGTTGATCGTGAGGAAGCGGATGACAGCGGAACATTAAACCGATATCCAAAGGATTCCTTTCACTGGTACGCTGATGTGATTGCCTCAAATGGAGAGAATTTGTAGGACATAGAGTACCTTATCGGAATACTGCTTAGATGGAAGCTTTGAAAAAGGATTCCAAAACCGAAGGTATGGATAGAAATCAGATTTATAAAGTGTATTTACGATGATATTTCTGCTGCTGATGAGAATTCATGAAAGTATGAAATTTTGGAAAAACAATTCGGCAGGAATGGATATCTGGATTATTTGTCAGATATAGAATCCTTTGCATAAAGAAAAACAAAAAGAAAACGCATGGAACACCTTGGGGTATGCTTCATGCGTTTTCTTATTATTTATTTGAAAGGAAAAGTTATTGAATAGCTACTGCTGGCTGTTATTTGTTAGCTCTGAAGCTGGTAATAATTTCATGAATCTTTGCGGCATTTGCTGCGATATCCTCACTGCTTCCCTTGGTCAGCAGACCTCCAAAGCCGCATACATCTACACCGTTTTCCAACCATGTTCTCAGGTTGTCAAGATTGATACCGCCGCTTGCCAGTATTGGCATGTCAGGAATCGGCGTTTTAAAAACCTTTACAAGCTTTGAACCATAGAAATCGGAAATTGGGAAAGCCTTGATAAAGGCTGCTCCGTTGCTCAGTGCATCCACACACTCCGTAATGGTAGTACATCCTGGAGCATAAGGAATCTGATAGCGATTGCACATTTTTGCAACATCCTCATTATAATTCGGCGCAATGATAAAATCTGCACCATGCAGAATTGCATGTCTTGCGGTTTCAGCATCCAGCACAGTTCCCGCTCCTACACAAAGGGCATCCTTGTACTTCTCTGAAAGTCCCTGAATGATATCTCCTGCATTATTTAATGTATAGCTCATTTCCATGACGGGGACACCACCCTTCATGCAGCCCTCAGCTATCTCACATGCGCGATCCAATGTTTCCGCACGCACAATAGCAAGTGCCCCTGCCTCGTACATACGTTTTGTGACGTTCATTTTTTTCATGTTCATAATGACATCCTCCTTGCCTATATCTTACGTTGTTTTAGAAACGCTTACAATTGGATGACCAAACAAAATTACAGATGAAATATGTACGGTTAAACATATGCGCTCAGGAATGAAAAAAATCCTTACTCCCTATCTTGCATATGTCGAAAAAGCCTATAAATAAAGGCTTTTTGTATGATTGTACAAATTGCTTATATTATATAGAAAGCAGCGCTTCGTCTTTTTTTCTTAACCTTTTTTTAGCTTTGTGCGTTTGACCAAAAACGACACAATTTTTTTAGCTTGTTTGAACATAGCGACTTGAAAGCGATTTCAATATAATGTAGGTGTAAGGAGGAATTCAACATGAGTATTGAACTAACAAGAGTAGATTTCAGATTGATTCACGGTCAGGTCATTACAAGATGGCTGACACAGTGCCAGATCAATGAAATCGTAACAATCGACACTGCCCTGAGCAAGGACGCATTCATGCAGGAAGTATTTAAAATGGCCGCTCCAAAGGGTGTTAAAATTACAATCGTAAATGTAGAGGATGCTGTAAAGCGCCAGCAGGAAGGAGCCTTTGATAAGAACCGCGTCATGGTACTGTTCAAGGGTGTGGCAGAATTAAACGCTGCTGTACAGGCTGGCCTGAAGCTGGAAAAGGTACAAATCGGCGGACTTGGCGGTGGCCCTGGCCGCAAGGCTGTAAACAATGCAATCACGCTGGACAGAGCAGATGCAGATACTCTGCTTGAACTGGAAAAGATGGGGATTGAAATTTATTTCCAGACAACTCCGGATTATCCTTCCGAAACACTTCAAAAAGCTGTCGCTAAATTATAACAGGAGGACATGTATATGGTAATTCAAGCAATTTTAGTCGGTATACTGTACTGGCTTTCCATGGGACGTGCAAGCTACTTTGTATCCTTCGCATTCCGTAAGCCGGTCGTACTGGGCGTTTTCATCGGTCTTGTATATGGGGATGTACAAACCGGACTGCTGTATGGGGCAACCATTCAGCTGATGTATATGGGAGGTATTGAAGCAGGAGGAAATATTCCAAGTGACCAGGGACTGGCAACCTGTATTGCAATCCCTGCCGCAATCGCAAATAATCTGGATCCGGCTGCTGCTGTGGCACTGGCTGTTCCATTCGGTGTACTTGGTGTATTGATCAACAACGTTCGCCGTACCATCAACTCATTCTATAACACAAAGGCTGATAAGTTTGTAGAGGATAAGCAGTATGACAAGCTGTCCATCTTCTCCTTCGTACTTCCATGGCTCACCAATGGTGTATTGTATTTCACACCGGTATTCATTGCGACATTATTCGGTTCCAGCGTTGTACAGGCATTTATCAATGTCATTCCGGAATGGGCAATGAACGGACTTACAAACGCAGGAAACATGCTTCCAGGCTTAGGATTTGCTCTGACGCTGGTTGTCATGGGGAAAAAGAAGTATCTGCCATTCTTCGTACTGGGATTCTTCCTGTATTCTGTCATGGGCTTCTCCATGCTGACAGGAGCTGTCATCGCATTATGTCTTGCGCTGATCGTATCCCTATTCAAACAGAACGATGAGGAGGAAGTTGCATGAGTGAAGCAGTAAACAGTGTAGCCGCTGAGGAAAAGAAAACAATCGTAACAAAAAAAGATCTCTTAAAGGCATGGTGGAAATGGACGCTTGCAGTAGAGGTTCCGGTAAGCTTTGACCGTATGCAGGCCCTTGCCTTTGGATATTCGATGAATAAGGTATTACGTAAGCTGTACAAGGATGACCCGGAGGAGCTGCAGGCAGCTATGCGCCGTCATACCTCCATGTTTAATACAAACTGTGACTGGGGAAGTATTATTCACGGTATTACCATCTCATTGGAGGAACAGCGCGCACTTGGTCACGATGATATTTCTCCTGAGGTTATTCAATCCTTAAAGCTTGGTCTGATGGGACCTCTGGCAGGTATCGGTGACAGTGTGGATCAGGGAATCGTTGCGACCATCCCATTGGCAATCTTTGTACCAATGGCTTTGGAAGGCTCTGTTATCGCAGCCTTTATTCCAGGACTTATTTACATCGCATGGAGCTTTGGCTGGTCATGGTTCCTCTTCAACAAGGGATATTCCCTTGGTAAAAACTCCGTATTGGAAATTCTGCATTCCGGAGCTATTAAAAAGGTTATTGATATCGCAAGTATTGTCGGTCTGTTCATGATCGGATGCCTGTCTGCCTCTTATATAAAGGTACAGACCATTGTGGAATTTGCCAGTGACACATCCACTGTGAAGCTGCAGGAAATCATTGACGGTATTCTGCCGAATATGCTTCCGTTTATCGTAGTCATGGGAATGTATCTGTATATCACAAAGCGAGGGCCAAAGTATATTCGTCTGATGATTTATACAATGATTATCGCTATCGTATTAACCTTCTTCCATATCATATAAGATGCGAACAAATCCATGGAAGATCATGGATTTGTTTTCATCATCGGCATTTGGAAGAACGTAAAAGGAAGGAGCCTATATGAAAGTACTAATTACCCCGAGAGGGTTTGCCAATTACGGCCTGGATCAGGTAGAGCTGATGAAATCCAAAGGCTTGGATGTGCATTACAATGCTACCGGTAAGGCGTATACGCATGAGGAGTTTAAGGAGCTGGCAAAGGATGCAGATGCCATCATCGTCGGTGTGGATAACATGGATAAAGAAATGATGGAGGGCTGTCCAAAGCTGAAGGCTGTGTGCAAATTCGGTGTTGGAATTGATAACATCGATCTGGAGTATGCAAAGGAGCATAATATCTATGTCGGACGTTGTGTGGGAAGTAATTCCCGTTCGGTTGCCGAGCATGTCTTATCTATGATGTTTATGGAAGCAAAAAATCTGTATACCAGTGTACGGGATGTAAAGGAGCATGGCTGGAACAAGCCGACAGGACGGGAAATCTATGGTAAAAAGCTGGGAATTATCGGCTTTGGAATGATTGGAAAGTACCTTGCGGATTACGCATATGGCTGCGGTATGGAGGTCTACGCTTATGATGCCTTTGCAATCACAGATGAAACGGCAAAGCAGCACCATGCAAAGATCAGCACACTGGAGGAAATCATAACAGAATGTGATTATATATCTCTTCATGTGCCTTTACTGGATAGTACAAGAAATATGATATCTACAGCGGAATTTAAGAAAATGAAAAAGGATGCCTGTCTGCTGAATGCTGCACGGGGCGGCATCGTGGATGAGACTGCGTTATATGAGGCATTGAAGAACAAGGAAATCCGCAGTGCCTGCTTTGATGTATACAGCAGTGAACCGCCAAAACAGGACGATCCGCTGCTTGCATTGGATAATTTCCTGTTAACACCGCATACCGCGGCACGAAGCATGGAAAGTGAACAGCGCACCTGCGCTATGTCAACCGGTATTATTTTGGAACAGCTATTAGGGAACTAGGTGAATATATGGTAGAATGTGTAAAAGAATATCTGAACAATATTGAATCAGAGTTAGGGAAAAATATAGAAGATATGGATATGGAAAGCATAGAAAAAGCTTCCCGTATCATAATGGAAAGTGAAAAGCAGGGGGGAAGAATCCATGTTACAGGTATTGGAAAACCGGGACATGTGGCAGGCTATATCGCATCCCTGCTGTCATCAACAGGAACCAGTGCTTATGAGCTGCATGGTACTGAGGCCGTGCATGGCTCCAGCGGTCAGGTGAAAAAAGGGGATGTGGTCATTGCCATTTCCAATAGTGGAGAAACAATGGAGTTGGAGGCAACCGTACAGACCCTGCTTGCAAACGGTGCGCATATTATCAGCTGTACAGGAAATCCGCAGTCTACACTGGCAAAGCAGTCAGAGGTATGTCTGGTAGCCCATGTGGATGAGGAAGGGGATGAGCTGAACAAGCCGCCGCGCGCATCCATATTGTCAGAAATCCTGATACTGCAGTGTTTAAGCGTTGTATTGCAGGAGGCAAAAAAGCTGGATCTGAAGCAGTATGTGAAATGGCATCCGGGAGGAAGCCTTGGCAAGAGCATCAAGGAAATGCAGAAATAACAGGAGGATGTATGGAAAATTTTAATATCGTGATCGGAACTCACGGAAAATTCGGTGAGGAGCTGGTAAATTCCGCAAGAATGATCGCAGGAGCATTGGAGCATGTGGAATGCTGCTCTCTTTTACCGGAGTATTCCTTTGAAGATTATATGAAGCTTGTGGATGAAACAATGAGTAAAAAAGAGGGCTTTACCATCGTACTGGTTGATTTGTATGGCGGTACTCCCTGCAATGTTTTTACAGTGATGAGCAGAAAGTATCAGTATCCGGTGCTTACAGGCTTAAATCTTCCTATGCTGATCGATCTCTATCTGAAGCTGTCCAATATGGAGGAAGCAGATTTGCATGAGGAAGCACTGCTGAAGGAAACAATGGAAACCCTGCAAACCAGCTGTGTGCATACGAATACACAGCTGGAGTCCTGAAAAGCGTAACGTCTGGACAAACCCTGTCATATGAATTATAATTTCCATGAAAGCACTATCATGCAGAAGGGGATATTTTATTCGTGTTTACCTTATGGTACTATTGGCATACAGGGAAGATGTCAGACTTCATGAGAGTTGTACTCTTGCGAAAGGAGAGATCATATGCTGATAGGTGAGGTTTTTGAGGAATTTATAAGTGTTGTTCAGGAGAATAACCGTTATACGATTGGTCTTGTGAATGATGATATGACAGTGACATTATGCAGTAATAAGGCAGAAATCGGACGGCAGATTGACGTAAACCGTCCAGATGAGCACAATTCTTTTTTTGAAGTACGTGTAAAGGGTCAGGATTTCGGCTTCTTATGGGTAAGCGGTAATGATGAAAACCTGCCAATGATCAGCAAGCTTCTGAATGAATCACTTACTGTGCGTCTCATGTATGAAATCAATCAGAAAACACTGAACCAGAAGGTCACGAAGGATGATGAGCTGGTAAAGTATATTCTGAATACGGATAACTTTGATATGAATCATGTGCTGAGCCTTCTGGATGAACTGGAAATAGATAAAAATAAACCAAGGGTGGCGATTTATGTGGTTCATAATGAAGGATTTAATACAAAGGATGTCATGCGCTTGAAAATGAAGCCGGACAGCAAGGAGATCATATATTCTCTATTAAACAGTAAGTGCCTGCTGATTTTTAAGGATTTGCCGGAAGCGTATCACAATACTGCCGATTTCAAACCGTTTATACGGGAATATATACGCAGCTTACGGGAATGGGAAATGATGGACTGCTATTACTTTGTCGGTTCCATTCAGAAAAAGCTGCGACAGTATGCCAACAGCTATCAAAACTGCTTGTGGCTGAAGAATCATGTAACATACGAGAAGGATGTTCCGGTGTTTTTCTCCGATTATCTGTATGACTATTTTCTGTCAAAGATTGCGGTGGATGATATACGGGATGTATTTGATTATTATAGGGAGTGCGGAAAGGGTATCGACGTTGATGAAATGGTGGATATCTGTGACAAGCTGTTTGTAAATGATTTCAATCTGACACAGGCAGCGGATGATCTGTTTCTGCATAAAAATACATTGATATATAAGCTGAAGAAATATGAGGAAGTTTTTCAGATAGATGTCCGGGGAAGTTTTCAGGGAAAGGTTCTCTTAATGCTGATATCCTATGCATTGAGAGAATATCAGAAACGAGTTCAAGTAGGTGATGAAGCATGAGTACAAAAATCAAACTTGCGCGGATAGACAAACGATTGCTGCATGCGACAGTTGCTTTGAACTGGAATCAGTTTATTGATGCAGATAATGTACTGATCGTCGATCCGGATTACGTAAATGATCCGTTTATCGCGGATGTCATGCAGCTTTGTCTTCCCAAAACCATGAAGGTTAAAATCTTCACGATCGAACAATTCCTCGCATATATCAATGAAGGCCGCAATATCAAGGCGATGGTTATTTTTCCGAATTTAAGCATTGCCTGTGATGCAGTAAAGGCCGGCTTCCGTACCAAGGAAATTCAGATGCCATATCCGGCAAGCCGTATGATGATCAAGAGCCTCTCGGATTATTTCAGTGAAGAAGATATAGAAAAGATCCGGTATATTCAGAGTCAGGGAATTCGTATGTTTTTTCAGACAGCGCCCTTTGACAATAAGGATTACTCGATCTTTAAAAAATAAAGAAAAGAGGACAAATAATCATGTTTGACGGAATTATAACTCCAATCATCACACCGTTTCACCGTGATGAGGAACAGAGTATCAATTATGAAGCAACAAAGCAGCTCATCGATCATTTGATCGCAAAGGGTGTAAAGGGAATCTTTATCCTGGGAAGCAATGGAGAGTTTCATGTAATCGATGAAGCAGAAAAAATAGAGTTCGCAGAAAAGGTGATTGCCATGGTAGACCACCGCGTCCCGGTATATGTGGGAACGGGGGCATGCAGTACCAGGGAAACCATACGTTTGTCCAAGAAAATGGAGGAGCTGGGTGCGGATGCATTAAGTGTGATCACACCGTATTTCCTGACACCGACAGAGGAAGAACTGGTACAGCATTTCACAGCGGTAGCGGAAAGTGTGAGTATACCGATTATACTGTATAACATACCAAAGGCAACAGGCTGTAATTTAAGTGCAGCGGTCGTAAGCCGTCTGGCAGAGGTAAAGAATATCCGTGGAATCAAGGACAGCAGCGGACAGGAAGAAAATCTGAAGGCATATGCAGAAATCGCAAAGCGTGATGATTTCGACTTACTGATTGGTTCGGATTCCAAGATCAGCTATGGTTATGCTCTGGGGGCAAGTGGAGCAGTGGCAGGAACCTCCAATGTAATCACCGAGGTATTGGTGGAGCTGGACAAGGCTCTGCGTAGTGGGGAACAGGAAAAAGCAGAGGCACTGCAGAAGGACATCGATGTATTGCGTGGTGTATTGAAGCTGGGAACTGTACCGGTTGTTATGAAGCGTGCAGCAGAGCTGGCAGGAATCACACAGGCAGGGCCGGCAAGAAAGCCGGTGCTGGAATGCAGTGCACAGGATGATGAAAAAATCAAAGAGATGCTGAAGCATTACGGACTGGTATAATACCATAGCCTGTATTTCTTATAAGCATTCGTAAATATATTCTAAAAATGCTGAATTATGTATGATAATCAGCATTTTTTATGTTGCAAATAGCTACACGAAGCACCGTGTAGTTTAGGCTGAGTTTAGTCAGTTAAAGTATGCAAAAGCATATGAAAAAAATACCTGCCATGTGTTTGGATTCTTCCTCAACTCTGGGTATATGGAAATCGCAAAATACAAAAGAATCGATGGTTTTTCATCCTTTTGTATCTCATATCCTTATGTACCTTAACGTGAGAGAGAATCTGTTTGTGGATTGTAGTGATTAGAAAACCCTAGATAGGAAGTAACCACTTTATGTAAACAACCGGGATAAGGTGATTAGCTTTATCAGGCTGATGAATATGTTTCCCTGTTTAAGGAAAGCCTCCTTTTTGGTTGACAGAAGAACACTTACCTCTTACAATGAAGCGGATGAAGGGATGTGAGATTATGAAGGCATTGGCAAGTGATTTTGATGGAACCTTGTATCTGCATAATGAAAAACATAATTACAGGGAAGGAGATATTGCAGGAATAAACCAGCTACAGGAAAATGGAGCCCTGTTTGGCTTATGTACCGGACGCCCTTTACAGGGAATTACAGCATTTCTCACAGAAAGAATTCAGCCTGATTTTTATATCGTAAGCAGTGGTGCTCTTATCCTGGATAAAAAACAGAATATATTATTTGAACGCTGCCTTTCTTTGGATACGGCAATCCAGCTAAGCAGTCTTGAGGAACAAATAGAAAGCATCGCCATACAGGCAGATGGAAAGATATATGCATATAAAAAAGCAAGAGCATTCACAGATATACCGGTAATACATGATATGAAGCAATTAAAGGATGCGAACATACACGGATTATCGTTTCGTATGGCAAGCGAGCAGGCGGCACAGGAATTATGCGAAAGGCTTAAACATCAGTTTTCAAATATATGCGCAGCCTTTCAAAACCAGAATTTTATCGATGTGGTTCCGGCTGGCTGCTCGAAAGGCAGTGCTCTTTTGAAATTGAAACATCTGCTGAAGCTGGAAACCTGCTTTGGCATCGGCGATTCCTATAATGATATTCCTATGCTGAAGGATGCGGATGTATCCTTTACCTTTCATTCCTCACCAAGGATTGTCCAAGAGGCCGCTGATCATATCGTACATGCGGTGGCAGAAGCAATTCAGTCCTATATTCTGTGTGAATAAGAAAAAGAAACGATAAGATGCGATGCTTATATAAAAATAGGTAAAGACCGCAGCAGAAAACAAAATGAAAGAAGAAGTAAAGCACCTAATATGATATTCATGGGAGCTTAACTTCTTCTCTTTTTTTATATGTAATATCGAAAGCGAGCAGGCTTCTCAGCCGTACCTGTCTGATTTCTTTATTCTATTTATTTTTAATTTTTTGCTTTCTCCATGCCTGTATAGGAACATATATTATCATGAACAGCAGAATAAGTGGAATCAGAATATTCCATGGCCTGGAGAATTTTTCGATATAGCCCTGGAAGAAGATATAAATAACAATGAGTGGCAATATGTAGGAAACATACAATCTCGCCCAGTTGGGAAACTTCAGTCCGGTACCGCTGTTTGCTTCTGCGGTAAAATTTTTCCATCCCCAGCCATAACGGAAGGTACAGAACAACAGATACATTAGAGAACCAAGCGGAAGCATATTGTTTGATACAATAAAGTCCTCCAGATCCTGTATCGTGGAGCCTGCCCCCAGCGGCTCGATAAAGGATAATAAATTAAAGCCGAATGCACATGGCAGTGACAATAGCAGAATCAAAATAAAATTAACACCTACAGCTTTTTTCCTTGACCAGCCGCTGTCCATCGCAAAAGCAACAATATTTTCAAAAACGGCAATAATCGTTGTCAGTGCCGCAAAGGACATGAACAGGAAAAACAGAAAGCCCCATAACCTTCCACCGGACATTGCATTAAACACATTGGGAAGTGTCACAAATACAAGCCCTGGCCCGCTATCAGCGGCAACATGAAAGGAAAAACAGGATGGGAAGATGATCAAGCCTGCAATAAAGGCAACAAAGGTGTCCAGGAGACAGACATTGACGCTTTCTCCAAGCAAAGAACGATCTTTTCCAATATAGCTACCAAAGATTGCAAGTGCGCCGATTCCCAGACTCAAGGTGAAGAACGCCTGTCCCATAGCAGCGAAAATTGCATCCCATAAACCGTTTGCCATCATCTTATGGAAGTCAGGAATTAAATAAAATTTCAATCCTTCTACAGCATCCGGTAATGTAACTGCACGAATCACAAGGACGATCATAACGATAAACAGGCATGACATCATATATTTGGACATCTTTTCCACACCGTTTTGCAGCCCCTTGCTACAGATAAAGAATCCAATCACAGTAATGGCAATCATCCAGAATAAATTTTGACCAGGGCTTGCCAGCATGTTGGAAAACGTTTCGCCAACCTGCTCTGCCTGCAATCCGTCAAAGGTTCCGGTAGCCATTTTTAAGCAATAGTTAAACATCCATCCGCCGACTGTTGTATAAAACATCATCAGAAGATAGTTGCCTCCCATACAAACATATTTAATGTAATGCCATTTTGTCCCCTTTGGTTCCAGAAGGTCAAATGATTTTGCGGCAGAACGCTGAGATGCGCGTCCTACAGAAAATTCCATGACCATGATTGGCAGTCCCAGCAGTACCAGGAATACCAGATAGAGCAGAACAAACGCCGCTCCTCCATATTGACCTGTTATGTATGGAAACCGCCATACATTACCAAGTCCCACAGCACAGCCGGCAGAGATTAGAATAAATCCTAAGCGGGATGATAGCTTTTCTCTTGATTTCATATACTTTACACACCTTTCCTGTACATTTTATAAGCTGACATAGGGAAAGTCAATGTAAAAATGAAAGGATTTTCATAAACCTGCAAAATTGATTTCTATATGTCGAAATAGAAAGGTATATCCTTTGTTCATGCACAAAACCGCGTACAGGTTATATCCTTACAAATTGTAAAAATGCTGGTATCGCACAGTTTTCGGCGTAGCTACATTTCTGTTATTGCGAAACAGTTTTTCATATCATTGCCGATGGAGAAAAGAGAATCAGATAGGTGGCGTATCTATGTATGGAAAATTTGCAGGAAGCTTTACGTATTGTTCATGAAAGCTTCATATTGCTTTCACATAAGGGGTGTAGAATACAGGTACAGACAAAGAAATGTCTGTTTGCTAATAGATGGCGACAGCTCTTGTTTCCTCGTCCTGATAATTGCTTTTTCATAACTGTTGCCTTTTCTCTTTCATGAGATCTCTGTCCTTTCCCACGGAGATCTTTTCTTTTTAATTCTGAGATTACGATTGTTTTATACTATTTTGCTGTCGTTTTTAGCTATCTTGTTGGTAAGATAACATTTTTTCATATTAAATTAACGAAAAAATGGTGTAATTATCAATTTTGTGTTATGATATAGATAAGCTATCATGGGGAGATGCTTAATATGTAATCGGGAGGGTGGGCATGACTGTAACAGATAACGAGATTTATAATATTATTATTGATATCATGGATATACAGAATGAACCTGAGAATATATTTGAACTGGATAACTGGATCCGGGAAATTGGTCTTCAGGAAGTATATAAAAAAATTATACAGATATATTCCATCAATCTTATGTGGGGATAATACTCATAAGAAATAAGTGCAAATAAAAACCGGAGAGAACACATATGAAGTAATCTCTGGTTTTTTTATTATATTCGCTCATGAAAAACATACAGTGTCTGATATTGAGTAGATAATGAAGGCAGATATGATACTATGGACATGAGCTTTCTTATAAGATTTCTATTCGTTTCCATGCCGCATATGCCATTTCTGTTTTTTAGATATGTGATGAGGCTAATTAAGACGATTATCATAAACATAAAAATTTAAAATTACAGGTTATACATAAATCTCTTTCGCATCCTCCGGTAGATGATAGACATCCTTTGCGTATTTCATACTGTTTACAGCTTCCTGCACATCATAAACCAGCTGAAGCTGTTTTCCAACAGTGGCTGCTGTTTCATGGAACAATGCATTCATATGAAATACACCTTGCCAGCAGCTATCCAGATCGGCAGTCATGTAGGTGCGTAAAAAAGACTCATACACACTATCCGGAAGTAAGTGTTCCATATACTTACCGGATTTCCCTGCGCTGATTTGAAAGTCATATGCAATACCGATCATCCATTCCAGTAAACGCTTCAGCATAGGTCTGAGTATGAAGTCTATGATATCCATTACATAGGGAAGCTCACGACGCTTCAATCCCTTTACGACATTGTTCACAGACCACCAGTATTCATTACAGGTACAATGAAACTGTTCCTGACTCGGTTTCTTTATCCAGAAGGTTTGAAAGGCTTCTTCTTTCGGCAAAGGTAGAATACCATCCTTATCTAACAGAATTTCATAGGCATCCATATGCTGCAAAGCGTATTCTGCTGTGCAGACATGCAAATCGATCCGGTTTCCGTCTGTGAACTGCATGAGCCATCCATAACAATTCTGCTTATCACTTGGATAATAAATACTATCCTCCGGATACTGCATATACAAACGTTCTCCAAATGTATCAATCCAGGAGGTATCCCTTTGAAAGGATGTTGTTTCCTTTACAACATAGACAACATCATAGTCCTGAAATATATCTTTTGGAATATCCGGAAACACACGGGAGCCTTCCAGATAGGCTGCCCGTATCCGTTCATCCTTTGCGGCTGTATCCAGCAACAGCCTTCTTATTTCTTTCTCTGTTCTCATTGTTATGCCTCCTTCCTATTGGTTACCAGGTTATTTCAATAAGGATATTGTATCATATTTTAGAATACAGGTGTGTATTTCAAATCAGTGGCTATTTAAACTGGACAGTCGAATTTTATGCCTTTATAATGATACATAGAGGTGAAGAAAACATGAAAAAGATTACAAGCTTTTGTATTGATCACGATATACTGGATAAAGGTATGTATGTTTCAAGAATAGATGGGGATATTATTACCTATGATTTACGCATGGTAAAGCCGAATTGCGGAACCTATCTGGATAATGACGGTCTGCATACCTTTGAACATCTGTTCGCAACCTATGTAAGAAATTCTAAGTGCAGTGATGCAGTGATTTATGCCGGGCCAATGGGCTGCCGGACAGGCTTCTATTTTCTGACAAGAGATTCCATATCCAGAGCACAGGCGGTTCAGCTGGTAAAGGATACGGTAGCATTCATTGCAGGGTTTGAAGGAGACATTCCAGGGGCACAGGAGTCTAAGGAATGCGGCAATTATCTGGAGCATGATCTTGCCAAGGCAAAGGCCTATGCACAGGATTATAGTCAGGTGATGAAGGACTGGAGCGAAGATCAGCTCGTTTATCCACAATAAAACAGTGGTTTCAGACTAAATCGTCTGAAGCCTTTCTTTTGAAAGAGGGTGACATATGAAAACACATATCAATTTGCTGGAGGGAAAGATTCTTCCTGCACTAAGTGCGTTGGCATTGCCGATTATGGCAACCAGCTTAATTCAGATGGCTTATAATCTGATCGATATGATTTGGATTGGAAAAATAGGTGCAAGTGCAGTGGCATCAGTCGGCGCAGCCGGTATGTTCATGTGGCTGTCAAATGGCTTGGCAACACTGGCAAAGATGGGCGGACAGATCAAGGTTGGCCATGCGCTGGGAGCACAGAAGAAAGAGGAAGCGGCATCCTATGCGCAAAGCTCCATGCAGATGGGGATTGTATTTGCTGTTTTCTTTGGAATTCTTTCCGTGGTATTTGCGGACGGGATGATAGGCTTCTTTCAGCTGAACAGTACACAGGTCATACAGGATGCAAAGCTGTATCTGATGATTACCTGCGGTCTGGTCATATTTTCATTTATGAATCAGATTTTTACCGGCATATTAACAGCGATGGGAAATAGCAGAACATCCTTCATTGCGACGGGCATTGGACTGGTGCTAAACATCGTACTGGATCCGCTCTTTATTTTTGGTTTTGGATTTATCCCTGCAATGGGTGTTGCCGGTGCTGCGATTGCGACCGTTCTTGCACAGCTGGTGGTCATGCTGCTGTTTCTGTATACGATAGTGAAGGAGCCTGTACTGTTTTGTGATGTTCATATGCTGCAGGCACCTGATATCACGCATACAAAAGAGATTTTTCAGATTGGTCTTCCATCGGCAGTGCAGAGTATGCTGTTTTCCGGTATTTCAATGGTAATTGCAAGACTGATCGCCGGCTGGGGAGATGCTGCTGTGGCAGTTCAGAAGGTGGGGTCGCAAATTGAATCTATATCCTGGATGACTGCAGAAGGCTATGCGGCTGCTTTGAACAGCTTTGTAGCACAGAATTACGGTGCCAAAAACACTGGTAGAATACGGGAGGGGTATCGGCTTTCCATGATTGTCATGCTGTCATGGGGTGTGTTCTGTTCTCTTGTTCTGATTGCATTTCCACAGGTGATCTTTCAGGTGTTTATTCAGGAGACGGAGGTATTGCCTCTGGGGATTGATTATCTTCGAATTCTTGGTGTTTCACAGCTGTTTATGTGTATGGAGATCACGACAGCAGGCGCATTCAGCGGGCTTGGGAAAACGCTGCCTCCATCCATTGTGAGCATCACATTGACCGGCGCACGAATACCGATGGCGATGCTGCTGGGGAAATGGATGGGGTTAAATGGTATCTGGTGGGCAATTACAATCAGTTCGATTTGGAAAGGTATCGTATTGCTGATATGGTTCCTAAGAGATATGAAGCTAACTTGTTCAAAAAGACAAACAGAGGGAACAGAAGTAGCATAAATAAGACTTTATCTTCAAAAAATAATAAATATTTATGATTTTATGTACATAAAAATAAAGTGCAATATGATTTTATGAACATAAAATAATAGAAGGATTGGTATTTGCTTGTGACTGTAGCAGGACACTAATGATTTGAATAAGTTTATAATAGCTGAAGGGCAGCGGTATGGTTTCATTAGCGAAGAAAATTATTATAGTGGATTTCGATTGATTTTATGATAAGAATTTATTTGCTAATGCATTACTGACAGATTAAGAATGATAATGAAAACAATATATAACATTCATTACTATGCAAAAAAAGGAATTTCATAAAATGGTTCTTTCCCACTTTAAGGTACAAGGAGAGTAGGAAATACAAAAGGATTGATAAACTTTGATTTTTGTGTTTCACGATTCTCATATACCTAAAGACAAGAAAGGATACATAAAATGGGATTCCTTTTCTTTTATACTATTTATTATCGTTTTTAATGCCTATAATTTACTACCTCACATATAAATCCTTATATCAGCATGCTTCTAATATCACTATTCTCAATTTATAGAAACAGAAATTGCTTTAACATGATATAAGGTCTTCATATTCCTATAGCTGAAACAGTATACCAACAGCGGCTGAAGCTGCAATGCATACAATCGGATGCCATTTCCGCTTATTCGATAAATAGAAAATCACAACGAACAACAGAATACACGGCCACTTGACCATTTCCATAAAATTTTTGCTATCCTGAAATAAAGCAGCGATGAAAATCGTTATACCTGCAGAGGCAATCAGAGCAGTAACTGCAGGACGGATACCATAGAAAACAGATTTTACCAGCTCACTATCCTTAAATTTTTTCAGAAACTGCGCAACAATACAAATGACAATGATACTTGGCGCAATAAGCCCAAGCGTCGCCACAATGCCTCCCATAACACCGTTGATATGATATCCGGTATATGTAGCCATATTGATCCCGATTGCACCCGGCGTTGATTCGCTTACCGCTATCATATCAGTCAGCATATCCGCAGTAAACCAGTGGTATTTATTCATCATTTCCGTAAGAAACGGTATGGTAGCCAATCCACCACCAAGAGCAAACAGTCCGGTTTTGAAAAATTCATAAAAGGCAAGCAGTAGCAGCTCCAGATTCATTCCTTCACCTCCCTGCGGCGCAGTGCACAAACGACAACACCAAGCAATGCAGCAATGATAACGACAAGAACGGTTGATACACTTGTAAAGGTGATTGCCGCAAGAACAACAGCAAACAACACAATCCCGAATGCATCCTTAATACCACTTTTCCAAAGCTTAACAACAGCATTCAGTACAAGCACACAAACCGCTACCCGGATTCCTGCCAGTGCATGCTGGACAACAGCAAGTGAGGAATACGTTGTCAGTACGGATGCAATCAACAGAATGATAACGATGCTTGGCGTTACAACACCCAGCGTCGCCACAATGGCGCCCAGAATGCCTTTCTCATAAAAACCGATAAATGTTGCCGTATTCACCATGATGATACCCGGAGTGCACTGTGCAACTGCATAGTAATCCATGATTTCCTCTTCTGTAGCCCAATGCTTTTTATCCACAATTTCCTTCTGTATCAGAGGCAGCATGGCGTAGCCTCCACCAAAGGTAAAGGCTCCTATCCGCATAAAAACAGAAAACAGGTCCCAGTAAATTTTCATAAATACCCTCATTTCCATATAAAGAATACCCATATTATACAAAAAACAAACATAAATACAAGAAGTGCAGGAGATTTTCCCTTGATAATGGAAATATTTCCCTGGATGTGGGATTGTAAGAGTTTTCCATACACTATATAATAATATATATGGAGGTTAACCTATGTTTAATATATATCATCAGCCTTATGCCAGAGGCCGTTATCCGGTGGTAGCCGCTAACGGAATCGTGGCTACAGGAAATAACCTTGCGGCCGCAGCAGGACTACAGATTATGAGAGAGGGTGGCAATGCCATTGATGCCGCAATAGCGACAGCCGCTACCCTTACCGTTGTAGAGCCTACTGCAAATGGGATTGGCTCGGATGCCTTTGCGATTGTCTGGCACAAGGACACCATGTACGGTCTGAACAGCTCCGGCTGTGCACCTATGGAAATTTCAATCGAAAAGCTGAAGGAGCAGGGAATTAAGGAAATGCCTAAGCATGGATGGACGCCGGTAACCGTACCGGGAGCACCCAAGGCCTGGGCGGAATTAAGCAGACGCTTCGGTAAGCTGCCCTTTGCACAGGTACTCGCACCTGCTATCACCTATGCCAATGATGGCTATCCTATAACACCGGAGCTTGCCAGAATGTGGAGAATGGCAGTTAGAAGCTATGCAGATAAAAAGGATGATCCGGTGTTTGCGCAATGGTTTCAGACCTTTACCTTTGATGGTAATGCACCTGAAGTCGGACAGCTGGTAAAGCTGCCTGATCATGCGGAAACATTAAAGAAAATTGCAGAAACACATGCGACTGCACTGTATGAAGGAGAGCTTGCACAGCGCATAGAGGAAGACAGTATTGCACATGGCGGTTATCTGAGAAAAAAGGATTTGCAGCAGCATAAGGCGATATGGGTGGACCCTGTTTCTGTACACTATCACGGCTATGACGTCTGGGAACTGCCACCTAATGGACAGGGGATCGTTGCATTGATGGCTTTAAATATATTGAAGGAATTTCAATTTACCCAGCGTGATGAGGAAATGTTTCATCATCAGTTTGAAGCAATAAAAATGGCCTTTGCAGATGGCCTTCACTATATTACGGATACTGCATACATGAAAACAGAAGTGCAAAGCCTGTTACAGGCGGACTATGGCAGACAGCGTGCACAGGAAATTGCAGCTTTCGCCAAACAGCCTGCAGTCCACATGCCACCAAAAAGCGGTACTGTGTATTTATGTACAGCGGACAATGAAGGAAATATGGTATCCTTTATACAAAGCAATTATATGGGCTTTGGCAGCGGTGTTGTGGTTAAAGATACTGGGATTGCTCTGCAAAACCGCGGACATGATTTCTCACTGGATCCAGGCCATGTCAATGCACTTGCTCCGGGAAAACGTACCTATCATACCATCATTCCAGGATTTCTCACAAAGGATGGCCAGGCAGTAGGGCCATTTGGTGTCATGGGTGGTTATATGCAGCCACAGGGCCATGTACAGGTGGTTATGAATATGATTGATTTTCATCTAAATCCGCAGCAGGCACTGGATGCACCACGGTGGCAATGGGTAAAGGATAAAGCGTTTCTTGTAGAGGACAGCTTTGATTCCAATATAGCAAGAAAGCTTCAGGAACGCGGTCACCGTATCCAGCTAGAACTGGAGCCTTCCGGATTCGGGCGCGGACAGATTATTGTGCGATTGGCGAATGGAGCACTGATGGCCGGAAGCGAATCAAGAACAGACAGCAGCATTGCCTGCTGGTAATGGGAAAAAAGACAGGGGATTATATATGCAGAACGTTTACCATATAGCATTACTGGATGATGAACCATGTTATACAGATATAATACGTGAGAAAATAGAAGCGTTCGGATTAGAAGAACAGCTTTTCATTGATACCTATAATACTGTACATGACTTTTTGAGAAGTAAACATATTTATGACATACTTTTGCTGGATATCGAAATGCCGGGTATGGATGGGATTCATCTTGCTAAGTATATCTCCAATGAGCGTACACTGGTGATTTATGTTACCAATTATGCAGACCGTATGGAGGATGCGTTTGGAATTAACGTATTTCGATATGTTCTCAAATCCAAAATTGATGATAAGCTGAAGAAAACACTGCAGGATGCCTTTGAGTTTTTACAGGAAAATGCTGATTTCAAGATTCGTACGGATGGCGGCTATGAGATGCTTGCACAAAAGGATATCATTTATATGGAATATTTTGCAAAGGATATTTATGCATATACAAAGGATCGGGAATATATTTTCCGTCTATATTCCATGGAACGGATGATGAATGCATTAAATAATCGCTTCGTGCAGATCAATCGTTCCAATATCGTGAATATTGAATATGTACGTTCTGTCAGGGGCTTTGAATTACAGCTAAAGGACTGTGATAAGATGCTGAAAATCAGCAGACGGCGTAAAAACGTAATTATGGACGCTTTATTTCAAATGACGGAAAAATTATAATGCCGTCATTTTTTAGAAAATAATTTTAGGACGTTATAAGGTGCTTCCTTATTCCAACAGCCCAAATTTTTGAATTTATTATAAGACTGAAGGATGTTTAGATACTTTGAGTGTAGAATAAACTGACCGTTAAATACATAAAAAAAACCATTCATGTATTTATTATACCGGAAAACCGTTATATTGTAGTATAATATCGGTAGGAAGGGGGAAGGAAAAGGAACCTCGATTCAGGGAAATAGAAAATTTAAATTTTACATGACATCATGTGGGCCTTCTTATATAATGATTATGCAGGAAAGAGTGATGTTATGAATGAATTTATGGAGTATGTGTATTGTTTGATGTATGTTGGTGGTATTACCTATTCAATAAAACGTGTGAACAGTAATGTGAGATGGAATGCAAGAGCTGTTAGTATGATGCTTGTGTATAGTCTTATAAACATGATTTTAACGAATAGCATCGATGTTTCAAACATAATCTTTATGCTTGCAAATATGTTTTCGATTATTCCGGATTATTTATATGTGAGTGCTTTGTGTAAAAAGTTTAAGCTTCTTAATTTATTTTATTTAATGTTTTATACAATATGCTTTATCACATTTACTGATATTTTTATGAATGTGCATATTCACTTATTCAACGGATCATTTGATGCGACCTTCGTACCGGGAATGCTTCGTTTTATATCCATCGTATTCGCAAATGGCTGTGCTATGCTTGCCTTTCAAATACCGGTTTATCTATATCGGAAGTTCTTTGTGGTTCTTACAAAAAAACAGCTGATACCTTTTGTTTTTCTACAGATTTTTTCCATGATTGTGCTTATCATGTACATGAGAGAGCTGGAAGCTTATCCAAAGGATATTACAATATTCCTTGTATTCCTTTTGCTGGTTGTTCAGACATTTACCGTAGATTTTATCTTTGTCCGGTTCTGGCAGCTTGCTCAGGAAAAGAGTGAGATTGAGCTTACAGAGCTATCAAGAAACATCCAGAATCAGTATATGCATGATTTGCGGGAGGAACAGGAAAAAAACAGAGAGCTGCGGCATGATATGAGAAATCATATTGAGATACTGGAGAGTATTCATCAGGATCATGATTATCTGATTTATCTGGATCGTGTAAGAAAGGATGTAGATGAGCTGGGACAGCATATTAAGACAGGGAACATGTTTCTGGATGCATGCTTGAATACGAAAATAAATTCCAATGGAGATATACATTTTGAAGTCAGTGCATTTGTGAATGATGAGATGGGAATTGATGATAAGGATATGTGCGCTCTTGTATTCAATTTATTGGATAATGCCATAGATGCCGCAAGATCGAGTAAGGAAAAGCAAATATACATAAAGCTGATGATGCACAACGATTCCCTGATTATTGAGGTTACCAATTCGACTGCACAAGCACCGGATTTCCATTCCAAAAAAGGCGAGGATCACGGATATGGTATAAAAATCATTGAGCGTATTGCCGCAAAATACGATGGTATGGTGAAATACGATTATGATGAACAAAACGGTACCGTTAGTGCACACTGTCTGTTGCCTCTTCCAAAATAAGAAAGGGTGGTATAACTTATGAAATTTGAAATTAAGAGAAAGCTGATTAACTATGCATTAAAAAATGCAGCCAACACATCTATGATAGGGCATTATACGCCAAAACCTTTTACCTATAAAAAGGAATCTGTGAAATCACAGAAATATGGAAACAATAAGTAAAAGGCTTAGCATTTTTCTTGCGCGGCGCGGTTTGATTGCGGAGGAAGAGATTGATGTTATCCGTTATGCTCTGGAACTTATTCTAATACAGACAGTACAAATCGTCAGCACGCTTGTACTGGGATACTTCCTGCAGTTTTTTTGGGAAACGGTTTTGTACCTTTGTATGCTGCTGTTTCTGAAACGCTATACAGGTGGTTATCATGCAAAAACGTATTGGCACTGTTATCTGATAACAATGATGATCTATCTGCTTGTTCTGTTGTGTATAGAGTATCTCGACATCTACAGTCTGTTAATTTTTCTTCCGGTTGGACTTGGTATTTTTATTTATTTTGGGCCATGCCTGAAATATACAACCATGCTGGAACGGAAAAAGCAGCAGGTACATTTGAAGCTTTCTCTGGCGCTGTGTCTCGCTTTGCTGATACTGTTTCTGGGTATGCATGAATTTCGCTATACCATAGAAATAGCAGCCATTCTGTTTTTTACCGCAGTGATGATGCTGCCGGTATTCTGGAAGCACTCAAATATAGTGTAGTGTAATGAAAAGCCCTGGTTTACTTCTCGTGTGAGTGAACCAGGGTTTTTACTATTATGTCCTTTTTCCGTGCTTTAAAGCTGTAAAGCATATACATGAATTAAAGATGCTCCATTGATAATTAACACTCTATATTCAATTAAAGCTATAGGTTTTGTTGAATCCTAATGAGCCCTTTAGAAGAAGTTTGACTTAACCTTCATTCTCTACACTTGGTAAGATGAAGGTAATACCTTTGCTACTGTAATCTATCCATATATTCTCAATAAGTATCATATGTAATGGTAGTAAAGCAGAGGAAGCATAAAAAAGATGGATTTCTGATGCAAATATCCCTAAATTGTCATATCCTTGATATTGTTTTCAATCTGCATCTCATGCTCGAGCACCACGATTCGCTCATTGATTCTGACTTTAAAATATAGTGAAATTGTAATGCTACAGGGTCTTAGTGATCAGAATCTCTCAGTTATCCATATCGCGATTTTTAAGGCTTACTGAGCTTCTATAATGAAATACCTATTGCTAATGCTGGACAAAACAGATACTGATTTTCGTGATAAGCATGAATTATTACAAGAACATTCGCTATATATACTGCCGGCGCTATAAATGAATCCCATACTGCACGGTAATAAATTCAAGGTCATTATACAGCTCCTGCCGTGTATAACCGCCATCCAGCAGTTCTGCTTCTGTTAGAGCGTTTAACTGATCAAAGGCGGTAAGTGCAACCTTTAGATATTCCATGCTGCCTGTTGCGAAATTTTCCTGAAGATATTGGACTGCTTCTTTGTACTTCTTTTCCTTCAAAAGCATCTGTATGTTGTTGTAATACGTTTTAACATCCTCATCCGTAAGCTCTTCCTCTATCCGTATTTCACTTTTTTCACGATGCAGAAGAACTTTGCCAAGCATATCCGTCATACCTTCAATCTGTCGCATGATCCAATCGTTTTCAAATACACTCATGAGTTATTTCCTATCAGCTGGAAACAGTATTCCCGCATCCCTTCTTGCTTCTTCATATACCTCCATAACGGTTCTTGAATATGCAAGCAGCTGTAAGCAGCGCTCATAATCATCTATTTTGAATATGTCCCGGAAATCCTGCAGCTCATAATATAGTGCTATGTCATTCTGCTGGATAGAAGGATGCTCCGGCTTTTCTTTACCAATTTGAATCGTATAATCTGCGCATTTACTAGTTTCAGAGCGCATCGTAATAAATCCCTTTTCTCCCTGAATCTGCGTAATGCATTCACTTCTGGTATCCTTACAACCTACGCACACAGCCTGAAACCCATCGTATTCCAGCACAGCAACACCACTTGTATCAATTCCATTAGTATGCTTATTTGCATAATAATGGATTCCTGTTGGTTTTCCGAATAGACCGATTACATAATGCAGATTATAAATATTGATATCGGATAAAGCACCGCCGGAAAATTCCGGATTGAATACATTCGGTGTTTCTCCAGCTAAAAATTTATCATATCGGCTGGAATATTGAGAGAAATTGCACTGCACCATGCGAATTGTTCCCAGGCGTGGCAGCTGCTTTCTGATATTCAGATAATTTGGCATATGAGCTGTAACGATAGCTTCAAATAGGTACAAATGATGTTCCTTTGCCGTATCTACAAGAATATCAAATTCGTCTACTGTTGAAGTAAACGGCTTTTCACAGATTACATGCTTTCCTGCCTGCAATGCTTTTAAGGAATGCTTAAAATGCAGACTGTTTGGCGATGCCACATATACGAAATTTATATCCTCATCCTGCAGCATTTCATCCAGGTCGGTATAAATTTTATCAATTCCGTATTTATCAGCGAGTGGTTTCGCAGAATCCTTTTTCCTTGAATACATGGCTACACAGCTGATGCCGCTGCTTTCCTGAACAGCTGTTAAAAACCAGTCTACAATAAAGCCTGTTCCTATGGTTGCTACTTTCATGATAATTCCTCCATTCTTATATTAAATATAGCACATATGCTGACCTGTGAACAGGGAAACAGAATGGTTCAGTATGAAAAATGAAATCTTAAAAAACTGTTTGTTTTCATGAATTGCTATCTATGGTTTTTCCTGTATAATGAAATTGAATGATGATCAAATAAAAAGATTTTTATCCCTTTACCAGTTCTTTCTCGATTCTGATATATGAGAATATGAAATAAATAATCGATGTTTATCAATCCTTTTTAACTCCGGTGCTTCCCTTGTTCCTTAAAGTGAAAATCAACCACTTTACTCAACAGTCTTTTCTTCTATATCCCGAAGAATGCGGCATAATCAATGAGAGAAGCACTGACATAGGAGGATACAGATAAGATACATTATATTATCGTAAAGGAAGATATGCAGACTACATTGAAGTGAAATTTTCATCTTGATATATGGATGAAGTAAGCTGAAGCAATTACCAGTCTTTGCGAAAAGGCAAGGATTGAGATAGTCTGTTACACAGGGAAAAGCCTGGCTTTGTATCACTTTGTTGATATAAAGCTGTGCCGTTAGAGAAAAGGATAGGAGAACGACATTTCTTCTGGAATTCTGAAAGCCGGTAATATTTAGAAAATGCCTCAATCAGGACGATGCTAAACAGAAGGATAATTATATAAGTAAAGGGCTTTATAGATGGGAGGTAAGAGCCATGAGAACTATTGATATTGTATGCTCCATTATTTGTATTGACCATCACCTGCTGATCGCAAAACGCGGAGCAGGCGTACATGAAAATATCTGGGAATTTCCAGGTGGCAAGGTGGAGCCGGGGGAAACACGGGAACAAGCTGTCATTCGTGAAGTTATGGAGGAGCTGGAGCTATGCGTGGAAATTGAACAATACCTTACAACGATTTGTGACCACAGAGAGGATTGCACACTGAAGGTACATGCCTATCTTTGCAAATACATACGTGGTGACATTCGTCTGCATGCACATCATGAATTTGCACTCATTTCACCGCATGAGCTTTATAAGTACAAATTTGAAGCAGCGGATAAGCCGATTCTGGATATGCTTCAGGGGGTCAGCTTATGATGTGGGGATTCTTCATTGTACTGCTGACGCTGTTAACAATCATAGCAGTACCGATTGCATCAATGTCTGCGTTTATGCTGGTTTGGTCAACTGCACACAGATATATTTCTCCTGTTTTCATTTTAACTGTGCTTATGGTGTTTGTCTATCTCTGGAGTATGGTAATAACAAAGTACAGGCATCATCGCTGGCTGAAAAGGAAGATGCAGCTTCTGATAATCCTTCCGGTAGTTTTGGGAATTTGTATAATCGGAGGCACCTTTGCATATGATGCGTGGCGGAACCGGTTTGAGATTATGTACAGTGAGGTTCGTTTGTTTGATTATGAGCCGTTTCACAGCGATAAGCTTGCAGTGCTTAATAAAAAAAGCACCTTTTCCATGGAAGAACCACTGTTAAGGCTGGATGGCGCAACGGCATTGTATCCGGTATATGCTTCCTTTGTCCAGGCAGTTTATCCAAAGGAGAGCTATGAAGATAATAGCGCAGAGATGGTACAATGCTCCACAACGCCGTATGCATATGACAATCTCTTAAATGGGAATGCTGATCTCATTTTTGCGGCAGCTCCCAGCAAAAAGCAAAAGGAAATGTTTGAAAAAGCAGAAAAAGAGCTTGTTATGGTTCCGATTGGTATGGAGGCTTTTGTGTTTTTTGTGAATTCTGAAAATTCTGTTACTTCACTGACTACTGAGCAGATTCAGGCTATTTACAGTGGTGAAATCACAAATTGGATGGAGGTTGGCGGTGAAAATCGAAGCATCCGTGCCTTTCAGCGTCCGGAGGGAAGCGGATCACAGTCAGCACTGCTTCGTTTTATGGATGGGAAGGAATTGATGCCACCTTTGAAAAAGGATGTGGCAAGCGGCATGGGGGATGTTGTTACAGAGGTTGCAGAATACGAGAACAGAGATAATGCGATCGGATATTCCTTCCGCTATTATACGCAGGAGATGGTGAAAAATAAAGGAATCCGACTTTTGAAGGTCGATGGTATCGAGCCAAGTGTTGAGAATATACGCACGGATACATATCCGATCAGCAGTCCATTTTATGCAATTTATGTGAAAGGTAATACAAATAAGAATCTGGAGCCGTTCCTGCATTGGATACAATCAAGTGAGGGAAAAGAGCTGATTGAGAAAACCGGCTATGTAGCAGGCTCATCGTATTAAAGAAGAAGGTCAAAGAAAGATACTGATTATCTTTATATTCTAAAATAACTCATCCGTAATCTATACAGGACATCTCGTTAAACCTGTATAAATTCCATAATTTGTTATAATTACACACTCCTTTATAGTATAATGGAACTAGAAAAGAGGGTGAGAGATTATGCTTAAAACTAATGAAACCAAGGTTCTGCGTGATCCAATTCATGGATATATCCATGTGGATCTTCAGGTAATATGGGATTGTATCAATGCAAAGGAAATGCAGCGGTTAAGGCGGATTCATCAGCTGGGTGGAGATTTCCAGGTATATCATACAGCAGAGCATTCACGGTTCTCTCACTCTCTGGGCGTTTATGAAATCGTACGGCGTATGGTTCATGAAATTGACCAGCTGAATGAGGTATTAAGCGATTATGAGAAGGCAGTGGCTATGCTTGCAGGACTGCTTCACGATATTGGACATGGCCCCTTCTCGCATGCCTTTGAAGGAATCAGCTCCTATAAGCATGAGGAGTATACGGTGAAGATCATCCTGGAGGATAGTGAAATTCACCAGATTCTGCAGGCATGTGATGCTCGACTGCCGGAAGATGTGGCGAGTATTATTCAATATCGTCATCCTAAGGAATGTATGAATCAACTGGTAAGCGGCCAACTAGATGCAGATCGTATGGATTATCTATTACGGGATGCGTATTTCACGGGAACAAGCTATGGGAAATTCGATTTGGAACGCATTCTGCGAACGATACGTGTGAAGAACGGAAAAATTGTTGTGAAGGCGAGTGGGATTCATAGTGTGGAAGATTACATTATGGCCCGCTATCATATGTACTGGCAGGTATATCTGCATCCGGTGGCACGAAGCTATGAGGCATTGATTACTCTGTTGTTTCGAAGAATGAAGGAGGTTTATGCTCTGCATCCGGAATATCTTTCTGATATGAAAATGTTTTATCCGTTTCTATGCAATAAAGATGCCGGAATCGAAGCATTATACCGGCTGGATGAGGCAGCGGCTCTGTATGGCTTCTCTGAGCTGGTTTCTTGCAAAGATGAAATTCTGCGCGATATTTCCTATCGTCTATTGAACAGAAGGCTGTTTGAATATGTGACCTTGAAGCAGCCAGAGGATTTAGAACGTATTCGTCTGCATGTTTGTTTACTTGGCTATGACCCTGACTATTATGTTTATCAGGATGTTGTCTCCCAAAAGCCGTATTCACCTTATAAGAGCAATGAGAGCGGTCATAATATTTGGGTTTTGGAGGAAACCGGAAAGGTAAAAGAGCTTTCAAAGGCAAGCGATATCGTTCGCGCACTTACAAGAGCTGATTTAAAGGAAGAATCTAAAATTTATTTTCCTGAAGAAAAGCTGAATGTTAAATAAACCGCCATGCTCGTAACATGACGGTTTTTATCTGGGCTTCGTGAGCGGTTTTTACTATTGCACAATTCATTTTGCACGTTTTCGTTTATCAGCGCTTAAAATGAAACTGCCGTCACCCTGTATATAACAATAAGCATGAATACTGGTATATTATTTTGATTTAGGAACGTAATCATTCGCTTTTGATAATGAAAGGCTTATTTAACGTATTACAGAACAGGCAGGCTTTGCATGCTTCCGGCAGTACATTTGATTTCCTTTTCTCAAGGTGTTCGTTAACATGAAGGAGGATACTGCCTATACAATATCATATGGAAAAGATAGAAATACAGGATGTCTGAAATACTCACTGCATAGCATAGCCAGTAAACAAGACCAGGAAAGAATTCAGTGAATGATAGCCAATATACATTACCATGTAAGGATATTCATGCTATTAAATTACAACTTCGCTCTCTAATGTATTGTACAAATCGTCATCAGCGTCGGGGATATATATCTTCGGGATCAAATCCTCTCTTTTTAAGCTGCTGATTCCAGGAATGATGTGCCATGAGGATATAAAATCTGCGAGGAAATGCAGGCTGTACAAAGCAGTTTTCTATGGACAGATTTTTCTGCAGGGCATCCTTCATGCGTATAAGTGCCTTTGATACAGGAGCTTTTGGGCCATGCTTCCATGACATAGATTGTATCTCATTCAGCATAGGGCCGCCACCGATTCCAATACCGCCCCTGTACTGTACATTGGATCTTCTGCTCCAGTTTTCCACAATTTTCAAAGCATGCTGGCATTGTTTGCCCTCAAAAAAGCCGCAATTAACAATTACATAAAGGTTTAACGCTGAAGCATGTGTTTCTCTATACGCTTCCCATTGTATAAGGAAGGCAAGCAAATGAGAGGGTAGAGCATCAAAGTAGAGTGGAAATGATAAAATGACAGTATCACAGTCCTCTAGCTTTTCCAGTGTCTGTGTGCTGTTGGTGGCTGCCGCACTGTAGATTATCGGTGTTTCAAAATCTTGCAGAAAAAGCTGTTTTGCGAGCATGATACTGCAGCTGTTCTCCTGTTTTAAGGAGCCTGATAATATGCCGTATTTCATACTTGGATACCTTCTTCCATTGTCCGCAAAAGGGTGAGTGCTTCCTGCTCATTCATACAGTGATAGCACTGAATATCCCGGCATCCCATATTGATTCCATTCGCCTGTGCGAGTGCGGATAAATCAGTCTGCTCCTGTGCACTGGCAGGGCCATATGCAATGACGATGAGCTGAAGGCGTCTGTTGGGAAATAATACATGATGCATTTCTTGGTTACGGATTGTGAAATAGGGCTGTACATAGGAGAGGGACCGGTCTATGGCACATTTTACAAGCGGACTGTAGGAGCCATACTGATTATGTGTCAGAATATAAAGCGTTTCGCTATCTTTCATGATGCGGGTGAAGTCTGTAATTGCGTCTTGATATATGCATGAACCAGGAGTTTTCAACCAACAGGAAAAGCATCCGACACAGGGCTTCCCGTTCTGTAAAACTACTGGATCAAATACGTGCAGACTGTGCTTCTGTGATGTTATAGTCAGGGGAATATCAGATAATATAGTTTTCATATGGATTCCTTTCTCAATGAAGTTAACACCGTTTACATATATAGCGTATCATACAATGTTTACACTGTCAACATGATGTGTTAAAATACAGATGGAGAAAGAAGGGATTATATGAGCGAGCATAGCTATCATCATAAGAATTTGAAAAACACGCTGATACAGGAAGGGATTCACTATATAAATGAATATGGTGAGCAAAATCTATCCATGCGAAAGCTCGCGTCTCTTTGTAATGTCTCACACACGGCCCTGTACAAGCATTTTCGCAGTAAGGAAGATTTCATGTATGCGATATCCGATTATATTGAAACTCTTTTTACAGAGGCATTGGTAAATGCACGAAACCGGGCAGATGGGGATGTGGATGAAGCCATCATTCAGATTGGGATTGGGTATGTGGCTTTTATGATTGAGCATCCGGATTTCATGAAGTACCATATCAATACGATGAAATCGAAAATGTATGAGTTTCCTACTATGGAAGATGCATCCACCAGCTCCTTTGAGGTATTCCGCAGTACGGCAATAGCATTTTTGCAGAAACACGGATATAAGCAAGAGGAGTATTATAATGAAATTCTTTTCATGTGGAGTATTGTCATGGGATTGAGCAATATGTTCGCTTATGAAATTATCGATGCAAGAGGAGATGGTTTAAAGAAAGTAGAAGCAATCATACGCAGAGAAATACAGCTTCACAGTCGTAATACTATATAAATCTGCCAACTTTTGTAAGAGATATCATTTTTCTTAAATACCTAGTGAAATCATAGATAGGGTATGATACAATAGTAGAACAGAATAGGTCAGGAGATGGATACGATGGGTAGTTCAGAACTCGAGATACTGGAAATCATTTCTTCCGTGGGACAGGCTAGAAGTCTTTATATTGAAGCAATTCAAGAAGCGAAAAGCAAAAACTACGGACAATGCAACGAGCTTGTAAGAAAGGGTAATGAACTGTATGCAAAAGGGCATCGTATACACCAGCGCCTTGTTCAGGAGGAAGCTGGCGGGAACCCTGTTGACTTAAATCTTTTGCTTACGCATGCACAGGATTTGCTGGTGAGCGCAGAGTCATTTAAGATTCTATGCGACGAGTTTGTGGATTTGTATCGTAAATTTGATGAGCTTGAAGAGAAGATTATGGAAAAAGGCTAGGACCTAGTAAAATGTCTTTTCTGTCTTCTTATGAGGCTGATGGATCTAAATCTCTTTGTTAATAATTTCAAAATCCTATACCGGGTCTGGCCTTTCACGAGGCTAGTGAATCTAAATTCCAGCGCCATCATTTTAAGATGCTGTGCTTCTGGCCTTTCCTTAGGCTACAAGTAAAAATATCAAAAAGAGAAAGTAAATTTCCTATGAAAAAGGAGCTTACTTTCTTTTATTTTTTACGGATGCATTCTTTTTTATAAATGAGTAAGAACAAGAAACTTCTGCTCCTTTCCCATTTTCGTTATGTAATGCTGTTGAGTCCCCTTTGCATATACTTCATGAGATAAAAAGGAAGCCTGTGAATAATTTTATTTGATATGGGAAGCTGTTTGATAAAAGGATATGATTGTGGATGCCGTGAAAAGACAGTATGGGTTTGGGGCAGTTGGGTATATGATACTTTCTTATAGCTTATCTTAGAAAATTCATAATAGTTTTCCACACATCTTTGCTCATTGCGATATCTCCGTGCTCCAATGTATCAAAATGCACGACGTGCGGAGGTTTTAAAAAGCTTTGAATCAACTTTTTAGAAAGCATAGGCTTAACGATTGTATCCTTATCACTCAATATCACCATGCTTTTACAATCAAGTGTTTTTACATAAACATCACTTGTTAAAGGATAGCGGATCAGGTATTGAAGCGGGCCATAGAAAACGGGGAAATAAGAATTAAATAAGTCTTTCCCATTGTTATAGGGGGATAGCAGTACAAGGGCATCCGGATGCGCCACGTAGGCTGCATAGCTTGCAATTCCTGTTCCAATACTGTATCCGACGATATAAAGCTTTTTATGCGGAAAGCTATGTTGAATATATTGTATAGTCGCCTCCGCCATTTTGAATAATTCATCCTCAGATAAGGAGCCTTCGCTATCACCATAGGATGGATAATCAATGCTCAGAAAGCTGGTGCTTGTCATGGTTGAAAAAATTCCGCTTTCCATATAATCTTTAAACAAGGTACTTGTATTTTGTGCATTTCCGCCGAAGTAAAGAAGGATACTATCTGCGTTATCTACGTTCCTTAGCCATCCGCGATATCTGGAATTGATACTGATTCGCTCAAAATCTGGAGTGTTCATCAGTGCATCGCGATCCTGGGAATTGGCATTTGGATAAAAAATGACATATTCCTGCGCTAAATAAACGGTCGCAAGAAAAATCAGTAACATACTGATGAGAAAAAATGCAAACAAACGATAAATGATATGCCGAAGGGGCTTTGTATGCGCCATTCTCACATATCTTCGTACAAGCAATCCCGTCATCACAAGCAGCGATAAGAGCAAAGGAAGCAGGTAAACACCAATTCGTATCCACAGAGGAAACATACTGGTAAGAAGTGCCTGCATACGAAGAATATAAAAGATGACGTATATTTCAATACAGATATTGATAATAGGAAATATAAAAAGTAATCCTCTGGGTAAATGATAATGATATATAAGATATTCACAAATAGTGATGATTGCTGCAATCATCAGAATCCATATGATTTGCATAGCCAGCATCTCCTTTTCTATATTATAATACCATCCTCTTTCAAAATCATATTCTTATACAAGAAACAGAAGGATAGTTTCACATAAAAAAGATTATTCATACCGGCTGAGAGATAATAAGCTTTCTTATAAAAGAAGCTGTGGAGCTGTATAATAGGGAGGATCTTAAACCATCTTTTGTATTTTGCGGAAGCATTCTCAAAAATACAATACCCGCTTATATACAGGGAATGAAGGTATCAGTAAAATGGAAGCACTGCCTTTGTGCAAATTGAAAGTTGCCGTATTTATCATAATATAGCGGGGCAGAGGTTCATGCGGCTCATTTTATGAAGCAGCTTTAAGCTATAATCGGCATACCTGTCACAATCGGTAGGGGTACTATGATTTTTCAAGTTAATATTCATTCAGAGCTTTCTTGCAATAAACATTCTGAAAATAAAGTAAGACAGTATTTGTATACCGAGAAGTATTACAAGGCATGTACTGATTGTATTTTTGTGAAACAGGGCCGCAAGTATAGAGGCTGTGAAGGTTGAAATTATAGAAGCAATGAACGCAAGCGCTGCACTTCTTCTATAAATCTGAATATTGCGTTCATCTGTTTCACTGATGATGAGCTCCTCCCGCTTGACCTGTGAATTTCTGATAGTCCATACGCTTCTCAGCATCCACAGAGAAACAGCAAGACCTCCCAACCCGCCGCTGAATAATGACGAGCTGCGATATTCTTCTGTAAACCCAATTATTATCAATGCTATAGATATCAAACTGAAAAGAACACTTGTCACTATTTTCATTTTTATAATATTCTGTTCCTTCATGCTTCATCCTCTCCTTCCACAAACAAAAATACATCTTCAATGCGTTGGTGAAAAATTGTTGCTATACGATGTGCTAAATGAATGGATGGGTCATATTTCCCTTTTTCCAAGGAAATGATTGTCTGCCGGCTGACTCTGCATTGCTGAGCCAGATCCTCCTGTGTCAGCTTATATTCCTGCCGCAGCTCCCGGATTCTGTTCCTCATAGATGTAAAGCCTCCTTTACACTATTATCTTACCACCAGTTGCTCGATATGTAAAGCTTACTTTACTTTGAATCACACAGATTATGCATTTTACTGCGTAATTTTGTATCTTATATAAATAACCTTGTGTTTCCTCTGGAATCCGATAAACTATAATTGAAAAGGGTGAAAGTATGAAGCTAAAGCTGTTATGTAGAAAAGAGATGAGAAACCAACTGCTTGAAGATCTTCAAAATGGACAGGTTACCATATGTGAGGATGCAGATTTTGTATTATACGAAGCAAATCATGATTCCCGTTATCTGTTAGTAAAGGATCAGGAGGAATACATGCGTCTTGCGGTGGAGATATCATTTATATCGAAAGCATTTCCCAGGAAATATGGATTCATACCGGCGAAGGCAGGTATCGGGCAAGAGAGACAATGTATCAGCTGGAGGCGAATCTGTATGAGAAGGGGTTTTTACGTGTTCATAAATCATTTATTGTAAATAAAAAGGACATTCGCAGAATACGAAGCAGCCTGAATTCCAAATTCACACTGCTTCTTACAAATGGCGATCAGATTGAGGTATCAAGAAGCTATTATTACCGCTTTAAGGAAGAAATGGGATTCTAGGGAGGGAGGAAGCATGTCAAATATACTATTTGAAAAAAATTCATCCACCGGATTATGTATGAGTATCATGCTGCTGCTTCTAAGCGGATTCCTGCTATATGGATTGTATAAAAGATATTATGAACTTCGAATCAATGCGCATCTGAGGACACCAAATAAGCGGATACATCTGGTATCCATTCGCACTGTCATGAGAATATGGGGAATAACAGCAATCCTTTTACTTTGTGCATATACCGGCTTCTTTTACCTTGCCCCGGAATCTGACAACGATGCTGCAGCCTGTCATACATACGATGGTGTACGCTATAACGGCGCAAGGGATGATGATATCAGAGAACAGCTGGAAGCTCTGAAAAAGGACAGCAGCTCCTTCAGCTTACAGAAAGAAAAGCCGAATAAGCATGTAACGGTAACCTATGCTGTAAATAACCGTAAAGAATATGTATATATTGTGGAGTATGATTTATTGAGAAAGCCTTTTAAGGATGAGATGATTGTCGTTCGCAGCAGTGATTCCTCCGGCTGGAGCAGCAGTGAGCACAAGCTGGATTCACAAAGAATCGTTTCCATGCAAACAGGAAAGCTAAATAGCATGTGTGATGCACAGAAACAACGTATTCATATCTATAATTATACAAAAGGAGAAAATAAAGACCGTATAGACTATTATGATAGCTATACGATTGAGAAGGGAGGGATTCATCGATGAAAAATTATAAATGGCTGATAATAGCCTTATTATGCGTGACGAGCTGTACATCACAGAAGGAAGCTGTTTTTCTAAAAGCAAGTGTGCGTTATCACTATCAGGCAGAAAATGGGGAGGAAGCACTTTTCTTTCCATTTACAAACGAAGCGGGAAATGCTGTGAAGCTGACAGGAATTACAGATTATAAGGCTGATGTGAAGGTTGACCCTTATTATATGATTGACAGCGAAACGGCATTGCAGGACAAGAATTTTTACACCTACGGTTTACAATTACCAATGCTTAAAAACATGAAGGCCGCCTTTACGACAATCAGCTATCTGGAGAATAATGAGGAAAAAACAGCCGATATTGGCATTTATGAAATAGAAAAAAGGGGAAAAGGAATTGAGGAGATATCTATATCAAGAAACTATGAGGATGAAAAGAAAAGAGAAGTATACATTGATTTGAATATAGAAAAGCAGGGAGTTTTAAAAAAAGTAGAGGCTGTGAATCCGGATATGCAGGTGAGGATCTCATTCAAAAGTCATAAGGATGAGGAAATCCATACCAATACCAGAGTGACACTTCACTATGAGCTTCCTGAGACTTATGATATGGTAGCTACGAATTTCTGCTATACCTTTATAAAAAACGGCATAGAGGAACAACGTTATGGACGTGGCAATCTGCTGATTTATAAAAACGGTGATATTATATCCAGCAGAGGCTTTTTGCGCTCATCTGTGTGATAGGAGGCATATATGAATACAATGATACAGGAAGCTACGACAGATTTTACAATATGGATCTGGATGCTCTTACTTACGGTACTTGTTGGAATCCTATTGTATTATGGCTACCGTTTTCACTACGATAAAAATATGAATGCTTCCTTACTTGGAAAACCGGTAAAGAAAATGCCTTCCATTGTTACGGTGGTATCCGTTTACAGTATCCTTGCAGTCTGTCTTTTGTTAATATCACTCGCACTGTATACACAACCGAAAAAAAGCGAGCCAAAAAGCTGTTTTACAACAGACAGCTATCTGGATTTCAATGCTGATGAAAAAACGATCAATCAGGAGCTTGAGAATATACAGAGCTTAAAAAATAAAGAATCTGCTTCCTTCCATGAAAAAGAGCTGGAGGATGGAATGCGGATACAGTATGCTATAAAGAACAGCAGAGAGTATGTATATGTACTCAGCTATGAAAGAAAGCAAGCTGCTCAAAAGGAATATTATTATGTAGAGCTTCAGGAAGAGCTTGGCGGCCGCTATGCTACGAATGTTGTTATGAAGCCACAGGAGCGTAAGCTGAATGTTATGATCAAAGGAACGATGCTGGAATCCTGTGATGCCTCCTTGCTCAGGCTTACCTTGCGCAATATCACTGAGGGGAGAAATGAGAAGCCTGTGCATATAAACATCCGCTTCACGATAGAGAACGGAGGAATACAGTATGAAAATAAATAAAAAAATAATGCTGCTACTGGCAGGAGCTGTATGTGCAGTTCTGTTCTTATGGCTCTTTGCTCAACCAAAGCATTCCCCCGCAGTATTTCAGCGGAACAGTGTGAAGTATATTCATACCGCAGATTATGCTGTGGAAACCTTTTTCCTGGAAAGAAATGATTCCTCAGATACAATCGTAAGGGAAGCGGCGCTTACTGATTTTAAAGCTGATACAGAGCTTGATCCTGCATTCTGGTTTTCTGAGGATGATCCGGATTTGTGTGTGTATGTTCCTATGATACCGGGAACGCATGTACAGTTTCATACCCTGCAATATTCGGAACAGGGAAAGGTGAAAACAGCGGATATTGGACGTTATGATATCCAGTATTGCAAAGGGAGCTCATTGCAGGAGGCGGAAATCGCATCCGGTTCACAAGAGCGAAGCATAAACATCCGTATCAGAAAGGGAGCACAGGGAAAGCTGAAGGCTGTAGAGGCTGTTAATTCTGATTTACGCATAAAAGCAGCAACGATTACAGAGGATGAAAAGAATTACCGGATTCAGCTTCACTATCTTCCATTTTCAGAATATGACTATATTTATACCAATCTGAAATATACGTATGAGTTGGGAGGCAGTGAGGAAGTGTATTATGGTGAACAGGTGCTTCCGATTCATAAAACAGCAGGTATGGTATTGAATGTAATTTTCGATACCTCGTATTCCTAGGGATGTATATGGGGGATGACGTATTGCTAAGAGAACAGGATACGATAGCGAGGAACTACAGAGTTAGAATAGAAGCTAATTCATCAGGGTTTTTCCGACTCTGGATATATGGAAATCGTGAACTGCAAATGAATTGATGTTTATCAATCCCTTTATATCTCATATCCTCTTGTATCTTAAAATGAGAAAGAACCATTCACCATAGACCTGTTTTTGTATGCCGAGCTTTTTCTATACGTACTTAGTAATTGCGATTCACAGCCGTTACAAGCTTACAGTGAGTTTCAATGAAATAGGGAAAGGCATGTCGAATGTAAGGGGAAATGCTTTGATACACAGTTTGGTACAAGCATAAATATCAGGTATGAGTGGGAATGTCGCTATAGGAACTGTTTTGGAAGACTACGATTGCAATGATTCAGTATTAGAGCGCGTAGATAGGACTTGGCTGAAAATAGTATTAAATAGATATGGTATGTCATGATAAATTGTATTGCAGGCTATAGCTTTTTCTGCCTCCATGTTTTAAAGGACTGTGAAAGTGATACGTTGTTCTTCAGATTGATGAAACTTTTCTGAAATGGAATTGTAATGTTGTATGAAATAAAGTAAAATAAGAGTGGAAATATTACTTGTATAGAAACATGATTGGATGATTCGTCTCTACTCGCCGACCGTAAATTGGCGAACTACAAGTAAACTTTTTGGCGTGATGCATGGAAGGTTTACTGTGACTTTTCATGCTTTTTATGTTTCGGAAGGAGCGATTGTTTGATGAAAGTATTGGTAATCGGTAAAGGCGGAAGAGAGCATGCACTCGTACATGCAGTCAGCCGAAGCGGCCGGGTTAAGAAGATTTATGCGGCTCCGGGAAATCCGGGGATGGCAAAGCTGGCAGAGTGTGTAAATATTGCGGATAGCGATGTGGAAGGCTTAACTGCATTCGCAAAAAAAGAGGAGATAGATTTAACGATTGTCGGGCCGGAGGCAACGCTGTCTTTGGGAATCGTCGATGCATTTCAGGCAGAGGGCTTAAAGATTTTCGGGCCTACGAAGGATGCGGCACAGGTGGAATCCAGTAAGGATTTTGCGAAGAAGATCATGGCGAAGTACGGCATACCGACAGCCAGCTATCAGACCTTTGACAATAAGGCAGATGCAATCGGTTATATCGAGCATCAGGGTGTTCCCATCGTCATTAAGGAGGATGGATTAAAAGCGGGAAAAGGTGTTACCGTAGCCTATGAAATGAAGGATGCTCTGGAAGCGGTTGATATCGCATTCAGCATTCCGGGAAATCGCGTAGTTATAGAGGAATGTCTGGAGGGCTTTGAGTTTTCCTTAATTTGCTTTGTGTGTGAGGATCTGGTGCTTCCAATGGAGATCGCACAGGATCACAAAGCTGCTTACGATCAGGATAAGGGCCCTAATACCGGAGGAATGGGTGTATATTCTCCTGTGAAGAAGATCACTCCAGAGATTATTGATGAGGCTATGAGCTCTGTTATGATTCCAATGGCTAAGGCAATGGTAAAGGAAGGGCATCCGTTTACCGGCTTTCTATATGGTGGATTGATGCTGACAAAACACGGTATCAAGACGATAGAATTCAATGCACGTTTTGGTGATCCGGAGGCTGAGGTAATTCTGCCAAGACTGAAAACAGATTTCTGTGATGTTATTGAAAATATTATGAATCACTCGAAGACAGAGCTTGAATGGGATAAAAAGGTTACACTTGGCGTAGTTATGGCGAGTGAGGGATATCCTGCATCCAGTACCAAGAATGCGGTTATTGAAGGCTGCGATGATGTAGAATCTATGGTGTTCCATATGGGGACGGCAGAAAAAGACGGAAAGCTTGTAACAGATGGCGGACGTGTATTATGTATTACTGCTGCAGCGGATACCTTGGAGGAAGCATATGCAAAGGCGTATGCAGATGTACATACGATTCAATGCGATAAACTGTTTTACAGAAACGATATCGGTAAAAAGGATATGGAATAGAGCCCGTATTCGTTGAATTTAAGAAAAAGTAAGACGTTTTCATGTATGGATTTTGTGTTCTGTATATGAAGGGTATGGAGCAATGTAAAATTACCGAAACCATATAATATATTATATAATATTTTGATCTGTGGCTTTGATAAAAGATAAATTCAGCGCCACAGAAGTAGTATGAATTTGAATATAGTAATGCTGAATAGGCATATATAAAGGAGGCAGCCATGTTTAAAACAGATTTAGAAATTGCACAGGAATGTAAGATGGAGCATATCCGCGATATTGCGGCTAAAATCGGTGTAGGGGAAGAGGATCTGGAATACTATGGAAATTATAAGGCTAAGGTATCCCTTGATCTGCTGCATAGAAATGAGGACAAGGAGGATGGAAAGCTGATCTTGGTGACTGCCATCAATCCGACAAAGGCCGGGGAAGGAAAGTCTACGACAACGGTTGGTCTGGGAGATGCGTTGAATCGGCTTGGAAAAAAGACGATGATTGCACTTCGTGAGCCAAGTCTGGGGCCGGTATTCGGTTTAAAGGGCGGTGCAGCCGGAGGCGGATATGCACAGGTCGTACCTATGGAGGATATCAATTTGCATTTTACCGGAGATATGCATGCAATCACAACGGCAAACAACCTGATTTCAGCATGTCTGGATAATCATATCCATCAGGGAAATGAGCTGGATATCGATATTGATAATATTACATGGAAACGCTGTCTGGATATGAATGACCGTACACTTCGTCATATAACAATTGGACAGGGGCCGAAGGCAAATGGTGTGGAGCGTGTGGACGGCTTCAATATTACGGTGGCCAGTGAGGTTATGGCAGTTCTTTGTCTTTCCACATCACTGATGGATTTAAAGGAGCGCCTTGGCAATATGCTGGTGGCATTCAATTCTAAAAAAGAGCCGGTTTATGTGAAGAATCTTGGTATTGAGGGTGCACTTGCGATGGTTATGAAGGATGCAATCAAACCGAATATGGTACAGACGCTGGAACATAATCCTGTATTGATTCACGGAGGCCCGTTTGCCAATATTGCGCATGGCTGTAACTCTATTCTTGCGACAAGAACCTGTCTGAAGCTTGCGGATTACACGGTGACAGAGGCTGGCTTTGGAGCAGATTTGGGCGCTGAAAAATTCCTTGATATCAAATGTCGTTTTGGTGGCTTGAATCCCAATGCAGTGGTTATCGTTGCGACAATTCGTGCTTTAAAGCAGCATGGAAATGTAGCTTATGAGGATTTAAAGGAAGAAAATGTGAAGGCGATGCTGGCAGGCTGTGAAAATCTTGCGAAGCATATTGACACGGTGAAGCAGTTTGGTTTGCCTTATATTGTGGCAATCAATGAATTTGCGAGTGATACACCGGCAGAAGTGGAAGCGCTGCAAGCCTGGTGTAAGGAGCATGGTCATCCAATGAGTCTCTCCCAGGTATGGGCAAAGGGCGGAGAAGGTGCGCTTGATCTTGCAGAGCAGCTGGTGGAGCTTTGTGCTGAGGAAAACAGCTATGCACCGCTGTATGATGTTGAGGAAAGCATCGAGGAAAAAATCACTGCTATTGCGACAAAGGTGTATGGCGCAAAGGATGTTGCATTTACGGAGGAAGCGAAGGAGCAGATTGCATTGTATAATTCCCTTGGCTGGGATAAGATGCCGATCTGTATGGCAAAAACACAGATGTCACTGTCCGATGATGCGAAGGTGTATGGAGCGCCAAAGGATTTCACCATTACCGTTCGTGAACTGCGTCCAAGCCTTGGGGCAGGCTTCCTGGTAGCGCTGACTGGTAAGATTCTGACAATGCCGGGATTGCCAAAGGTGCCGGCGGCAAATAATATGGATATTGATGAAAAGGGACATATTGAAGGGTTGTTCTAAATTTCTGGATATTAAGAATTATAGTCTTGTAAGCAGCATATCATTCGATTTCACATAGAAGCTTATCATGCATTTAATTAACTATATAATAAAACAAGAGGATAATCTATTTTGTGTAATGGATTAGAAAGCTCTTGTTTTTTTAGTATTTTTTTCATACTATACAATTCTATTATTTAGAATTTTAACTAATGTATATGAATACATGTTGTACCTTCGCGAACTTTTTAGATATTGATACATTTATATTTAAAAAATGAAAATAATTATCACTGTTTTATGATAATCAATTTCATCCATGATATAATTATATACAAGATCATATTTGTAAAATCACCTTTAATTGTAGGATAAAAAGGATGTTTTATTATTCTATAAGATTTTCTGCAGGGATAAACAACACAAATTATGAAAATAATTATCAAAGAATATTGACATAAAAATGATAATAATTTACAATAATGGTGTGAACAATTGTTCCTGATATTCATGTAAACGCTTACCCGGGCTGCGCTACACGAACAGAAAGAAGGATGATGCTATTCTGGAGGGAAGAAAATAAATGAATACAACTAAATTGGCGTTATTTGAGAAACAACTGACAAATGTGAAGGATGCATTGACAAAATCTGATCAGAAGATTGTATCCTATTTAAAGGAACATCCTGATAAGTTTACACGTATGTCCATAACGGATATCTCAGAAGATATCGGGACAAGTATTGCGGCGATTACCCGCTTTGTAAAGAAAATGGGCTATGACAAGCTACAGGACTTAAAGCTTGCTATTACAAGGGATATGGAAGCCAGTGAAAGCTCACAGTATGTACGTGTGGAAGAAGGAGACGATATTCTTACCGTTTCAAAAAAGGTTTTGCAGAAAAACATTGAAACGATTGAGGATATTGGGAAGATCATTCACGAGGATGATTTGGAAGAAGCCTTTCGAATTATCCGAGAAGCAAGGAGAGTAATCTTCACAGGTGTTGGAGGTTCAGCTAGTGTGGCACAGGATGCCTACCATAAGTTTATGCGGATTGGCATGATGGTGGAGCTGATTACAGATGTGCACACACAGGCGGTTGTTTCCTCTGTTGGAAATGAAAAGGATGCTATTATTGTTGTAAGTAATGAGGGAGCTAATACGGAATTGAACGCCGCTTTAAAGGTCGCAAAGGAAAATCACATGAAAATCATTGCGATAACGCAGTTCTCTCAATCTCCTTTAACAAAGCTTGCGGATGTTTGCTTATATACACTGTCGAGAAATTTCAGTTATAAGCCACAGTCGCTGATCTCCAGAATCGCAGAATACAGTCTTGTTGATGTTCTATATGTTGGTTTCTGCATGCAGTCGCAGGACACGGTTGCAGAGAAGCTTTTAGAAATCAGCACGAATATGAAAAAATTTAAGAATTATAACGACTGATGAAAAAAAGGAGAATAAGTATATGCAAATCGGATTTATCGGTTTAGGAAAAATGGGGCTGGAGATGGCCGCAAGAGCTGTCGACGATGGACATGATCTAATTGGCTGTGATGCCAGTGAAGAGGCGTGCGAACGCGCTTCCAAGAGGGGAATTAAGGCGGTAGTAAGTATGCAGCAGCTGGTTAAAAGATTGGAAAAGCCTTGTATCGTATGGCTTCAGACTCCACCCGGTGCCATTACAAATACTATTATCAGAGAGCTTTCTGAGTTGTTAAAGGAAGGCGATATGGTCATCGACGGTGGTAATTCTGATTTTCGCGATACGAAGAAAACAGCGGAATACCTTAGTGAAAAGAATATCCATTTTATGGATATCGGTGTCAGCGGAGGTGTAGCAGGCGCAAAAAACGGTTGCGGTATGCTGATTGGTGGGACAAAAGAAAATTATGAACGTATGCTTCCGTTTCTGGATTCTCTAGCAGCACCCGGCGGTTATGCTCATTGTGGTGGTACGGCTGCCGGACATTACGCGAAAACCATACATAACGGTGTAGAATATGCGATTATGCAGGCCTATGCAGAGGGCTATGAAATGCTGATGTCATCTGAAATTGATGTGGATGTACTGGGCAGTCTGCAGGCATATCAGAATGGCTGTTCCATACGTTCACATATCCTGGAAAAGGTGATAGAGGCATTGCATCCGGATGTTGCACTAGAGGGTGTTGCGGATTATGTTGCAGATTCCGGTATGGGAAGATGGACAGTAGAAGAAGCAACACGTCTGAAGGTACCTACTCCTACAATCTCAGCAGCCTTGCAGGCAAGATTTCGTTCTCAGCAGGAGGATTCTCTATCTATGCAGTGCATAGCAGCATTGCGTGGTACGATTGGCGGCCATCCGGTAAAACATAAGAATGGTAATTGATATGAATGTAGGCAAACACATTGCGGCAAATCTGGATGAGCTGCGTGAAATACAGACTGCACTGGATGAGGAGCAGCTGCAAGCTGTAGTAAACACCTGTCTTTCAGCGAATAGAATTTTCTTTAGTGGAATGGGGCGATCCGGAAACATGGTCAAGGCACTGGCCATCCGCTTTATGCATTTAGGATACACGGCTTATGTAGCAGGGGATGCAGCTACACCTTCCATACAGGAAGATGATGTATTGATTGCGGTATCATCAAGTGCTAAAACAAAGGTGACTATGAATCATATGGAAATAGCAAGGAAACAGAATGCACATGTAATCCTGTTTTCTTCACTCAGCGAAAATCCAGAAATAAGTGATACCTATTTGTGTATACCGGCAAAAACCAAGGTGCAAACATCCCAGCATGCTGGCTCTCTCTTTGAACAAGCGGTACTAATCATAGGAGATGCTATCACATCCTGTATTCAGGAAGAGAAAAAGATTTCAACGCAATATATGAACAATCGCCATGCAAATCTGCAATAACTATAAAATTAAATGAATTAGATCCTTAACAAATAGAAAAAATGGAGGAATTATGAAAACGAACACTTCAAAGAAAGTGAAAGTTCAGAAAATGGGAGCTTTCCTAAGCGCAGAAGTTATGCCGAATATTGGGGTCTTTATTGGATGGGGATTATTAGCTGCATTATTCATACCGACGGGGTGGCTGCCAAATGAAACAATGAATCAGATGGTAGCACCGACTATGAAATATCTGATGCCATTGCTGATCGCGTACACAGGAGGGTATAATGTACACAAAAAGCGTGGTGGTGTTATCGGCGCATTTGCCACGATGGGAGTAATCCTAGGCGCTGATATCAACATGCTTGCAGGGGCAATGCTCATGGGACCATTGGCCGCATGGATTCTGAAAAAGGTGGATAAGCTGTTTGAGGGAAAAGTAAAACCGGGAATGGAAATGATGGTCAACAATTTTTCCCTGGGACTTGTAGGAGTATGTTTAATGGTACTGGGCTTCTTTGCCTTTGTACCAGTTATTGAATTTTTGCTGGGTATTTTAAGTACAGCTGTTGATTTCCTAATCAATAAAGGGCTTCTTCCATTGATTGCTGTATTTGTACAGCCTGCCAAGGTATTATTCCTGAATAATGCTGTGAATCATGGTATTATGATTCCTTTGGGTGTGGAACAGGCAGCGGAAGCGGGAAAATCTCTGCTTTTTATGATAGAAGCAAATAACGGATGTGTATTAGGCATCGCACTAGCGTTTACCTTCTTTGGTAAGGGGACTGCGAAAAAAGCAGCACCTGGTGCCGCCTTCATTAACTTCTTTGGTGGTATCGGTGAGGTCGTATATCCATTCGTATTAAGTAAACCGCTTGTTATTCTAGGACAGATTGCAGGAAGTATGGTTTCTCTGTTTATCATTCAGGTTTTCGGAGGTGGAACTGTAGCGCCAATTTCACCAGGTAGCTTCTTTGCCTTACTATCTGTTTCTCCGAAGGATGCTATGCTGGTTAATATTATTTCCTATGTCGCAGGTATGGTGGTTTCTATGTTTGTAGCAGGCTTCATCTTAAAAATGGATAAAACTGAGGATGAAACAGAGCTTATTGATTTGGACTACGGATTCGATATGCCAAATGCAGGTGAGGTAGTCATAGATACAGAGCAGAGTAGTGCTGCTGTACAAAGAATTATTTACGCATGCGATGCTGGTATGGGATCAAGTGTCATGGGAGAATCTATCATGAAGACCAAACTCCAGAAGGCTATGCTGAATATAGAGGTTATGCATTCCTCTGTAGCGACACTCTGTGAAACTGCAAGGACCGGAGATTTAATTGTAACAACAAAGCCATTGGAAGCGCGTGTGAAAAATGTACTGGAGACAAACGGGAAGAAAAATGCAGTCTATGCGGTGAATAATCTGTTGAATTCTGAAGCATATGATCGACTTGTGGATTCCTTGAAAAAATCCGAATGAATACAAAAAAAACGAGGAAGCCCATTTTACAGGAGGATAATATCATATTGCAGGCTTCATACGCAGATCGCTGGAGCGCCATACAGGCATGTGGTGAGGTACTTGTAAAGCAGGGGTATGTTAGGGCGGCTTATATTGAGGATATGATGGAACGGGAACGTCTGGTATCTGTCTATGTAGGTAATCATGTGGCTATTCCCCATGGGATTGTTAATAGTGAACAGCATATTCTAGAATCTGGCTTATCAGTACTGCAGATTCCCGAGGGGGTTGATTTTGATGGAGAAAAGGTGTATATCATGATTGGAATTGCAGGCAGAGATGGAGTACATATTCAGTTGCTTTCTCAGATCGCGCTCGTGTGTATGGAACAAGAGCAGGTTGAACGGCTTAGAAGGAGTACGGATAAGAAGGAAATTATGCAGATATTAAATGCGACGCTTTATGAGTGAAGCTAATTAGTAATGAAAAAGACGTATAACAGCATTGGTCAGATCATTTAATCCACTGCTGTATATAAGTCTTTTTTTGTTGCGATGATTGTTTCAATACGCAGCATATAGAAAATGCATACATGCATGCTTTTATTATTTAAGTAAGGAATTACATTAGCAGCATGGATGCAGCAAAACTAATATTTTAATTTAAATCATTCTTTGAATAAAGGAAGAAATATCTCAGTGATAAATGAAAATTCAGAAGAAGGAATCGTACAGTCAAAAACCTCCTGAACTTCATGAAAATTACGCTCGATAATATTGTAAATATAATGATTGCGATTTATGAATGCCTTCATCTTCGGAAAAGAAAGTGGTTCATTTTTTATACATCGTTCTAAGGTAAAGGAACAGTGAAAAATAAATTTAATGAGCAGATTATCTGAATATGGAAGCTGAAGCTGCTTTGTAATGGAATTTAAGGTTTTATAAAGTATTTGGGAGGATTTACGGGGATTTAAAAAAACAAGGGAATCACTTAAAATAGTTTCATCCATTTGTTGAATCAATTGCATTGCATAACTGTCAGAGTCCTTGGTGTCTATTTCGGCATTCAGATTACTGTTATCCTTTTGAAGAATGGTATCAAAGGTTGCTCCAATACTGCTTGCTCGTTTTAGCAGTGTTAACAAGAGTGGCAGGTCAAGGTCTGGGACAATGCGTACATGGCAATTTGATAAAGTCTGTATTTCCTCCTCAAGCAGCTTGATATCCTTACAATCCGTAATGATCAAAACACCTTTTCCCTTATCATTATCCTGTACATGCTTTGCTAGAATGGATATCAGAGCATCATGAGATACTTGTGTATCCAACTCCAGAGATAGAATCTGGTTTCCGTAATCATGAGAATGCAGATAACGTGCATATTCTTTGGAACGGCCATTTTCAGTAACGATTAGAAGCTGTACCTGCTTTTCCTGCAACCATTGGCTGGAAAGATATATGTAGGTCGCAATATAATCACGCTCCCATTTTGTAAAAGTATAATTGAAGCGTGAAGAAACAGCTTCTTGTATCTCATCAAATAACAGGTAATCTTTTTTTCGTGCAATGTTGATAGAACCATTATCTGTAATCGCCTGATATGCATCTTCTTTGAAAGCAGAGATAAACTCAGAAAGCTTGCTTAACATTCCATAAAGTATATTTTCATTTCGTGAAATAGGCTTATCCTGTAAGACAGGATATAACAAATCATAAATATCCTTTAATAAAATAGAGCGTATGGTGTTCAGATGAACATTCATAAATGCATTCATATCATTTAAACACTGATTTACGATTTCGCTCTTTGCATTATTTATAGAAATCGTTTTTTTCTGATTCATTTCCTCATTGATATGATAGAGCATCTGTAATTCTTCATTTTCTTTCACCGTGGAAAAATAAAAATCATTATGTGCGAATAAAGCTAAAATAGTATTCAACTGCTGATAACGTTCATTTACATCATAAATATCGGATAGCACCGTATTTGATATATCGGCGAAATCCAAAGTGATACATAAGGGGGATTCTTTTATCAAACGGGTATAGGCATTTGCACATGCACTGCGTATTTCGGCTTTTAAATGCGGCAGGTTTCCCTTATAGGAGGACATTGCAAAGCAACTCAAAATACCCTTAGATATTCGAATGGCACGTTTAATGAAATAAGCCTCCTCTTGAAATTGATTGAGAACCAGCATTACGATTTCTTCTAGAGTACGCTGTTGTAGCGAAGGCAAAGAAATAAGTGTTGGAAAACAGCGACGAATCATGGACTCCTCCTTTAATTCGGAAGAGGAGGTAGTGATAATCACCTGGCATTGAAATGAAAATCTACGATTGACAGCATTAAGTGGATGGTATTGTGCTTCTGTTATGGCGTTGCATATCTTAATCTTTATTAAATCGGGGAGCTGATCGAACTGAAGCAGTATGAGCATCCCCTGCTTAGCCTTTTCCACAAGACCGTGACGCAGACGGCTGTCGATGATTTTTCCAAATAAATACATATCCAAATCATGAATAGAATAATTTTTTAAAAGGCTACAATCTGCAATAATCGGAGAATGAAAGGAGGAAAAGCGGTCATTCTGTTTTCCATATAAAAACATGAGCTGTGCGAAGCTCTTACGATTAGTTCCCTCCTGTCCCTCTATGATGGTATTTAAACCGCTATATGGGTAATTCATTGCTGCTTTAGCTTTTTGAATCGGCTCATACATACTCTCACCAATGTTTTTTCCAATCAATGTATCTAGCGATTCTTTCAACTGCATATGTTTAATCTGACGCTGCTGCTTTGTAAGAAAATCGTTCAGCTGCTGATCCTTGGAAAGAACGGCTGGAATATTCTGCTCAGGAAAATACTTCATTAAAAGCTGGCGTGAAACATATAGTGTGGGTCTACCGTTGAGCTTTATCAGTCTGCCTTCCTGATGCAGGAGGTTGAGATCTCTGGATACATTTGAGCGGTCCAGCTGCAGATCCATCGCCAAAGAGGAGGCATCCATTCCAAGCTTATCATACTGCTTGTCTTCCAGACATTCTAAGGTATGCGCATAAATTGCTTTCAGAATTAGTTCTTTACGTTTGCTCATAAAATCACTCCCTCTTCAGTTTTTTTTGTGTAATTTTCTTCTTCATAATAACACAGTAAGAATAAAAATGCATATAAAAGTCTAAAAGTGTGTCTGCTTTTTGAAAAATATACATGTAATGTATGTTTTCGCTGGAAATCATTGGATTAAAAGCTTGTAAATCCGTTCTTTTTTCTTCACACGCTTTCCTGAGTGTGTTGAAATAGGAACTTTTTTGACCACTCAAAAGGGACGATGATAAGATGACATCAGAAAGGAAAAGGAGGAAGCTGTATATGATTGATATCATAATCGTTACACATGGCGAATATGGAAAAGCGATGCTGGCAAGCAGTGAACTCATTATGGGGGAACAGGAAAATGTACAGGCATTCGGCTTCTATTTAGGTGAAAGCGTTGAACAGCTGAGAGAGTCTATTTTGCAGGCAATTAGCTGTACACGAAAAGGAAGTGAAATACTGATTCTAACAGATATGCGCTCAGGAAGTCCGTTTAATGTTACAGCGTCATTGATGAAGGATCACACATTTGAACACCTGACAGGAATCAATCTTCCCATTTTACTGGAGATTCTCTGTTCAAGAATGCAATTGGAGCTGAAGTCGCTGATAGTACACATAATGTCAGAGGGAATGAAAACGCTCATTCATGTTAATGAAATGCTGAAGGAGGATTAAACATGAAACATATTGTGTTATGCCGTATTGATGACCGTCTTATACATGGACAGGTTGTTACAGCATGGGTAAAGCAGACTGAGGGTAATCGGATCGTAATAATTGATGAGGCATTGGTGAAGGATGTTTTTTTGCAGAAAATCATTAAAGCAGCAGCACCTTCCGATATTCGTATTGATATATACAATATAGCAAACGGAGTGTGTGAGTTGAAAAGGGAGGCTAAGGATAAAGAACGAATAATCATTTTGGTTAAGACACCACAGGTGGTTGAGGCTTTAATTGATGAAGGAATTCTGCTGGATAAAGTTATTCTTGGAGGAATGGGGGCAAAGTCAGGCCGCAGAAAATTTAATCGCAATGTATCAGCAAGTGAAGAGGAAATAGAGTGTATGCAGCGCATCATGAATAAGCATATCCCGATGTATTATCAGTTGGTACCGAATGAGTCACCAAGTGATGTTGGTAAAATGATAAGCGGATAGGAAAGGAGAGGTATTTATGAGTATTTTACAGGCTGTTTTACTGGGGATTATTTATTATTTGGGGAATAGCTCGATCATTGCAGGACCGGTTGGTTATTATTCCGTCTACAGACCTTTGATAAGTGGTTGCCTGACAGGGATGATTCTTGGTGATCCCGCACAGGGAACCATGATAGGAGCTACCATAAACCTGATGTATGTCGGGTTTATATCAGCAGGTGGTGCTTTACCCGGAGATATGTGTCTGGCTGGGATTTTGGGAGCCGCTTTGGGTATAACAGGAGGATTGGATACGGAAGCTGCTCTGGCGATTGCTGTTCCGATTGGATTGATCGGTACCTTATTGTGGTTCGGACGTCTGACACTGGATTCCGTATTTGCACATATGGCAGATCATTTAGCGGAAAAAGGCGAGGCAGGAAAGGTTTGGATTCCTTCTGTATTATTGCCGCAGTTAATGCTGTTTGTGCTTACCTTTGTTCCGTGTATGCTGGCATGCTATTTCGGAGCCAGCTATATTCAGGGTATTATTGATGCTTTAGGTGGGACTGTTTTAAACATCCTTATGATTATTGGAGGGATGATGCCTGCTCTTGGTATTGGTCTGACTCTGATGTATATTTTCAAAGGAGAAGCAAAAATCTTTTTCTTCATCGGGTTCTTGATTTCTGTATATTCGGGATTGAGTATGATTGCGATTGGATTTATATCCCTTTGTATTGCAATCGTCTATACACAGAAAAAAGAGAGTACAGGAGGTAATGCGGCATGAGTGAAACTATGGAAAAGAAAACCCTGCTTACCAGTAAAGAGGTTAATAGAGCCTGGTTGCTATGGCTGTTCAATAATCAGGCCTGCTACAATTATGAGAGTATGATGGGAATCGGCTTTCTTCATGCTATGACACCGGCCTTTCGAAGGTTTTACAAGGATAATAAGGATTTACGTATAGAGGCTATGCAGCGTCATACCAGCTTCTTTAATTGTGAGCCTTGTCTGGGATCATCGATTGTTGGCCTGGTTCTGGCAATGGAAGAACAGAAGGCATTGGGAGCTGAACTTGATAATGATGCAATCACCTCAATTAAAACCGGATTGATGGGGCCGCTTTCGGGTATTGGTGATACCCTGATACAGGGTGTCATTCTCCCCTTGCTTATTGCATTCGCTGTAGATTTTGCAAAAGGTGGTAACTGGGTCATTCCTCTAGTATTCTCATTGGTTATGGCAGTTATTGTATTCGGCATATCACGCTTTGGCTTTTTACTGGGATATCGTAAAGGTTCAGATGCAATTCTCAGCATGCTTGAGAATGGTGTTATTAAACGTTTGATATCCGCAGCGAGTATTATGGGTTGCATGGTGCTGGGAGCATTGGTTGTTAATTTTGTGACTATGAAATGCGGTATCAGCATACCACAGGCAGAGGGAAGCTTCTCCATGCAGGAGCAGCTATTTGATGCTATTCTTCCAAGTATGCTTCCACTGCTGCTGACACTGGGCTGCTATAAGCTGCTGAAAGCAGGGAAATCAAGTGTTTTGGTAATGCTAGTCATAATCGCTATTGGTGTGATTGGCGGATTAACGGGAATTTTGAGTGTATAGGGAGGCAATAAATGGAGATTAAACAATACCAAACAACGAAGTATATCATGGGAAATGGTGCAATTCGTGAACTGCAGCGGTGGAAGGATAAAAAAATCGGCTTGGTTGTCGATGAAAATGTTCTGAAGGCATTACAGCTTGAAACAAAGCTATTCAATGAGCTTCTAAAGGACTGCGATTATGAAGTCCTGTGTAATATGCCGCAGGAGCCTACTACAGAGCTATTGGAACCGTCTATTCTAAAAGCGCAGCGCTTTGATCCGGATGTATTTGTGGCAATCGGAGGTGGCTCTGTTATGGATAGTGCGAAGGTGCTATGGCTGTTTACAGAATACCCTGATTATACATGGGAACAGGCATTTGCCCCATATGCTGTGGAATCATTCACAAGGGAAAAGGAACTAATTGCCATTCCTACAACCAGTGGAACAGGCTCTGAAACAACAGGCTGTGCGGTAGTAAAGGATACAGAGAAGAGAAAGTGTATGGTTTTAAGCAATGAAATCATACCAAGCACAGCTATTCTTGATTATGACCTGTTGATCAGTCTTCCCAAGCACGTCATTGCATTCTCCGGATGTGATGCTCTTGCCCACGCATTAGAGGCGGGTATATCTGTTCTGGCTTCGGATATGGTACGGATGCAGAGTGTTCAGGCAGCCGTGCAGATAATTAAACAGCTGGAGGCTTCCTGCAATGGTGATTTGAATGCACGTCGTGATATTCATTTGAGTGCAACGATTGCAGGTGCATGTATCAATAACTCCATTACCGGTATGGCACATGGAATGGATCAGGCCGGCGGTGATTTCAGAAAGCCGCATGGACTGATGACCGGGCTTATTCTGCCGTATACGATGTGTCATCTGCTGCCGCAGCCTTTGTATGAGGAAGTGGCTGATCAGTTGGGAATCTGTGGGACCTCTATGGAAAAACAGGAGCGTCTGATAGCAAGGATATGGGAGATGTATCACAATATAAATATGCCGATTACCCTACGGGCAGCCGGTATCGACCGTGAAGCCTATATGTGTAAAATTGATACCTATGTGAAGCAGGCTATGCAGGATGCCAATGTGCAGTGTGCACCAAAGACCTTCTCTGCGGCTGAATTAAAAGCAATGTATCAGGAATTATATGATGGAAAAGAATGGAGGACAGCATATGAATGAGAAAATGAAGGTAGTAGCAATTACAGATGATCATAAGGTTGAGGTGAAAGAGGTTCGGCGTCTTGATGTAAAGCCGGGCAAAATACTGATGCATATTAAAGCATGTGCATTATGTACCTGGGAACAGCGTGTATTTACACGGGAATCCAAAATGCCGCTGCCGTTTGTTGGCGGACATGAAATTGTAGGAAGCATTGCGGCTATTGGGGAAGGCGTAAATGAGCGTGAGTTTCCGATTGGAAAAAAGCTGACAGCCCGTTTGATTCAGGTTTGCGGAAAATGTTATTTCTGTCGTCATGGAGAAGAAAATCTGTGCGTTGATATCAATGCACCATTTGATAAGGAAATGGAAATACCAGGGACAGGAGGGCTTGGAGAGTATTTGAACATTGATCCATCACAGGCGTATCTGCTGCCAGAATCACTCTCCGATACAGCAGCAGTGTTCAGCGAACCACTGGCTTGTGTGCTGAACTCAATTGAACGTGGACAGATTGCACTTGGAGATGATGTTGCAGTGTTAGGTGGAGGTATCATGGGCATGCTGCATGTACTCTGTGCCAAGCTGTCGGGTGCACGCGTTATCATGAGTGAGCCGGATGCTGAACGTCGTGCTCTGGCAAAGACGCTGGGATGTGATGATACTATCAACCCGATGAAAACAAATCCGGTTGATTACATAAAAAATCTGAATGGAATCGGTGCCGAGGCTGTCTTTAACACGACCCCAATCAGTGCCGTGGCTAAGCAGGCTGTCGAGATGACGGCACCCTTGGGAAGATGCGTCATGTACAGCTCACAGCATCCAGATAAGCCTATTGAAATCAGTCCAAACTGGCTGCATTCCAGTGAAACGGTTATTACAGGAGCAGTAAGTCCAAGTGTACGTTCCTTTCAGCGGGCGGTCAATATGTTAAGCAAAGGATTGATTGACCCGGAAAAGCTGGTTTCCGGAGTATATCCGTGCGAACAGGCACAGGAAGCATTTGAAGCAGCAATACGTCCGGATACATTTCGAATTATTATCACATTTTAACATAAGGAGGAATATAAGATGTTAGTAAGTATGGCAGAAATTCTGCAGCGGGCAAAAGAGGGACATTACGGAGTACCGGCATTGTCAGCTGTAGATGAGCTTTCATTGAGAGCATGCGTGGAAGCAGCAGAGGAAATGAATGCCCCCTTGATCATGCTATGTGGCTGGGGACATAATAAGGATATGCAGTATTTTGGCCGCATGCTTCATGATTTTGCGATAAAAGCGAGCGTACCGGTAGCGTTTATATTGGATCACAGTGCAACCTTTGAGGATGCAGTAAAAGGAATTCATGCCGGCTTTCACACAATCATGGTGGATCGCTCCTCTCTTCCATATGCAGAAAATGTTGCACAGGTGAAGGAGCTTGTGAAAATTGCACATGCTGCAGGTGTCGGTGTAGAGGCAGAGCTAGGTCATGTCGGTGTCGGTGAGAATTATGCTGTGGATGGAATTGCGGCCTTAACGCAGCCGGATGAAGCAGTGCGGTATGTGGAGGAGACAGGCGTTGACTGTCTAGCTGTGGCCATCGGTTCTGCACATGGTGTTTACAAAGGAAAGCCAAAGCTTCGTCTTGATCTTTTGAAAGAGCTGGCAGAAAAAGTTCCGGTACCATTGGTGTTACATGGTGGCAGCGGTACCGGTGATGAGAATCTGGCAACAGCATGCCGTCTTGGTATCAGTAAAGTAAATGTAGCGAATGACTTGTTCCGCGGAGCATATAATAAAATACAGGAGGTCGGTATGGAGGGTAATAATATCTATGCCTTAATGCCGATGCTGCAAGAAGGATATAAGGAGACAGCAAAGCATTTCATTAAAATTCTGGGATGTGCAGATAAAGCATGGAAGGCAGAGCAATATGTTTCTTCCGGATTGAAACAGGACTTAAATGAAGCAAAGTAACAAATAATCTTATAGGGAAATATCCTGTTATGGTAATCGTAACAGGATATTTTATGATTATCTAAATACTTTGATTGCTCACATAGAAAATACCCATATGATATGGAATTGAATTATATAGTATCAATAACTTTCATATGTGAATGAATTTCTATAATAATTTATGGAAGATTATGAATATTCTTTGTATTGACAATTCATAAAGCATGGTATATTACTAAGTTATAACTTACTAAGTCATAACTTAGTAATATATGGAGGCAATTATGTTTATAGGAAGAAAACAGGAGTTAAACAGACTTGATGAAATGTATAACAGTAATACCTTTGAATTTGCTGTTATTTATGGAAGGAGAAGAGTTGGAAAATCAACGCTCATAAACGAATTTTGTAAAGGAGAAAAAGTATTTACTATATGATGGCGGTTGAATCTGATTTAAAAAGTAATATTCGAGGTTTATCAAATGCAGTCACGAATTATTATCTTCCAGGACTCTCTATTCCTTCCTTTCAAAGCATAGAAGGTATATTAGACTTTATAGATACAAAAGTTAATGAAAAGGTTATTCTTGCAATCGATGAGTATCCATACATGGCGGAAACTTATCCTGCATTCTCATCTCTGGTGCAAAAGCATATCGAGTAGAATTAAAACATGGTAATTATCTGATATTTTAAAAGAATTGTTGAAATTTCCTTCAGAATTATATATGATTGTAATAAAAAATTCAGGAGGTGTTCTATGCGAAAAAAATATCAGACCATGAAAAAAGCTATTGATATGGAAATTAAGGAACACAGAAAATCATTTCTTGTTTATCTGACACTGCGTGCACTCGTTATTGTTGTAATGATTCTTCAGATTTTTAATCGCAATTTTGAAAATGTATTCTTATGTCTGCTGACACTGATTCTTTTTATAGTTCCCAGCTTTTTACAAGTGGAGCTGAAAATCGAACTGCCGACAGCATTGGAAATCATCATCCTGCTGTTTATCTTTTCTGCAGAGATATTGGGTGAAATACAATCCTTCTATATTTTATTCCCTATGTGGGATACGATTCTGCACACGCTGAACGGGTTTCTGGCTGCTGCAATCGGTTTCTCACTGGTGGATTTGTTAAATAATGATGACCGTCTCCAATTTCGTTTATCACCGGTTTTCATGACGCTGGTTGCGTTTTGCTTTTCCATGACGATTGGAGTTGTATGGGAGTTTTTTGAGTTTGGTATGGATACCTTTATGGGAACAGATATGCAGAAGGATACGATTGTTCAAAGTATTACGACTGTCATGCTGGACCCGACCAACAGTAATATTCCGATTACGATCGATGGCATTCATTCTGTTGCGGTGAATGGTAAGGAGCTAGGATTCAACGGTTACCTAGATATTGGACTGATCGATACCATGGAGGACTTGCTGGTTAATTTCATTGGCGCTGGAACATTCTCTATCCTTGGGTATTTCTATGTAAAAAAACGTGGAAAGGGATCCTTTACTAAACATTTTCTTCCAAGGAGAAAGACCAGAGATGCTGATTTCAAGCGGCTCGCAAGAAAGGAACTGGAACAGGAAGAACATAAAAAAGCAGAGGAAGCAATACTGAAAAAGGAAACAGAAGCAGTATAAAGCTTATGAAGCAGTTAAAAGGTTATCAGTATAACCTCACATATATGTGTAAGCTCAATGAAAAAGATTGCCAATCTATGCAATCTTTTTATAATGTCAACCTATAAAGAACCTCACTATCTACTAGAAATAGCATGAACAAATCATGATTCATTTTATAAAGCTGTAATGATGCAAGACTTTTTATAAAAGGCAATGCCATATCCAAGGATATCCTCATATCCCTTCTTCTGTAAGCCCTCAATATATTTCATGTCTCTTATCTGCCTGCAAGCTTCTTCCGATAGCTTCTGCAAATCCTCCTCCTGCTTTGCGACCTTCAATTCCAGTATCACACCTCTAGACATCCGGCTCAGTGGAAGGATTGCTATGTCAAATCTCCCAAGTCCAGCTTCCCCATTGGACACTGTTTGATATTCACTCAGCATTCCTATTAACAGACCGTGATAGAATTTTTCGTCATAATCAAAATAACTGATGGATTGAAACAGGATATTGTTAAGAATATCTGCTGCCTGTATTAGATCTTCCTTCATCAGAGCCTCCACAAAGGAATTGCCGCTGTGCTCCACCTGCTCATCAAACCATTCACTGAATATGGACAGAAACACCCGCTTAATTTCCTTGTTTGGTATCATTAACTGATAAATCCGCTTATCTTCATCCAGACAGCGAATAGCCTTTAAGTAGCCTGTATACAACAAAAAGCTGTATACATTGCTGATCTGATCCATCTCCCTGTAGGTTATATCATCCTTAATTGCCTTTTCAATCATTCCTCCAGCTGCCAGAATATCAAATTCATCCCGCATTTTTGGGTTCGCTTCTTTTATGTAACGATAAATGATATCATTGCCGCTTGTATTCGCCCAGAAGGATTCCGGCTCCCTTCTGCTTGTATTCGCTAATTTATCCACATACATCAAGGCACTCCATGGGTTGTAGATATCACAGCCACCGAATTGATAACCATCATACCATTCCTTCATTTGCTTTTGGTAATCCTTCAGCTGATAATCCTGCAGCATCGTATCAATTTCTGGCTGCGTAAAGCCAAAGCGCTGATTGGAGATTTCATCGAAAATAGAAACCACCCTAAAATTATTCAGACCGGTGAAAATACTCTCTTTTGCGATTCTCAAACAGCCTGTGAGCACCCCTTTTTCCAACGCATCATTTGTCTTAAAAGCTGCACTGAATACATTTCTGAGAAAATTCACCATCTCATCATAATACCCATTCAAATAGGCATTTTGTAACGGAACATCATATTCGTCAATCAATAGGATTACTTTTTTATGATGATGTTGCATAAGACAATCAGAAATAAACCCAAGAGCATTTTGTAAATCAACTTCATTGTGTACTCCACGATACAGATTGATTATTCTCTCCTTGTCAAATTCATCGATATCTTTGCTCGTTAATAGTTCTTTGTTTTTCCTTATAACCTTTTGTATCAAAAGGGAATACATTTCTAATTGCTTATGAAAAGAATTATTCTTCATATCTTTTAAGGTTATAAAAATAACCGGATATTGATTCTGATGTTTCAGTAGCTGTGTATCCTTTGAAATATTCAAGTTCTGAAAAAGATATGCATTCTCTGTTTCCTTAATAGAAAAGAAATAATAGAGCATACTCATATTCAGCGTTTTCCCCGCTACTAGCGCGCCTCTTGTCGGATACCAAAGGTATCGACACTATTTCGGTGAAATCGCCGAGGTCTGGTATATAAAGCAACCTTCTCATTGCAGACATCTTTTATGAACTCTGTTTTATCAACATAATAATAATTTTTATCTATCAATTCTTTGAAATTCTCTATACCAATTGGTAAACGTTTCATAAGCTCAGCTCCTTTGCCTGTATTATACCATGCCTGCGAACACAGGCAAAAGGGAAAACGGAATTATTCACATGGTAATTATTCTATATAATAAAGATGTTTCGAATACCTGTTATCCTAATTACAGGACCATCGTTCTGCTTATAAATTTCGTGTCCTTTGCATCTTTTGATGTGAAAAGTGTATCAATAAGTGCTATACTATAGAAGTTGAAATGAGGTGTATAGATTATGGAAATGCATAGAAATACCCGTTGCTGGTGCGGTAGCGGAAAAAAATATAAACAGTGTCATGAAAAATTTGATGAAAAGCTTGCACAGCTGGCAAGAGAAGGACACATCATACCGGATCGTTCTCTGATCAAAAATAAAGCGGATATCATTGGTATAAAAAAGAGTGCCAATATCAATACCGGGGTTTTGGACCATGTAGCAAAGAACATTCACGTTGGTATGAGTACCGGAGAAATTGACCGTCTTGTTTATGATTATACGGTATCCCACGGCGCAATACCAGCACCATTAAATTATGAAGGATTTCCGAAAAGCTGCTGTACTTCAATCAATGATGAGGTTTGTCATGGTATTCCGGACGATAACATTATCCTTCAGGAAGGCGATATCGTTAATGTCGATGTGTCTACGATCTTTCACGGATATTATTCGGATGCCTCCCGTATGTTTATGATTGGAGAGGTCAGTGAAGAAGCAAGAAGGCTTGTAGAGGTGACAAAGGAATGTCTGAATATCGGTATTGCTGCTGTGAAGCCATGGGGCCATGTTGGGGACATCGGTGCTGTCATTCATAAGTATGCCACCAGTAAGGGATACAGTGTGGTTGTAGACTTTGCAGGGCACGGTGTCGGAAAAGAGTTTCATGAGGATCCTGTCATCGGTCATGTCGGCAGGGCAGGAAGCGGTATGGTGCTTGCCCCGGGAATGGTGTTCACAATTGAGCCAATGATCAATGCAGGAGACTATCATCTGTATATTGACGAGGACAATGGATGGACATCCTATACGGAGGATGGCTCTTTGAGCGCGCAGTGGGAGCATACCCTGCTTGTTACAGAGCATGGCATTGAAATATTAACATATTAACAGCTTATCCTGAAGAACAGGAAATGCTCCTGAGCTCTTAATACTGCAGAACATAAGAATAAAGCAGGGAATGCGGATTTTTCTAACTCCGGTAATTTCCTGTTTTTCTTTCATATTCAAGGAAAGCATGAGTCAATTTAAGCGGTTTCATGACAGAAACGATGCATTTTCTGTTATAATATAAAAAGAACAGAATAGGTATGTGGGTAAGATTAGTTATGGCAACAACATGATTTCTTTCCCTGTATACGATGTGAATACAGATATTATTATATGAGGGAGGCAGCTTATGAAGAAAATCAGTGGTAACAAATTATTGGTAAAAGCGCTTCAGGAAGAGGGTGTTGATACAATCTTTGCCTATCCTGGCGCATGCACGATTGATATAAGCGATGAATTATATAAGCAGGATCGCATAAAAATCATACTTCCACGGCAGGAAATTGCGCTCGTACATGAGGCGGATGCATATGCCCGTTCCACAGGCAAAACGGGAGTCTGTCTGGTAACGAGCGGGCCAGGGGCTACCAATCTGGTTACAGGGTTGGCGACTGCCTATTATGACAGTGTTCCGCTTGTTTGTTTTACCGGTCAGGTGGCAAGAAACCTGATCGGTAATGATGCATTTCAGGAGGTTGATATTGTCGGCATTACACGCAGTATTACAAAATATGGCGTAACTGTGCGAAACAGAGAGGATCTTGGACGGATTATCAAAGAGGCTTTCTATATTGCCGCAAGCGGAAGGCCCGGCCCGGTACTGATTGATCTTCCAAAGGATGTTATGGGGGAGCTGGGGGATGCAGATTATCCGGATAAGGTGAATATCCGTGGATATAAACCGAATACGGCAGTACATATCGGTCAGCTGAAGCGTGCAATTAAAATGCTGGGGAAGGCAAAGCGCCCGCTATTCCTAGTTGGAGGCGGTATTAATATCGCCCGGGCAAACGATGCTTTTACCAAGCTGGCTGAAAAAACAAATATACCGGTTGTGACAACGATTATGGGGAAAGGAGCTATCCCAAGCATTCATCCATTGTATATCGGTAATATCGGAATGCATGGCTCCTATGCGTGTAATATGGCCGTCAATGAATGTGATCTTCTGTTTTCCATAGGCACGCGGTTTAATGACCGCATCACAGGTAAACTGCATTCCTTTGCGCCAAATGCGAAAATCGTGCATATTGACATTGATACGGCAGCGATATCAAAAAATATACAGGTGGATATTCCGATTGTTGCGGATGCCAAGGAAGCAATCGATAAAATGCTGGAATATGTAACAGAATACAATACGGAGAAATGGCTGGATCAGATAGAGCAATGGAAGCTTGCTCATCCGCTGATGATGAAAAAGAAGCCGTATCTGACACCGCAGGATATTATAGAAACGATTAACCGTATGTTCGATGAGCTAATCGTTGTGACCGATGTTGGACAGCATCAGATGTTTACTGCTCAGTTTTTAGAGCTTACCAGTAAAAAGAGAATGCTGATGTCCGGTGGTCTTGGTACGATGGGATATGGCCTGCCTGGTGCCATAGGGGCAAAAATCGGAAATCCGGACATCCCTGTACTTTCCATATCCGGTGATGGCGGAATGCAGATGAATATTCAGGAGCTTGCGACAGCTGTCCTCGAGGAGCTTCCGATCATATCCTGTATTTTCAATAATAATAATCTAGGTATGGTACGGCAGTGGCAAAAGCTGTTTTACGGAAAACGCTATGCAATGACCTGCTTACGCTCCGGAGCCGCATGTCGTAATAAGTGCGGAGAGGTCTCCTGTCCGGAATATACACCGGATTTCGTGAAGCTTGCGGAAAGCTATGGGGCAAAGGGTATTCGTGTGACAGAAAAGGAACAGATCGAGCCAGCTCTTCGTGAAGCGATGCAGAGCAAGAAAACGCCGGTGATTATCGAATTCATTATCAATCCCGAGGATCTTGTATATCCAATGATACAACCCAACGGTACACTGAAGAATATGATTATGGATTGTTAAGGCATGTATGTAATATATAAAGGAGAACAGAGCATATGAATGGGAACGGTATGAAGAAGCGGTGGATATCGCTGTATGTGGAAAATCAAATTGGTGTTTTGTCAAAAATATCCGGTCTTTTTTCTGGCAAATCCTATAATCTGGACAGTCTGACGGTTGGGACGACAGAGGATCCGACGATTTCGAGAATGACGATTGCCACCGTTAGTGATGATGAAACATTTGAACAGATTAAGAAACAGCTTAACCGCCTTGTGGAGGTTATTAAAGTAATTGATTTTACAGATATATTTGTCAGAATGAAGGAAATTTTATATGTAAAGGTGCAAAACTGTACACTTCAGGAAAAAACTGAGCTGTTTCAGATTGCACAGACCTTCAAAGCAAAGGTAATTGATTACGGGAGAGACAGTCTGCTTTTGGAATTTGTACAGACTGCGACAAAGAATGATGCTGTAATCAAATTGATGAAGGAAGAATTTAAGAATATTGAAGTTGTAAGAGGCGGAAGTGTAGGAATTGAATCCATCAGTATGATGGAGCGATAGTTATATCACGTAATAAGAGCTCCAGCATTCTTTACAACTGGAAGCTGTATATCATAATAAAATGCATACAATATTCAGCTTCTCTTTTTCAAAATTAAACGAACACAACGAATGGCTGAAAAGGTTCAACTACCTTTTACTGTCAAATGAACAATGAAAAAATTGACCACATTTTAATAACAAAGATAAAAGCAGGCGATTAAAATTACCTGCTTTTCCTATGGCTTTCAGCCTGAATTATCTCTTCTTTAATATGCAAACTGACGGTAATAACGTCTGGTCGTCAGGTCATGACCAGTCACACGTTCATAATGAATTGCTAAACGCTCATCCAGCATGGTAGTAACAATGGAGGTTGAAATGATATCAAAGAATGCTTCATCAATATCAGGACACTTATAATCTGCCACATCTATGATAACAGCATGATCGCTCAACTTTTTAATCAGGCGCTCTACACGCTCGTCAATCGGTCGTGTTTCATCAACACCCTTCACAAGGAATACCGGAGTATCCTTTTCAATTACCTCCAGAGTTCCATGGAAGAATTCAGCACTTTTAATGGATTTTGTTTTGATCCACTGCATTTCTTCCAGAATGCACATTGCATGAAGGTAAATCTCCTGTGCCAGCGTACCGCCGCCAATCCAGTACTGGATATTGGAATTGTAATAGGTTTCGGCAATGCTTGCGGCAACAGGCTCAAACTTTTCCTTTACAGCAACAAGGTTTTCCGGCAGCTTCTCTAACTGATCTGCTAGCTTTTCGTAAGCATCAAATTCACCATTGTTATACAGCAGACGGAAGGCAAGCAGATAGTGCTGGATATATTCAAATTCCACTGCGTCCTTAGCCTTACCAATAATGGAATACGTAGCCTTCTGATCCACCGGTGTATCAGCTTTCCCACAAAAGGCAATGACACGAATCCCTTTCTTATTACAGAAATCAATTGCCTCAACAGTTTCTGTTGTTGTCCCTGATTTGCTTGAAGTGATAACGATGGAATCCTTATTCAGCTGTTTATTATCTGTCAGTATTACCTCTGATGCAATTTCACAATAGCTTGGAATGCTTGATTTGGAACGCAGCAGGTATTGAATCGGCTGCATAACTGCCAGTGATCCACCGGATGAAATAAAGAATATGTTCTTAAAGCCCTGCTTGCTAACCTCATCGGCAACCCGTTCAATTTCACCTCTTGTGTCATAGGTTAGCTTTGCGTCTGTGAAATATGCTTCTTTATCAAAATTGTACATGTTTATAACCCTCTCTTTTCTATATTTTATATTTGTTTATTCGCCCTGTATGGTAACCATTACATCGCGTATCTGCGGCCCGTCGAATTCCGCTAAATAAATCTCCTGTGCTTTACCAAGCATAATGGCACCATCAACGATTGGAAATACAGCATGATTTCCTGTAACCATTGCTTTTAAATGTCCTGTGGGATTACCGGCCATAGCTCCATAGCTTTGAAGAAATCTGGCATGGTAGTAAGCATCGTCCTCAGGAAACAGCATACCAAGTCTTTGCAGGATATCATCCTTTAGACATTCCAGATTTTCATTCACTGTGATGCCGGTTGTCGTATGCTTTGTAATAATATAAAGTACACCCTGTTGGATACAGCTTTCCGCAACCAGCCTTTTGATATCCTGAGCAATCGGAAGCAGCTCGTTATAGGCCTGTGTTTCATAGGTCAGCTCCCTGTATTCAGTCATGATATTCGCCTCCCTTTAAAAAGACGAGTGCATTTTCTTTAAATATGAGCTGTTTTGTACTGTCCCGCCAGTCCATTTGTTTTAAGGCTTCCAGCATACGTCTTTGTTCCAGACGCGGCTCATCGGAACCAAACATAATCTGATGCCGTAAGCTGCGATCAATCCAGTGTTCTCCGATATCCACACAGAAGGACTGGTGATAAAATTCCTTCGGATTGTCGAAATACAGCAGGGCTGTATCCGTATATATATTTTTATACTTCAGCATCAGCATGCATACCTCACGAACCCATGGCCAGGCGAAATGTGTCAGGCAGATACGCAGCTTAGGATGCTGTAAGGCAACCTCTTCAAATAACAAAGGCTGTGCGTATTTACTGATCGTTTGCGGACGTGCAGACATCCCGCTGTGAAATATAATTGGTTTATTGTAACTCTCACATACCTTATAAAGCTCGTGTAACGCTTCATCGTTTGGATAAAAATGCTGTTGTCCGGGATGCAGGACAAGTCCTGACAGATGCAGCTTTTCAAATGCATGAATCGCTGTGTCAATGGCATCTATGCGATGCGGATCCACACTTGCAAAGCCAATAAAAAGATCAGGCTCTTTTTCCACCAGGTCTGCCACCTGTTCATTTGTACCGAGAAAACCGCCGTTGATGGTACTTAAATCAAGGGGAAGCAAACAAAGCTTTTCGATTTCAGAAACCCTGCACATCGTCTTCATATAAGAAATCGAGGCTGTATCCGTCTTATATAATCCTGTCTGGTTTCGGCAATACTGCAGCTGTTCCTCACTGGAATTCAGCTCTTCTATAAAAGCCGGAGATACATGCATATCAATAACCAAAACTGTCACCTCCTTTTATTTTTTCATCAGTCATCAGCAGGCAAGGATACCAAGCCATGCACAGAAGATACCAAACAGGGCAGTTCCAATAATCATCGCGATAACATTGACCTTCTTTTTCAGCAGCCAGTAATACACACCCATAACACCGAGACTTAACATACCTGGCATGATTCCGTCAAGAATTTCCTGGATTGCCGTCGCTGCATCACCGGAGCCGATGGAAATAGGTGTATTAACGGTAATCAATTCCTTTGTCATTCCACCGATGACCATAACACCGACAATAGATGCCGCAAGCATAAATTTATCCATCATGCCTGATTTCTGTATTTTTTCAAGATAATTTGCCCCCAGCTCATAGCCCTTCATTGCACCTAGATAGCGGACAGCATAGGCAGGAATGTTGAAAATCAGAAGAAATAGGATGGTACCGAGAATATTCCCCTGTGCAGCTAAGGAGGTTCCAACACCAATCGCCAGAATACGAATCGTACCAAAGAAAACAGAATCACCGATACCGGCAAGTGGCCCCATTAAAGCAACCTTCATGGTGCTGATGGAAGCAGTATCAAAATTGCATTGTCTGGAATTCATTTCCTCCATGGATATGATGATACCTGCAATAAACGTACTGAAGTACATGGATGTGTTGAAAAATTCCAGATGCCGCTGCAGGGAGTCATTGAATTTTTCCGGATCATTTTCATATATTTTACGTAATGCCGGTATCATCATAAATTCAAATCCCATATGCATCTGCCGTTCGTAATGCCAGGAAAATTCCATAGGCAGGGATCGCCAGAACATTTTATGCAAATCTTTTTTTGTAATCAGTTCCTTTGTATTAGAAGTCATCATCGTCACCTCCATCGACAGCTACTGCTGTATCCGAGAAAAAGTCAACCTTCAGGAACGCTGCAATCACACCAAGCAATGCAATCCCGAGTACCGGAACACCGACATAGGCAGAAAGAAGGAAGCCCAGGAAAAAGAACATGATAACCTTCTTGTTCAGTGTCATTTGTGCCAGCATAGCAAACCCCATACCAGGAAGCAGACCTGTCGCAATCGTCAGACCGTCTGTAATAACTGCAGGAATAGAATTAACAAGGGTTTCCACCTGACCGCTTCCAATCAGAAAACCAAAGGTCACAAGCAGACCGAATGTCAGACTCTGTACGATACCGTCACCGATATGAATCATTTCAATCGCCCGATAGTTTCCTTTTTCTGCATATGAATCAGCCCATGTTCCGGTCAGCGGGAAGATGGCGGACATAAACAGATTTTCAAAAATACTGGCCAGAATGGCAATCGGATATGCAAGTGTTACTGCCACCTCTGCACCTTTTCCGGTTGTAATGGCAAAGGCTGTTCCAAGCACACCGCCGACGACTACATTTGGCGGTACAAATGCTCCGATGGATTGTGCGCCGATAAACGCAAGCTCCAGCGTACTACCGATGATGATTCCCTTTGTGACATCCCCCAGAACAAAGCCGACCAGTGGCCCTAAAACAATTGGATTTTTCAGTAGGCTTGTCCCCAGTGCATAATCGCAGTTTCCAAAAAATGCAATGATCCCCAATAAAATCGCCTGTATCATTTTATACCTCCTCCTTCACGTAATGCTGTACGGGCATCTATGGATTTATCTACCGGTATCATACGGATTTCCACTTCCATACCGGCATCCAGTAATTCCTGTATTCTCTTTTCTTCATCCGGGTTCACATTCACTGCCCGGGAAATGCTGCGTGTACCCTCTCTTGCTTTGGTACCACCCAGATTGACAGCCTTCACCTGCGGGCAATTTGTGGCGATCTGATAGGCATCTTCAATGGACTCCACCACAATGAACAGCTTGTATTTATCTGTAACACCGCTGTTTAAAGCCTCGATTGCATCTGCGACCGTCTTGATTACCAGCTTGACACCGCTTGGCTTTGCCAGCTTGATTGTCGTTTTCCGCATAGCATCGTTCATCACATCATCATTTGCGATCAGAATGCAATCAGCACCCAATGCTGTTGTCCAGGAAAATGCCACCTGGCCGTGTAATAATCTGTGGTCAACTCTTAAACACTTAATCATGCTTCTACCTCCCTAGAACTCCTCGTCCTTTTTTTCGACCAGATCAACCCTGGTCATAAGTGTTATTCCATCTCTTGCATGCTTTAAAAGTATTTCCTTCTGTTCATTCATAATTGTTTCTGTACCGGATAACAGCAGATCGAGAACAAGATTCATATTCGTGCCGCTGAATACCTTGACGTTATCATACCGGCACAGCTGCGAACATACCGTATGGACACTGCCTCCTTTGATATCACACAGAAAGACATATTCGTTTTCGGGATGCTTTTTGATCTCCTCCTCCATCTGTTCCTTAAAATCCATTGGGCTTTGAGATGGATACAGGCAGAAGGTATTGATATCATCTGCGAGATTTCCAACAATCAAAGCTATGGAATGCTTCAGTCCCTTCGCAAACTCACCATGCGAAGCTATCGTAATTTTTCTCAAGCTGATTCTCCTTTCATTTTCATACAAGCAAATTCTGTACCACACAGTCTGGTTTTAAAGGCATTGCTGCTCAACAGCATACAAGCAAGGATTGTGCCACAGAGCGTATTGTTTTCTTTTTTTCTTTGCTTACATGTCTCATCGGTATACAAGCAAAAAGTGTGCCACAGGGCACACTTATGAGTGAAATTTTATATAATTCAAATCATTTTTTACATAATCGTATACATAACCGATTTCTGCGACCGGTATCTGAACACCGTAAAATTGCTCCACATCTGTAAATGCGGTTTTTACCTGTGCGATAAATGCTGTTTGATTTTCTTCAAACGCCAGCATATCCGGATACAGCTCAATTCCCTTATTCATAACCAGGCGTTCAATCAGGCAGCTCATATGTACATATAAACCAAAGCAGGTATTGTTGGCAAGCTGTACGGAAAGAATGGTTTGCAATCTGTCAATGGCATCTGCAATATGCTCCAGCAGCTTATTGGGATTCAATATGGTGAGACTGTTCATGATATTGGACAAGGAGAAGTTTTTTAGGATGTTCTTTTTAAAACAGATCAGCTGTTCCTTCGTCATCACATCTTCCAGACATTGATCAAATCCGTCGATCGTATCATTGATAATCAAATCTTCAATCGGTATAAAGTACAGCTGTTCAATGTTGGGATTCAGTGTTCCGATAACGCACAGGATATGGTAGCTGTCAAATAATGTACTGTTCATTCCCTTTTCCACCAATTCATTATAGTCATATGCCAGGACGGCGATTTCGCTTTGAAGCGGCAAAGAATCCTCGATTGTCTGCTTCAGCTTTTCGGCTGTACCCATACCACTTGCACAGGAACAGAGAATTGCATGTTTTTTCTGTCTGTTGCGTTCAATATGATAGCTGGTTACATTACCGCTCACAACACGCTTAAAGATATCCTCCATCGTCTGGTTGTGCAGCATGCCGATGCCGATTTCCAGTGCTGCTTTTGTGCTGATATTGTTGATAATGCCAATGTTAACATTATTGAGATGAAGCCCCTTATATATTTCCTCCAGACTTCCCATATCCACGAGAAGAAACAGCTCCTGCGTACCTCCCAGCTTTTTCAGATAGGTATTCAGCTGATCCAGTATGGAGCCCATATCCACATTTAACGGCATGTCGATGGCATCGAATACATAGCTTCCCAGGGACTTATTAACGGCATCCGCAATGCTGCTGGCTGTGGAAAATCCATGTGCCAGTATGACACCGGTGCGTTTCTGGTGCTGCTCATCCTTAAACAGATTTTTGAAATACAGGATAAAGGTTATGATGGTCATTGGCAGGATATCGATATCCAGATAGGAGGTCAGATAATTTCCGATTTCTGAAGCAAGACTGTATTCTCTGGGGAATCGTGTTTTCATATAGCTGAGAAACAATTCTGTCTTCTCCCTGTTCTTCAGTGACCAGTTCCTAAAGCTGTGATAGTCCTTTGTGTATGCGTTGAGATAGCTGCATACAGATAACACATCGTTATTGCTGATTGCCAGCTTATACTGACCGCTTACGATCCCGAAGATATGCTGTATGCCGCTTTGATAAAAATCTTTTTGCTGCGCCTGTGATTCAGAAAGCAGCGTGTTATCAAAATATTTCCATACAGCATGACAGCATTTCCTGATATAGGCTTCCTCGTCGATTTCATGCTGTTCAAATGCAGCGAAGTGCTTCAGCAGCTCCTCATTCAGCCGTATGATTTCCTTGTCTGTATGAATAAAGCTCATAAGATCCTGTAAACGTATATATTCTGTAGAGGTCGTGTAGACAGAGCTTTTCTCAGTGATATCATTGAGGATATGAGAAGGAAGGCTTACGAGCTGTATCTGCATTTCCTTATGATCGCTATCCTGAAAAAGGGAGTTGATACAGCAGGATTGCACACAGCTTTTTAAGCCGCCGATATTGCCTGTAAAATCATGGGAAAGCAGTATATTGTACACCTTGGTACTAAGCAGTATCGTTTTATGCAGGCGTTGTTCTTCTTCCTTGAACATTGCATATAAAAGCTGAACCTTTTCCTGTACACCCCGCTGCTTCAAGCCGGGAACCGTTATCGTCATAGGGATTCTTCGCTGCAGTGTTTTCAGTAATACCTCTTCCGGCGGCTCGGTTGTCGCAAGGATCAGGCGAACCCTTGAGGTATACCAGGTTTCATTGTCACCTACTCTGTGATAGATGGCGCGATCCATGAACTGAAACAGCTTTTCCTGACATTCCGCCTTGAGATTATGCACTTCATCGAGAAACAAGACCCCGCCGTTTGCCAGCTCAATGAGCCCTGCCTTGTTCTGATCCGCACCGGTAAATGCACCCTTGACATAGCCAAACAGATTGGCAGTTAGTAATTCCGGATTATTTGCATATTCACTACAGTTTACCGCAATGAATTTTCCCTGATCAGCCAGTAATCCTTTGTTTCTGGCATATTCAAATGCAAGTCTTGCAATCAGACTCTTACCGGATCCTGTCGGCCCATATAGCATCAGGGGAAGTCCATCCGGTGGATACGCAATGGTTGCCTTGCATTGGCGGATCAGTTCAGCCAGACTTCCGTCATGACCGATCAGCTTGTCAAAATCCTGCGGTTCCTTTTTGCAGTATGCCAGAAGAAGCTCGAGTGATGGATAGCTGCTTTCCGGTATCTGTGTTTGGTATTCCTGCTCCATATACACTCTGTCTAAAAAATACAGTGGTCTGGATTCAATTTTAATCAGCTTCTTCTGTTTTGTCAGATTTTGCAGTGCTGCGGCAACTTCATTTCGGCTCACATGAACCTCCTCACTGATTTCCCCTGCCGTATTACGTTCAAACAAATGCTGTTCACAATTTCTTCTGATGATTGCGAGAATTTTCTCTTTCACACTATCACCCCTTTGATAGAATAGTAATTTCAAAGAAAATAAATGTCAAGATTAAAATTTACATAGCTTCTGTGGCACAATTCTTGCTAGAATATGGGTGAGAGGAGGGATTCTTTTGGAGCATAAATTTATTTATACACAAAAGCTGTCACAGACCCTGCAGTTATCACAGACTATGAAAAACTCACTGGATATTTTAAAAATGAGTAAGCAGGATTTGCTGGAGTACATAAAGGCACTGGCAGAGCGGAATCCGGTGATTGAATACACACCGTCTGCGGATATGCATCAGCTCCTGCAGGAAACGGTTTCCATGAAACAAACGCTCAAAGACGATTTGTATATGCAGCTGCATACCTGCCGTTCTGCTTTTAACGAGACTGTCTGCAGTTATCTGATTGAATCCCTCGATGAGAATGGATTCCTCACGGCCTCGGTACATGAATATGCTCAGCTCCTGCAAACACAGGAAACTGTCATACAAAAAAGTCTTCAGCTGCTGCAGTCGTTTGAGCCGTGCGGTGTTGCTGCAGAAGGCTGCAGGGATAGCATACGGGTACAGTTGCTGAGAAAAGGAAAGCATGCGGCAGAAAAGATTTTCACACAGTATGCAAAGGAAATCATACACAAGGACTATAAAGCGATTGCAGCCGCCTGTCATTTATCTCTTGAACAGGTGTATGCCTGTCTGAAGGAAATACAGGAATGCCAGCCATATCCATGCAGTTCCTATGGGGCAGAGTGTCCACCACCAGCTTTACCGGATTTTGAAATTCAGGCGCAGGATGGAGAAATAGAAATCATACCAAAGCAGCTGGGACATTTTCAGATTGAGGATGAGCTTCTGGTAATGAAGGAAGAAATGAAGGAGCTGCGGGAATATTTTGATGAAGCCTATTATTTTATAGACCATTTGCATAAACGAAACAGGACATTGCTTATGATGGTGAATGAGCTTGTGCATATACAGAGAAATCATTTTCTATACATGGATGAGCTGCAGCCTTGTACATTGATGGATATTGCAAAGAAAACAGGGTTTCATGAATCCACTGTATCACGGACACTGTCGAACAAGTATTATGTTTTCCAAAATGAAATTTATGCGGTTAAGGATTTGTTTGTATCAGCGACAAAGGAGGGAAGCAGTAAAGATTCCATACTGAAAGCAATACAAAAGCTTGTGGATACAGAGGATAAGCATTGCCCCTACCGTGATCAGGATCTTGTTGTCATGCTGGAAGAGCTTGATTTGTATGTTTCAAGAAGGGGAATCGCGAAGTATCGTTCTATTTTACATATTCCCGGATCAAAGGAAAGAAAACAAAAATAGAAATATCAGATTTCACAGGCATACAAAAAAGCCTCCTGTCAAAAGTGATTTTCTAAGGAGGCTTTGTGCTTTTACAAATCAGCGGTTGTATTTTGTAACATCCACACAGGATAGGAGTACATATTTCTGATGATCGTACCATTCCACATAGGCAGCCGTGGTTTTGATAACAGCCTGCAGCTTTGCATTGAAAATATCAGCTGTGGCGGATGAAGCATTCTGGGATAGCTTTTGTATCGGACAGTCACTGCATGGGGTGTCCTTGCAGCGAAAGACCCGATAGCATATCTTTCCTGTTTCAATGCCGCAAAATACCTCACGAAGACTCTGATTGAAGTAAATCAGCTCATAGGTATGCGGATTGATAACATATACGGAATTACCCAGATTGTTTAATAGAGAGAGCAGCGTATCCGTATATTTTTTCTGCTGTATGCGCTGCCTTTGATCACGCAGGAAGGTAACGATAACTTCAAATACTGTCCGAATGTCATTTCTTTCCTCACGGCTGAAGCTATGCCTCTCACACAAGTCCGCAAAGCCGATCAATACATCGTGGTGAATAGATACCGGTACACTCATATGTGCCAGTGCCTGCATATGCAATTTCTCCATAATTTCTTTAGGCAGTCGGGTAAAGCAGTCCTGTTCCCGATTTTCTATGAACCATATCTGATCGGTTTCCGTATGGACAGACGCAAGGAAATTCAACACAGCCGTTTGTTCCTCAGCCTTTAATTCCGCATACAGATTTTGATTCTGCTCACCCCAGATAAGAAGCGGATACAGGGTGCGGCCTTCTCTGTCAAAATCCATAACATAGAAATACTGCATACCGTAATGCCTTGCGACCAGCTCAAGCACCGTACGGATGGTCGTATCGTCCATCTTATCCCTGCGATACAGAATACGGAAAATATATTCACCGATATTGCCTTCAAACGGCTTGTTCAGTTGCGTATCATTTACAGGATCAGCTTCCAGCCGCTCTATGATCTGCTGTGTGCGCTTCATTTTCTCATCATAGACAGACCACTTATTTTTTCCATTCTTTTTACAGTGATACATCGCTGTATCTGCTTTATCATACAGCTCAGTAAAGGTTACTCCATGTACCGGATAAAAGGCAATTCCCATGGAAATACTCGTGCGTACCGTATGACTGCCTGAGGTATATGTATTCATCAGCGCCTGCTGCAGGCGTTCTGCGATATGCTGAATTGCTTCTGCATTGCTTAACTGTGGAAAAAAGACAATGAATTCATCTCCGCCAAGACGTCCAATCAATGTATCCTCACGGCAATATTGCTGTATTTTCTTAGCAGTTTCTGAAAGCACAGCATCTCCATAGAGGTGTCCGAAGGTATCATTCACCTCCTTGAAATTATCAATATCCAGAATCATGAGTGCACACTGTATATCCGGCTTATGATTCAGGAGCGTATTGACGTGATCAATGAATCCCTTGCGGTTAAAGGTGTTTGTCAGTGCATCAATCTGAACCTCCTCCTGCAGCCTTGCTTCCTTTTCCTTCTGTGAATGGATATCTTTAAGAAACATACGGGCAAACAGATCACTGCTTTCTTCTTTTTTTAATAGGTGAACAGAGGCGTTGATCCAGCGGTATGTATTATTTACAAGCTTTTGATATTCGATTGTAAGTTCACGCGCACCCTTTGCATATTCCGTTAACAGCGTATTGCGGTTCATTGCGTTATGAACCCGTTTTTGTGTATCGGGATGTACCTTTTGCAGCGTAGCCTCCAGTATTTCATCATATGTAATTTCAGATAACGGCTTATGCAGCTTTCCCTTTGCATGCTTGTCAATCAGGATGACACAGTTCTTTGTGACATTTACTTCAAAAACACTCAGGAATCCGGTGGATACTGCCTCCTGGAGCTCCCGCTCATTCCGGTAACTGTATTCCAGCTGCTTCTGTTCTGTAATATCTTTTGATATGCCGATTGCTTTTATAGCTCTTCCCGTTTCATCATAAATAGTCGTACAGCTGATTTCAACCCATCGCTCCTCCCCCTTCATATTGCGCATATGCAGCTGTCCGGAAACCTTTTTTAAGCCCTCCTTTAACTGGGCATACATGCTTTCGATTTCCTCGATGGAATCCCTGTAGACAATGCCCTGTTCAATCAAAGAGTCTGGAACATCGCATATGATTCCTTCATTTGGAAAGATTTCGGAAAACTGTCCGTGTATTGCATCGATACGCTGAATGGTGCGTTCCTTTATATCATATTCCCATAGGGCTGTGCGTGCCTGCTGCAATGCAATCTCATAGCGCTCCTGACTGATCTTCAGCTGTCGCTGTACCTCAATCAGCTCCCGCACATCTGTAGATACATTGATATAGCCGATATGATTGCCCTCCTCATCCGTGAGATAGGAGATATCCACGCGGTTTATGAGATCATCCGGCCCGTATTGTATGGCCCCCTTCTCATTGCGCAGAAAGCGTTCAATACAGCAGTTCTCTGTATGGCAATAGGGGGTGTTAAAATTACAGCAGGGCTGGTTCAGTAAATTCTCACAGGGTGAGGGAACGATCGCTCTTGCTGCTTTATTGATATAGCGTACAATTTTGTCCATATCTGTAACAATCACAGGATTTGGCAGAGAGTCCAATATGTTGCGGCAATTATCCAGACAATTCCAGAAACGATCTTTTTCAGACATGGGCGGCACCTCATTTCCGTATAGTATGAAGCTGTAATGTGTTCTTTGTCTATATTTATTATAACGGATATATAGGGGCAGTTCAAACAGTTCTCCGTTTTCTTTTTTTATACTGAAAAGATTGAAAATGTTTACCTTTTTGTAAAATGTGATATCTCCTCAACAAAAGGTTTTCTTAACATTTGAAAAAAAGAGTTTCGTTTTAAAAAAGCAGTGCTATAATTAAACCATGCTGTTAAGGAAGGAGTGCATTATGGATCAAAAAGAACATAAGGAAGAAACGTTTCAGGCAGTGATTGATGGAACGGAAAACATAAAGCCGAAAAAGAAAAAGGAAGAGAAAAAAGGGCTAAAATATGAGCTGCTGGATCTTGTTAAGACATTTGTTATTTGCTTTGTCTGCATTTTCCTGCTGACGACCTTTGTCATCAAGCCGGTACGTGTGGATGGAAGAAGCATGTATCCTACGCTGGAGGATGGAGAAATTGGCCTCATGAATGTGTTCAGTGCAAAATTTCAGGACATTAAACGGTTTGATGTTGTCGTTGTTTATAATGAAGAAAAGGATGAAAACTGGGTAAAGCGCGTCATCGGCTTGCCGGGAGATACCATCTATGCAAAGGATGATGTGGTGTATGTAAACGGCCTGCCGCTCGATGAGCCGTATTTGAATAATTCCTATGCAAAACAGATTCGCAGTCACGGCAATAATTTTACAGAGGATTTTGAAAAGCGCACTCTGAAGGACGATGAATATTTCCTGATGGGGGATAATCGTGTTGTTTCCTATGATTCCCGTCGTGTTGGTACATTCAAGCGGGAGGATATTCGCGGTAAGGATGTGTATGTGCTGTTTCCATTTAATAAAATAAAAATGGTACGCAATGGAGGGGCATGATGAAAAGCTCAACCTGGCGTTGTGAGCTGCCCTTTGATTCTGCGGCAGTCTGGGAGGTAATGACGGATCTTACGCAGTATGCATGGAGAAGTGATATAAAGCGTATAGAAACAGTAGATGCGCTGACCTTTCGGGAAATCTATCCGAATGGAAATGAAACCATGTTTACGATTACAGAAAAAAAGCAGAATTCATTATATGCCTTCCATATGGAAAACAAACGGTTTTCCGGGGACTGGTCAGGGCGGCTGCAGAGTCTTGCGGATGGCGGCTGTTTGCTAGTTCTGGAGGAAAAGATAGAAATCCATCATCCTGTGATGCGGCTTGTTGCGGGAATAGCGTGGGATTTGAAGAAGCTGCAGAAATTATATATCGATGATTTAACGAAAGAACTTCACAGGCGTTATGATTGTAAGTAAACAGCGACTTGGATATAATAAGGATAATCGTTATAAGGAGGATACACATATGGAATATCAGATTATGGTAGATGGAATTGAAATTCAGTCAAATGAAAGGGTAAATGAAAAAGAGGCACGCGCCTATATCAGCTACATTCGCAAAAATAATCCGAAAAAGGAAATCTCCTCTGTTGAATTGAGCTTTGACGGAGAGGAAGTCGGTCTTGGGTATCATTTACAGCCGGAGGGCTTTGAAAAAATCAGACGTATTACCGGATATCTTGTTGGAACAGTTGACCGCTTTAATAACGGAAAACGCGCCGAGGAGCATGATCGGGTAAAGCACGCATAAGCAGCTGGATCGCTGCTTTTTTCTTATGTTTGGTTGCTGAAAAGATTCTGATTTTCCGGATGAAAGAGGCCTTTCCTTAAAATATGTAAAATTAAGTTAATTTTAAGATTTAAAATGACAGTTTGTGGGATTCGGTGTTATAATTATGCCGTAAGATTGCATATTTTCATCTAGCCAATGAAAAAAGGATATGTGACTTACGTAGCGAAATTTCTCTCTCCTCCTTTGAGAAGCAGAAATTCGATCGGAGTGTTCGTAGTAGAGCTATGGGCACTCTTTCATTAAAATAAGGAAAATCGACAAAACGGTTCACATACATTCGATACAATAATACAATGACGCTGGAGGTTTAAATATGGATGATAAAAGAAGAATGAATACAACGGATGAGGATGTTGATCTGTCCGGTATGATCAATGAATACAGTCAGGATAATGAATTAAGAAAGAAAATTGAAGAACTGAAAAAGCAGAAGGAAGAAGAAAAAAGGATGTATGCTTCCCGACAGCAGGAGACTTCACAAGGCAGTATCTTTGATAACATCAGTGATACGGGGTCATTTAAACGAACGGATACACAAAAGCAGGGAGGTATTCCTGATATACGGGTTGACGATACACAGCTTGATAAAACAAGGGTGGGCTTTGATGATGCGCCTGCTTATGATAAGACACTGGTTATTATGAATAATAAGACCAAAGCTTCCTCAGCAGATCAGACGCAGATTTTCGGTGAGGATCAAACTGCGGTTTTTCATGCAGAGGATGTGCAGGAATATGATGACAGTGATGAGGAAGTGGATGAAGCTGAGGAAGATATCTATGAAGAGGATGATGACGATAATCTGCTTGCACGGATAAAAGAGAAAAAACAGCGTAAGGAAGAAGCAAAGCGGAATATGCGTCAGGATGATGAAGATGACGAGGAAGAAGACGATTCTGATAAAAGCACAAAAATGAATAAAATTATTACCTATGTGATTATCGGTATTGTAGGCATCTGTATTATTGCAGGAGCATTCTTCGGTGTGAAATACGCATTGTCAAATTTCCTGGGCGGAAGTGATGATAAGGATAAAGTTACAGATAAGAATAAAACAGACACGACGGATAAGAATAATGGAAAAACGGAAACCAATACGACACCGAATGACAGCGATGATGATAAGAAGAATGAAATCCAGACAAATCAGGCAGAAGCAGCACAGCTTCAGAAACAGCTTGATCAGTATGAATCGCAGCTGGATGAGGTGAATAAAGAGCTTGCGGCGGCTAAAAAAGATAAGACTGCGGCGCAGAGCGAATTGGATTCATATAAAGAGCTGCTGAATAATGCAGTGCTGTTAAAAACACAGGCGGAGGAAATTGGGACTTTGCTGAATCCGGTAAATGAGCAGGCCAAGTATAGAGACAGTACGGATCCGGAAGAAAAAGCTAAGTTTGATGCCGCAAAATATGAAGCAGCTTTAAAGGCATATAACGATGCCTGTGCAAAGTATGGCGTTTCTGATTATAATGAAGCACTGCAGAAAAGTAATACAGCGAATGAAGATTACAATACAAAGGCTCAGGCAGCCGAACAGAAAAAGAGTACTGCTGAAAGCAGCATTTCGTCACTGGAGAGTAGGAAAACAGAGCTGGAAACCAAGATCGCGGATACAACGACAAAACTGAATGCTTATAATTAACCGGCGCAATGCCGGTTTTCTACAGCGATCAGCTACTGCTAGGAACACTTCAAAATCCAAGGCAGGTATCATCCTTTTCTATTGGATACAGATACAGACCTTTTACAGGTTCTCTTTATAGCTTATACCTTCTTACTTCTACGCTACAGCATAACAGTTTTCTCTACCAGTTTTGTAAGGTATTCATTATTAAATTGTCATTTTTTTGCCGCAATGCTATAATAGGTTTACTTTGTTTAGGAATGGAGGGAACCAGATGGAGAAAATATCCGCTTTTCTGCACCGTAAACTCGATAACTTCACACTTGATGAGTATATTATTATGTTTGTCGTGTGTTCCATATTTCTGCCGTTTGAATTCCCATTGCTGGCGATTGCCGGTGTACTTCTCTACCTGTGTGCAACAGGAAGGATGAAGGGAATCATACAGGCTGTGCCAAAATCAGGATTCATGATTGTATTCTGTATTTTAACATCGGCGGTGGCTTTTTTCAGTGGCAACATACTGGGAGGAGTCTGCGGTATCGGTATCCTGCTGCTGATGCTGTTTATTTTCTATTTCCGTACAGTCATTAACAAGCGCTTATTTGAGCTGCTGATGGATGCATGCTGTATTATATCCTTATTCTGCTTTGCCTGGGCGATGATGGAATATTGCAGAATCATTGACCGTCTCAATTACAGCTTTCTTCAGTTGAAGGTGGAAAACAGTCCCAAGGACCGGATAAATTCTACATTTTTCAATGCTAATTACTATGCCATGATGATTGAATTCATCGTTTTGATTTGTGTTTATAAAATGATGCAGGTAAAAACAATGCATCGCGTCATATTTTATGTTGTGACTATCGTCTGTAATCTATTTGCCTTATATCTGAGCGGCTCAAGAACAGCTTGGATTCCTTTCGTTGTAACGATACCGTTTATGTTTCTTATAAATAAACGGTATGGCTATTTCACCGCATCCATGGCGGGAATCGGAGGTGCCGGTTTGCTCGTTCTGCTGGAGCCAAAGCTGATGCAGCGGGCTACCATTTTCCAGGATTTCGCAAAGCGCAGCAATATCTGGGAAACCGCAATTAAGGGAATACAGGCACATCCGCTTTTAGGAGAGGGACCATTAACCTATTTCCATATTTATAAGCAGTATCACGGACATCCGACACAGCATGCGCACAGTGTGTATCTGGATCCCATATTGAGTCATGGTATTATCGGTGTTCTTCTGGCTGGAGTTTATTTTGCAGGGAATTTAAAGGAAGTTTATCTGCTGTTCAAACGCCGGATCGATTTGCGGCTGTTTTCGCTGATATGTGCGTTTATCCTTACCGTACTGATTCACGGTATCCTGGATTATACCGTATACTGGGTACAAACCGGACTGCTGTTTCTGGTTGTATTATCGGCATCAAGTATTTATTTTCATAAAGAACAGCCTTATACATTACAAAAGGAAGACTGAGTGTCCTTATAGGAACGCAAATAAAAAAAGGAAATGTGTGAGAAGTAATTCTTTCGTAGGCATATACAAAAAAAGGGATTTCATAGCTATGGTATGTATGAATACAACTATGATATCTCTTTTTTACATTATCTTCGTTTTAATATTATTATACATGAGAAATTTAATATATATTCCTTTGTTTACAATACCTTAATTATTCTTTGTAGGATATTTAGATGGATAATGTCTAGCCAACAATTACCACGTTTATTTCCATAGATACCTTATATAATACGTATCGTCAGGCGTGAGAAAAATGAAGGATATGTTCCTGCAATGATTTGGATAAGCACTCGTTACTGCTCTTTCTTATCCCTGTAAGAATTTCTTGAAATTCTGAAAATTGTATACTTTCTTTCAACTGTGAAATGCTATTCTTTTCATCCGATAGCTTATCAATACTTTACTAAATTTTATCGCTGATATATACTTTTATCGCTGATTTATTATACTATGATAATAGTAAATGAAACATATGCACTCTTTAAACAGTAGTAACATCCATATGGAAAGACACTATTTCAGCCTTTGGTGACACTGTTAGGCTGCTGTCTTAACACTAAACAGGTTTTTTCTATATCTAACCATCTCCTTTCCGTTTACATCCTGTTAAAATTGCGTTATTTTTATAATAGATAAGTAGGTGTTTATGATGAAACTGATAATACGTGCTGATGATTTCGGCTTCAGTGAGGCAGTAAATTATGGTGTTATGAAAGCGTATCGCGGAGGACTTGTGAAAAACATAGGATTGATGAGCAATATGCCCTATGCAGAGCATGCCTTTCACTTGATAAAAGATGAGGATGTAGCTCTGGGTCTGCATGTGAATCTGATTTTGGGAACTCCCTGTGCAAGAACAGAGCAGATACCATCCCTTGTGGATAAACAGGGACAGCTTTTATCCTCCCGCTTAAGAAGAAATGAAATGCGCAAGGGCATTGACGGCTTTGTTTATGAGGATACCCGGCGTGAGGTGGAGGCACAGATTGAGCGATTTATCTCCCTGTGTGGAAAACTGCCGGATTATATTGATGCGCATGCGGTATGTACGCCGACATCTGAAAAAGCAATCAGTGATGCAGCGGATGCCTATGGTATTCATATACAGGGACATAAAGAGGATCCCCGCTGGGAAGGCATTCAGAAGGATTTTACAAATGAAGATTTTTATAAGCTGAAGCTTCCCTTTGTGGAATTTTTTAAATCCTATCTACAGTACAGCAGTGATCGGATCAGTCTAATCGTATTCCATCCCGGCTTTGTGGATTATGATGTCCTATGCAAATCGTCTTTGCAAATCAACCGCTGTCTGGATGCCGCTATGCTTTGTGAGGGGGAAGTAAAAGAATTTTTGAACGGACATACACTGTTGTCATTTAAGGAGCTGTAAACATAATGGAAGATAGATTGCGAACTCTTGTGAAAGAAAACACCATAAATGAAAAATATAAGCTGAATAATGCCTCTCAGCTTGGAACCCAGCTGGGACTAAGCAGAAACTGGATCTGTCAGTATCTGAATGACTATTATAATGACGGAACCTTTATCAAAGTAAACACACGTCCGGTTGTCTTTATCGACAGAGAAGCTCTGGAGGAAAAATTTCAGATTCGTGTTGATAAATCACTGCTTACATCCTTTGACGAGCTTAGAAAAATGATTCAGGTACAGGATAAATCCGATTTTCAGAAGCTGATTGGACAGAAGGGCTCGCTGCGCGATGTTGTGGATAAATGCAAGGCGAGTATCTCTTATCCGCCCCATGGACTGCCTACTCTGCTGTACGGCCCGACAGGAACAGGAAAGAGCAGTATTGCGGCTTTGATGTATGAATATGGTGTTCACCATAAAATCATACAGGGCGGTGAATTCATCCATGTCAACTGCAGTGAATATGCGAACAATCCAGAGCTGATAACAGCTAATTTGTTCGGGTATAAAAAAGGCGCCTTTACCGGTGCAGAGAGCGATAATATCGGAATGATTAAGGCTGCGGAGGGCGGTGTGCTGTTTCTCGATGAAGTGCACTGCCTGCGCCCCGAGTGTCAGGAGAAGCTCTTCCTGTTTATGGATCATGGCAATTACCGTATGCTGGGGGATAATGAACATCAGTATCACAGCAATGTGCTGCTTGTATTCGCAACAACAGAGGATCCAGAAGCAGTCCTGTTAAAAACACTGCTGCGAAGAATTCCGGTGCGGATTGAAATACCATCACTGGAAGAACGCGGTATTCGTGAAAAATCGCAGATTCTCGTGGAAGCGCTCGATATGGAAGCGAAGAAAATGCGCAGAGGGATTCGTATAAGCAATACTGCCTTTAATGCATTGCTTAACGCAAATTATACAGGCAATGTCGGTGAATTATTCAATGTGGTACAGGCAACCTGCATGGACTCTTTATTCCATAATAAAAAAGAGGGGATGCTGGAAATCCATACACTGAATCTCCCCGGCAAAATCATATCCAATCATCACATTGACAGAAACAGTATTTTGTTTGACCGTCATCAAATGCTTACCCTAGATCAGTTGAAGGACCATACCGCTGACAGCCTGCCGCAGACCACCTTGTTTGCGCAGCTGCTTGAGCATTTAAAGGATTTACAGAATAATCAGATACTGATGCAGAAATTCATCGAAAAATGCACTGAGGATGTAGAACGTTATTTCAATGCAATATTGTTTGACGATCAGAATATTAAGGGCCCGACGAATACATATATTATGAAATCGCTGAAGGCTATCGTTGAAATGATTTCTGAGAAATACGGGTATGCGTTTCAGACGAACGAGATTTATTCCATGTCCCTTATGGTAAGGGATTGTATGCAGTCCTATATGGAAATGGAGGATTATTTTGATACCTTCCAGGAGGAATGTACAAATTTTGTGGGAATTATTGAAAAGAAATTCATGCGTGAATTTGCGATTGTCACTGAAATCAGCGAGGTGCTGAAGCTGCATCTGGATATTGAGCTGCGACCCTTTATTGCGGCTATCTTCACTTTGATTATGCATATGTATCATCGCAGTCGGGATATCAATAAACGAATTGGCATCATTCTGGCACATGGCTATGCGACTGCCTCCTCCATGGCGAATGCAGTCAATCAGATGCTGGATCAGTATGTATATGATGCCATTGATATGCCCCTGGATACAACAACAGACGCAATCGTAAAGAAACTGAATGATTTCCTGAAAAAGCGTGGGGAATACCGCGATCTGGTATTGCTTGTCGATATGGGAAGCCTCAAGGAGATACACAAGGGTGTTCAGGATACCTCAAGAGCCAATGTCGCAATCGCCAGTGACGTTAGTACGAGAATGGCATTAAGCATCGGTGATGCGCTGCGTAAGAACGTACCTCTGAAAAAGATATTTGAATCATACAGGGAACAAAGCATGATGCAATACCAGATCATGGAAAGCAGAGAGCGTGAAAAGGCAATTTTATGCTCCTGTGCTACAGGCATCGGTACTGCGGAGAAGCTGAAAACCATTCTAGAGGATTCCCTGCCAAAGAATCTGCCGGTGCGGGTACTGACCTATGACTATTCAACGCTGCTGGAAAACCGTATGGAGGATGATTTTTTTGAACGCTATGAGGTAGTATGCATTGTAGGCACCTTAAATCCTAATATTGAGAATATAAAGTTCATACCTGTGGAAGAGCTGATTATGAATAATTCGTTTGATGTTTTGACCATACATTTTAAGGATTTGATCAATGAGGAAGCTATGGAGCAGTTTCGAAGGAATATATTGAAGAATTTCTCACTTTCTAATATCATAGGTAATCTGACCATTCTGAATCCGGATAAGCTGCTGGAGCATGTGGCGGATGCGATTGACCGTCTGCAGAAGGAAATGTCCATGATGTTCAGCTATAATATGTGCTTTGGCTTGTATGTACATGTCTGCTGTCTGATTGAACGGCTGGTTACGCGTGAGGGTGAGGAGGATTATAGAAAGACCTTTGCGGACTGTGACAGAGAGCTGCAGGAGTTTACGCTGCGTATCAAGACGGCATTTGAAAAGGTGGAAAAGTATTACAGTGTGTCCATTCCTATAGAGGAAATCGAATATATCAGCATTTACATCAAAAATATGCACTAATCCGGTAACCCTTTGATAATTCCATCCATGTATCTTCCTACAGATAAAGGATTACTGATAAGAAGTAGTGTTAAGTATTTGAAAATAGTGTCTTTCCCTGCAAGAAAAGCCTTTGTATACAGGCTTTTAGAAAGTTGGCACGGGAATTGCTAGAGTATTGGTGTAACGAAGGGAACAACACAGATTCCCAACAGGAAAAGGAGGAAACGGTATGAGTATTGTATTAGGCAGAGTTGATTACCGTCTGCTGCATGGCATTGTGGCAACTATGTGGGCACCGCAATCCGGAGCACAGCGTGTAATGGTAATCGATGACCGCACGGCGAATGATCCAATCATCAAAGAAAGCATGCGCCTTGGTAAGCCTGCCGGTATGGCATGTTCCATTATCACTGAGGAAACAGCCATGAAGAATTTCAAGGCAGGGAAGTATGATGATCACAAGGTGTTTGTGGTATGTGAGGATCCCAACGTATTTTTGAGGCTTCAGGAAGAGGCAGGACAGAAGATTCCAAGAATCGTGATCGGTATCACCAGAGATCGTGATGCAGGAACGAAGGTAAGCTCAAGAGCTTCTGTTAAGGATGAAGAAAAGCCTGTATATAAGAAGCTGATAGAAAACGGATGCGAAGTGGATGTGCAGTTCACAACAACCGATAAGGCTGTGAAGCTGTCACACGCAATGGAATTGTAGGAGGAGAAAAAGGATGGAATTATCAATACTTCAGATAGTCTTTATCACACTGATTGCGTATCTGAAAATGACGGATAACGTAACAACACAGTTATTTGCATTTAATACTATCATCTGCGGATGGCTGACAGGTCTGGTTGTGGGAGACCCGACAACAGGACTGAGCATCGGTGCTACCATGCAGCTGATGTCTATGGGGGTTGTGGCTGTAGGTGGTTCCTCAATGCCGGATTACCCGATTGCGGCAATTATTGCGACAACGATTGCAGTAACGACGGGAAAGGGTATGGAGGCAGGTCTTGCCATCGGTCTTCCAGTTGCTATGCTTGGGGTAAACTTCGATGTAATTTATAAAATCTTCAACGGCTTCCTGATGAGAAAGGAAACCTCACTGATTGAAGAAGGTAAATTTCACTCTGCATTGAATATGATTAAGATTTCACCAATTTTCTATGGCTTATGCTCCGCTGTACCGGTACTGGTATGCGTAGTTGCAGGGCCAACGGTAGTCAATGCGATTCTGGACTTCATGCCTGCATGGTTCACAACCGGACTTACGATTGCAGGTGGTGTGCTTCCCGGTGTAGGTATGGCAATGCTGTTAATGTATATGCCGCTTGGAAAATACTGGTCCTTCCTGCTGGTTGGCTTTGTTTTGGCAGCTTACCTGAATGTACCTGTACTCGGTATTGCAGCAGTTGGACTGGCTGCAGCATATGAAATTTACAAAAATCAGATGAAGGCGGGAACTGCAGCTGCAGGAACTGTCGCAGGAGGTTTGGAAGATGAGTAAGGAAAAAGTTTTAACTAAAAAAGATTTGCGCAAGGCCGCATGGAGATGGCTGATTGGTATTTCCACCTTTAATTATGAAACACAGCTGGCGCCTTCCGCTTTATTCTCAGTATATCCCTGCTTACGCAAAATGTATCCGGATGATGAGGATCTGAAAAAATCCTGTCTGAATTATATGCGTTACTATAATACCATGCCTTGGATTTCTCCATTTGTTATTGGTGCCGCACTTGGTATCGAGGATGAGGGCGGTATTGACTCCCTGGATGCTGTCAATGACTTTAAGGTTGGTTTAATGGGCCCTCTTGCCGGTATCGGAGATACGATTGGCTGGGCAATGATTCCGACAATCTTTGGATCTATTGCCGCAAGTATGGGTATGGAAGGCAATCCGCTGGGAATCTTCCTGTGGGCTGCATTCACCTTTGCATTTCTGATTCTGCGTATTCTTCAGTATGAATGGGGATACGGCATGGGTGTTAATGTCATCACGAAATTTGGTAAGCAAATCACCGTATTTACCGAAGCATGCTCTGTTCTGGGTCTGACCGTTGTAGGCTCTCTTGTTGCGACTGTTGTGAAGCTGAGCACGGGTATCCAGTTTAAGAACGGCGATGTTGTCATGAAGGTTCAGGATCTGATTGACGGTGTTATGCCTGCGTTGTTACCGGTAGCTGCTGTTGGAATTATTTATTACTTCATGAAGGTGAAAAAGGTGAAGATGACCTGGATGATTCTATTCATCATCGTTGCATCCATGATTGGTGCGGCTACAGGAATCTTCGCGGCATAGAAAGAAGGGGAACTGTATTGAAAGCTGCGACATGTGTCGCTGATATTACTCCGCAGTGTGCTGTTCATTTATGCGGTTATGTTGGAGAAGCCAGAAAGCATCCGGCAAAGGGGGTTCATGACAGCCCCCTGGCTGTTTCTCTGCTGCTGGAAATCGAAGGTACCAGACTTCTCTTTGTAAGTATAGATGTTGTAACGTTGGGTGGAGGAAAAGCGGCAGTCATTAAAGATAGAATTATGGAAGTTTTTCCGATTGACCGGGATCATATCATCATAAATGCCATTCACTCCCATTCTGCTGCGAACGGATTTGGGGATGAAGCGGTATTTGGTACCCCTGATAATCCGCAATACTTCTTGTATGTATGTGATCGAATCATGGAAAGCATAAAGGGACTGCCTGAGCAGCTGTGTGAGGTGCAGGCACATATTGCGACGGGTAAGGTACATGGCTATTACAGCAAACGGACAGATAAGAGCCTGCCATTTGAGGATAACGCTGCCGTTATCAAATTCATGAAGGGGGAGTCTGTCATAGCGGCGATGTGTAATTTTAATTGTCATGCGACAGTGCTGGGCCCGGATAATATGCTGTTGAGCGCCGATCTGATTGGAAAGGTACGCTCTTTGATGGGAGAGCATCTCGGTGTCATTCCCTATACCTTTACCGGGGCAAGCGGTGATATCAGTAACCGCCAGTACCGGCAGGGGAATGATTTTGCCGAGCTGGATCGGGTTGGAAATGGAATTGCGAAAATATTACAGGCAATGACCTATGAAAAGCTGAGTCTGCAGGATGTAGCGATTACAACGTATGACCATCATGTACAATATGATAATACAAGCCGCTTTGCGGAATATCAAAAGGGAATCCGGGAAGCTGAGACTGTTTTATCCAATAAGGACATATCTCTGGATGCATGGAAGCTGGCAGCCTCTGAGAAAATGCTGCTGGAAATGAAGCTGCAAACAGAGCAGGTGGATTTCCATGTGCGTGGAATTGTACTGCATACAGGAGAGCTAACCATTGTTACATTTCCAGGAGAGCTAGCGTCTGTGTTCGGTTTACAGCTGAGAAAAGCATGTAAAACAAAGCATTTTCTCTTAATTGGTTACGCTAATGATTATCAGGGTTATTTTATAGAAGCTGAAGAATATGGAAAGACATACGAAACAAAGGCCAGCAATACACCGATGGGTGAAAGTGAACGCATTGCCGGCGAGATAGGAGATTTATTATGAGACGATTTATTTTTGCATCACATCATTATCTGGCGTATGGATTAAAGGATACTGTAGATTTCCTTACCAGCAAGGCAAGGACGATACATGATATCAATGCCTATACTCAGGATAAGGAACAGGATCTGGAGCTTATTGTGAAAAGCCTGTTTGACACATTTCATGAGGATGATGAAGTTATCGTGCTGACAGATCTTTTGGGCGGCAGTGTCTATCAGAAATTTTACCCATATATCAGTGAGCATGTTCATGTTCTCTGCGGTATGAATTTACCGATGGCGATGAGTATCGTACTTGCACCCGAGGATGTACCTTTCACAGATGAGCGGATTTCTGAGATTGTTGAGGAATGCAAAAACCAAATCGTTTATGTAAATAAATTAAGTTCGGCTTCAGCTATGGACTGTGATGATGAATAAGTGTCTAACGGCTCTGAAGGGTATGCTTCAGAGCCTGTTTCACAAATAGGATTTGTAAAAATTGCAAGGTCTATGTGCTTGTGTGATTTTGTGGTATTTGGTTTATTTTCAAGCATTCGGCACGAAAGGTCTTCCTTTGGGAATGGCTGTTAAGTGCATGCATTGACTCATTTCTACAGGCCTATTGTCTATGTATGCTTTCCACAGAAAGCGTGATTACATAAGGAAGGGAGGTATTTCATGAAGGTTATGGATGTTATACAGCTGCTTGAGCAGGAGGGGACATGGCTTCAGCGGGATTTTCAGACCAGAGATCACCTTTTGTATGGCAGTGAAGAAGCACAGGTTCATAAAATCGGTGTCTGCTGGGTAGCGACAATCAAGGTGCTGCAGGAAGCAGCTTCACAGCGGATAGATTTTATCATTACACATGAAAATCCGTTTTATCAATGCTCCACACAAATGCATACAGCCGCCTATGATGCAGCACAGAAAAAGCGTCAGCTGCTTAAACAATACGGTATCAGTATTTACCGCTGTCATGATGTATGGGACTGTATTCGTGAGTACGGAGTGGCAGATCAATGGGCAAGGCTTCTCGGCTTTCCCTTTGAAATGCGCGAGCAGGCATCCTATTATCAGGCGGCAACTATACCAAAGACAAGCCTGGAAGCTCTGGCAAAGCATACAGCAAAGGTATTGCGGAAGGATGGGGAGGATGGTGTATATGTCTTTGGAAACCCACAGAGCATAGTAAATCGTATTGTAATCGGTACGGGTGCGGCAACCGGCTTATATGAAATGCTGAAGCTTCATCCGGATGCTGTCATCGTGTGTGATGATGGTATAACCAATTACGATGCCGCACAATATGCACTGGATCATGCCATCGGTATGGTCGTAGTGAATCATGCCGCAGTAGAACGCTCAGGACTGCAGGCGATGGTTCCCTGGCTGCAAAAACGCACACAAAATCAATCTGTGCAATGGCTGGATGACGGCTTTCATATCCACTATTACACAGGTTAAAAAGACGAATCGTCGTAAGTAAGTACAGGAGGTGGAGATGGACGAGATAACAATTAGCAATTTTCGGCGTGTGAAGGGAGCTACAGAGGACGGCAGAAGAATTCGTGATAAAAAGCTGTATCGCTGTGGAAATCCGTTTTTTATGACAGCTGATGATCTGGAGGGAATGCGCAGGCGTAATATCCGCCATATTGTAGATTTGCGCAGCGATGAGGAATGCAAAGCGCATGCCTATCAGCTTCCTGCCCCGTTTACCATGCACCATGCTTCAGCTTTGAAAACAAGGGACGGGCTGGAAAATTTCTACTTCTTCATGCTGATCGACAGGGATTCCACCAGTGAGGAAATAAAAAAAGCAGCTGCCTTTGTACATGAAGGCTACCGTATACTGCCTTTTCATAATCCTGCACTGAAGCTGATTCTTTCCCTGATGGAGCAGGATGACGGTGCTGTTCTGTTTCACTGCAGCTCTGGAAAGGACAGAACCGGTGTGCTTGCGGCATTGATTCAAAAGCTTCTCGGTGTGAGAGAAGAAATAATTATGCAGGAATATTTGTTAAGTAACACGTATATCCTGCAGGATACGCTGCGTCATGCACAGGAGCTGGGATTTACCGGAGAAAAAAGGGATATGCTGCTGTACTGCTGCAGTGTGCATGAAGAGCTTTTGCGTTCTTCCTTTGAAGAAATAAAAAGATGCTATACAAGCTGGAATACCTATTTTAAAGAGGAGTATGCTTTGGATGAAGAAAGAATCCAGTATTTAAAGGATATATATCTGGAAGAGCTGTGATATATACAGAAAGGAGCAGCATATGCTGATACAGGAGATTATAGAAAATGTAAAGGCCTATCATAAAGGGGAATGGGAAGGTAAAAAAATTGATGAAGCAACAACACGAGATAAAATTTTATACGGGAATCCACAGCAGGAATGTAGTGGTGTTGTGACGACCTGCTGGGCCAGTGTTGACGTCATAAAAAAGGCAGCAGAGCTAGGGGCAAATCTGATTATAGCTCATGAAGCATTGTTCTGGAATCATGGCGATCATACAGACTGGCTAATAAAGGAGCAAAACCATACTTTTATTGAAAAGAAAAAACTGCTGGATGCGTATGGTATCGTTGTATGGAGAGATCATGATTATATTCATTCCGGAATACCGATGAAGGATGGAAGCTATACGGACGGTATATTTTACGGAGTTGCAGAAAAGCTGGGCTGGACAGATTATATCCGTAAAGATATTCACAATCCTCTGTATTTTGAAATACCAAAGACAACAGTTGGCGAGCTGGCAGATTTTCTTGTTCAAAGGCTACAGTTAAACGGGATAAAGATTATAGGAAATTTGCATAGTGCAGTGGAAAAGGTAAGGATTCCCTTTCATATCCTGGGAGATGCTAGAGATTCCATCAGCGAGGCAGATCAGGAGGATATCAACTGTTTCCTGACAATGGAGGTTGTAGATTTTACACTGGCGGAATATATTCGTGACAGCAGTATGCTGGGGATGGATAAGGCCATCATCGGCATGGGGCATTTTAATCTGGAGGAGCCTGGAATGGAGTATATGGTGAGCTATCTGCCAGCTGCAATCGGAACAGATATTTCCTGTACATACATCCAGTCCGGAGATATGTATGAGTATATGACAAAATAGACAAGGTACATAACGATAGCTGCGAAGAACTTATAAACAAACATTATGCATAAAAGATCGAACATAATAAAAACGGATAAATACCTTCAAGGGCACTTATCTGTTTTTTAACGTAAACAAGGTAAAAAATATTGATATTAAGATATACAATATTTTAACAATTTAAAGGAAATTCATAGTTATTACAAATTTAGAGATAGCAATTATACAGAAAGTTTAGTGTTTTACTACTTTCTTTTTTTCATATTTATCATAAAGTACAGTATTAGAAAGCAGCTACATATAGAAGTGTTCATACAGGCTTATCCCTGTGCATATGGCATTGAGCATATTTTCAGAAGCCAGGTGTTTTTACGGTTCACAATATCTGAGCTTTGCTTTTTGATGATGAGCATATGCAGCCTGATTTTTATTTACCGCTGTTCAGCTTCATACCGAATTTTCTTCTATACTCCAATGGCGGATATCCGACTCTTTTCAGAAACAGCTTAGAAAAATGAGTTGTGTTGTCATAGCCGACCTGCGATGAAATAGATATCAGAGAATCCATTGTGTTGATCAGCATCCACTTCGCTTCACTGATGCGACGGTCAATCACATAGTTAATTGGTGAAATCCCATAGGTTTCCTTGAATTTATGCGATATATAATCACTGCTGATATGAAAATGCTCTGTCAGCTCCTTTAATGTGATATCCTTTGCATAATTCTCATTTATATAGAACAGAATGTCCTGTGCAAAGGACGGCTTTTTTTCGTTATGATCTGTTACTGCATTCTGGAATATACTGAAATATATATTCGCAAGTGCATTTGCTAGGGAGTCACAAACCGTTACAGCATACGGATTGTGCTGCTGAGAAAAATATTCCAGGGCTTCAAAAATATCTTCAATTATCCTCCTGTGTTCGTGCGATCGATCATAGGGCTTTTTATCTAATGGAAGAAAGATATCCGGTGAGCTGGAGTTTGCCATTTTAAAATTGGTGATTGCACAGGTCCAGCAGGAAATCGGATCATCGATATCAGAGGTTATGGAATGAATACAGCCTTTATTCACAATTAGTAAATCGCCTGCGATAACATTAAAAACCTCATTGTTTATCTGATAGCTTGCCTTACCGCCTGAGAAATATATCAGCTCGGTTTCATGCTTGTGAACATGGTAGGGATAAGACCAGTGAGAATCGTTGAAGCTGTGGGACAGTCTGGACATCACCGGTGCGCTTGTGAAAATCGGTTTGGCATGTTTTTTTTCGTTTTGATTATCAAATAGGAACATAGAGCCCTCCAAAATTAACAATATAATTTTTAAATAAAGCAGGATAGTTACATATATTACGCTTTTATTATAGAAAAACAAATGAAAACAAGCAAGATAATTTTTCAATTCAACAGATTACATTGTTTCCTTTTTATCATGGAATTCCTATAATTTCTATATAGAGGAAAGGATAAGGATATGTCAAAAATTAAGAGGAATAAAACAAGACCGCAGATAGTAAGCGCAAGGGAAGCAGTCAGCTATATTGCGGACAATGATACAGTCGCAGTCTGTGGTGCAGGAGGTGGAATTGTTGATCCCTATGCACTGATCAATGCACTGCATGAGCGGTATGTGGAAACCAATAGTCCAAAGAATCTAACACTCTGGCATTCAACAGGGCTCGGTGATAGAAATGACAGAGGAATGTCACCGCTGGCCTTAGAGGGTCTGGTGAAGCGTGTAATCGGCGGACACTGGGGACAGTCACCGCGACTTGCGGAAATGGCAAGCGCAAACAAAATAGAGGCATACAATTTCCCGCAGGGAATCATGGCACAGCTGGCAAGAAGTGCGGCAGCCGGACAGCCAGGAATTCTGAGCCATGTGGGACTGGGAACCTTTATCGATCCACGCGTAAACGGCGGTAAGCTGAATGAGGTCACACAGGAGGACTTAATCGAGGTGATGAACCTCAATGGGAAAGAATGGCTTTTCTACCCTGTAATTCCCCTGGATGTATGCCTGATTCGTGCGACAACGGCGGATACCGAGGGGTATGCATCTATGGAGGATGAAATCACATACATTGATGCTTTGCAGCTTGCTCAGGCGGTGCATAACAACGGCGGTACTGTTATCCTGCAGGTAAAGCGTATTGTTAAGGCTGGCACTCTGCATCCGAAAAGCGTAAAAATACCGGGATTTCTGGTGGATGCAATCGTAGTGGAGGAGAACCAGCAGCAGCTGTATAATGGCTCAGACCGTTTTTTCTCAGGAGATTATATTGCGGATGACAGTGATATCACGATGCTTCCGTTAGATCAGAGAAAGGTTGTCGCAAGAAGAGCACTGATGGAGGTGCGCCCTGGATATGTCGGGAATGTCGGTGTAGGTATTGCGGATGGTATTGGAAATGTTGCACGTGAAGAAGGTGTTCAGGATGCGTTTACCCTGACAGTGGAAACCGGCCCGGTCGGCGGTGCTACAGCACAGGGGATATTCTTTGGTGCGACAGTGAATGCAAAAGCAGTCATGGATATGCCTGCACAATTCGATTTTTATGACGGCGGCGGTCTGGATGTGGCATTTCTGTCCTTTGCGGAGTTAGATGAGAACGGGGATGTGAATGTTCATCACTTTAACGGAAAAATCATGGGAACCGGAGGCTTTGTCAATATTGTTGCCGGAAGTAAAAAGGTGGTTCTGTGCGGTACCCTGCGTGCCGGAAAGCTTATGACGTCGGTAAAAGATGGAAGGATAACAATAGAGCAGGAAGGCAAATTCGAAAAGCTGATCAAGAAAGTAAGCTCCGTCACCTTCCGTGCAGAGCAGGCGGAAAAGCAGAAGCAGGAGGTTATCTACATCACGGAAAGAGCAGTATTCAGACTGCTGGACGGCAACGTGGTTCTAACAGAAATCGCTCCGGGAATTGACTTACAAAAGGATGTTATTGATCAAATGGGCTTTGTGCCTGAAATTGCAGAGGATCTGAAAGTAATGGATGCTCGCATTTTCCGGGAAGAAAAAATGAATATTTATGAGGAGTTTATAAACCAATAAAGGAGAATAATCATGGCAGAGAAAAAAGAAATCAACCGGGTGGATATCCCCCTGAAAATAGGAGACAGCGCAGTATTTGAAAAAACGATTACAGAAACAGATGTCGTATTGTTCGGCGGTCTGACCGGAGATTACAGTCAGATGCATTTCAATGAGGAATATATGAAGAAAACGATGTACGGTACAAGAATTGCACACGGTATCTTAACCTTCGCAATCGGATGTACTGCTTCAACGAAAATTCAGGAGCAGGTGAAATCCCCGGTTCCTTCCGCATCCTATGGGTATGATAAGCTGCGTTTCATCAATCCTGTGTATTTCGGAGATACACTTACCTGTAGATACACGGTAGATAGAATCGAGGAAGAAACGAATAAGACATATTCAAAATTGGAAATTTTCAATCAAAAGGGAGAAATCGTTGTATTTGCTATCCATATCCTGAAATTCTTCCCTTTGGAAGATAAGTAACCTGTGGAGGCTGTGAATATGAAAATTGTAATGTTAGGTGCCGGAGCATTGGGGTCTACGATTGGTGGAACCCTGGCTATGGGCGGAAACGATGTATATTTTGTGGATATGTGGCAGGAGCATGTGGATTTCATCAACAAAAACGGCTTACATATGACAAATGAAAAAGAAGACTGGTATGTTAAGGTGGATGCCAGAACAGCTGCTGATGCGATTGGTGAGGCTGATCTGGTTATCGTTCTTGTAAAATCATTTGCCACAAAGCAGGCGGTAGAGCAGTTACAGCAGACAAATGTCATTGGAAAGCATACGCTGGTTATGTCTTTACAAAACGGTTTGGGAAATGAAGAAACGATTGCTTCTGTCATTGGTTCAGAAAATGTCATCAGCGGTAAGACGTATGTGGGCGGTAGACTGATTCAGGCCGGCTATATATCTGCCGGTGTACAGGGAAAATGGACGTATATCGGTGAACTGAGCGGAGAAACCACAGACCGCATTCAACGGGTATGCAAAGTATTCAATGACGCCGGATTACTGTGTGAGGTAAGCAATAATATCAAGGGACTGATCTGGGATAAGCTGCTGATCAATGTTGCGGCCGGGGCATTATGTGGAATCACGCGGTTACCATACGGGCCATTGTATGAAGAGGATTCCATCAAGGAAGTGGCAGTAGCCGCAATCCGTGAGGGTATCACGGTAGCTAAGGCAGCCGGTGTAACCTTGAAAAGTGAAGATCCGGAGTATGCGTGGTATGCCGCAAGTGAAGGACTGCCGGGAACCTTTAAAACCTCTATTCTGCAGTCTCTGGAATTAAAGCGTCCTACAGAAATTGATTTCATCAATGGCTCCATTGTTGAATGGGGTAAAAAATACGGAATCGAAACACCGGTAAATCAGACACTGGTAGCCTGTGTAAAAGGGATTGAAAAATATATCTTAGAGTATGAACCATCTTTGAAAAAGGGGTAGTGCTATGGCAACATATGTAGAGCATACAGCATGTAGAGTAAAGGATTTGGATTGGTGTGTAAGGTTCTTTACTGAGGTATTTGACATGCCGATCAGGCTGTCTCTGGGTGAGAAACCAAACCGTAAAATCTGGCTGCATGCCGGGATACAATTAAATGAGGATTTAGCCTTTGATGAAAAGGAAGGCAGATTGGATCATATAGCTCTGATGACCACAGACTATGATAACGTTCATGAAAAATGCCTTGCATGGGGCTGTACCATTCTTCCAATAGGGGATAACTGGCTGAAAATGCCAAACGGTATCATAATTGAACTGAAAAGAGGAAACAATGAAGTACTTCATACAATAATAAATCAAAAGCCGTGGGTAGATTAGGAGAGAGAATATGCGAAAATTAGTAATTGTAAACGGGCCAAATAATAATTTTTATGGGATACGAAACAAAGGACAATATGGAAATCAGTTATACGCTGATTTGATCGAGGAGCTGAAGGCGTATGGCGCATCAATCGGCTTTGAGGTCGAGGCATTCCAGAATAATGGAGAAGGTGCTATAATCGATTACTTCCAGAGCTTGTATTTTGAAGCGGAAAAAAGCGGATGCAGGATTCCGATGGTGCTGAATCCCGGGGCGTTTACGCATTACAGCTATGCGATAAAGGATGCACTGGAATCCGTCCATACGATGGTACCGGCAATTGAGGTGCATATGTCAAATATTCAAGGACGGGATGATTTCCGTCATACCTCAGTGACAGCCTCTGAATGTCTGGGACAAATTTCAGGTATGGGCAAGAACAGCTATAAAATTGCTATGGAGGCGTTTAAACAGATGATCGAGGAAGGGCAGCTGTAGAAAACCTTGATGCATTGTCACGCTGCAGTAATGGCGAGTACACTGTTTACCGGAAGCTTGATAGAAAAAGCAATCGGTGAAGGTTGAGTATTCCCTGAATTAAAAGCATAAGTGGAGATTTCAGCATGATGGTATACCGTTATGCTTGAAATCTCTTTTCATATATGAAAAGCAGTAGAAAAACTGTTACCTGATTAAATACAATATATGTTAATGCTATTCTATTATCCCGACACTCTTCTTTTCACGGGTCGGATATACTTCCAGTAGCGTTCCGGTTGGAAGTAAAAGTACAGCATTCTGCCGGAGGTGTCATCAAAGCAGTAGCCGGTATTTGTAAAATCATATGCAGCCATTGCTTCCTCCATCCTATGCTCAACACTTCTATTCTCCTGTTCATAATCAAATGGCCCGTGTTCAAACACAAGATATTCTGCTTCCGCAATATCTATCAGCTGCATATTAGCCGGCACATCCCCGGTATAATGAATTGGCAGACGGACACCATAACACTCTGTCCGCAGATATCCCCAGTCACACAATCTGCCGTTTTGATCATTGCGATAGGCCATTATCTGACCGCCTCCGCTGTTTATGTCACTTCCCCCGCAATCATCGAGCTTTCCTTTTATGCTGTCCAGTAAACCGCAAATTGTATCCATATCCTGTCCTGGAATTTGACTCTGCTTCTGCCAGAAATCCCAGTAGCCGTTACTTTCACGATTCTCGATAAACAGAAACTTATGTGCGGGAATGGTCACAAAGTAGGTCTTTACAGCTTTAGCGGAATTTATTTCTCCAAGCTCATCCAGACCTAAGAGGTAACGGTCAAACGGATTGATTTTCGTACGCAGAATAACAGGGTCGGGCTGTTTGCGGTACGCGCTCGGTGTTCTTCCATAGGTGGCTTTAAATGCTCTGGTAAACGCCTCATGAGAGGAAAAGCCGTAATCAAGAGCGATTTTCAATATGCTTTTCTCACTGTCCCGGATTTCCTTCAGGGCAAAGGCCAGCTTTCGCTGTCGGAGATATTCACGCAGCTTCATACCAGATATTTCCTTAAACTTCCTTGACATATAATATTTTGAGTAACCATGCCTTTGAGAAAGGGTGCACAGCGTCAGCGCTTCATCCTGATAGTTTTTTATGCAGCTGTCAATCTCATCGATCATCATCTGAATTTGCTTCTGCCACTCATACATTTTGCTTCACCTCATTTACGTAGTATTTAAGTATAATAGAAAATCATGCAAAAAGCTTGATTTAACTTGTACTTTTTGTGAAATTATATCCCTCCTGCAAGTGTTTCACTATATAGTATTCGTAACATGGCAGCTAAAAAGGAAAAAGCTTCCATATAGGGCGATATACAGAAGCTTTATCACTTAGGATAAAAAAGGCTTTTCATCATGTTGTATATTACTGCCATCGCTGATAACGATCATAGGAGATGTGAAATACCTGTAATATTTTCCCAATCAGGGCATCCTCCATTTCCTCAATCGTCTGCGGCTTCTGATAATAAGTCATCATCATTGGCATCAGATATATGTCCGGAATACGGGACAGCTTACATAAATTTTCCAGGTGAATAAGACTGAACGGATTTTCGCGAAAGGTGAGTACCAGTGGGCGATGCTCCTTTATGGTTACATCAGCACTTCTCAATAGAAGATTTTCCGCATAGCCGTTCGCAATTCCTGCGATTGTTTTCATACTGCAGGGAATTACCAGCATTCCTGCATGTACAAAGCTGCCGCTTGCACAGCAGGCTGCTATATCATCACAGGCGAGAACGTGAGTGCTCAGGGATGTTATTTCTGTGAGCGGTATGTCCATTTCCAGCTCCCATGTACGCTTTGCCGCTTCCGATATCATGAGATAGGTTTCCACTTCGCTATATGCAGACAGTACCTGCATGAGATGTAAGGCCAGGTGCGAGCCGCTGGCACCGCTCATTGCGATTATGAGTTTTTTTATTTCAGCCATTGCGAAGCCTCGACTTCCTGAAAAGCAGCACGCTGAAAGCGCTCCTTCTGCGAAAAGGGTACGGTACAGTCAAAGATGGTTTTGCATGCTATACCACGATCCCGTATTGAGGGATCATAGGTCGTATCATTAGATGGATCCAGAGGGTGGCAGCGTACACCGGGAATGGATATGCAGTCTATATTAGATTGAAAGCGTGTTGTCATAGCCCATAAGACATCCTTCATATCATAAATATCCACATCCTCATCCACAAGGAATACATGCTTTAATTCACTGAAGGCAGAGAAGGCGAGAAGGGCTGCCTGCCGCTGTTTTCCCTCATCACTCTCCATGCGTTTAACAAATTGCAAAACAGCGATATATTTTCCACCGCCGGAGGATGCGCAATGAACATTGCGAATTTTTCCCGGCATCGCTTTTTCACACAGGGATAGTATGCTTGCTTCTGTGGGAATACCGGCAAGATTGACATGCTCCTCCCCGGGCCCCAGACAAACACGCATGATGGGATTTTTTCGATGCGTAATCGCTTTGACACGAATCACTGGTAAAGAAGGATTTGCCTCACCGCAATAACCCGGAAATTCTGGCATTGCCTTGCCAAGCCCGGTATGCTGATCCTCCCGCATACGCTTACCCGGAAGCAGCTCTCCTTCGATTACATACTCACTATGTGCGATTGCGTATTCATCAATACTTACACATTTACACAATTCCACCGGCTTATTCCGTATGCCGCCTGCGATACTTAATTCATTAAAGCCCAGCGGTGTCGTGGGCGGTTCAAAGCATGCGGCAATTTCAATGGCAGGGTCTACACCGATGCTGATGGAAATCGGCAGTGCTTTGTTTTTCGCCTCTGCTTTTTTCCGAAATACATCCAGATGTCGGATACCGGGGGTAAAAAACATCGTCATTTCATCCTTGCTTTGCAGACAAAGGCGGTGAATGGTCACATCGCTTTCCTTCGTTTCAGGATCACTTGCATAGCACAATCCCATGGTGATATAAGGCCCTGCATCCTCTTTTGTAGCTTTTATAGCAGGAAGCAGCTTGCGTATGTCAAAGCCTTCATCCTCACGATGATGGACAATTTCCTGACATATGCCTTTTGCGACTACCACCGGATCCAACCTTTTAGAATATGCTTTATTCATCAGGAAGGGAAGCTGTTCACTGGTCGTATTCAGCAGGCTCGCACAACGTTTTCGATCACCCAAAAGTCCGATCAGAACTCTGGCACCAGGATGATTTTGGATATTGGTAAACAGCATTGCAGGGCCAAGCTGTGTGGGACGCTGTAATGTTCCTCCTCCACCGATATAACGATATACCCCGGCAAGCTCACCATCCGTATCGGTCAGTTTATCGGTAATAAGCAACTGTCCTTCCTCCGCTTCCAGCTGTTGTAATGCACTTCTTAAATCATAAGGCTCTTTCATTTTGATACTCCTTTCTCATATGCTTTCGATCCTTTTCACACCATGCGCTGATATACTCAATTTCTTCCCTTGTAATATCATCAAGATGCACCCCGCAAACACATACCACGGTATGATGAGTGAGCAAAGCCAGCTCTCTTGCATAGGGAATAGCCAGGATATCATCCCTGTGGGAAATCATATTCCAGGTTTGCAGTGTCACATGCCAGCTTCCATCTTTTTCATAAGGGATTGCAGTCACATGCGTACCGATATGGGAAACACCTCCCGTAAGCAGAATCACAATATCATCCCCCATATACTGCATCCTTCTTTTCACATGAATTTTTCTCATATAGCACCTTCTTTCTGTATCGTTCACAGGCTGTTATCTGCATACCTGTTTCCTTTTTCGACGTTTATTAGATTCCTGTATTCGCTGTTCTTTTTATGTACAATAGATGGGAATCCTATGTTGCCCTATATTCCATGTGATAGCTGTAACGCTTACTATTTTGTCTCACAGATTCATACCTTACATATAAACCAAATGCAGGGCTTAAAGCTTAATACGATCCTCCTTTATCTTCTCTATTTTATTTGAGATTCTATACATGAGCAATTCAAGTTATGGTATAATATATTCCAGAATGGAATAGGTGAATTATGCAGATAGAACAACTTCGTTATTTTTGTATGATTGTGGAACAGAAGACATTTTCCGAAGCGGCTTTTCTGCTTCATATCTCCCAGTCTTCGTTATCGAAACAGGTCATGAAGCTGGAGCAGGAGCTGGATACGGTTTTATTTAACCGCAGCAGAAGACAGGTATCCCTGACAAAGGAAGGGCAGCAGGTGTATGAGGATGCGTTACGCCTGCTTGCAGAATATGATACCCTGTGTGCTAATCTGAAGCATATGAAGCAGCAGGCATGTGAGAAGCTTCGTATTGCTATGCTTCCGGTCTTTTCCCAGTACTCCCTTGGGCATTCAATACAAGGCTTTTTGAAACATCATAATGTGCAGGGCAATATTCAGGAAATAGAGGAACGCGATCTTCCTGCAGCGTTGCAGGAACAATTTGATCTGTATATCCTGCGGGGAGAATATGAGGCATTTAAAGAGTATTCTGCATATAGAAGCAGTGAGGATGAGCTTGTTTGCGTTGTCGCAAAGCAGCATCCACTGGCGAGAAAAAGGCAGCTTGCGTTTTCTCAGCTTCAAAACGAAAAGCTTTTGCTGTTTCCCAGTTATACGGTTGTCGCAAAGCTCTGTGTCCGTGCCTGTGAGGATGCTGGGTTTCAGCCGAAAATCGAACGTCATGGCAGGCTGGAAACTCTTTTAGGAGCCGCAAGAGAACAAGAAGGCGTCGTACTTGCTATGAAAGGCTCTCTGGCACAGTATCAGCTTTCCAAGCTTTGCATCATACCGCTGCAGGACACCCTGAAAAGCTGTCTGTATGTATATGTGAATCCTTCCTCAATAAAGAAAGCCGGTCTGCGTGAGCTGCTGGACTATCTGCAGAATGAGGGAGAAATCAAACCTGTGGAAGGCTCATAGAAATGCATTTGCTTTTCATGTCCTATGAGCTATCCGGGAAGTGTAAAGAATAGAAACAGTTTCATATCATTATTTATGGAGGTAAGGTATGCAATATTTTCTAATGAATCTCGCAGTACATGTTGTTTCCTTCATGCTGAGCTTCTGGGCTTTGAGCTGTGTCCGCTTTGAAGCCTTTACGAATGTGAGAAAGCCGGGACAGGTTCGTCTGCTTTTACTGCTGCTGTCCTTGGGGCTTGGCTATCTTGTTGCACAGTTTCTTCTTGCTATTTCTGTATTTAACGGACTGTAGGACGACAAGAGTATGTTAAGGGGAAACAGGAATCTGCTGCGCAGAACGGATATAAAAACAAGGCTGACACTGGCATTTATTTTTGTGCCGCTATGCCTGTTAATTGTGGTTTTCTTTATCTATTATTCCTTCAGTACGAACATGATCAAAGATAAGAATGAACAGACCTCTGCACAGGTTGTCGCGATGTCGGAGGAAATATTTCATTTGAATGCCGACAAGCTGAATAAACAGATTGATAATCTGGCTGCATCCACCTACGTGCGCAATTATCTGTACTATCCCAAAGACGCAGCAATACGCCGTGCCTTTTCTCACAATCTGCATGCAAATGATCTGCTTGTGGAACGCAAGGGCTTGCAGCTGTATGATGCGGCAGGGAAGCTCCTTTATGAAGAGGGAACCTTATTTTCCGCTGATCTGAAGGCATATAAAAAGGAAATTCAGGCACAAAAGCAGGGTGGCTTCTGGCTGTATGATCCGGATACGCATTTGATTATGCTCACCAGAGAAATCCGCAACCTCTACGATCAGCCTCTGGGCTATGTATTTTGCAGCTTTGAAAAGGATTTCTTTAACGAATCCTTAGCACAGTTCACTCAGCCGGGGAATATCATGCTGGTGGCGGATGCAAAGGGACAGGTGCTGTTTGGCAGCAATTCGGAAAGGATTCATGAAGCTGTGGATGTAAAGGCATCTGCTATTACAGTGAACAAGCAATCCTATTATGTGACCAGTAAGAAAATCGAGGGTACCCCCTGGTATGCAGTATACCTGTGCGATGAGGACTACGTGCTGGAGGAAATTCATAATTTCCGTAATATGCTGTTACTATACGGTATTGTTTTCTTTGTATTGCTTGCCCTGATTGCCTACTTTGTATATCACAGCATTTACGATCCTGTGCATAATATCCTGCATTCCATGCGTACACTGGATGAGAATAATCTGGCAATGAACCGGGTGCTGGATGATGGCCGTGATGAAATTCACGAGCTTAGCATGAACTTTAATGATTTGCTGGATCGGGTACAGGAGCTGCTATATACGGTGCATCAGGAGCAGGAACAAAAACGTGAAACCCAGTTTCAGCTGCTTCAGGCACAGATCAATCCGCATTTTTTATTCAATACACTGAATACTCTGCATTATCTGGCAATTCTAAATGAGGATAAGCCGGTAAGCGAGGGAATCACTGCGCTTGCCCGTCTGTTACGCAATACCATCGTGGACAGTAAGGAAGTGGTAACGGTGGAGGAAGAAATAGAAAATCTAAAAAATTATATCATAATACAGAAGCTTCGCTATGGTGATGTATTTGAAACGGTATATAATATAGATGAAAATGTACGTGATTGTGCTATCCTGAAATTTCTGCTGCAGCCGATAGCAGAAAACAGCATCCTGCATGCCTTTGAGGAGGATAAGGAGCATCAGATACTGACAATTCGTGCAAAGGCGGAAGGAAAATATCTGAAAATCGAAATCGGTGATAACGGTAAGGGTTTCGCTTTGGATATACAGGAAAACCGCAATAAAAAGCTCAGCGGTATCGGTATAGGAAATATCCAGGAGCGTATACGACTGATGTATGGTGAGGATTATTCCATGGACATACAAAGCGTGGTGGGGACAGGGACAATCGTGACCCTGCTGCTTCCATATAGAAAAACAGAGGGGAGGTAAGCCTCATGTATAAGGTTCTGATTGCGGATGATGAACGTCTGATTCGAATTACGCTGAAAAATATGATTGACTGGAGAGCGCTTGATTGTGAGGTGATTGCAACTGCGAAGGACGGCGAGGAGGCATTTAACATCTTCATGGATATGCAGCCGGAAATCGTGATAACCGATTTGAAAATGCCGGGTATGGATGGTATTGAGCTTATCGGAAAAATCAAGGAAGTAAATAAAAACACACAGGTCATTGCACTCAGCAATTATTCTGATTTTGAATATGTGCGAGATGCCATGAAGGCAGGTGCCTTTGATTATCTGTTAAAGGTTACACTGGAGAAGGAGGAGCTGCAACGCATCATTGTACAGGTTAAAGAGTCCTGCGTGGAAAGCAGCATGAATGACCACGAGGAATATGAATCTGCATTAAAGGAGCTGCAGCAATGTCTGATTCTTACTAAGAATGAACATATACTGAGCAGGAAGGAATTTCAAAGCGCACTCTCACAGCAAATTTTTGAACCCTATCAAAAGGGCTTCCAGATGGCATATTTTCGTGTGGATAACATCAATCACTTATATCAGACCAAGCTGAAGGATCATGCGGCTCTGCATAAGCATTTGCAGGATCTGATTCGCGAATCTATGCCGCTGGCTGTCCATCATCATCTGATTTTTATGAGTAATCATTCCGGTATCCTGATGTTTGATAGCCGTGAGAAGCTGCGAATTCTAAATTTATGCAACAGCATCATTCGTAATATAACACAGTATCTGAATATCCATATGTCCATCACTCTGTCAGATGTCATACCGACTTTGGATGAATTTTATGACCAGTTTGAGCTGCTTTTAAAATCACATGAGCGTAGGTTTTACGCAGGAGAAGGCAGTCTGATTCAAAGTGAGGAGTACGATGCCTTTCAGGAGCTGGATATGAATGAGGTGAAGTTTCATTTAGAGCTGCTGGAGGCAGTGCGCGGTAAGGATTTTGATACTGTGCATCAGAAGCTGAAGGAAACACTGGAATATATGAGAACGCATGACATTGAACCGCATGCCGTAATTGAATACTTCATTTTTGTGTTTCATAATATTGAAGGCAATGAGATGGAACGGGGAATCCGTCAGGCCTTTCCTTTCGATACGATTACAGCAAAGCTGCGGCTGTGTGAGACTGCAGATAAGCTGGAGGAAATTGCACAGGATTCCTTTGATAAAATAGAAGCGTGGATGAATGACCGCGCCAGCAGACGATACCGTAAGGAGATTCTGGATGCTATGGAATATATTAACGCCAATATGAACCGTAAGGTGACGTTAAAGGAGATTGCGGATAGCATTGGTATGAATGAAAGCTCGTTAAGTCGAATGTTTAAAAGTGAAACCGGGGTTAATCTGAATTATTATATCAATGAAAAGAAGATGAAGAAGGCCATGGAGCTTTTAAGCAGTGAATCCAGTATGATCAAGGATGTTGCGGCAGCCATCGGAATGGATGATCAGTTGTACTTTAATAAGGTTTTCAAGAAATACTATAATGTATCACCAAGTGAATTTAAAAAGAAGCTGCATCCGGATACGGAGGAATAGGACGTTACAGGCATAGGGAATTATAGGACAGTGCGGTACTATTTCAGATGGTATTTTGCAAAGTATAGTATTGTAAATGTATGAAATATCAACGGCTATGCTAGATATGATAAATAAAGAGTACAGCTTTACAGTGCTTTTCGATATTCAATGATTACTGCTTTTGAATAATCCGTGCTATACAATAGAGAATGCTTCTCTGTGATTGTGCTTTTCAATGGAAAGTGCATTCCAATCATCAATGCTTTCCTGCTCAACAATTTCCAAAGAATATAAATTATGCCTGTTGTGCAAAATCACACCTATCTTTTCTATATCTTGCAAATACTGAAACAAAATCGTATAGGAATAAGCACACATCCTCTTTCATACAGTGTAGGGAGGGTGTGATTTTTTTGAAGATAGCTGTGAAGTTTCTCCTTGTACTCTCCATAATTCTTGTCTCTTTTTTTCTCTGGCTGAATATGGGCACATCCTCACCGATTTTATGGAATACAGGTAAAGAATCGGTGCAGGAGCAGAATAAGAAGGAAAAGGATAAAGCAAAGGACAAAGAACAAACCGTACATATTACAAGACAGGACGGCACCAGCCTCAAGCTGCCTCTGGAAACCTATCTGGAGGGTGTGATCGGCTCAGAAATGCCGGCTTCCTTTGACATGGAGGCATTAAAGGCACAATGTGTCGCAGCAAGAACCTTTGTGACAAAGCGCGGATTTGAGGTGGATGATACAACTAGGACACAGGTATATCATGATGATCAGCAGATGCATCAGATCTGGGGTGGCTCCTATGATAAACTGCATGCAAGGGTGGTTCAGGCGTTAAAGGAAACAGAAGGTGAAATCATGACATACAAGGGAGAAGCGATTTCTGCCGTATTTTTCAGTGGTTCCTGTGGAAGGACGGCAAACAGTGAGGAATACTGGAGTGAAAAAACACCTTATTTAAGAAGTGTGGATTCACATTGGGATAAGGATGAGGATGGGTATGAACAGACGACAGTGATTACAGAAGAGGATTTTCATACACTGCTGGGCTTTGAAAATACGGTGAAGGAAATAGGAAAGCCGGTATATTATGATTCCGGTTATGTGAAATCCATAACGATTGATAAAATCACTTTCAGTGGCAGAGTGTTTCGTGAAAAGCTGAACCTTCGCTCCTCGAGCTTTTCTGTCAAGAAAACAAAGGAGGGATATGCGATTACCACAAAGGGCTTTGGACACGGGCTGGGGATGAGTCAGTATGGAGCACAGGGGATGGCACAGGAGGGAAAAACTTACAGGGAGATTCTAAAGCATTATTATACAGGCATACAGATTGTAAAAGAATGATGTATAAAGAAAAAAGGGGCGGGCATAATCATCACTAGAGGTGATGAAATGTATAGCTATACAAAGGAAAAGAAATTTCCGAAACGCAGACTGATTGTTTCCTTGAGCTGTTTGCTGATTGCAGCAGCTGCCTTTCTGACATATGAATATTCCATGAAGAATACTGCGCAGGATACATCCGTTTTCAAGGAAGATGCAACACCGGTGTTGTCACTTCCAAGCTCTGCAGCGGAAGAAAAGGGCATTCAGCCATTCGCTGTGAAAGCAGAGGTCGTCCTCGATTATTTCGATGGAAAGGACAGCAAGGTTGACAGCATGACAAAATTTGAAGGTGTCTACCGTGCCAATCAGGGAATGGATTATTCCTTCAATAAGGAGGCATTTGATGTTCTGGCCAGCTTCAGCGGTGAAGTGAGCGATGTTAAGGAAGATAATATCTTCGGTAAAAGTGTTACGATTACCAGTAAGGATTTGAGTATAACCTACCAGAGCCTGTCCGATATTACTGTGAAAAAGGGCGATAAGGTTACACAGAAGGATCCGATAGCAAAAGCGGGAACAAATATCTACAATAAGGAGCTGGGTAATCATCTGCACATTGTCGTAGAGAAAAACGGCAGGATCATGGATCCGGAGCTGATGTACGGAAAAACAGTCGGTGAGATCAAATAGTACCCTTCGTGGTACTATTTTCATGTATAAAAGCCCAACCATACATATTACGGAATTTTAAGAAAAGGAAAGGCATATTAACACTTTTACATTTTGGATTTTGTGTTATAATGGTAATTGCTTGAAATTGAGTATAAATAGTGTACAGGAACGCTGAATTCTGAGAAATCCTGCGGAAATCAGAAGCCTGTATGGACTACTGTAAAAACATGCGGATTGGATTCTTATATGAAGAGGATCAACGCACGAAAGGAATGAAGGACAATGTTTTCAAAAGAAGTAGGAATCGACTTAGGAACAGCAAACTTACTAATGTATGTAAAAGGTGAAGGCATCGTAATTGACGAGCCTAGTGTAGTTGCGATAGATGCAGAAACAAAGAAATGTCTGGCTGCCGGACAGGATGCAAAGGATATGCTTGGTAGAACACCGGGCAGAGTGCTGGCAATCCGTCCGCTGAAGGATGGAGTTATTGCGGATTTCGAGGTAACGGAAATCATGTTGAACTTTTTCTTCAAGAAGCTGGCAATCAAGGGGATGTTCAAGCGTCCCACTATTTTGATCTGCTGTCCAAGCAACATTACCAGTGTGGAAAGAAATGCTATTCGTGATGCAGCTTACCGTGCCGGGGCAAAGAAAGTGTATATCGAAGAGGAGCCAAAGGTGGCTGCTGTCGGTGCCGGACTGGATATCGGAAAGCCTAGCGGATGTATGGTGCTGGATATCGGAGGCGGTACGACCGATGTTGCGGTAATCTCTTTAGGTGAAATCGTTAGCAGTACCTCTTTGAAGATTGCAGGCGATACACTGGATCGTGATATTATCAAATTTGTTAAGGAAAATAAAAAGCTGCTGATCGGTGATCGTACAGCAGAGGAAGTTAAGAAACAGATTGGTACGGCATGGAAGGGCAGCATGCATGAAACGATTGAAGTAAGCGGACGTGACCTGGTAACCGGTCTGCCGACTACTATCACACTGTCCAGCGAGGAAATTCAGGGCAGCATGGCAGAAAGTCTGCAGGATGTAGTTCGTGCCTGCAAAACTGTTCTGGAACAGACACCTCCTGAGCTGGCAAGTGATATTGTGACAAGAGGTATTGTGCTGACCGGCGGTGGAGCGCTGCTGCATGGTATTGATGAGCTGCTGCGCAATGAGCTGCACATTCCGGTATACGTTGCGGAAAACGCACTTCGCTGTGTAGCGGAGGGAACAGGCATCCTGCTGGAAAATCTGCATCTTGTTCAATAGAAAATAAAAGCGAGGTATCTATATGGATTGGCTGAAATATCTGATTATTCCATTGGCCTTATCCGCACTGATTACTCCTTTTCTGAAAATCGTTGCCTATCGGCTGGATATTTATGCACAGGTAAATGAGCGGACAGTACATAAAGGGAAAATTGCAAGAATCGGCGGTGTTGCCATTTATGTATCGTTTGTTGTGTGCATGGCGGTTTTCATGAAGACGGATATGACCATCAACGGCATTCTGATTGGTGGGTCAATCATGTTCATAGGCGGTTTGATCGATGATATGGTCAATCTGAAACCGAAATATAAGCTTGCATTTGAAGTGGTTGCTGCTATCGTACTGATGACAGTAGGAAAGGTTTCACTCGATGTGATCCGCCTGCCGATGGGGATTTCCATTGATATGGGACTGGTATCCTTTGTTGTGACCTTTGTGTGGATTATTGGAATCACCAACGCGGTGAATCTGATTGATGGACTGGATGGTCTGGCAGGAGGAATCTCTGCAATCATTTTGGTTGTCATTGCATGTCTTTCTGTGATTGAGGGACGTCTGGATATACAGACGATGTCCTTAATTCTGGCAGGGGCGACGATGGGCTTTCTCCTTTATAATTCCCATCCGGCGAGCATTTTCATGGGTGACTGCGGAGCGCTGTTTTTGGGCTTTATCATCTCTGCAATCTCATTGCTCGGATTCAAAAGCTCGACGATTATGACGCTAGCGCTTCCGATTCTTTTGCTGGCAGTGCCGATTGTGGATACCATTGGTGCAATTTTGCGTAGAAAGCTGAGCGGCCACAAGTTTTCAGAGGCTGATAAAAACCATCTGCACCATTTGCTGATGCAGCGCTTTGGACACCGCAACACGGTTATTATTTTATATGTAGTGACAGCTCTGTTCGGATTCACTGCATATATTTATCTCGTGAATAAAGCGACAGGCTTTCTTGTTTTATTTCTTATAGCATTAGTTGTGGAGTTGTTTATTGAGTTTTCCGGAATGATATCCAAGCAGTATCATCCGCTGCTGTCAATTGCGAATACGATTCAGAAGAGGGCCAGAAGGCTATATAAGAAGTTTTCAAAAAGGAGTCCGAATACGAAAAGCTAGGAATCCTGCTGAAGCTACAAGATTGATGTTAATAATAATTCTTATAAGGGAATTCAAAAGTGCTTATAAAAAGCAGAAATTGGATTCCCTTTTTTGTATTGAAGATTGCTGTTTGTAAATACCACTGTACGAAATTATCATAGGTAGTATTAGGTAATCCCCTTGTTATGATTTATAGCACGGTGTGGAAAATTTGATAAATTGTACCTGCACAGTTGCTATTTCAAAAAATTAACAGAAATAAAGGCTTTGCTTTATTAAGCGTTAATCATGCCGCTTTTATCTATTCTTGCTTTACAGGAATTCATAAGGATACACTGAAAAGGACTGAAAATCGTCTCAGTCCTTTTACTTACTATCAATGAATTATTTAGTTACATCAGGAGCATGTCAACGCATCCAAGATAACAGGTCGAATATCAGCTTCCACACCAAGCATATCCATTGCTTTCTCTGCATTGACGCCGGCTGCCAGCATCAGGTTTTTTACATGAAGCAATGTTGAATCTATCTTACCCTGAGCCAGTCCCTGAGCCATGCCCTGTTGTAAACCTTTCATAATGCCTCTTTCTTCAATACCGTCACTTAAGTTGCACATATTCTGAACCTCGCTTTCTATTTCTTTCGTCATTATTATATCATATTTTTGCAGCTGTTCTTCCATATCCTTTACAGGAAGTTTGGCAATAAACAGGATGTTCAACAATTCCAGCAGGCTGTGCAAATGCTCGTCTGTATGATCCTTTTTGTGGTCATATTGTTTTCCCGGATATATCATGATGGCAGTCATGAGATCATATTGCTCTTTAGGGGCATTCCAGGGTTTCATATGACAGCTTTCATGAATGGCATAGGTATTGACTACATCATTCTTATAGTCGGAATGCTGGATGCAGATCCATATGGAATACACCTTCTTTATGTTTTCAAACTCTGAATGCCGGAAGCCATCTGCTGCGTTTTTCTGCTTTGCCACCAATCTGCTGCAGTAATATAACGCTCTGCTCACCAGGGGATATCCCGGATTATCCTTATTTTGTGCTTCCAGATTGATAATCAAACAGACCTTGTTCCCTGCGGATGATGTTGTAGTCTTTTCATTTTTTGTATTTACATCCTGCGGCAGAGCTGCTTCAAACAAGAGGTCATATTTTATCAGCGCTCCCGGTATTGCTTCATCCTCTATATTCCTGCCATTGATATTTTCATTCATGTCTGTATCTGTTACAGAAAAGGCTTCAATGTATTGCGGAATGGCTTCCAGAGCTAAATCAGCGTATTCTGGAACGCATCCCTTTAGAATATAGGCTAGAATCTGCTTGTTTGATAAGATTTTTTTACAATAGGCGTCATAGCTTCGCTTATCCTGATGCTCTGTAAGGATAGAAGCTATCAATGAATTTTCGTTCATAATCATATTCCTTCTTTCTTTAAAAAACATCTTTGTGTAAGAAATATGATAGGGGCGGCCCTCTTTGATAAGCTCTATAAGGAAAACCGAAATCAAATGAGAAAACGCGGTCATGAACAATAGGCTTCTGTCGTACAGGCGGTTCACCATGTCCGGGGATACCCTGGATACATGGATTGCTTATGTAGACTGGTTATGGTACATAATATAAATGTGTGTCTTGTGAAAGTTGAATCAAGAAAAGAAAAGCTGTCTTTAACAGGATAAAGAAACGCAGAGGTACCGGGGCTCTTGCGGATATGAAACGAAGCTGCTTCTGAAATATCTAATATTTGTTACCAAGAAAACCCCTCCTCGTATAATGAATTATCTACAGTGTAGCATAAATGAATATAAAAATACAGAAGGTTGTTTACGTATATATCCTTGTTGATTTGATGCTGAATATATGCGAAATATAGGGATGATAAGGAAAATATCTCGTATTTTTGTAATTTTTTTAAATTAGAAAGGAAAAAAATCCGCAAATACAGGATTTTTTAGGAATCCGCCTTTTTTTTATCGTATGTATATAGTGAGGTGAGAAGAATGGAAGTTAAAAGATTATATGAAATGGTAGATGAAGATCAAAAGGAGGGAGCACTGGGAGAAAAGGCGTATTGGAAGGACTTGTGGAAATGTTATATTGAGGAAAAGAGCATGGATTATGCTGCTTTGAGCGTAAAGGAGGCAATACCCAGACTTGTATCCGAACAGAATTTGAGAGAACGCCGTCATGCGGGAAGCTGTGGAGAGCTTGGGGTGGATATTCGTGTCGGAGATATCTGTTACATAGATTTCGGAGAAGCGTATATTAGTGAAATAGGATACCAGCATTTCGGACTGATTATAACAATTTTTCACAACAAGGCATTTGTTGTTCCTATGAGTGGTAATCATGCAGCGTATCTGCAGGCATATAGTAAAGAAAATCCGAAAGGGAAACGCCATCTGATGCGTCTTGGTAAAATAAAGGGAATGAATAAGGAATCCGTACTGTTTATCAATGATGCAAAATGGATCAATACAGCAAGAATCATAGATGTAAAAGCACATTTAAGAAGGGATAGTGAATTGTTTTGTGAAATCAAGGATCGTGTAAAAAATTGTCTAGACTGATTTGAATGCATCGAGACGGTCTATAAATAATAGGAACATGATCTGCTTGCGATGTTCTGTAAAAATGGAAAAGGAAAGCAATTTTGCATATCAGACAAAATATGACAGAATCCATGCGAATTGTCTTCTACAATAACGCATGAAAGAGGTGGTTTTGTTTGGAAAAGGTGATGAATAAAAGACTGAAGGGGAAATTTTCCATTCATGCGGAAGATTTAGCCTGTGCCGGTATTTCCATTATTCTCGGTACACTGGCTTCTCCGCTTAGCTATACACTTGCATTTTTGTATGTATCCTATTCCTATATGCGTACGATCAGGGAAGCGATGATCAGCGTATTTTTTATTCTGTTGTGCTCTTTATCCAGAGGTGTTCTTCCGGCATACAGCTATGCCCTTGGCTTTGCCTGTTACTTTGTTATCATACATATGGTCAAGGTTATGAATCAGAATTTATATCAGTGGATGCCATATCTGACGACAGTTTTAAGTGCGGCGTTCAGTATTCAGCAGTACGGTCTGCATAATACTGCACTGATTCTTCCGGTTCTCAGCTTTGTACTGATGCAGGAGCTGTTTGCGGATTATACATGGATACAAAAGGGCATGCTGCACAATGCATGTATGCGGGGGATTTTGCTGTTTACGATTGGACTGTTCCTTGTTGAACTGATTCCAGTATATGCACAGGAAGTCGCAATGATAACCATGTTGTTGATTGCATTAGCCTGCAATGCATGGATAACCGTCACATTGGCATTGATGGTTTACTTTCTTCAGGATATCCGTATACTTCCTGCCTTGGTGCTTACTGTGCTGCTGAGTATCTTAAAAAAAGACCGAAAAAGCGCCATGCTGCTGTTGCTGGGGGCATGCTTTCTGTATCCGGATAACATGGAGGATTTGATTTATCTGCTATTGTGTATGAGCGGTGTTTTGCTTGTGCGAACGGAGAACGGCTCTATACATATGAGTAATGAATTGTTAAATGAGCAGGAATACCGTCTGTCTCAGACAAGTATGCTGAAACGACAAATGCAAAACTATGCCAATATTTTTCAATCACTGGCAGAGTATTATGCACAGATCAGTGATGTACAGGCGGAGCTGCTTGCCAATATGTCCAATGCCCTGCAGTATAATGCGGACGCCATACGGAAGATTGACGGATATGAAAAGGATACCGTACGGGTTGCGAAGGCACTGGAAGGCTATCAGTATGATGTGCGTGAGCTGAGCATTGAGGAACCAAAGGAAGGGTGTATCCAGGTTTGTGTGGAAATAGCCAATATCAAACGGGGAGAAATCCGCACAACACTGCTCCCTCTGCTGGAGGTGCTATTGCATCGCAATTTACAGATTGCTGATATCCGCAACCGGAAGTTCATGCGCGGCTATCATTCTATAACGGTATGTGATGATATCCCCTTTGTCATCGATGCCTATGCCGACAGCGTAAAAAATTCATATACATCCAGTGGAGATACGTTTTCCATCTTTAAATTTCGTCAGAGTCTGGTGTGTATGATTTCCGATGGGATGGGAAATGGAGATCGGGCTGCGCAGAGCTCACGGCTGATTACGAATATCTTTCAGCGCATGATGGTAAGCGGAATTCCACAGGACAGTGCAATTAAATGTATCAATAAGCTGATTCAAAGTGACACCTATGCGACACTTGATGTGATCTGCTTTAACCGATCACAGGGTGTTGCTTACATATCAAAATCCGCAGCCTGTCCTACCTTTCTGTTAAGAGATGACCAGATATATGAAATTAACGGAAGTGCGCTTCCTGTAGGAATTATCAGTCAGATGCAGCCGGATTGTTTCCAGGTGGATTTAAAGGCTGGGGATGAATATCTGATGATTTCCGATGGCATTTATATGAATGAGATTTACAAGTGGCTCAATCAAAGGACACAGGCAGGTGTAAAGGAGGATGTAGAAAGCTTTACTGAGCTTCTGAAAAAGACAAGAAGGAAGGATGATTCCACGATTGTACTGGCTAGGGTGGATGAGGTATGATAGGAAAATAAAATAATTATATAAAATTTTGTTTTCTATGTCTTTCATTATGCAATTTTTATGATAGTATGTAAGTAGATAAGGCAAGGGAGTGGATTGAAATGGTTATGATAAACAGCTTATAATAGAAGGTTTGACAGTATCATACAATTTCATATAAATCGAAAGGATGCTATCATGAAAAGCTTATGGAAAAGATCATGTGTAAAGACAACAGACATACGTAATTTTGCAGGCTGTAGTATACATATGAGATTGGGCGTATTGGGGAAGATAATTTTTCTAAAGCACAACGGAGCAATGATGATAATCAAAAATAAAAAACAAAAGAGAATACTTCTTGTTTGTATGTTGTCATTGTGCTGTATAAGCGGATGTATGCATAAGACGGTGGAAAAATATGAAGCTGAGATAAATGATCAAATAGTTTTAGTAGAATCAAAAACAGAGGCACTCTACAAAAATAAAGAGCTGATTTTTACACTCAAACAACCAATTACAGAAGAATACAGTGTTTTATACAAGTGCAGCAGTGTCATAAATGAGCAGGGACTACTGGTATCGGATCAGGGGCTATCCGTCTTTACCTCTATCATGAAGAATGATACTGTTATTGCAAATGATTTGAATCATGTAGGAATCGCCAATATCGACAGTAAGCTGTCAGTAAATGATAAAAATCAGCTGATTCTTCAAACCTCTGTGAATTATGATCATAATGCCGGCGATATTGCATTCCATTATCTGAAATTCATAACAATCGCGCTTATACAGGAAAAGGATACGTATACAATCCGGATAGAAGATGTAAGGGGTGATTGATGCTTTTCTGTAAAGGATAGGTATAACGAATTCAATTTTAATCTGCTGGTGTAAACGTATGTACATATAAAGAGAAGACTTATTGATAGCCGGTGCATTTTATTGTCTGTAATAAGTCTTCTTTTATTTTTCCTAGCCGATACGTTACATACCTTACTTTTATCCTTTCCTAGTTTTTTTAAATAGCAATTTTCTAAATTTGAAATGATATACATTTGTTTACGCTTTGTTGGTATTGGTTTCCAGAATGAAGAAATAGGGATATGATGCTTTAAAATGAAGTCAGGTGTATATGAATAGTCATAGGCTAATCATATACCAGAATGGTGTTTTTTGTAGCCGATATGTTATAATACATTAGAACATGAGCTGATTATATGAAATCTCTGCCAATTGGAATAGATAATTTTAAAAAGCTAATCGACAAAAACTGTTATTATGTAGATAAAACTTTTTTATAAAAGATGTTTTGAAAGAAGAAGTGGCACTATATACAAGACCTCGGCGCTTTCACCGAAATAGTGTCGATACCTTTGGCATCCGACAAGAGGCGCGCTAGTAGCGGGTAAAACATTGAATATGAGTAGGCGGTGCCCGCTCAGGCGTGCTTTACTATTTTTTCTCTATTAAGCAGAAAGAGAATGCCTATATCTTTAATGGTTTGAATATTCTCAATGAAAGAGATGCTTTACAGCATCAAAATCAGTATCCAGTTATATTTATCACGTTAAAGGATATGAAAAATAATTCATTTGAAAAGCAGAAAACGATGTTTTCTATCTTAATACAGGAAATTCTACGTAGTAATCAGGAATTACTAAATAGTAAACAAATAAATGAATTTGATAAAGAACAGATTATAAATCTCTATCGTCGCACGCAAAATGAGGTCGAATTGCAAAATGCCTTAAAATTTATTTCAGAATGTCTAAAGCAGCATTACAATAAAAAAGTTATTATTTTAATCGATGAATAGGCGGTGCCCACCCTTGGTGCGATGTTCCGTTACAAAGTGCTTATCTTAATGGATATTATAATGAAATGGTAGAATTTCTAAATAATACATTCAGTGCAGCATTGAAAACGAATGATGCATTAGAGAGAGGAATACTCACGGGATGTTTAAAAATCGCAAAAGAGTCGACACCACAGGCGGACTTTAGCCTTTTTACAGGGTTAAATAATTTTAATGTTTTTTCAATATATGAAAATTTATCTAGCTCATGTTTTGGGTTTACGTCAGAAGAAACAATGCAATTATTAAAGGATTATGATATACAATCTTATGAAACACGATAAAAGAATGGTAGTCGGTGCCCACCCATGGTGTGACGGTTATCTCTTCGGTGATACTGAAATATATAATCCGTGGAGTGTATTGAAGTATGTCAATAAAAATCGTCATGGAAATGATATACCGGAGTCCTTTTGGGCTAATACAAGTGGAAATGATATAATATATAAGTATGTACAAAAAGGCAATTCACAAATGAGAGATGATTTTGATGTTCTGACATCTGGAGGAGTTATTGAAAAAACGATTAAACGCGATTTAACTTATCGGGAAATGGATCAGGTTAATAATATTTACAGTTTTTTACTATTCACAGGTTATCTTAAAACTGTTAAATGCATTGATGAAGATAAGGCTATTTATCAGCTTATGATACCTAATAAAGAAATCAATAGAATTTATACCACGATATTCAATGAATGGTTTCAAGAACAGGTAATGAGAAAAAGCTCTGAATTCGTAGAAGCGCTACTGAATATGGATGTGGAGACAGCAAATAAGGTTTTGAATGCTGTTTTATTTCAATCAATCAGTTATTTTGATTATGATGAAAAATTTTATCATGGCATTTTGATTGGATTGTTAAGCGATTATCAGACATTATCTAATCAGGAATCTGGTGAGGGATGATATGATGTTGCTGTCCTTCCAATATACAATAAAGATAGAGGGCTGTTATTTGAATTGAAAGTTGCGAAAAGTAATGAAGATATAATAGATACAGCAGAGCTGGCCTGCAAGCAGATTAAGGACATGAAATATTCGAAGGTTTGAATAAAAAGGGCTATACAGATATCGTTGGCTATGGTATTGCCTTCTATAAAAAATCATGTACTATTGTAAAGGCTGATAAGCAGCTGTAGGTATGGAAATGATGACTTTTATTTGGCAGTATAAGAAAAAGAGAATTCAAAAACTGTTGTTATAAACAATAGATTTGGATTCTCTTATTTATTACCGGATTTAAGAAATATTTTTATATAGAAATCCTAAATATTATGAGAAAATAATTATATTTCACTGCTTTTCATATCACAATTATGCACATACTCAATAGTTTAGATTTTGTGTAATATTTATAAATACTATTGTTTCTTATGAAATATACCCTTCCAGTTTATATTCCATGTTGCCTAATTATCAGATTTACCGTATAATAGCCGCATGAAACATATGAAGAAACTGGAAAAAGGAACCTATATCATCGGTGTCAGCGGAGGCCCGGACTCTATGGCACTGCTGGATATGTGCAGAAAAGAAGGATTGCGGCTGGTTGTTGCGCATATGAATTATCAGAAGCGTGATACAGCGAATCGGGATATGGAACTGGTGCGCAGCTACTGTGCACATTTTCATATTCCTTTTGAAGCCAGGCTGCAGACAAAGCCCTGTGTTGGAAACTTTCAGGCATTTGCCAGAGAAGAACGCTACCGTATGTATCAGGAGCTGCTGAAGCAATACGATGCATCTGCTGTTTTACTGGCGCACCATCTGGATGACCATCTGGAAACCTATCTAATGGCGAAGGAGCGCGGCAGTATGAAGGAATATCTCGGCATACAGGAAGAAGCTTTTATTATGGGCTGTAGGATCATCCGTCCGCTTATGGCGTATAGCAAACGTGAACTGGAAGCATACTGTAGAGAGAATGCCGTACCCTTTGGGATTGATGAAAGTAATCTCAGTGATCATTATGCGAGAAACAGAATTCGGCATGAAATAGTAGAGCGCATGTCGGAAAAGGAAAAAGAAACGCTGATGGAAACCATTTCCCGGGAAAACATCCGCATGCAGCAGCTGCGAAAGGATTGCCGTGCTTTTCTGGATGCGTGGGACGGTACTTTGAAAAGCTTACGTATGCTGGACAGCTATTTTCTGGAACAGGTATTGATTACCTGGATTCATGACACCTGTAACTGTTATCTGTCTCTACATGAGATACAGGTGCTGCGGGAACTGATTATGAACAATGCAAACTATTGGACACGGGATATCGGCAGCGGGTATGATATATACAGCGAATATGGAAAGCTGGTTATTGATACATGTGTAGAGGTCAGCTATTCCTATCAATACGAAAAGCCTGTATTTGAAAAAACACCGTACTTTGAAACAGCATCTCAGGGTATGCGTGTGGATGCGGTAACCTTACAGGAGGAAGACTGGCCGATTACTATACGAAATGCACAGCCGCAGGATGCTATACAGCTTCGATTTGGCGTAAAAAAGCTGAATCGCTGGTTCATCGACCGCAAAATTCCCAAAAAGGAACGCAAATTATGGCCGGTTGTTGTGAATGCTGCGGGAAATGTGATTTTGGTGCCTAAAATTGGCTGTGATATTGCACATTTTTCTAACAATCCGACGCTATTTGTGTTAAAATAGTAAATAGCTGTATTAGGAGGATTTTGCATGCACGACGTAGTTGAGAAAGTACTGGTGTCCGAGGAAGACATCGTAAAAAGAAGTATAGAATTAGGTAAGCAGATTAGTGACGATTACCGAAAAACAGGGACGGCACCACTGCTGGTGGCTCTGTTGAAGGGCAGTGTTCCTTTTCTTGCGGAGCTGATTAAGCATATAGATTTGGACATTCAGTTTGACTTCATGGATGTATCAAGCTATGAAGGAACAGAGTCTATTGGAGATATTAAAATTGTGAAGGATCTGGATTGTTCTGTAAAGGGTGTGCCGATTCTGCTTGTGGAGGATATCGTTGATACCGGACGCACGCTGAAGGAAGTGACACGCCTGTTGAAAAACAAGGGGGCAAGCGATGTAAAAGTCGTATCTCTGTTAGATAAACCGGATCGTCGTGTTGTTGATATAACTGCAGATTATGTAGGTTTTGAAATACCCAATGAATTTGTTATAGGGTTTGGTCTTGATTATGACCAGCATTACCGCAATCTGCCTTATATAGGAGTGTTAAAGCCTGAAGTATACAAATAAACGTTAGGAGGACGATTGAATGAACAATAAAAAGTTTATAAGCTTTCTACCTTATATCTTAGTCCTTGGTATCATGCTGCTTCTGATTTCTTATGGATCAGCGGGGGATACAAAAAACTTTAACTATAACGAATTTATGACAAAGGCGGATTCCATGACATTTACCAAAGCAGAGATGTCGATGGGAACGACAGTTATTGATGTAAAAGGATCGTATAGTGAGAAAGGCAAAGATGTAAACTTCACTGTTCGTGTGCCAAATACGGAAAAGAATGTTTCTTATTTGACAGACGTATTCAAAAAAAGCAAGAGTACCAATTTACAGGTAAGCGATCCAAACAGGGAAAGCCTGTTAATGAAATTTTTGATGAACGTATTTCCTTTCCTGCTGATTGCAGGTGTTGCGTTCTTTATGTTTTCAAAAATGAATGCGGGAGGAAACAACAAGGCATTTGAGTTCAGTAAATCCCGCGCGAAGATTGAAGGAAATATCAAAGTCCGCTTTAAGGATGTGGCGGGCTGTGATGAGGAAAAGGAAGAGGTTAAGGAAATCATTGATTACCTGAAGGATCCGAAACGGTTTACGGATATGGGTGCTCGTATTCCGAAGGGTATGTTAATGGTAGGCCCTCCGGGAACCGGTAAAACACTGCTGGCAAAGGCAGTTGCTGGGGAAGCGGATGTACCGTTTTTCTCTATTTCCGGTTCAGATTTCGTTGAAATGTTTGTCGGTACCGGTGCAAGCCGTGTGCGTGACATGTTTAAGAAGGCACAGCAAACCGCGCCATGTATCGTGTTCATTGATGAAATCGATGCCGTCGGAAGACAGCGTGGAGCCGGTATGGGTGGCGGAAACGATGAACGTGAACAGACCCTGAACCAATTACTTGTCGAAATGGATGGTATGGGCGAAAACAAGGGTATTGTTATCATTGCGGCTACCAACCGTCCCGATGTTTTAGACCCTGCATTGCTGCGAAGCGGTCGATTTGATCGTCAGATTACAGTAAATCTGCCGGATAAGCGCGGACGTTATGAGATTTTAAAGGTTCATGCAAGAAATAAAAAGCTGGCGCCGAATGCAAATCTGGAGGGTCTGGCTAAACGAACTCCTGGATTCTCAGGAGCCGATTTGGAAAACGTATTGAACGAGGGTGCTATTCTGGCAGTCCGTGACAAACGAAAAGTGATTACCATGGAGGATCTTGACGAGGCGATTGACCGTGTTATGATGGGGCCTGCTAAGAAATCCAAGAAATACACAGACAGAGAAAAGCGTCTTGTAGCATTCCATGAAGCAGGACATGCAGTTATCGGCTTGAAGCTGGATGATGCTGATAAGGTGGAAAAGGTTACGATTATTCCGCGTGGTGAAGCTGGCGGCTATAATCTGATGACACCGAAGGAAGAGAAAATGATGCCGACGAAAGCAGACTTCATGGCACAGATTACCGGACTGATGGGTGGTCGTGTTGCCGAGGAGGTTATGTTTGACGAGGTATCTGCCGGTGCAAGCAATGATATTCAAAAGGCTACAAAAATTGCCAAGGCTATGGTACGAAGCTGGGGTATGTCTTCATTAGGACCGATTCAGTATGATGATGGTACCGGAAATGTATTCCTGGGCAGAGACTATGGCAGTGGAAGCAATTACTCTGGTGAAATTGCATATGAGATCGATAAGGAAATCCGTAAGATCATCAATGAATGCTATGACCGTGCTAAACAGATTATTGAAGATAACAAGGACCTGTTGACGTTGATTGCAGAGACATTGATCGAGGAAGAAACAATTACCAGTGAACAGATTTACAATCTGATGAATTATGGAAAGCTGGTTTCTCCGGAAGAGGAAGTTCGTGCAGCGGAAGCAAAGGCAAAGGCTGCTGAACAGAAGCTGAAGGATCTTGAGGCAGGAATCACTCCTAAGGAAGACAGTGAGGAAGTACAGAAAGAACCACAGGACACCAAAGAGCCGGATATTGATTTCGACGCAGCTTTAAAAGAGCTGACCAAAAACGATTACGACGAAAGCAAGGAATAGAATAGAGAGTCATGAGAGCGATAATGATAAACGTTCCATGACTTTTTTCTGCTTTCAGGGGCAGACAGGCATGCTCATACGTAGATTCATACAGCAATGTATACACAAGGATAAAGGTATGGAATAGCAAATCTTGAAGGAATTATATGCAAGCATTATCTGAAAATGAAGGAAGATCAAACGCAATGCCGGTATATAACAAGATTTCACTCATATACTCCTTTTTAAATTTCTTAAAAGAAATAATTGATAAAAAATTTCATAAAAATAGTATTCGTGTTAAAAAATATGATATTTTAAACAAAAAACGCTAAAATATAACCGTTTTCAGTGAAACTAATTTCACAAATAAAGGAAAACAGGATACTGCAACCCGAATTACTTGTAAGTGTTTACATTGCGATTTGTACGGGATATACTATACGAGAACTTGATAGGAGGAAAACTTATGAGTAAACATATTGTAGCAATTACAGCCTGCGCGGCAGGTATTGCACATACGTATATGGCAGCGGAATCTCTGGAACAGGCAGGGAAAAAACGCGGTGACAGTGTACGTGTAGAAACACAGGGATCTATCGGGGCGGAAAATATTCTTACCGAACAGGAAATCCGGGAAGCGGATGTTGTCATTGTGGCAGCTGATATTGACATTGATCTGGCACGCTTTGCCGGTAAACGTGTTCTGAAGGTTAGAAGCGTGGATGCAATCAAGGATGCCAATGCATTGATTGAGCGTGCATTAAATGAGGCGACACTGTATGGAGAAAAAGGAAGCAAGGCAGGAAGCATTACCTTGGGAAAAACGGAAAATTCAATCATCAAACATATTATGAGCGGTATCTCTTACATGGTGCCAATGTGTATCGCGGCAGGTCTGCTGTTGGCAATCGCCAACGTCTTTGCCTTTCAGAAGGATGATTTAGGAAGAATCGTAAACTGGGGATTTGATAACAAAACAGCTATGGGATATTTTATGCAGAAGCTGTTCATGGTAGGACAGACAGGCTTTAAGCTGATGATACCGCTGTTCGCAGGCTTTGTGGCAAAATCTATTGCGGACAAGCCGGCGATTGCTCCGGCGATGATTGGTGCCTATATTGCCAATGATCCGGAATTTCTGGGAACGCAAACAGGCGGCGGCTTTCTGTCTGCTATTCTGGTAGCCTTCATTGTTGGTTACTTTGTAAAGGGAATGAAACGCATCCCATGGCCAAAAATTGTACAGCCTCTTACCGGTATCATGATTATACCGTTTGTGACAACACTGTTTATCATGATCGTTGTCCTGTTCCTGATTGGCCAGCCAATCGCTTTCGCAATGGATGCTTTATACAGCGGACTGACAACCTTGAATGAACAATATGCGGCTGCTCCGTTTATCATCGGTGCTATCATCGGAGCCATGGTAGGCTTTGACTTCGGCGGCCCGGTAAATAAAACAGCATTGATTTTTGGTACGGCGGTATTTACTGATACGATGACAAAATATGGTGTACAGGGGGCTAACTTTGTACCGCAGAGTGCTACGCAGGCCGCAATCTCCGTTGCGCCGCTTGGAATCTGGCTGGCATCTGTAATCTTTAAAAACAAATTCTCCAAGACTGAGAAAATATCTGCGACCAGTGCATTCGGTATGGGAATGGTCGGCGTTACAGAAGGGGCAATACCATTCGCAGCAGCTAATCCTTTGCAGATGATAACCGCAAGTGTTGTAGGAAGTGCGCTTGCCGGTGGTCTGGTTGCTTTAACAGGCTGTAAATTTTACGGCGGTATTGGTTCACCGCTGGGAACCTTTATCGGATATATTGAACAGCCGATTCCATTCATTACCTGGATTCTCTGTGTACTGGCGGGTATCGTTGTAACAGCTTTGATTATCGGCTTCTGGCGAAAGCCGGTCGTGGAAGAAACGGAATAACAGGAGGTAAGTATGGATAAGAGCGTATTTGACAGACATCATATTCATTTCGATACAGAAGCAAAAACACAAAAGGAAGCGTTTCGTGTAATTGCACATGAAGCATTTACAGCAGGCTTTGTAAAGGATGAGAATGCATATTATGAAGGTATGTGTGCCAGAGAGGAAGAAGCTACAACAGGATTTCAGGATGGCATTGCCATTCCTCACAGTAAGAATGAAACCTGCATAAAGCCGGGAATCTTCCTGGTGAAATTTAAACATGCCATAGAATGGAATGCCCTTGACGGTAAGCCCGTTCAGGTCGCACTTGGACTGACGATACCAGAGGATGGCGGTGAACAGCATCTTCGCATTCTAAGCAAGCTGGCACGCAAAATGATCAGCGAGGAATTTCGAACAGCATTGAAAACCGGTACGGATGTAGATGCTTTGTATGAGGTAATCGCTGCAGTGGAGCTGTAAGCGGAGGCAATTATGAAGAAAATGCATGTGTATTCTCATACACATTGGGATTATGAATGGTATTTTACCGCAAGTGAATCCATCATACAGCTGATTTATCACATGGATGAGGTGATCTCCGCACTGGAAAGCGGAACGCTGAAGACCTATTTACTGGACTCTCAGGTGAGTATTCTGGAGGAATATCTGGAATTTATGCCAAAGAAGGAGCCTGTGATACGCAAGCTGGTAGAAGAAGGAAGGCTGATGATTGGGCCCTGGTATACCCAGAGTGATGAACTGATTATCAGTGGAGAAAGTCTTGCGCGGAATCTGTGGTATGGGATAAGCTATGCAAGAGAACTGGGTAACTGTATGATGATCGGTTATCTGCCGGACTCCTTCGGACAGGGAAAGGATATGCCCAAGCTGTATAACGGCTTCAATATTCGGGAAGCTCTGTTCTGGAGAGGAGTTCCCAATGATGTATGTAAACAAAGAGAATTTTACTGGCACAGTGCAGATGGAAGTGAAGTGCTGTGCTATCATATCCGGGATGGATATTTCTATGGTGGGAATCTGATTTACACCGATGATGTTGACAAGGTGGAAAAACGGATTTTAAACGGCGCATCCACAACCCATCAGCTGCTACCTTTAGGAGGAGATCAGCGTTATGTGGACTTCAATCTGCAGGAACGGCTTGCGTATTATAATGAGCGCTCCACGCATGATATCCAATATTTTGAAAGTGATTTAAAAAGCTTTTTCAATGAATTGCGAAGTGAGGAAGGACTGCCTCATATTGAGGGAGAGTTTATTGATGCCTCTGTTTCCAAGATTCATCATTCCATCTATTCCTCACGCTATGATCATAAACAGCTGAATGATACGATAGAACGAAGGCTGATCTATCAGCTGGAGCCATTTATGGTCATGCAGCAGCAAATGGGAATCTCACCGAAAACGGAGGTTTTAAAAAAACTGTGGAAAAAAGTGCTGTTAAACCATGCGCATGACAGTGCCTGCGGCTGTAACAGCGATGCCACCAACGATGCCATCCTGCAAAGACTTCAAGACTGTGAACAGATGAGCTCCATGCTTCTTGATTATCAGGTTCGCAAGCTGAGTGAATCCCTTTCCGGTATCCGTGAAAATGATATCGTATTCTACAATACGCTGCCATATACAAGCGATGAAGTAAGGAAAGTGTCCATCACCACGAAGCAGAAGAGCTTTTGCATTTTGGATGAAGCAGGCTGTGAAATCGCATACGATTGTCAGCAAACGCAACGGGTGTACAGCGGCAGTATCCGAAAGGATCCTTCCTCGTATGATGAGGAGCTGTATTATTATCAAAGTGAGATTATGATTCGTCTTTTTATGAAACCGATGAGTATGCGTATTCTTCATATTACGGCATGTGATTCTCATAAACAGCAGGTTCAGAAACTAGCTGCTCTTGAAAATGCATATTATAAAATCACATGGAATAAAGGAATGCTGCAGCTGAAGGATAAGACCACAGGAAGGATACTGGAAGATTTCCTGTATGTGGAGGATGGCGGGGATGAAGGAGATACCTATGACTATTCATGGCCGACAAGGGATCGAATATATAAGCTTCGCTTTCAAAATGCAAAAGCAGAGCTGCAAAGCGGAGATATAGCTGATATTCTCACACTGCGGGGAACCTGGCTGCTTCCACAGTCTTTACAGGAGCGGGAATCGGATCAATGTACACAAGAGCTGTCCTATGAGCTGCAGCTTCAGCTGGATCACAAGGATCTCATACGCTGTGAGCTGCATGTGAACAATACCGCCGCAGAGCATCGTATGCGTGTGATATGCCGAGGTCTTAGCAGCAGTGATTCCAGTATTGCGGATACACCGTTTGGGACTATACGGCGAAAGCATGACCCTAAGCATATGGACGACTGGAGAGAAGCGGGTTACCGGGAAGAACCGTCTCCTATCTATCCATTTCTGCATCATGTATCCAACGGTGATGGTCCAATACTGACCTGCTTTAGCAAAGGAATTAAGGAATATGAAATCCTGCGGCATACGGATATCGCACTGACACTGTTTCGCAGTGTACCTTTGTTAGGCAAACCGGATTTGAACAGACGGCCGGGAATTGCCAGCGGTAACGAATTCAAATATATTCCAACACCGAAATCGGAGCTGCGCCAGCACATGAGCTTTGCGTTTGCACTGTGCTATCGCAGGGAATATCATGCCATGGAGCTTCAGAAGGCATGGCTGTGCTATGCGAACGCTCCTCTGTATTATCAGCTGCAGGAAATGAACCGCTTTGTAAATACGCAGAAATATTTCGTCACACATCCATATCCGCAAGCCATACAGCCACTGAAGGAGGGTCTGCTCAACATGGATGACAGTACAGTTCTGCAATTTTCTTCCCTGTATCCGCTGGATGAAAAGCATGCCGTACTGCGTGTTTACAACAGTTTGAATACCACCGTATCTGTGGATCATTTGCATTGTCATACAAAACATGCGCAGCTGGTGAATATGCTGCATGAAAAAATAGCGGATGTAAGGCTGGAACAGGATGAGCTTACTGTACAAGGTCTGCATCCGGAAGAAATCAGAACCTATAAAATCATCGTGAAATAGAGTATAATACCGGTAGCGATGGAGGTAAGTATATGGAAAAGGAAATCCTTTTGAGAATCAATCTGGCAAAGGTGAATTTCACCTATGTGGAAGAGACGATTGCACAGTATTTCACTGACGGGAAGCCGCCGCTCACGATTCATGAGCTCGCAAGGGAGCTGTCAATTTCCAGCTCCTCCATCACACGGTTCTGTAAAAAAATAGGTCTGAACAATTTTAAAGAGCTGATATATTTGTATGAACAGCATTTGAATATGCAGAATGCCCCGCAGATTTCCAATATATCACTGGATTTACAAAGTGAGTACTTCCGGATTTTCCATCTGGTCGATCAGAAATTTGACGCGAAAGCAATGGAACAGGTGTGTACCTATATTTATGAGCATCGCATTATCAATATCTTTGCATTCGGTTTGAGTGCGACGGCGGCAGAGGATTTTCGTTTTCGCTTTTCAAGACTGGGCAAATTCATTGAGGTCATTCATGACAAGGATGCAATCAAAATGAGCTCACGGGTATTGCTGAAGCAGGATTTGGTATTTATTTTCACATTGCGCGGGAATACATATCTGGAGGAACTGGCCGCAGAGCTGATAGAGCGGGGAATTATCGTGGTAAGTATTCTGGGAAATCAGAATAGCCGACTGACAAAGCTCAGTGATGTTGTTTTGTACACATCCTCTCTTTCCGGAGAAGAATCCACGGGAATGATCTCTGGTCAGATACCGATTCTGATTATGATTGATATGCTCTATTATCATTATGTACGTACCTACAGCGATGCCCTGACAAACTGGGCGAGTACGGAAGAAATTCTAAAGGATCGAAAGGAATAACAGCATCACTATCCGGTTTTCGGATATACATCATTTTATAAATAACACAGGCTCTCTCCCATGGAGAGGGCCTTCCTTACAAGGAGGTAGTATATGATACAGTTTCCAAAGGGGTTTTATTTTGGGAGTGCCACAAGTGCCACACAAAGTGAAGGTGCGGCGTCAATAGATGGGAAAGGAAAAAATATATGGGACTACTGGTATGAATTAGAGCCGGATAAGTTCCATGACCGTATCGGACCGCAGGATGCATCCGGATTTTATAAGCATTATCGAAAGGATATCCGTCTGTTGAAAGAAACGGGACATAATTCCTGTCGAATATCCATCAGCTGGAGCCGTATGTTTCCAAACGGAGATACGGTTGTAAATCCGATCGCCGTCGCTCATTACCATAAGGTGATAGATGCATTTCATGCAGAGGGTATTGAGGTAATGATCAATCTGTTTCATTTCGATATGCCATTGGCTTTGCAGGAGCAGGGCGGCTGGGAGAGTGACCATGTAGTTGATGCCTATGTGCACTATGCACGTACCTGCTTTTCACTGTATGGAAACAAGGTGGCGCGCTGGTTTACATTCAACGAACCGATTGTACATGTGGAATGCGGGTATCTGAACGGCTTTCACTATCCCTGCCGTCATGATATGAAAGCGGCGGTTCAGGTAGCGTACCATACCGCACTTGCCAGTGCGAAAGCAGTACAGGCATTTCATGAATGCTGTGATGGAAAAATTGGTATTATTTTAAATCTTACACCAAACTATCCACGCAGTGTATCGAAGGAAGATCAAAGAGCATCCCGTATTGCGGAGCTGTTTTCCTCCCGAAGCTTCCTGGATCCGGCAGTGCTTGGTGTGTATCCGAAAGAGCTCGTAGAGCTTTTGTGTGAGCATGAGCTGCTTCCCGAATATACGAAGGAGGAGCTTACCGTTATCAAAGAAAATACCGTTGATTTTTTAGGAGTGAATTATTATCAGCCAATCCGTGTAAAAGCAAAAGAAGCACCTGTTGATCCGGAAGCAATGATAACACCGGAAACCTTCTATGATCTGTATGAAATGCCGAATCGGAGAATCAATCCGTATCGTGGATGGGAAATTTATCCAAAGGGTATGTATGATATTGCGACCAATATCCGTACAAAATATCATAACATTGAATGGATGATTACAGAGAACGGTATGGGGGTTGAACATGAAGAACGCTTTATAAAGGATGGCAGGATTGCGGATGATTACCGTATAGCGTTTTATAAGGAGCATCTTACCTGGCTGTATAAGGGAATACAGGAGGGCAGTAACTGTATCGGCTATCATGTCTGGACTGGTATTGACTGCTGGAGCTGGCTGAATGCATATAAAAACCGCTATGGACTCATATCGCTGGATTTGAAAACACAAAAGCGCACAATCAAAAAGAGCGGGTATTGGTTTCGTGAGCTTGCAGAGAGAGGTGGTTTTGAATGAGAGCCTATCTTTGCTTTGATATCGGAGGAAGCTCGCTTAAATGCGGATTAGCGAATGAAGCAGGAGAGCTTTCCTGTAAAGCCTCCTATCCTATGAAAACAGATTTGTCTGCTCTGCTTGCGGATATGAGGGACTATCACCATTCTGTAATTGCTTCCGGCGTACAGCTAAGCGGTGTGGCTGTCAGCTCCTGTGGTGCAGTGGATTGTGAGAGTGGGATTATTTATGGAAGCAGTGCGGTACCTTTTGTACATGGAGTATCATGGAGGCAAATCATGCAGGAGGAATTGCGGCTTCCCTGTGAAATAGAAAACGATGCGAATTGTGCAGCTCTGTCAGAGCTGTATTTTGGAAAAGCCAGAGATATTCAGGGTATGGCATTTCTTGTGATTGGAACCGGTGTCGGCGGTGCTATTGTTAGAAACCGCAGAATCTGTCACGGAGCACACCGTTATGGCGGAGAGTTTGGAATGATGCTCCTCCAACAGCCAGACGGCAGTGTACAAAATTTCAGTCTGTGTGCGTCCACATCCAGCATGGTACGTAAAATGGAAGCATATGATAACGGAATATGGAACGGAGCACGTATTTTTGAAGAAGCACAACAGGGGAATTCCGTATGCAGGGAAGTGATTCAGACCTTTTATGATGAGCTTGCCTTTGGCGTTTTTAATATCCAGCATATGCTGGATCCGGAGATGATTTTATTTGGCGGAGGTATCAGTGCACGAAAGGATTTTACGCAACATATCATGAACTCCTATGAGAAATTGCGAAAGAAGCTTGATTTTGAAACGATAACACCACGTCTGGAGTGCTGCACATACCGACAGGATGCCAATCTGCTGGGAGCACTGGCACATTATTTGAACGCCCGGATTTTCAGCGCATGATGGACGATATGGAAGCCGGAAAAGTAAACTGCATTGTCACGAAAGACCTTTCCCGTTTCGGGCGGGAACATGTGATGATGGATTACTATCTGGAATTTCTGTTCCCGGAAAAACGGGTGCGCTACATCGCCGTTGCGGAGAAAGAGGACACAGAGAAAGGGCTTTCCGATTTTGTCCCGTTCAAAAACCTGTTCAATGAATGGTTTGCGAAAGATACAAGCCGCAAGGTAAAGGCCGCTTTCAAAGCGAAGTTTGCCACAGGACAGCGTATCGGCGCCTATGCTCCCATCGGGTACAGAAAACACCCGGAAATCAAAAACAAGCTGATAATCGACGAGGAAACCCGCTGGATAGTGGAGAAGATTTTTGACCTTGCCATTCATGGCAGAGGGGCGGCCAGTATCACAAGAATACTGATTGCGGAAAAGGTTCCCACGCCGGGATTTATCAACTTCCAGCGTGACGGGACTTTCGCAAACATCTATGCGGGTGCGCCAGAGGAAAAAAGCTACGCATGGACGATAGCGCAGGTCAAGAGCATTATGAAAGACGAAACCTATATCGGTCATACCATCCACTACCGGGAAACGAACATTTCCTTTAAGAACAAGCGGAGGATACGCAAGCCCCAAAGTGAATGGGTGCGGGTGGAGAACACGCAGGAGCCGATTATCAGCGAACAGGTTTTCCGGCAGGTACAGGAGCAGATAGCAAACCGCCGCAGGAAGTGCAAGGATGGTACAACGCAGATTTTTTCCGGATTGGTAAAATGTGCGGATTGCGGCTGGTCGCTGTCCTATGGGGAGAACCGGCAGAACAGTAAGCCCTACGGCCATTACCATTGCAGTAAGTACGGGCAGGGCACACGCCAATGCTCCATGCACTATATCCGCTATGATGTGCTTTACGCCTATGTCCTCTCCCGTCTGCAATACTGGTCTGGACTGGTGCAGAACGGCGAGGGGGAACTGATGAAGCGTCTGCTGAACGCCAGCGACAAGGAACAGGCCGCCGCAAGGAAACGGCAGGCCGCAGAATTGAAGCGGACGGAGAAGCGGAAAGCCGAGGTGGACAAGCTGTTTTCCCGCATGTATGAGGACTGGGTGGCTGGGCGTATCACGGAGTACAACTTCAATATGCTGTCCGGGAAATATCAGACGGAGCAGGCGCAACTGGACGAAAAAATCGGACAGCTTCAAGCCGCTATCGCTGCCGAGAGCCAGACCGTAGCAGACGCGGAAAGCTGGATTGCGCTGATGAAACAGTATGTCAATCCCACGGAACTGACCGCCGAACTTTTGAATACGCTGATTGAAAAAATCCTTGTCCATGAAGCGGTCAAAGGTGAGGACGGAAGCCGGGAACAGGAGGTAGAAATCTTCTACCGCTTTATCGGCAAAATTGATTGAATGATACCAATATCTTTAACTATGTGATACCGGCACTGCCAATCCCGATATGGAGAATCTGAAAACCTTGTCGAGAAGTCTGCAGGTGAGTGTGGATGAGCTGCTTGGAAATAAAATTCCTTTAGAAAAAGAAATCATAAAGGAAAAGGAGGTTATATATGTTCATAACCGCTACCGTTTTGAAAAGCAATACCGCTCCAGTGCTACGCTGTTTGGCATTCCTCTGGTAGATATCAATATTGGCAGAGGGCGTACAAAGGATGGGTACTGGCGTGTTGCGAAGGGAATCATAGCTATCGGAAATGTCTCCATCGGTGTCATCTCGATCGGCCTGCTGAGTGCAGGACTGTTTAGCTTGGGTCTTCTTACCTTGGGACTATTCTTTGGAACAGGGCCACTGGCAATATCCTATTTTGCGATTGGCTGCCTGGCTATTGGATACATCAGTATCGGGGCGATATCCATTGGGGTGTATAGTATAGGTGCGGTTGCGATAGGCTTTAAGCTGTCCATCGGTGCGCTTTCCTATGGGGAAATAGCGCTTGGTCCAAACCCATCAGGGGATATCGTATACCGGCTGCGTTCTTCAAATGCGTGTTTTCTTAATACACAGGACTATGTGCAGTTTCAAAAATATCTGTCCGGAGAATCCATGCCAAAGATTATAGAAATCCTGCTGCGAACGATACCGAAATGCTGATCGTGTTAAGTGGAATCAGAGAGAAGTCAGCGCAGCTTTGATTTTCAAGCAAAAACAGAGAGAAAATAAGGATGTAGCTATTCGCTTTACTTCAAACAGCTACATCTTTTTTTCATATATCCTGATGGTAAAGGCTGTGAATGAAAGCAGTGCATCGTGTTGCCTGTAAGTTTTTGAATTTCATATATAACTAAGGCGAAAAATATGATAGAATAAAGCCTTGTAGATGATACGTGTGAAAGAAAATCATAATTTAAAACAGATGATTTGAAATAACTTTCATTGAAATTTGCGCTTTTGTGAAGTGGAGAAATGAGGTATTTATGAAAAATATGACACAGGGCAATGTCACGAAGCTGATTATGGCATTCGCAATTCCTGTTTTACTCGGCAACGTCTTTCAGCAGTTTTATACGATGGTGGACACCATGATGGTAGGACAGATTCTCGGAGTAAATTCACTGGCAGCTATTGGTGCCAGTGCTTCACTGTCCAATCTGGTGATTGGTCTTTGTACTGGTGTTTCCATGGGGGTATCCATCATGATTGCACAATATTACGGGGCAAGAGACGATGATGGTATGAAGAAGGCGACGGCTGGCTGTATTAAGCTATGTATGATTAGCGTTGTAGTAATATTTGTAACCGCAATTATCTTGAAAAAGCCGCTTCTTTATTTGTTACAGACACCGGCCTCGATCCTGTCAATGGCAGACTCCTATCTGACTATTATTATCATCGGTCTGTTTGTGACGATGGCCTATAATATGATGGCGAGTATGATGCGCTCCATAGGGGACAGTCGTACACCGCTGTATTTTCTGATAATCGCATCTATTCTAAACGTAGCTCTGGATTATTTTTTCATCGCAATCATTCACTTGGGTGTCGCAGGGGCAGCGTATGCGACTGTGATTGCCCAGCTGGTAAGCGTGATTCTCTGCTTCCTTTACATGAGAAAGAAATATCCGATGTTTATCGTAAAGAAAGAGGACTTTCATGTGGAACGTGAAATTCTGCGCAAGCAGCTATCTATGGGCATTTCCATGGGACTGATGAATTCCATCGTATCCCTTGGCTCTGTAATCTTACAAAGTGCTGTAAACAGTCTTGGTGAGGTTACGATTGCCGCTCATATCGCAGCACGTAAGGTTGTGGAAATGTTCATGCAGCCGTTGATCAGTATTGCGATTGCAGACACGACATTTGTTTCACAGAATCTTGGAGCTCAGCGGTTTTCCAGAATCCGTACAGGAATGAAATCTAGTGTGTGGATCAGCTTCCTGTGGGTAGGCATTGTCATATTGCTGTCCTTTACCTGTATAGATTTTTTCATTGGCTTCCTGGTCAACGCAAAACAAACGGAGGTCATTTCCCTGGCGGCATACTATACAAGAATTAGCAGCGTATTCTATTTCATCCTTGCCGTTTTGTTTATCTATCGCAATGCTCTGCAGGGACTGGGGAATGGAAAAGGGCCTATCATTTCCAGCTGCATTGAGATGGCAGTGAAAATCGCCGCAACATTTGCGCTGATTCCTTTTACCGGCTATACCGGAGTCTGTCTTGCAGAGCCGATTGCATGGTCACTTATGGGGCCCTGCTTGATGGTATTTTTCTATCGTGATCTAAAACGTAAGGAACAGCAGGCACAGCTGGAAGCAGATTATAAATAACATAAAAGCATTTGCATAGAACGCAGATGCTTTTTCTTTTGTAGGAAAATGAAGGAATTCAATAGGAATACGAGCAAGGATGCAATGCGTTCGAGGCGTTGTAAAAAACGCGTACAGGCAGCCTGCTCATCACCTTCCATATAATATGTAACGGAATCAGTGAGACTGCAATTATCCTTCCTGACTGTATTTTCTTTCAGGGGAAACAACCTAATGAAGCTCAGAATGCCCTCAGAGATTACGGAAAAGCACTCCTGTATGCATTTGAGACAGCAATTATAATTATTTTAAATACAAGGGAATACAACCGTTTTGAATCTTAGGTTATCCTGAAAGAGTGCAGGAACAGTAGCCTTGTGATCTTCAAAAAATCATAAGCCTCATCGTGGTTTTAGCTTCTAAGCAGTATAAAAAAAGGATTTCAATATGAGGTGTTCAATCGAAATCCTTCTCCAGTGAGGTCTTTAATATTTCTGTAAAATGCTGAAAGCTCGGCTTCTTGAAAAACTTCTGCAGCAGCTCCTCATTGCGCACAAAGGTACTCATATAATACCAGAATTGGAAAGCTTTCGGATTGTTCTTTTCTATGGAAACCAGCATGACAACACGTACCGTATGGTTTTTATCCCAGGCAATCGGTTTTTTCAATACCCCCAGTGAAACGAAGGTCTCATCCGAAAACGGTGTCAGCGGATGCGGAACTGCAATACCATTGCCAAAATAAGAGCTTGTGATCTGTTCTCTCGCCTTAATCACATCCAGAAAATCATCGTCAAGCTTGTACTTCTCAATCGCATTGCGGCAGATGATATCCAATATTTCATCCTTATCCTTAACATCCCCATAAAAATAACAATCTGCACTGAACTTTTCCAGAATAGAAGCGGTATCTGTATACCCGTTGATTGCCAGATTGATTTTCTCAAAATCCTTTTCATCCGGAAAGATGCTGATCAGTGTGATTCCACCCTTATAGCGTTCACTGTTTCGATCCGTTGAGAAAATAGCATCATACTCCTCTGTATCAAAATCCTCACTATCCGGGCCGATAAAGGAAATTTCCGCGATCTGGTTTGGAAACCACGTCAGTATTTTGTGCCGCAGAAGCACAGTCTCTGATTTGCGCAAAGAAGTGATAATCAGAATTTTTTTTGCGGAATTACCCAGATGAATATTTTCCAGTCCGTAATTGAAATAGAGTGACAGAAAGGAAACTTCATCGGCTGAAACACTCAAATGAAACCGTTCCTTCATCAGCAGTGTAAAATACAGGGCTATATCATATGCCAGTGGAAAGGACTGCTTGATCTCCGGAGCCATCATATTGTTTAATTGCGTACCGGATTTGATACGGTAGATTAAAGGAACCAGATGCAGTGCCAGAAACAGCTTCAGACTTTCTGCAGGCTCAAAGTTGACGCAGAACTTATTACGAATATAAAGAAAGGAATCATTGATAAAGTCGTTTACCTCCTTCTGCAGGCGGTCATTCCTGGAATAATCGAGCTTTCCCAGAATAGTCTGTGTCAACAGATTGATTTCATTGAGCATATACTGCCTTTTAATTCTGTAGCGGGTAAGAAAGCGTGTCAGTATTTCCGTTGATATCTGATACTCTGTAGAATCCGGCATATCCTGTTCCATACATTGCTCAATAAGATGCCCTTTTTTCACCCTGCGCAGAGTCAATGCGATATGTGCAGTAATATTTTGAATGGTCTGTTCATTGATCTGATAATGATATTTGAAGAATACATCTGCCACGACATTATATATATCGGATACATCATCGGTTAAGGCAAAATGATCAGTAGAATCATCATTGATTTCATTCTTGGCAATACACATCCGCTTGTCGATTTCCCGGCCTTCGATCTTGTAGCCGAGATTGGTTTTATGAACGAGTCGCAGATCGTACTGCTGTAGTATTTTCTTGATTTCATTCAATGCGTGATACAGCGTGGATTCACTGATATAAAAGGTTTCCGTTAGTGTATATTTCGTTATATATCCGCTGGCATCCATCAGCATTTTCATAACAGAATGCACGCGGTTCTTGGTGTTACAGGATAAATTCAGCGTCTTTTTACGAAGCAGCTCCATTTCCTTATCAAAGCTCTTTTCGTCTGTTACACATAATCTGGTACCCTTACCCGCAAGTGTTTCCAATGTGAATGAGGTATAGGCATCACAAAATTCACGAACGAATTTCAGCTCGTTTTTTACTGTCCGCACGCTGATATCAAACATCTCGGCCAGCTCATTGGAAGAAACATATGTTCCCCTGTTGTCCACATAAAAAGATAATATGGAATATTGTCTCTTTGTCAGCATTTTATCACCTGCAATCCATACCCCCTATGCTTCATTTTCTAGTATAACCCAAACCATTTCAAAAATATTTTAAATATATTGCACGAGTGTTGGTGCAGAATGGAAAAAGTGAAACTCCTGCCGATCTGCACGATTGCTGGTGCAATAAAAGAGAAAATAAAGACTTGCTGCGATGGTAAAGTATGAGTGTAGTTCAAAGGCCGTTGGACATCTGTAAAGGAAGTGAAGTTGTGATAGAGCCGATAACGTATGTGATTCTGAATCATGGAAGATTTGGAGAGGAGCTGATTAAAAGCGCAGAATTGATTGCAGGGAAAACAGAGCATATCCGTGCAGTGTCGCTGCTGTCCGGAATGTCGATTGAGGAATATTATGAGGAAGTGAGGGCCTATATGGCCACATTGAAGGGGGAAATTCTCGTACTGGCTGATTTATATGGCGGTACGCCATCAAACGTAGGAATGATGCTGCAGCGGGAATTTTCACTTCATGTCATTTGCGGAGTTAATCTGCCAATGCTGATAGAGTTGATTCTGAAACGCAGCAATGAAGCCTGCAGTGTTCAGGAGCTGATGGAGGCCGGTCTAGCGGCGGCCAGAGCATCCATTATACAGCCCGATCAGATTGCATTTGAGGAAATGGAGGGAGAAGAGCATGTCAGAAATTAAGTTGATTCGCATTGATTTTCGATTGATGCACGGACAGGTGGTAACGAACTGGATCAAGCAGGTATCCGCAGACTCTATTCTGATTGTGGATGATAAGCTTGCGGCTGATAAATTTTTGGCTCAGGTCTTTCTGATGGCAGCGCCTCCGGGAGTAAAGGTCGCAATACGACCGATAGAAAAAGCGGTGGCAGCCTTTAAGAAGGATGTATTCAAGGATAAAAAGCTGTTGATTCTGTTTAAATCCGTAGAAAATGCTAAGAAAGCATTTGATCTTGGCTTTCCGATGAAGGCCCTGCAGATTGGCGGTCTTGGAAATGGTACGAATAAGGTTATGATTTCCAATGAATTATCACTGAGCTTGCAGGAAGCGGAGATGCTGGAGGCTATGCAGGAAAAGGGTGTCGATATAACCCTGCAGGTAACGCCAAAGGATCCGGCCTTCACGCTGGAGGAAGCATTAAAAGAGGTTCGAGGGAAATAACAGGACAGTAAGCGAAGGCAGATAGAATATTCAGAGGGAAAGAAAGCTGCTTTGCATATGCTTTCAAACATCTGTTTTCGTGAGAGGTCATACTTGAGGGTGTGTATAACAAAAGGAACGAAGACAAAGCGTTCCCAAAATTTTAAATAAAAAGAAAAGGAGAAACTTATGAACATAGGATTAGCCCTTGTATTTGGTGTACTTTACTGGCTGGCAACCAATAAACTCTGGTATGGTACCCTGCATCTTGTCCGTCAGCCACTGGTTCTGGCGGTTCCTATCGGTATTATTATGGGAAATCTGTCAGATGCGATGAAAATTGGCGCATCTTTACAGATGATTTACCTTGGTGCGATTGCACCTGGAGGGACGCTTCCCGCAGATGAGGCACTGGCCTCCTGTATCACCATTCCGGTTGCACTGGCTGCCGGATTGGCACCGGATATCGCTGTAACGATTGCCGTACCGGTTGGCCTGCTTGGCGTTTTACTGGATAATCTGAAACGTACCTATCATTCCTATTTCGTACATCTTGCCGATAAGGCTGCGGAAAAGGGAGATATGAAGGGAATGGGACGAGCTGAATTCTGGTATCCGTTCTTCTGCTCTATACCGTTGCGTGTACTGCCGACAACCCTGGCGCTGTTGTTTGGTACCGATGCGGTATCTGCATTTTTAAATGCGATCCCTGCCTGGGCAATGAATGGTTTAAGTGTGGCAGGCGGACTGCTGCCGGCTCTTGGCTTTGCAGTAACAATTATGGTAATTGGAAAAAAAGAGCTCATTCCATACTTTATACTGGGCTTTGCAATGTATGCCTACACAGGTATGAACACTATCGGTATTGCAGTCATCGCAATCTGTATCGCTATTCTGCAATCGCAGTTTACCTCCGGTACGGCTGCACCTGTTGTCGTTGATGATGACGAAGGAGATTTCTGATATGAGTGAACTAAATCTGAAAAAAAATGAGGTAATCAGAGGCTGGGCAAAATATTATCTTACAGCTGAGGTAAATTCCGGCTTTGAGCGTTTAACCGCACCGGCATTCTCCTATGGTATGAATGCTATCCTTGCCAAGCTGTACAAGGACGATGAGGAGGAATATATCCGTGCATTAAAACGGCATCTGATGTTTTATAATTCTGAGGCAACCTGGGGCTCTGTAATCTTCGGTATGACCTGTGCGCTCGAGGAAGAACGTGCGATTATGCTGAAAGAAGGGGCAGGAAGTGAGGAGCTGGAAGCATCCGCAGATATGATCAGTAACCTGAAGGTTGGTCTGATGGGGCCGTTGGCAGGAATCGGTGATACCATCAATCACGGTATGCTGCGTCCGTTGCTGCTATCCATGTTCATACCGCTGGCTGCTGAGGGAAACTGGCTGGCAGGCATTGGCCCGCTGCTCATATGGGGAGTTGCTATAACATTTCTTGCATATACGCTGGTCACAAAGGGCTATACACTGGGTAGAAAATCAGTAGTTTCCATTCTGAAATCCGGCAAGCTGAATCAGTTTATCAAAACAGCCAGTGTACTTGGTCTGTTTATGATGGGAGCGTTATCTTCTACGTATGTTAAGCTTTCCACGCCGATCTCCTGGGCTAATGCAGTAGGAGAAAAGCAGCTGCTGCAGGATGTGCTGAATAAGATTTTCCCGAATGTACTTCCTTTACTGGTAGTATTCGGTATCTATTTCTATATTAAAAAGAGCGGCCCGAAGTATGTTCGCATTCTGGTATCCATCCTGGTACTGTCAGTTGTGCTTTCATTCTTCGGTATCGTATAAGGAGGTTATACTATGGATAATAAGCAATGGATCGATTTACATGATAAGGTAGTAATCGTCACAGGCGGCGCTATGGGAATTGGCGATGCTATGGTGAAGGATCTGCTGGATTGCAATGCACGAGTCGCAATATTTGATATGGCAGAACCGAAGGATTTTGTTGAAGATGAGCGAAAGCTGTATATAAAGCTGGATATCCGGAATAAAAAAGAAGTGGAGGCAGCCGTGGATGCTGTCGTACAGAAGTTTGGAACCGTGGATGCTTTGGTGAATGATGCCGGAGTAACCAGACCGCGAATTCTGGTGGATTATTATGGAAGTGAACCGCAGTATGAATTAAGCGAAGAGGATTTTGATTTTATGGTCGGTGTGAATCAGAAGGGTACCTTCCTTGTTTCGCAGGCTGTTACGCGTGTTCTGTATGGAAAAAAAGAGGGCGTAATTATCAACCTCTCCTCCTGTGCAGGCTTAATGGGTTCAAGAGGGCATAGCTGTTATGCAGCGACAAAGGCTGCCATTCATGCCTTTACAATATCCTGGGCAAAGGAGCTGGGGCCTTATAATATCCGTGTAGTTGGTGTGGCACCGGATATTCTGGATCGCACCCCTGCCAATAACGATGAGAAATACAGAGCACAGGCATATGGCCGTGGCTGGGATGTGAATACGAAGCCGGAGGAGTTTTTCAAGAATTACAAATCCTCCATTCCTTTAGGAAGACCGGGGCATCTGTATGAGGTCGCTGATTTGATCTGTTATCTGGTATCTGATCATGCAAGCTATATCACAGGCGTAACGATTCCAATTTCAGGAGGTAAAAGCAAGGGATAAAAAGAGGCGGTCTGCATGGCAGGCCGCTTTCCATAGGGGAATATAAGGGCATATAGGGATAACAGGTCGTATTCATCACCTGCAGCGTAGAAGGAAAGCATACTTGTAAAAAGAACACAGGGGATGAGCGTAATGCCTTTATCAGGCATAGAGACGGTATGCATTGTTTTACCATAAGCACCTGTCACACCAACTGTATTATGCAAGGCATTCAGAGTATGCCTGATTAAAAAGTGGTGTAAACAGAAATTCAAAATTAGTAAGCTTTGCGTTATGATTGCACATAGTGTGCATAGAATGGAGGAGACAAATGAAAGAGGCAGTAATTATCGGAGCAGGGCAGACCGGGCGTGGCTTTATCGCTCCTATTATGCAGGCGAATGCCTATCACATTACATTCATCGACAAAAATGAGCAGCTCATTGACAAGCTGAAAAACAAAGGCAGCTATACTGTCCAATACTTCGGTGATGCAAAACCGCCGGTTGAAGTCAGCGGCTATGATGCATATACCACCGCGGAGGATGAAATCGTTAATATTCTTGCTAATGCTGATCTTGTCACTACAAGTGTATTTGCAGGGAATATCAAAGAGCTTGTACCTTTCTTAAACAAGGCAGCACAGCAGGCGGTAAAAAAACCTCTGCGTATTGTCTGCTGTGAAAACGGTGTACATGTAAAGCAGCCGCTTCTGGACGCAAAAATACCTGCCAGTATTGCGGAGGGAATGATTTTCTGTACGACCTTGCAGCCGGATGCCGAAGGCCTGCTCTTGATCAGTGAGGATGTAGCCGAGCTGCCAATAGATGGCAGCGTGGAGGGAATGGATATTCATATACAGGGAATGCCGCTGGAGGCAGATTTTCCGTCTTTGATTCAAAGGAAAATTTATACGTATAATTTCATGAGTGCAATCGTTTCCTATCTGGGTGCTTATCTGGGCTATGAGGTGTATGGAGAAGCGGCACATGATCCGCAAATCAAAAGACTGACAGAGCTTGCTGTCCCTGTTATCAGTGACTGTATCGCCAGGGAATATCACGTTAAAGCGGAAGATCAGCTTGCCTTTACAATGCGGGCAGTGAACAAGTTTCGCAATAAGGAAATTTATGATACCGTTTATCGTAATGCACGACAGGCTGAGCGGAAGCTGAAGCAGGAGGAGCGCCTGTATGAGCCGCTGCGTCTGGCTGTGAAATATCAACAGAAAACAGGCTGTATCATTCTTACGGCAGCTGCGGCAATGCACTATGCTGTGGAAAAGGAAAATGCTGATCTTTCTGCCCTGCTGCATCTGTATGAGCCGCTGCATGTAGTGGAGCAGCTAAAGGAGGTATATGGCATGCTGCAGAATAAGACATCGCTACAGGAAATCATTCATTTTTGTATGGATATTTAACAGCAGAGAAACGGAAACTGCAAACAGATAATATTGATGGCTTCATACTTTCTATTTACATGAGTATATCTATGCGCTATAATAAAGATACAGATTGTGTTGACGCATGACCTGCATTCAAAATTGAATAACAAGTCTTTGTGGCAGGGTGAAATTCCCTACCGATGGTGATAGTCCATGACCCGCGTAATGAGCGGCTGAGCCAGCGAAATTCTGGCACCGACGGTAAAGTCCGGATGAGAAAAGACATTTTCTGTAAACGTACACCTGAAGACGAGTTTTTTCGTAGTCAGGTGTTTTTTTGAAATGGAGGAGATGTGATTTGAAAAACAACATGAGTGCAAAGCGGCTTGCCCTGATTGGTATGCTGGGCGCACTGGGAGCGATACTGATGATGTTTCGCTTTCCTATTCCGTTTATGCCGCCGTTTTTAAGCTTTGATCTGGCTGCCATACCGGAGCTGATTGGAGCCTTCGCCCTTGGACCGGTGGCAGGTGTTTTGATTGTCTTTATCCGTGTCATGGTTCAGATGGTGATTTCCGGCTCCAATTCCATGTTTACCGGGGAATTACAGAGCTTTTTGCTTGGCGTTGCGCTGATTCTGCCTGCCGCCTTGCTTTATCGTCACAAAAAGACACGGAAGGAGGCACTTTTGGGAATGACGGCAGGAACATTGGTCAGTACATTTACTGCCGTACTGACCAATCTGTATTTGATAATTCCATTTTATGTTGCCCTGTATAACATGAATATGGATCAAATTATTTTATCCTGTTCTAAGGTCAATCCGATGATGAATTCAGTCACCACCATGGTTATTCTGGGAATTGTACCGTTTAATCTGATAAAATACGGAATCAACTGCCTGATTACCTTCGCCGTATATAAAAAAATAAGTCCAATGATTCATCGGTTCGCAAATGGTCAGTAAGGAGGAAATGAAAATGACATTTGAAGAAGGAGTAGCTTTATTGTTTCAAAAGCTGGGGGATTCCAAGATTATGGCACTTGGCTCCAGCGTAAATGATTACGTCATGGTACGTAATGTAAGCTGTCTGTTTTACGATGGGAAAATCTATTTTAAGACAGATAAGAATTTTCGCAAAACCCAGCAGCTATACAAAAATCCGCAGGTTGCACTTTGCACAGGCGGTGTACAGGTAGAGGGAATTGCTGTTAATAAAGGGCTTGTCGTAGATGAGCCGGGAAGAAAATTTGAAACTCTATATAAAAAATATCTATGGCAGAGCTATAATGCCTACAGCCATGAGGATACAGAGATACTGATTGAGGTAACACCGAGGTTTGTGGAAATCTGGGATGAGGATGAGAATCGCAATGCATTTCAGACGTTTCTTGACTTTGATAAAAAGACGGTGGAAATCAAGCCGTACGATTAACGAAGGCCGCAGGCAGCAACGGATTCTAAAATGCAGGGGAAAAGAGGTAAGCCTTTTACATGACCTCTTTCAGAACAGGAAAGGGAGTCTTTACAGGCTCTGAGCTAACCACCAGTTGATGGTGGTTTTTCAATATGAGAAAATCCACAGATATGGTGGATATTTATTCCAACACACTCAAATAACAATATCAAATAAATAATTGCTTATTCATGACAGCTATTCATAATGATTGGTTATGCTTATCGTATTCTCATCATATTAAATGAAAAAGTGCAGCTTATGTATTTTATAGATATGCTATATAGCTATAACAAATAATCCTTTATATTACAGATGCACCCATGTCCCTTATTTCTGTGTGATGATGAAAGGAAATCCAGCTAATAACAAAGTCGATTTTCTTCTCATAGTACGGGTTTTATGATATACTACACTTGCCTGTGAGGCAGGGAGTGATACCAATGATGAAAGATTATTTAGTAAAGGCGCTTGCGTGCAATGAGCATGTGAGAATCTATATATGCTCTTCCACCCGTATGGTGGAGGAAGCGAGAAAACGCTTTGATTTATGGCCGACAAGTGCGGCGGCCCTAGGACGTGTACTTACTGTGGGTTCTATGATGGGAAGTATGTTAAAAACGGCACAGGAACAAATCACGATTCGCATCAATGGCGGCGGGCCGATAGGAACCATTCTGGTGGATGCCTACAGTGACGGTCATGTGCGTGGCTTTGTGAGTGATCCGCATATCATGCTGCAATACAACGATACCGGAAAGCTTGCGGTCGGGGCTGCAGTGGGAAAAGACGGTTATCTGGAAGTTGTAAAGGATATGAATATGAAGGAAAACTGGAGCGGTACGGTTGCTTTGCAGAGTGGCGAGATCGGGGATGATTTTGCTTACTACTTTACGGCAAGCGAACAGACACCATCTGCAGTAAGTGTCGGTGTTCTGGTCGATACGGATAATTCCATTCTTTCCGCAGGCGGTATGATTATCCAGATGCTTCCGGATGCGGAGGAAGAGGATATTGTGAAGGTGGAACAGATTGTAGCGAACCTGAAGCATATGTCCACCATGATTCAGGAATATGAAAGCCTGGAGGATATTCTGCGTGATTTATTTGATGATGTAAGAATCCTGACGGGGCAGGATATTGAATTCCGCTGTAAGTGTGACCGTGCAACCATGAAGCGTGTTCTGACAACACTTCCAAAGGAAGACCGCCAACAGATGATTGAAGAGGATCACGGCTGTGAAATTACCTGCAATTTCTGCGGGGAAAAGTATCAGTTTAGTGAAGAAGAGCTACAGGAGCTGGAAAGGTTTATAGAGACACATGCCAAATAACAGCTGGAAAATCAGAGATATTGTGATTCCCAACCGTGTAGTGATCGCACCGATGGCCGGGATTTCCAATCCGGCCTTTCGCGTAATCTGCAAGGAATTCGGCGCAGGGCTTATTTATACGGAGATGGTTTCGGATAAGGCGCTGTATTATGATAATGAAAAAACAGTCGGAATGACGGATGTTGAGGAACAGGAGCATCCGTTGACAATGCAGATTTTCGGACATGATATTGAAACGATGGTATATGCCGCAAAATTTCTCGATGAAAAAACAGCTTGTGATATTATTGATATCAATATGGGCTGCCCTGTCACAAAAATCGTGAAATCCTTTGCCGGAAGTGCCCTGATGAAGGATGTCGATCATGCAGTGGAAATGAGCAAGGCGGTTGTTCAGAGTGTGAAAAAGCCGGTTACCGTAAAAATGCGAATTGGCTGGGATATGGATCAGATTACGTGTGTAGAGCTTGCGAAAGGTTTGGAGGCTATTGGTGTGCAGGCACTTGCTGTACATGGACGTACGAAAAAACAAATGTATGAGGGAAGTGCAGACTGGTCTTATATTCGAAGGGTCAAGGAAGCTGTCTCCATTCCCGTGATGGGGAACGGAGATGTGAGAAGCGGTGAGGACGCGCAGAGGATGTTGGAGGAAACCGGTTGTGATGCAGTGATGATTGGCCGCGGCGTTCTGGGCGATCCATGGCTGATTAAGGATATTGTTCATTATCTGGATACCAAAGAGCATATGCCGGAGGTAACTCTGGAGGAAAAATTCGCAATGGCAAGACTTCATGCGAAGCGTTTATGTAATCTCAAGGGTGAGTTTGTCGGTATCCGTGAAATGCGCGGACATGCCGCCTGGTATGTAAAGGGGCTGCCAAAGAGCCATCAGCTCAAGGATCAGCTGACAAAGATTGAAACCTATGAGGAGCTGCAGGGCATTTTATCCGCATATGAAGAAGAATATGCAAGAATGCAGGAACAGTATAAGCAGGGAAACCGTTGAGTTGGAGGTGTTTCATGAAATGGCAGGATAGAGCCGTTTCTGAAACAAGCATCCGTTCAACGGTTTTTCTTTTTAAGGTTTTTTAAACCTGTGCAGCAGGCATTTCATGAACAATAATTAAGGTGATAACTGCTTCCATATTCCTGTTGTAAATGTATATATAAGGTAACGAATCAAATCCGCATATACTTTCTTTTACAGATTTATACAAATGGTCAATACCGCTTTATATGCTGCGAAGGGATGCATACATATGCGTATGAATACTGTAAATGTAAGAAAGGCTTTTCATTCTATTAGATAAAGGCTACAATTTGCTTCCTTACTGGCATGGAATCGCTGTTTTTCTGTTGTATGGATATCTTTTCAGGAGGAATTTCGGTATAATGATGAATGAGGTGATTGTATGAAATTTAAAGATTATAAATATGAGCGTTACAGCTATGAGGCGTATGCAGAAGCGATGGACAAGGCTGGTAAAAGGTTGAAGGAGGCAAAGGATTACAAAAGCTTTAAGGAGGCCTTCGATGAGGGAAAACGGGCATTTGAGCATCTGGATACAATGTATAATATTTGTTATGTCCGCTATACGATCAATACGAATGATGCCTTTTATCAGGCAGAAAATGATTACTGGGATGAGGCAATGCCAAAGATGAAATCTCTGACAACGGCATTTGACAGGGAAGTGCTGGCTTCTCCATTTGTGGAGGAGTTGAAGAAGGATGTACCAGAAACCTACTTTCTGCTTGCGGAGTTTGCACAAAAGAGCTTTCGTGATGAAATTATTGAAGATTTGCAGGAGGAAAATCGTTTACAGAGCAGCTATCAGAAGCTGATCGCCAGTGCGCAGATTCCCTTTGATGGGGATGTCTATACCTTATCAGAGCTGGGTGTAAAGATGGAGGGCGCTGATCGTGATATCCGTAAACGTGCTACGCAGGCATACTGGGGATGGATGCAGTCACATCAGGATGAGATTGATGATATATATGACCGCATGGTAAAGGTACGCGATTGCATGGCGAAAAAGCTGGGCTATAAGAATTATGTAGAGCTTGCTTATATGCTGCAGTGCCGTTTCGATTATAATCAGGAGGATGTGGCGAATTACCGCAGGCAGGTTCTGGAGGATGTCGTGCCATTATGCAATGCGTTATATGAACGGCAGCGGGAGCGTCTGGGCTATGACAAGCTGCATGTTTACGATGAAAAATATGAGTTTGCGAGCGGCAATCCAACACCGAAATATGGTACACAGGAAATGATTGCACGGGCAAATACAATGTATCATGAGCTGGATGAGCGCTGTGGAAGGTTCTTTGATTTTATGGTGGAGCATGACCTGCTGGATCTTGACAGTAAAAAGGGAAAGGCAGGCGGAGGCTATTGCACTGTGTTTGCGGAGGATCAATCTCCATTTATTTTCAGCAATTTTAATGGGACAAGCCATGATGCAGAGGTTCTTACACATGAAGCCGGACATGCGTTTCAGGTGTTTACGTCTATGGGAATCCGTCCGGTGGAGTGCATTTGGCCAACCTATGAGAGCTGTGAAATTCATTCCATGAGCATGGAGTTCTTCACATGGCCTTGGATGGAAGCCTTCTTTGAAGGGGATGCGGATAAGTATCGGTTCCTGCATCTGGGCGGTGCTGCCAAGTTCATTCCTTACGGAGTTCTGGTGGATCATTTCCAGCATGAGGTGTATGAGCATCCGGAAATGACACCGGTGGAACGGCGACAGACCTGGAGAAGATTGGAAAAGCAGTATCTGCCGCATAAGGATTACACGGACTGTGAATTTCTGGAAAACGGGGGATGGTGGTTCCGCCAGAGCCATATTTTTATGACACCGTTCTATTATATTGATTATACGCTGGCACAGGTTTGCGCATTGCAGTTCTGGTATCGTTTGTATCAAAAGGACGAGAGTGCATTTGAGGATTATTATCGTATTTGCCAGATCGGGGGAACAAAGACCTTCACCCAGATTGTGAAGGCGGCGAATCTGAAGGTACCGTTTGCGGATGGTTGTCTGAAGGAAGTTATGAAGGCTGTGAAGGAGTATCTGGATCAGGTGGATGATAAAGCGCTTTAATGGCGGTAACCGTTAAGAAATGTATTGTTACATATGATGGTGGATGGGTAATAACAGGAGAATTTGTATACATTGTTTATCCTTTTAAGAGGCTTGTTTATTTCCATGGGCTTCATAAACCTGTAATGGCGGCAAGGTATCACAAAGGGCCTTGTTTTATTGGGGGTTTTAAGGAGTTTTCGATTGACAAAGCCCTGGTTTGTCTATATAATCATAATCGTAAATATGGCTGTGATAAGAGAGTACTGTTGGGGAAGCTTTTAGAGAGTATGCACGTTTGGTGAGAGTGCAGCAGTGAAGCCTGCAGGAAATAAAGACTTGGAGCTATCCGATTAGGACGTATCCTTCACGTTACGAAGAGACTTGAAACACAGTCACTAAGGCTGCGCGGGGAAACCTGCCGGCGAATTAGGGTGGTACCACGATGAAGCTCTCGTCCCTATGTTGGAAGAGAGCTTTTTATATGAAACAGCAAAGGAGCAGATTATGGAAAAGTTAACTGAACAGGAAGTTATCCGTCGACAGAAAATGGAGGATCTGCGTGCCATGGGTGTTGACCCGTTTGGACATGCATATCAGAGAACACACAAATCCGGAGAAATCCGTGCAGCGTATGAGAATTGCACGAAGGAAGAGCTGGAGGAAAAGGATTTAACTGTAAAAATTGCAGGACGAATCATGACAAAAAGACGGCAGGGAAAGGCCGGGTTCATGCATATTCAGGATATTGACGGTCAGATTCAGATATATGTCCGCAAGGATGTAATCGGTGAGGAGGCCTACGAGATTTTCAAGAAGTCGGATCTTGGAGATATCGTTGGAATCGAAGGAAAGGTCATGAAGACAAATCATGGTGAGCTTTCGGTAAAGGCTGAGGTGTATACGCATTTGACGAAGGCACTGCGCCCGCTGCCTGAGAAATATCATGGGTTACAGGATGTGGAGGAGCGTTTCCGCCGCCGTTATGTGGATTTGATTACAAATGAAAACAGCAAGCGTATCGCTCTGACAAGACCGAGAATCATCCGTGCAATTCAGAATTATCTGGATGGAGAAGGCTTGGTTGAGGTGGAGACACCGGTGCTGCAGCCTATTTTGGGCGGTGCTAGTGCAAGACCGTTTATTACGCATCACAATACACTGGATATGCCGTTTTATCTGCGAATCGCAACAGAGCTGCCTTTAAAGAGACTGATTGTCGGAGGTCTTGAGGGAGTTTATGAAATCGGCAGATTGTTCCGTAATGAGGGGATGGATGCTACGCATAATCCGGAGTTTACGACAGTGGAGGCTTATGTGGCATATTCTGATCTGAACGGGATGATGGATCTGGTGGAAGGTCTGTTGAATCATGTTGCGGAAAAGGTGTGCGGAACTACGGAGATTGCATGGCAGGATAAGACGATTTCCTTGAAGGCTCCATTTAAGAGATTACATATGGTGGATGGAATCAAGGAAGCATGTGGTGTTGATTTCTGGCAGCAGATGAGCTTTGAGGAAGCGTGTGCGATTGCGAAGGAGCATGATATCGAGGTTGAGAAAAAGCATAACAGCGTCGGGCACATTATCAATTTGTTTTTTGAGAAGTATGTTGAGGAAACTTTGATACAGCCTACTTATGTTTATGGGCATCCGGTTGAAATCAGTCCGCTTGCGAAGAAGAATGCGCAGGATCCTAGATTTGCGGATCGCTATGAGCTGTTTATTGATGGGCATGAGTATGCGAATGCATTCTCTGAGCTGAATGATCCGATTGATCAAAGGGAGCGTTTTGAGAATCAGTTGAAGCTTCGTGATCTGGGGGATGATGAGGCAAATGAGATGGATACGGATTATGTGGAGGCATTGGAGTATGGTTTGCCGCCAACCGGTGGTGTTGGTTTGGGAATTGATCGACTGGTGATGCTATTGACAAATTCACAGACGATAAGGGAAGTGTTGTTGTTCCCGCACATGAAGAATAAGTAATATTAAAAACACAGCATTGTGCTGTGTTTTTATGTCTCTGAGAGGCCAGACTTGACATTATCTATTGTTTCATCGATAGATGAATTATTTAGATCCACTAGCCTCGTGAGAGGCCAGACTAAAATATGTCAATAACTACCCTAAATTTCTAAACATTTAGATCCACTAGCCTCGTGAGAGGCCAGACAGACTCCGGGAAGTCCTTTGATGTATTACTACTATTTAGATCCACTAGCCTCGTGAGAGGCCAGACCTTTGCTAAAAAGTGGTATACTACCCATGTAAGGCAATTTAGATCCACTAGCCTCGTGAGAGGCCAGACATGGAGGGTCAGGATCTGAACGATGAAGAAAAAGAGATTTAGATCCACTAGCCTCGTGAGAGGCCAGACAGCGAAAAATGTTGCATTTAAATACATATGTAATAAAATCTATTGTTTTCATAACTATAGATGCTTATGAAAATAAAGAAACTGTTACAAAATGCAATAAAAATCAATTTTAAGGCGCGAACCTCCCAGGGATTTCATGTGAGCTTGGGGTTCGCGCCAAGAAATTATATTAGCAATACATCTTCTTCAACATTGAAACTGGGTTTAATACCGATGTGCTCAACTTTATTTTTATAATTATTTCCTAGGTAGTAAAATCTCAAACTATCGTGTTCTTTATCAATCAAACTGATAAGCTTATGTTTAACTTCTCTACACTTTGCCTGATCCATAACACATTCAAAAACAGAATTCTGCACTCTTTGACCATAATTAACACACTCTTTTGCAACTTTTCTTAATCTCTTTCTTCCAGCACTGTTTTGCGTATTGACATCATAGGTTATTATAACAAGCATTTACTTTTACTTCCACAAAAATGGAGGATATTCTAACAGGTCACCGCGAATTGTCCTAGCAAGAAGCAATGCTTGAACGTACGGTACCAGTCCCCACTCGATTTTCTGATCAAGAAAAGGGTGTTTTATTATATCCTGCTTTTTCTTTTGCCACGCTGACAACACAGCTTTTCTAGTATCATCGTCCATATGAACAGCACCGCTATCTGTTTTAGTAAAGCCATCTGCGTTTACGATGTTCATATTTATGAGCGATAAAACAAAACGATCTGCTAGAATAGAACGAAGCTCTTCCATGATATCTAATGCCAAAGATGTCCGGCCAGGAAGATCTGTATGAAGAAAGCCAATATACGGATCAAGTCCTACTGCTTCAAGAGCTGATGTAACATCTTTTACCAATAGAGTATATGTGAAGGATAAAAGAGCATTAACATTATCTAGTGGAGGTCTTTTATTTCTTCCGTGAAAATAGAAATCATCTTTTTGTTGAAGAATTAAATCATCAAATATATGAAAATAACAATTTGCTGCATTACCTTCAATTCCTCTTAATGTTTCTGCAGAATCTGCACTTCTTACTTCATAAGCAGAAGATTTTAATTTTGCAGAAGCTTCCTCTAATTTATCCACATTCATTCTTAATGCATAATCTCTTTTGGCTCGCACGATAATGCTTCTCGAATTAATTAACTTTGCAGTTATCATATTTTTTGCATAAGAAAGACGTTTATCAATGGATTCAGAAATACGGAATTGCTCTTTTCTTAATAAAACATTGCCACGGTCTTCACCTATTACTCTTGCTAGAAACCTGCCATTCATCGTCATAAAGGTTAATGATATCCCCATATCTGCACATTTTCCCATAAGCGAGGGACTTGCTCCGGTAAACCCAAATCCAACAATGCCTTCAATATTATGTAAAGGAACGCGTTTAACTGTCTTATCCTCTTTTGTAATAACAACATTTTCTCCATCTAATGATAAATATGATTTTGGTGTTGTTATGTAAAGCGTATTTAAAAGTTTTTTCATGTATTTTTATCTCCTAGATATTTATTGAAATAAGCATCTACAGAAGAATTTTGATTTAGCTTTGGTAGACAGATATCTTTTAATGAACAGGCATTGCATTTTTTACTTATTTTTACCTTAGGTGTATACTGCTTTGCGTACAAATGGTGCATTTCTTCACAATATGCTTTTACTGTTTCCCGCATATCCGGAGAAAACACAACTTCAGTTCTTCGCCGCGTCTCCCCATAATACAGATATCCTTTATCAATATTGCATAAAAGCATTTCTTCCAGACACATTGCCTGTGCACAAAGCTGCAAATCATCTGCCTGATATTGCTTGGGTTCTCCTCTCTTATACTCAATAGGTATTGGTAAATAGCGCTTGCAATCATAGGGGATAGATATTCCTTCTTCTGATGGATGAAATTCAACAACATCACATATTCCACTAATTCCCAGAGTTCTTGAAAAAACAGAAAGACCTCTTCGTATTAGAATACCATTTCTGCTTTCAGAGAATGTATCATTATGCGCATTCTCATGAAAAATTTGACCGTCGATTGTTCGATAATTTTCTGCCCATTGCTGTTCGATATGTATTAAAGCCCATTGGCGCCGACAGAATGCAAAGTGCTGAATACCAGACAGCATAAGGAAATCATCTTCCTCATATTCCGTCATATATTTCTGGTTCTAAACCTTCTAAAGGTGTTAATGTAATATTAATATCCTCAATACAGGTAGGAGTATCTACATCTTCCTTTACCTCAATCTTTAAGGAATTATGCACTTTAGCTGAACTGTACTGTCCTGTTAGACAATTATGCTTCCACCAATAAACTTTGCAAACCTCCATACTACCCTCCGGTCTTGCACTGGAGGCATCATTCATGAATAAAGAGCATAGAGCCTCTTTAATCTTCTCCGCATCCTCTTCACTGAAGCCTGTTTTTTCTGCCAGCTGATGATTGATGCTTCCTTTACATACATATAAACCGAAATCAACACGGTGCTTCATCCCCATGGTATCAGAAGAACGTTTTTCAGATGGTTCACTGTTTACGCTCTTTGTAATCTTCATGTCTGTAGTTACCACAGGATTGATGCTTTCAGCGGTTCTGATGGATACCGGCCCTCTTACACCAACAGAAACACTGTTTGTTTTAAATGCGAATACTTGCCCGAATGCTCTGACATCGGCCCATTCCTTGCAAGCTGCAGAGGCATAAGCCTCGCGATCCTTTGCGGCAGCCTTTAAATCTTTATTATTGCTTGCTCTCTCACTGAGACTCCTGAATCCGTCATTGCTTCTTTCATCAGATTGAACGAAAATATTTTCACCCATATCCTGCAGACGGTTTCTTATTTTTCTTTTAATACATACATCGGATACTTCACCATACCCCTTATAGTCAATTCTAGGCTGATTTCCAGAAAGTGGATCGCCGTTAGGATTTGCCTTATTTACTGTGAAAATTACTGCAAAGTCTACTTTGTTTGTAAATGCTGTCATGATTCAGATTCCTCCTTTTGTTTGTTTTTTTCTTTTCTTTCAGTATTGATTCGTTTGATTTCATTTCGCTGACAATCAAAACCTAATACAAAATATGCATCAAGATTTTGTAGACGCTGGAAATTTTTATCATCTATCTCCGCTAATAATTCTTCCATTAAGTCCTGTTTCATAGTAAGAAGATACTCACATCTTTTACCTAGTTTTTCAACATAAGGTCTTATTTTTTTATCCAGCGTTGAAAGTGTCAAAAACGGATGTTCTTGGAATGGTACATATAAACGCATTGCATTTGTCGGTCGATCTTCTTTTTGAATATTTAATGCATATTGTTCGATTCCATCATATATTGCCAGAATTCTTCCTAATAAATAAGGAATATTCGATTTTGCGAGTTTTTTATTTTCCATCATATTCACGCTCCAATCCTCTCCTTTTTGATCATGGCAGTACTTTTTAAATACTGCACATAATATGCCAATACATTTATTCCAGTTATATTTAGTATTGGTAGACATAGTCTTTACTTGGCTGTTAAGTCTTTCTACAAAATCGGCAGGTACAGGCTTCCCTTCAGAAATACAAGGTAATAAGCGCCCCATCTGTAAGGTCATCATTTTATCATCTGCTTCAAAGAATACACCTCGTAGAGTTCCGTATGCACAAGATATGATTTCCTTAGGAATTGGAGTTCCTACACATCCCATGTATTCTGCTTTTGTATATTGCGGCCAACTGCAGTAAGCAAACCAATTCTGCAGATTTTTATAGTAGGTGGAAGCATCTATTTCATGATAATAGGTGATAGAAAATCTTCCAATTGTAGCAGCGTCCATCGCCATGATTACAATATTGTCGTTATGGTCAGTGATTTCCTGTTCATAACCAGCAATAGCTTTATTCACACGTTGTGCATAATTTTCTTCTGTGTCAACTGTTTCAGTTAAAGTCGGCAGTAAGCAGGATTGTGAGGTTAATGCGCTCATAATGTCATCACAATGTGCATTCCATGTCAATATGGTCTGACCGTCGTATTTATAAGCTTGTTTTTGTATCAACCATCGCAAAGCGTTGTGGATTTTCTGTGATGTTTCATATCCAACTGAAATTGCTTCTTTTTTTGAAACGAATCGTCCGCGATATGTAAATCCATTAGAATCATTCATAGAAATGAGCTTTGCTTTATCCTTACCCTGACGTAGCTTCGCAGGATGTTTATCCGTACAGTACATCATTTTCCCTGTTATATAGCAGAGATCCCGCTCGGTATGGAGACTTGTATAAAACTTGTGGTAAGCATCAAACAACGTCTTATCAAACCAGGGTTCTATAATCTGCTGTTGATTACCTTTGATTTTAAATCTGATAAAAGCATCAGCCTGGTTGATTGTTTTTTGAATTTTATATTTTTTATCCAGTAATTCACCATCCAGTTTTAGAATATTGCAGGCAATCAAATCAGAAATGAGTGTTCCTTGTTCAAGATATTTATAAATTGCAGTAATGCTTGAATGTGTAAAAGGAGAATCTACCCAGGTCTTTAAAAGTCCCTGATGCGCTGCAAATTGTGCTTCGTTATCCTTGTCTGTATACCTTGTATAATCCTTTGCAATATAGATGAGTTTATCATGCAGAGGATGAGCGGTGATACCACTGGATCTGCTTGCAGAATCTTCTGTTACAGGGATGACAGTAATTGCATCTTCATTAGGGATTTCCACAGCATGAATGAAATGACCCTCATCACTTAATATTACTTCTATCTGTGCTTTTGTTGTCAAGTGGCTTAAAGGTAAAAGCATACCGTCTTCGCTTTGCACACCCACTTTAGATTGGCATTTATCATAGGTTTCCAGTAATTTACTAGCCCAGCTCAAGAGTTGCACCTCCTTCCTCTTCATTGTCAATAGGTTTAAAATTGACATCCTTCACAAATCTTTTAATGCCACCGTTTCCAACTACTCGTCTGATTTCACATTGCTCCGGACGAATGAAGGTAATAACACCATTCCTCATTACAGGATTCCAGAAAGTAGCAATCAGTTTATCCTTTTCTTCTTCGTAAACCCATTCATCTGGATAAATAAATCCATGAACCATAGTGCTGAATGGCAATATGTCCTGATTTTCATAAAAGCTTTTTCCTTCACCGAATTCACAGGGCTCCACATACGCCTTACATTCGCTGGTTCCGAGAAAGACATCCCTTCGACCGCCACGCTTTACCATACGCTTTGCAATCAACCAATGCTTGTTTTCATTACGATCCTGTTCCAATTCGTCATGATGAAGATTCCACTCAAAATGTGCTTTGACCTGATATGAAACATCAGTGAGATAGGTATAGTATGAGAGTGTATTACCACCATGATAATCAATCGGACGGATGCCCTGTGTTGTAAACTGAATAGGATTCATAATACGTACCTCATCAATATACCAGCTGATTGTAGGTTTAAAGTAGATGCTTTTCACAACCCCTTTTAATGCCTCATATGTGGGAATCTGATATGAGAATTTTTCTCCTGAAACACGGTTCAAGGGATCGGAGAAGAGCGCATACTTCGCTTTCACACAAAACGTAATTTCATTTCGCTTTTCCATTTTTTCACCTTCTTTCTAGTAAATTTATTTTAATTTTATAATACAATATGATGTATTAAACAACATCATATTGTATTTAAAATCTAAGCAAACTTGAAGAGTATGTAGATAATTGCGACTATTAAAGTATATATGATTTTCATTGTTACATTCATAAAATCTTTGTGAATAATCACATAACGATCATCTTCTCTTCTTTCATCAGTCTCCTTCATGTATTGCAATTTACACCTCCTATCTTTGGGCTCTGTGATCTTATAAACCAATTAGATGTACGCCAACATTGTAAGCTCTTTCACTCACACAATAAGGTTATCACATAAAGTAAAGGTTGTAAAGCACAATGTTTAAACACTTACATCTAACCATTTACATATAAATGAAGAATAAATATGATAGTATTTCAAACATATGATAAGCCTATAAAAATTATTACAGATTTTATTACTTAGCTTTTTTACTCTATTGTAATTTATTCTAATTCTTTCTCTTTGACTAAATGTAGAATATACACTATAATAAATCACGTCAGTGAAATACTGTGGATCTAAATATTTATATGTATTGGTGAATGTACGTTTTAAGAAAGGCTATATGCCTTTTTTATTATACAAACATATCCTCCAACTCTTTTTTTATCTCCAATCCGGTATCTTCCTTATAAAACCCCTCCTTCAGCACCAGCATTCCATTAAACTCAAGCTGAACAAGCATATCTTCCTTCATCATTTCCTTATACTTATTCTCATACACATTCACCATAAACCGCTGTGCCTGATCAAGCAGGGCATATTTCTCTGCATTACTGATTGAACTTTGCAGCTTCGCAATCAACTCGGAACCACCGCCATACGGTACAAGTATACCGATGCTGTCTGAATCTATCATTTCAAATTTATGCCCTGCACTTTTTAAAGCCTGTCCCAGATATGGATGAAATAACGCTTCTGAATTTTTCGTTAGATGACCTCTTTGTGTAAGCAGGTCAAATAGAGTAACCTTTTTTCCATCAACAACGGTTGAATACCCCATATCATGCCTGCGGCTGAAAAAATAGGATTCGTAATATTGTTCAATATATGAAAGAGATAAGAGCTCATCGACATTGCTGCCTTCCTTTGACTTATGCAGTTGAGCTAGTAATATACTTGTTTCATCCTGTCCCTTTTTCACATCTGTCAGCTTATCAATATGTTCTTCACTGGAATTGATCAGATACACTGTTCCTAAATCATCATTTTTCCCATTACGATTACATCTGCCTGCTGCCTGTAAGATACTGTCCAACCCGCAAAGGGAACGAATGACAATATCGCAATCAAGATCAACACCTGCCTCAATTAGATTTGTTGCTATACATAAAACAGTATCCTTTTTGATTACGTGCTCCTCCATTTCTTTTAATTTATCCTGTCGATGTTCTGGACACATTCCTGTTGATAAATGATATAAATACATATCATGTAATTCATGATGCAGCTTACAAGCATGGTATAAATCTAATGCTTCTGCTTTTGTATTGACGATAGCCAATAAACTATTTCCCGGCTTCAGCTTCTGAAATATGAAATCAGATACATCTGTCATCGTGTAACCATCACTACGACAGACATCTTCTATATGTACACGTTTAAAATGCTCATGCAGTTCCTCCGTCTGCCGAACGATTTCTGAATCGGAAGCCAATCGGATAGGATACTTTGTTTTTTCCAGTAAGGGCTGTGTTGCAGTGCACAACACAATGGTAGTATTACAATGACAGGCAAGAAAGTTCATCATTTCATTAAACATGGAAACTGTTTTAACAGGTATCTTCTGTGCCTCATCCAAAATCACTATGGAATCAGCTAACTGATGAAACCTGCGCACATCTGTTGTCCTATCTTTAAATAGAGTATCGAAAAAACGTACTGCTGTAGTTAAAATCACAGGTTTATTCCAGGATGAGCTGTAATAATCATAATCTGTGTATTCTGAAGGAATGATATTGGAATGATGCTCTAAAACAAAGTCTTCTGAAAAAAACTGTTTCATCACTTCAGCATTTTGCTCCAGTATTGTTTTATAAGGCGCAACATAGATGATATGCTTCTTGTGATATACTTGGGCATGCTGTAAAGCATACCGAAGAGACGCCAGTGTCTTGCCGGAGCCGGTAGGGCAGGATAAGCGATAAATTCCAGAAGGCTGACAGCCAAATTCTTTGCATTGATTGGATATATCGGTACGCAGTTTATTGATTTTATTTTTAGTAGACTTTTTCGTTATTTTTACGATATGAGATTCCAGGTTTTCTGATGCTGCTTTCCAAATCGAGTCCTCCTGATAGCTGGCTGTTCGTGTATGCTCCATAAAATTGCGTGTATCCTCACGGTCTCCATGGATTAACAGTGAAAGCATAAGCCGCTGCAAGGCGCCCAGATGAAAAAAGATATCTATATAATCCTTCGTTGTATTCTGTTGGACAATATCTGTAACATACTTGAATAATTCCTGTTGAGCCGCAATGAAAAGTGTTGTTAGCTCCTGTGAATCAGTAACCTTATCGACATAGCTTTTAATATGCTTCATATCCAGTTCTTTCTCCGGATAACAGCGTTTATGCAGCATATTCTCACCACTGACATTGAAAAAGTCGCTTAATCCATGATGAGAGACGATTGTCTGTGCCAGCATGAGCTTCACAAGCGTATCATCGCTAGTAGTATATTGCTGACAGACTTCGAGCAATATCTGTGCGCCAGCTGAGGAATGATTTACCTTAGGGAGAAATATATTTTCCAGGGCTGCTTTTCTTATATACTCCTGAAAGCTCTGCGATGCCTTCCCGCAGTCATGCAAAAAAGCAGTCAGCTTCATGCAATTCGTAAGACCTCTTGCTGCTGCGTACTTTTCAATCGCCGCAAAGGTATTCACACTATGCTCCTGTAATGACTGCTCTTCCTGATTGCTGTTTATATGTGCCAGTATTTTCATATTCCCACCCCTATCTATTAAATAATAGCGTTTACATTTGGCGGTGTCAATATCGATATGTAATTGAATATATCAGTTATTGAGTTATAATGTAAGAGTAAAGGCTGTGGATAAGGAGGTACTTTATTATGCTAATATATGAGGGAACAAAATATGATTTTAGAATGGATATGGATCTTGATAAAATACCCCATCTTTTAGAGGAAAAGCTTTATGAGCATATGCACATTCATACAAGTAAAAAAGAAGTAACCTCGTGGAGAAATTCGCTTCAATATATGTATAAGGTATTAAATGATTCGAATATACCGGATACCTGCGGTGTAGCAATTGAATATAATATTCCTAAAACAAACAAGCGTGTGGATTTTATTATGTCTGGATATAATCATGATGGAAAAGCAAGTGCTATTATCATTGAGCTAAAGCAGTGGGAACGTGTGGAAACGGTATTCAACCGCGATGATTTGATAAATACTGAGGTTATGACGGCACTGGGAAAAGGAGTGCATCGCGTTGTACATCCTTGCTATCAGGCTTGGTCATATGTACAGCATATGAATGATTACATCGAGGAGGTTGGGAAAAAAGATATACAGTTGTATCCCTGTGCATATCTGCATAATTATGATTTAAAGAAAGAACAAAATATCAAAAATCCAATTTATAATGCATGTATTGAAAAATCACCCTTATTCACGCAGGGAGAGATTCCAAGACTACGAGAATTTATTAAAAAGCATTTAAAAGAAGGGGATCATAAGGAGGTACTGTTTCTAATAGAGAATGGCAGAATTAGACCTTCCAAGAGTCTTCAGGACTGCATTTCTTCAATGCTGGATGGAAATCAGGAATTTACTATGCTGGATACACAGAAAGTAGTTTATGAAGAAATTCTTTATATGGCCAGATTGTGTCAAAAGGATAAAAGGAAACGGGTAATGATTGCAAAAGGCGGTTCAGGAACAGGGAAATCTGTGATTGCTGTAAATGCGATGGTAAAGCTACTAAAGGAAGACATGTTCGGGCAATATATAACAAAGAATGCGGCTCCACGCAACGTTTACATAGATAGACTTGCTGGTAAAATGAAGAAAAGCAAAATCAAATCGCTGTTTGCTGCTCCTGATAATTTTTATCAGCAGCAACCGAACGATTATGATTTTTTGATTATAGACGAAGCGCATAGATTAAGAGAAAAATCAGGTATGTTTCAAAAAGGTGAAAACCAGATACAGGAGCTGATAGAATCATCACTCTTTACTGTTTTCTTTATCGATCCCTATCAACGTGTTCATTTTCGTGATTTTGGAAGTATTTCTGAGTTTCAAAAGCAGGCACAACTACTAAATGCGGAGGTTATACAATATGAATTGCATTCACAATTCCGCTGTAATGGATCTGATGGATATCTTGCTTGGATAAGAAATATGCTGCAGTTAGAAGAAACTGCAAATTACAATTTCAAGGATATAAATTTTGATTTTCGTATTATAGATGATCCAAATAAATTAAGGGCTATGATCAATGAAAAAAATGATATATCAGGGAAAGCCAGAATTTTAGCAGGTTATTGCTGGGAGTGGGAAAAAGCTGGCAGAAGTAATCCAAAACATAATGACATTGAGATTGGTGAGTTTAAAATGAGTTGGAATCTGGATGCTAATGATCCATATGCAATAAGCAAAGGATCTATTGATCAGATAGGCTGTATCCATACTACACAGGGGCTTGAATTTGATTATGTAGGAGTTATCATAGGAGAAGATCTTCGATATGAAAATGATGAACTTGTAACTGATTATAGGCGGAGAGCTAAAACTGATTCATCTGTAAAGGGGTTGAAAAAACTGTATCGTGAGGATCCAAGAAAAGCAAAATATATAGAACGACAAATTATCTTAAATACGTATTATACACTGATGACAAGAGGTATGAAAGGATGCTATATTTATTGCTGTGATCCAAAGCTACAAAAATATATCAAGGATTTAATGTCATAGGATGTAATCGAAAGGATGAAATAATCTGGTTCTTTCTCACTTTAAGGTACAGGAGAGGATATGAGATACAAAAGGATTGATAACCATCGATTTTGTAGCTCACGATTCCATATACCTAGAATCGAGAAAGAACCACTTTTTTATCTCCCTCTTTATATTGATATTTTATTTGACCTTCTCCTTTTCCCTTCCTATCAATGTATCCTTTAAACTATACCTGCAATGACCCTCGCGTCCGACTACCGTTTCCGCAGCATCCAGGGAGCTTTGTATCGCCTCCTCACATGCTTCGATGGCTGCACGAAAAACCTTGTCGATTTGCTGTTCGTGAAGAACACTTTGCGAAAGAAAGCTACTCTTTGATTCATGTGGAAATTTATTTGCTGTAGAAAAAGCAATCACAATATCGCCGCTTCCATTTCCCAAATGTGAGCCCAGCCGTGCCAGCGCCACCGGCATGCGCTTGCATAAACGCTTCAGCTGCCTATCGGACATCGGAATATCCGTTGCCAGAACAATGATAATGCTGCCCTGCTCTACCTGTTCATTCAGATATTCACGAAAGGATATAGAATCCGTTATGTAATCACCCTGTAATCCAAAATTGGAAAGCACCAGAGCACCTACCGTATAATCTGATTCATCCAATACGATGACTCTTGATGCAGAACCGATACCTCCCTTCATCTCAAAACAGCTCATACCACGGCCTGCACCAACAGCACCAAGCTCAAAATTCTCCTTAGCATCTTTGATTGCATCATACACATCCTCTTCCTGAATACAGCACGCACGTATATCATTCAGATACCCATCATTACACTCTCCCACAACAACATTCACACTACCGCCTGTCGTACCGATTTCCGGATGATCTCTTAGCATATACTTTACCAGTGCCTGCTGTACGGTACCTACGCTTAGTGTGTTTGTTAATGCAATCGGACTCTCCAGCGTTCCAAGCTCCTCCAGCTGTACCAACCCGCTTGTTTTTCCAAATCCGTTAATAACATGGCATCCCGCTGACAGCTTCTCACGAAAAATATCACCTTCTGTTGGAAGAATCACAGTGACACCGGTTTGTAACGCATCCTCTGCTATTGTTTTATGTCCGACACGAACACCTCTGACATCCGTTATTTTATTTCGTCTTCCCTTTTTCATATAAGCCTCCATTCCACCGCTCTCTTGCGGTATGAATTACCTCATGCTATAAGAATAGCACAAGCTGCTGTCTGTTTTGTATCTAAATTGTAATGAAATAATCAAATCCATACATCCTTATATACAATCTACTCTCCTGATCTATAGGCGAAGAGCAAGAAATATGCTATGATATAACAATATAGGAAGGAGAGATACCGATGCAGGAAAAAGGTATATTACAAGGTAATCTGACGAAAGCGCTGCTGCGCATGGCAGTACCTCTCTTTATACTGAATCTGGTAAACTCTCTCTATAATATTATCGATACCTTCTGGGTAGGACAGATAGGAGAATTACAGGTAGGTGCTGTTTCGCTGGTAGGCCCGATCATGTGGTGTGCACAAAGTGTTGCTATGGGACTCAGCGCAGCCGCTATCGCTTTGATATCCACTCGTCTTGGGGCAAATCAAAAAGAGGATGCCTGCCGTTTCGCAACAGCTCTTTTATATTTTGCGATAGGCTTTGCCATCCTTTTGAGTGCGGGAACTCTGCTTCTGCTGCATCCGATTCTGAACTGGCTGGATACGCCAAAAGAAATCTATGATGACAGCTACTGGTATCTGTTTGGAATTTCCTTTGATTATATCGGTCTGCTGATGCTGAATCTCTATATGGCCATGCGGCAGAGTGCCGGTGACAGCCGTTCCGGCGTAAAGCTGAATACGTGTGCGTCTCTATTCAATGCGGTATTGGATCCAATCTTTATATTTGTGTTTCACTTCGGCATACTTGGGGCAGCCATTGCCACGGTAGTATCCAAGCTGATTATGGTGCCATTTGCCTGGCGACGTCTTCATGATAAGGAATTTCCGGTACATATCGACTTTCGCACATACCCATTTCGTCCTGCAGACGGGAAAATGATACTGAAGCTCTGCATTCCTGCCGCAAGCGGGCAGTTTCTGGAAAATCTGGGCTTTGTCATCATGAATAAATACATTGTTTACTATGGTGCCATCGCCATATCGGCTTACGGTGTCGGTGCGAAACTGGTGACGCTTGCCTATATCCCCGTTACATCCATTGGTACAATTTTAGCTACCTTTGTCGGTCAAAATCTGGGCGCCAATAACCCGGAGCGTGCCCGTAAAGCTTTTCATACAGCAATGAAGCTGTCAACATTGTTCTCATCTGCGCTGACCATCATCGGAATGTTCGCGATAACCCCGTTTATCCATATATTTGTACCGAACGCATCCATCCAGCTTGTGGAGCTGACTCGTGAATATGCGTTATTTGCATTATTATGCGGTGTGTTTATGGGCTGGTATATCAACTTGAACGATGGTGTATTTAACGGCTCCGGTCATACAAACTATACCTTTATCCTATCCATGATGCGGCTATGGGCTTTCCGCATTCCAATGATTCTCCTGTTCCACCGCTTTACTCATCTTGGAATTACCGGAATCTGGTTGGCGATGCTGCTCAGTAATATCTTTGAATGCATACTTGCACAATCCATTTATCTCAGACATACTTGGGAGCAGTCAACAATTCTTACAGAACCAGGGAGGAAACAGAGGTTAGAAGAATCCACAGAAGAACTATAAGGGCTAATGCTGCACAGTCCTTTGGAAAATAGATAAATATCAGCATATGAGAGAACATGATACAATAGGGGCTGTTCCCTTAGCATCATACTCTAATCAATCACAGATACAGCATATCATTAGACCTGGCTGTGCATCATAACCTGTAAAGGGAACCTGTACAAAGCGTACGGGTGCCCAATCTATAGAAACACAGCGAAATATAACTGTGGGAAGTTATCGGATGAAGTTTTCTTCACGATATCCAAGAAACAGGATGCATGCGATAGCTTCTGCAATCTCGATGAATTTTTTCATGGTGGCGTCCCTCCTGTCTTTACACCTATAGTATACCGAAAGCAGATGGCTTCGTCGTGTGAAGTTACTTACACTTTGCTTACAATCCTGTTAGCTGTCTGTCAGCTTTAACAAATAGCATTGCTTTTCGCATATCCTGTATCCTATGAAAAAATGTTATATAAAAAATATCCTGTTACTATGCAACACCATATCACCTATCTGTTCCACATTGAAAAAAGCGCCTCTCAGCGCTTCGTGATAGTTAACAGACGAATGTCAAATCAGAGGTTCAGGCGTGATATCCGAAAAATGCCAAACAGAGTGCAGTGCCAATCCAGCTTAACAGTTTTTTCATCTCCATCTCCTCCTTCTTTCTACCTGCATTATATCGTATGTACATCGGATTGTCGTGTGTTTCAGCTTACAGCAGGATTACAATTTTGTAATATTTCACAGCGTCTGTCTTTGCCTTTCCTCACGTTATCCCGTATAATAGGTAGGAAAGCTGAAACATATAGGTGATAAATTATGAAATTTGAAGATTATAAGCTGGATGCCTCCATCTGTGAGGCACTGCATACACTGGGCTATGAGAGTCCGCTTCCGGTACAGGAAGCTGTCATACCGCTCATGCTGGAAAAGAAGGATATCCTGGTTAAATCAAGAACCGGGAGTGGAAAAACTGCATCATTTGCAATCCCTGTTATACAGGATCTGGTCTGGGATGAACGCTCCCCACAGGCTCTGGTGCTGAGTCCGACCAGAGAGCTCGCTTTGCAAATCAAAGGAGAATTTGACAATATCGGTGCCTACAAGAGAATCAAAACAGCTGCTGTATTCGGCAAACAGCCCTTCCGTTTTCAGGCACAGGATTTAAAGCAGCGGACACATGTTGTCGCAGGGACACCGGGTAGGGTACTGGATCATCTGGAACAGGGAACTTTGCGGACGGATAAGCTGCGCTATATCATTCTGGATGAAGCAGATGAAATGCTGAATATGGGATTCATTGAAACAGTGCAGAAGATATTTTTCCATTTGCCGAAAACTGCTTCTGTCTGTATGTTTTCCGCAACCCTGCCAAATGAGATACAGGAGCTAGCGAATGACTTTCTGAAGCATCCGGAAGCTGTGGAAATCAAGCAGAACACATCGGTTAGTGAACAGATGCATCATTATGCATACCGTATGAAGGAGCATGAAAAGCCGCAGGCATTGTTAAAGCTGCTTTGCAGGGAACAGCCAGAATCCTGTATCATTTTTGCGAAAACACAGGAGCATGTTCGTGAAATCTGTCATATGCTGTATGATAAGGGAATCAGTGTCGATCAGCTGCACGGAGGGATGCTGCAGGAGGATCGATTGGAAAACATGAAGGATTTTCGTCTGGGGAAGCTGCGTATTCTCACAGCGACCGATGTAGCCGCAAGAGGGATTGATATACAGGATGTAACACATATTATCAATTATGATATGCCGAATAAAAAAGAAACCTACATACACCGAATCGGGCGTTCTGCACGGCTTGACCGCAGTGGGATTGCGATATCCTTTGTTTCACAGTATGATGATTTCCGGCTTCAGGAGCTCGAGGAGTATCTTGGAAATGCACTGGAATTTCATGACTGTGCAGAGCTGGATGCTGTGATAGCGGATAGGGAAGCCCTGAAAAAGCTGGGTACTCCGCAGTCACAAAAGGAGGAAAAAGGGAAGGATTTGCGCAAGGATACCATGAAGTTGTACCTTGGCGGTGGAAAGACAAAGAAAATCCGTCCCGGGGATATCGTTGGGGCCATTTGTGAAATTGAAGGTGTCAGCGGGGATGATATCGGTGTTATTCAGGTACAGGATCATCAGTCCTATGTGGATATACTGCATGGAAAGGGAATGCAGGTGCTGCATGCCCTGCGCCGGAAAACCATTAAGGGCAAAAAGCTAAAGGTGGAACGCGCAAAGGAATAGTCATATAGCTGTCACATTTTAGTAAAAAATGTAAAAAAGGTACTTCCGAATCTGATGCTTACAGAGTATACTTATACTGTAAGACACAGGAGGTAAGATTATGCTTGATAAAAAAGTATCCGAATTACTGAATGATCAGATCAATAAGGAGCTGTACTCCGCATATCTGTATCTGGATTTCTCTTTATACTATCAGGAGCAGGGGCTGGATGGCTTCGCAAACTGGTACAGGATTCAGACACAGGAGGAACGTGATCATGCAATGCTGCTTTTGCAGTATCTGCAGAATAACGGGGAGCACATTACTCTGGAGCAGGTGGATAAGCCTGATAAAGTCTGCACAGCCTTAAAGGATCCGTTGGATTTCGCCTTGGAGCATGAGCGCTATGTAACCAGCCTGATCAATACCATTTATGATGCAGCACATCAGGTAAAGGACTACCGCACGATGCAATTCCTTGACTGGTTCGTAAAGGAGCAGGGTGAGGAAGAAAAGAATGCGGAGGATATGGTAAAGAAATTTGAATTATTCGGCAGCGATCCGAAGAGTCTGTATATGCTGGATGCTGAAATGGCAGGCCGTGCCTACAGTGCGCCATCCTTGGTATTATAAAAATGCTATAAAAAAACGATTATCTGTCTGTAAGAGAAATCATCTTTTACAGACAGTTTTCGTATTGGATAACTGTGTATTATAAACGTTAACTAATATCTGCTTCTAAGTGTCTAATATGTGTTTTTTATAAAATTTGTATAAATTTTGTATTTATTATTGACCGTTCCCCTGGGGACTGCTGTACAATAACCTCAAATATGAGGTGATATGGTATGAGGATTCAGGAGGTTGTATGTATAACCGGATTAAGTAGGAAAGCAATCAATTTGTATGAGAAGAAAGGGTTGCTGCATATTGCAAGGGATGAGAGCGGATACCGCTGTTACACACAGGAGCATGTCCGAATGCTGATGCTCATAAAAATATTGCGCAGAATGGATGTGTCACTTGCGGATATGCAGCTGCTGTTACAGGAAAAGAAGCTGCAGCTACTGGATACGCAAAGGGAGCAGCTGGAAAAAAAGCTCGCACAATGTGAGCTGCAAAATTTTTATATGGAAAAAGTTGCAGGACTTTTGGAGGAGAAGAATACAGAGCTTCTCCAGACTGTAGATCAGGAGATGGAAGCAGCGTGGCAAGATATCCAGGAACCACAGTCTGCTAAGTATAGCGTATCTTCCTTTATTGTAGTGGAGGTCATGCTTGCGACACTTTTGCTTGATAATGAATATATGCCATATCCTGTCATTGGATTTCTGCTGCTTGGTCATGTGTTTTATGTCATCGGCAGAGCATCCTCCCGTCTGGAAAGTCCTTTAGACTATTTGTTATTTTTGGGAATTCGAAGACTGCGCAGCCTGTATGAGGAAAGGAGAGGGCAAAATGAAACAGATCACGCTGAATAAGGTATGCTTTGCCTATGATACGGACTGGATTTTGGAGGATTTGAATCTTACCATACAGCAAGGGGATGGCTGCATTCTGCTGACTGGTAAAAACGGAGCCGGTAAAAGTACACTTCTGAATGTGCTTTGCGGATTTCTTCCTTTAGATTATGGCACCATTGAGCGAACAGAAATGACGATTGGCTATCTGCCGTTTTCGCATCCCCTGTATCGGCATCTGACGGTACTGGAAAATCTGCGTTATTTTTACCGTTCCTTTCATGGCAAAAATCTAAACTTACAGGATAAGGCAGTGCAGGAGGTTCTGCAGGCGCTATCCATTGATTATCTGGAGCAACGCATTGATCAGTGCAGCTCCGGGCAAGAACAGAAAGCGGGGATTGCCTGCATTCTGCTCAGTAATGCGGATATGATTATCATGGATGAGCCGTTTGTTGCCATTGATGCGAAAAGCAGTGAATGCCTGTGTGAGCTGATTCGTAAGAAATCTCAGGATACAGTATTCCTGATTACCAGTCACACTGCAGCCGGTATTGTACCGATAGCTGACCGTTTGCTTGTCCTGGATGGTCATCGGCTGATACTAGATACCAAAAACCATATGGAAATCACACAATTCTTCCAGCTGGAGGAGGATGCGGTATGATACGTTATGAGCTTCTGCGTATTTTACGCAGCAGGAAATGGCAGTATCTGGTTCCCTTGGCGCTGCTTTTGTATGTCTATTGCAGCGGTATACAGTCCTACAATGTTACAGTAGGCGATAATAGTGCACGCTTACAGGAGCTTCAGATACAGGCAGCCGCAGTTCTGGCATCCTTTCTGTTTTTAAGCATCTTGTATCTGATTGCATGGGAGGGGGAACCACCGCTTTCCTGGCGTACATTTCTAGCTTATCCGCTCACCTGCCGCAAAGACTTTCTTGCGAAGCTGGCAGTGCTGTTGCTGTTTCAGATTCCTGCTGCTGTGCTTGGTATTGGTGTGTATATTCTGCTGCGAAAAACATACTCATCGCTTATTCTGCCCTTTCTGCTATGTATGCAGCTGCTGTATCTGACAGGCTTTCTCTATGGCTGTTATAAAACCTCACAGGGCTATCTGTCGGCTATGGGAACCATCACGATTGTTAATGTGACCAAACGGCTTGTTCCTGTTTTTCTTATCTTCTGTATTCTGAATGCCAGGGACTGGAGTCCGGCATTTGCCAGTCTGTGGCTGCTGATTCTCTTGTTTTGTATGAGTGTTATCATAGGGCTGTTTCTCTGTCTTCCGGTATGTATGAAGCGCAAGCTGCATCGCGAAATGGTTTTAAGCAGGCTGTTTCCCAACCTTACATTCACACCGGGACAGCTTATGCTTATGCGATATCAGAAGCTGGCAGACCGTTTTCTGCAATTCGTTTTTTGCCACTTTGATACGCACAGAGATACCTACTGGAAAAGGTGTGCCGTTATCGAGGTGAGTATGAAGCTGCATGCCTTCTCCTTTGCATTTTTTCCTTTTTTCCTGCTATGGTTTCTCATAAAACTGGAGATTCTGCTTCTGATTGCTGCGATTGCCTTTCTGCTGCATATGCTGTACTGCCTTCGTTTAGAAAGCAGAACGATACAGGCTGTATATTGTAAGGGCTCATGTACGATGCAGGGAACAAAGAAAAAGCGGTAAGCTGCGAGACTTTTGTATAGGATGGAAATTAAATAGGTTGGAACAGGAATAAGGCTTTAAAGAACAATGCAGTATTCCCTTTAAAATGAATACACATAGCAGTGAAAACGGTAGATCACCAGTACGGTATCTGCTGTTTTCTGTGCGTATACGAAGGCTTCCCATCTCTTTTCATCCCTTCCTGCTATTTCTATGTTGACAAGCACAAGAAATTTGGCTATGATATAGATGGAATTAGTTAAACGTTTACGTAAAAGGAGGTGTAAGCTTGGAGCATCATAAATATAATATTATAGATATCGCACGGCTTGCACAGGTGTCCACCGCAACGGTTTCCCGCGTTCTCCACGAAAAGGGGGGCTATTCCAGGCAAACGGAACTTCGTGTACGCAGGGTGATTGAGGAATATGGCTTTCAACTGAACAAAAATGCTCAGGGGCTTCGGACACAGAGAAGCCGGAACATCGGTGTCATTGTTCCGGATATCACCAATGAATTTTTCGCGAGGATCATCCGCAATCTGGAGCTGTTTTTCCTCAAGCATCAGTATTCTGTTTTGATTTGTGATTCTCATGAGGATATTGAAATTGAACAGCTTCATATCCGCAATCTGATGGAGCAGCAGGTAGAGGGAATCATTTATATCTCAGGACAGAATGCAAATCCGATACAGGAATCCGCATTCTCCATACCCGTCGTTTATATCGACCGAAAGCCGGAGGATGTGCATATCTTTGTCCATTCCGACAATCGTCAGGGCGGATATCTTGCCGCAAGAGAATTGATTCAGAAGCAGTGCAGGCGTATTTTGCTGTTAAGGGATCAAAAGCGGGCGTCAACAATCCGGCAGAGGAGAAGCGGTTATCTGGAAGCTCTGGAAGAGGCTGATATACCATTTCATGAGGATTGGGAAATCATGACAAAAAGTGATTATACCAGTGTATTTACCACTGTCACACAGCTGCTTTCGGACAAAGGCTGTTTCTTTGACGGCGTATTTGCGACCAATGACAATATGGCTCTGGCCTGTCTGAATGCCTTGCATGCACAGAATATCCAGGTTCCAGAGCAGGTAAAAATTGTCGGCTTCGATAATGTATCCATATCGCAGTTCTGCCACCCGGCACTGACGACGATTACACAAAATACAGAGCTGATGGCGGAAGCGGCAGGAGATGCGCTGCTGAAGCGGATTCATCATGCGCTGGAAAAGCAGGAATTTATTATACCGGTATCACTTTGCATAAGAGAATCAACCTGAGCTCACGAAGGTGAGCTTTCAAAAGAACAGCAACGTAAACGTTTACGCAAAAGGAGGAAATGCTTATGAAGCCTATGTTCAGTCCATCGATAATGTGCATGGATCTGTTGAAAATTAAGGAACAGATTCAAATCTTAAATTCACATGCCGATTTCTATCACATTGACATAATGGATGGTCATTTTGTCAAAAACATTACACTTTCTCCGGATTTTGTAGAAGCAATATCCCGCATCAGCAGCGTTCCGTTAGACTGCCATCTGATGGTGACGAATCCGGATGATTATATCGTTACTCTGGCAAAGGCAAAGGCTGCCTATATCTCGCCGCATGCGGAAACCATTAACTCCGACGCCTTCCGTATTCTGCATAAAATTCATGATCTCGGATGCAAAGCCGGTATCGTTTTGAACCCGGCTACTCCCTTATCCTATGTACAGCATTATCTACACCTGGTTGATAAAATCACCATTATGAGCGTTGATCCAGGCTTTGCCGGGCAGGCCTTTATCCGGGAAATGCTGGATAAGATAAAGGAGGCTCGCAAGCTGAAGGTGAAGCATGGATATCATTACCTGATTGAGGTGGATGGCTCCTGTAATGCGACGACCTTCTCAGAATTGCGTGATGCAGGAGTCGAGGTGTTCATCGTAGGCAATTCCGGTTTGTTTCAGCTGGATGAGAATCTGGATACAGCATGGAAAAAGATGCTGGCGCAATTCTATGGGATTCCTTATACTGACGGCCAGTCATTTCAAACAGAAGCGGCCATACGTGTGTAACAGCAATGCGCACTATATCCAAGCAGCCAGCATTACATGCAGGAGCTGTCATTCGTAAATAACGGTTATGTATGCCTTACAATACGATGAGGAAAGCCTCAGCGTTTAAAAAAGAAAAGACTTTTACGATACTGCCACTTGCTCTTATGCAAATATTGATCATATCCAGCAATATGAGCGGTAAAAGGAAGCAAGAATGGAGCTACCTAGTTTATTTTCAGATACACAGTTAAGAAACAAAATGAAGAAGGAAAGATTCCTGTGATTGCCTGGAGTTTTCCTTCTTCTCTCATTTTTTACAGATGTACGATTTGCCCATTGTGACAAATAGATACTCGAAGCTTTTCCTCTATTTCCATTTTTTCGGGCACACTTCCTGAATATAAGCATGGATAAAGCTGCTTTTAATTATTTTATTTCCTGCTGGTTCCTGAGCATAAATATAGGTAAGGCTCAATAATACAGAAGCTTCACTTCTTTGTATTAAAAAATCCGAACCAGCCTCAGTAACGCAGCTTGTATGCTTCTTATCGCTGTGGAAACTGAAAATCCTTCAATGCTGCATTCATGAAATCATGAAATGGCTTCATTCTTTGAAATATAGTTGATGCCAGAGACAGGAATTGTTCACGGTCTTCCACTTCATCATCCGTAAGCGGATATTCCAAACACCAGCTTTTATGACAGAGATATTCAGCCATTGCATGCTCTGGATCATATCCTTTCGGTACACGCTTTAATTTCGTTCCATGGATAGTGAAATGCTTCTGAAAGGAAGGTGCGTTTATGATTGAAGCAAATTCATCCGGTTTTTTGGCAATAGCTTCCCGCATCATGGCAGTTGCGTCCTTAAACATATCCGCAAACAGTCCTCCGCCAAGAAAGCTTTGATTATCCGGCATCAGATGAATATAATAGCCAACCGGAACAGGGAGCTTTCTCTTTGCGGATATATGGGCACGAAATGCTGGTAAATAAGGTGTCTTATCCTTACTGAATCGGGTATCCCGCACCTGCTTAAAGGTCAGCTCTTTCGGTGAGAATCCAATGATGGAGGGATCAAAGCAGGCAATGCGTTCCATCAGCTCCTGAAGTAGCTCCTCAAACTCCGCCTCTGCAGCCTTTCGCAGCTCCTTATGGTTTTGAAACCACTCCCGGTTGTTGTTTTTCTGAAGCTCTTGTAAATATTCCATCATAAGGGACATATTAAGCAGCCTCCTTTGTATTTTGAACTTTTTTCATCAGGTCTGATTCCACAAGCTCCTTCAACAAGCGTTTTGCATCCAGCGTGCAGCGGAAGGCCGGCAGCTGATCAAAGCTGTCCATAATTTCCTCTATTTGTTCCATATGATTACAAAATTCATTTAAAATACGTTTATCCAGTGTCTTCATTCTGCTGTATTCCAGATTCTGCGGTTGAAGACGATGTGTCATCACCGCATAGGGTATCCGTTTGTCACACTGACAGAAGCCATTGGATACAGCTCCGCAATATTCACTTAAAAAAGTAGCCATGCGTTTTCTTGCACGAGATAGCCGCTGGCGATATGCCTCCGGTGTCATATTCAGTATCTCTGCGGCACTTCGACTGTCAATGTGAAACATGGTTCCGAGAATATAAATACAGCGATCCTGAGGTTTCAGGCATTGCAGCATGACATTGGTACAGGAGAGCTTCAGTTCTCTTGCGGCCTCCTCCCTTGTACAGCCTGTCAGGGCTTCTTCTTCATCCGGTACATAGCTTGCACGCAAATCATTTGCATAGAAATCAAAATCCAGAGGATGCTGAGCAAACATCGAGCTTCGTACATCCATTAGATAATTAACAGCAATCCGGTATACCCAGGTCTGAAATTTGCTTTCCTTGCGAAAGGTGGAAATGCTGGTCATGACCTTTATAAGGATTTCCTGTGTGGCATCCTGTGCATCTGCAATCGTTCCCAGCATACGCAGTGACAGATTGAATACCATATCCTGTATTTCTGCCAGCACCTCCTCCAATGCACTGCGGTCTCCCTGAACCGCCTGATCAATTCGTTTGTTTATTTCTTCCTGCTGCATACTATCAGCCTCCTTTGCTTCCTATCTATTAGACTGAAAAATAATCTATATGTGACAGTTTTCTTACTTATAAGTGTATATTTCTTTTGAAAAAAGTCAAAAGAATTAAATATTTTGCAGGGATTTAAAAATTGATTCATAAAATTAGGAAGACATTTGATTTTTTTATATGAATACCATTTCATTTTACTGTACGAATACTTGGTACTTAGAAGTGAAATCTATATAGTAAGAATAATGATTAAAAATGTCTGTTTTGTTTTTATATTGATTATAAAGTTTGTAAACTTAATAATGTCATGATATTATTAAATGAGCATTTTCCAGAATCATAATGGTCATAGCTATAAATGGTGTATACAAGCAATTTGTTCTAGGAAATTGTAGAAATGTGCATAAGGAAAGCTTAATGCTCAATATTTCTTCTAACGAATAAGGAAAAGGATATATAAAATCCTGCTAATTTTGTATGCTATGCAAGATAACAGAAGGAGGCTTTATGCATAAAAAAATATATGTTTTTTTTATAATACTACTATTAGCAGCAGGCTGTAAGCAGGAAAGTTCAAAAGGAATGGTCAAGACATCTGCTTCATCTTTAGATATTATCTATATTGATGATACCGGTAGAAATAATATAATCCCGGTAGATGTAATATCAAAAAACGAAATTAAAGATTTAAGGGTTGAATTAACTTCAAATCTAGGAATCGACTATGATATAGATTATAAAAAAATAAATATGACAGATAAGAAGCCTTGGTTTGTCTGGGCTACTGAAAATGGGTATGATTGGAATAGAGATATATCAGCTTTAGGTGAAAATGACGCAAAGAAAAGACGCGAACACCTGGAAGATCAGGAAAGCTTCAAAAATGAATTTGAAAAAAAAGCAGAAAAGAATGAATTGAAAAACTTTCATATCTATCAAATTGACATAGCACTAACAAATGGATTCATCATGAATTATCAAGAAAATGAAATTACGCAGCTGAAAATACTGGATGGTGACAAAGAATTATATTCACAATCAATTCATATTAAGCTTTTGAATAATAAAAATTATAGAGATGACATTGATGCAATAAATACTTCCTCACTATATGCTAAGACAGTTGCTTCCTACAAACAGAAATTCAGATTTGAATATGCATTCACTATTAAAAAAGATGTTACATTGAAAGAAATAGGGGAATTCAGAGATGACACTACGGTTTCAAATTTAAGTATTCATGTAAGTAATAAAAATGGAGATAAAGATTATAAAGATATCGATCCTAAAAATATTCGTATACAATTACATAAAGGCGATGAAATTATAATAACACCAACGTTTGAATTAAAAAAGGCAAGAGAAAATTTATTATTTACAAGAAACTATATGATGTTGATTACTTATGAAAAGGATGATACATCATATACTGAGTATTTCGATTCAGGTGTTGTTCAGAGTAATATGAATTTTGAAGAGCTATACTATTTTGATGAAGAACTAGATTTTTCATCTTATCTGGATTACCAATGGGAAATCTCACAGCTTCCTTAATGCTCTGTTTTAACTCTCTATGCAGCTATCTGTTTACATAAGAATATAAAGCAGGATATGGTTTTGTATATGACACAATATGCAATGCCTGTCATTACGTTTAATTACAGCAATTCGCATGAAATTCAGAGGAAATAGAATTGCTTAATAGAGAAGAAAGATTGATATAAACAAAATCCTGATTAGAAGACGTATAGCCTTACAATCAGGATTTTTTGCTTATGCGGTCAGCTTATGCTTAGTCACAAAGCTGATCGTCTGAATAATAACCATCAAAGACAAGAAGCTGAACACGGATATCAAGGCATTCTGTGTAATCACACCGGAGGCAATTACTACAGAGCCATCCAGGAAGAACAGAATCACACTGACCTTTAAAAATTTAAAAACATATTGAATCAGCAGTGCTATAACATCGGTACCGCCTGTTGCACAGGCATGGTTTAAGGCGATTCCTATGGCAGAACCAACCAGCAGTCCTCCAAGAATTCCCGCAACCGCTAATTCCAGAAGCGGATGAATATCCAGAAGAAACTGTGTCGTATGAAGGGAAGGTATCAGCTTCATAAACAGCGGTGTTGCCAGGGTGATATACAGCGTTTTGATACCGAAGCTCTTTCCCAGAACAACTGTGGATAAAATGAGCAGCGGTATGGAAATACACAGGGACATGGTTGAAACCGGAATACCGAAAACGGTGGAGCAAACCAGAGAGAGTCCGGTGATTCCTCCCGGTGCCAGCCCGGTGGAGGTGAAGAAGAAATTAACCGCAGCAGCGGTAATGGCAGCAGCGAAGGTGATCCATCCGTAATCCTTTACAAGAGCCAGGATGGAGCTTTCTTTAAAAGAACTCTCAGCGGGAGAGTTCTTCGTATTATTCAAGACCGTATTTTTCTGCTGCGGCATCGATTGCGGCTCTGCATTTCTTCACACCAGCTGCTGCCCCATCTGGATCCTTGAAAATAGCACTGGACAAAACGATGACATCTGGATTGCATTCGATCAGCTTGTCCATATTATCAGCACGCAGACCTCCGTCTACAGCCAGCTCACATTTCGGATTCTTCTCATCAATCATCTTGCGTGCACGCTGTACCAGGTCTATGGCACTCTTTCTCCATCCCCAGTTATCCTTTCCATCTGTCTCATCCACACCGTGTGTAACGATGTGCAGACGGTCGATATCATAAATGCTTTCCTCTACAAAGCATAACGGCGTATAGCATCCCAGGGTCAGACCAACCTTGATCTTACGCTCACGGCACCAGTTGATGATATAGGCAAGCTGTGCACCGATAAAATGCTCGGCAGGGATAATCAGCATATTTGCACCTGCTTCATCGATCTGCTCAATGAACATTTTGTCCATGCTGATCGTATAGATATGACATTCAATAGGTTTATCAGTTTCCGGGCGGATTCCTGCGATGATCTGATGTCCTCCCATCAGCTTCATATTTTGAAGATCGTGCATATCGGCAGCATCTGAATGGATATAATCAACGCCTGCGTCACTGACCTCCTTTACCAGATCGGCAATTCTGCCGTAATTTACATGTGCAAGTCCAGCCGCAATTTTAATATGTTTCATAAGTAAGTTCCTCCTTCTTTTCGCACCCTTATTGTACGCTACTTTGCTAAACTTCCGCAATCGCGGGATGTGGAAACGCCATCCGTATCAATAAGGCAATTTATAAACATTGATGTAAGAAATTACCACATAGAAAAGGCCATGAAATTTACAGTGAAAAGATTGTAATGCGCCATGGAAACAGGTAAGATATAGGAGTAGATAACAGGAAGCTAGGAGGTAGTGACAATGTTTGGCTTTAAGAAAAAAGAAAATAAAGAAAAAGAAAGTAAGCGGGAAGAGCTTCTTTCTGTGGTAGATGGTACCCTGATTCCAATCGAAGAGGTAAAGAATCCGGTGTTTTCCCAGAAAATGATGGGAGACGGCTTTGCGGTGGCATCTACCGGTGATACGATTTATGCCTGTGCGGATGCGACAGTAACGATGCTGTTTCCAAGCAATCATGCAGTGGGACTGACTCTGCCTAACGGTATGGAAATTCTGATTCATGTTGGAATTGATACGGTAAATGAAAACGGAAACGGCTTTACCTGTATGTGCGAACAGGGAAAGACAGTGAAAAAAGGAGAGGCATTGCTGAAAATGGATCGTGAGTATTTGTTATCCAAGGGCTATGATCTGACAGTTATTGTCATTTTCACAAATGCAGAAAGCTATAAGGAATTCCGTAAAGTGGATAATGTGGATATGAAGGGTGGAGAAAGTATAGCTGTAACGTACACAGTATAGAAATAGGAACGGTGATATCGCTTATTTCTTACAGATATGCATAAGAAAGGGAAGCATGATGCTATGGAACACAATCATGACTTCCCGGTTTTCATATGGAGGTAAACGGCTATTCCTGTACTGCTGCTTTAAAATTATAGGGATCATTTTTCACCTTGTAATAATCGCGGATAATATCCTTTAAACGGTGAAGATCATAATCATGAAGCAGGGAATTTACCTGCAGGATTTTGACATCGGTATGCAGGCTGAGCTCCAGGGTACTGATTATCAGATCGACATCACTCACATCACGCTCATAGATGGAGAGAAATGTTTCCTGGGAAATAATGTCGATTTCCGGTATCTGTGCGGTGAGCTTTCTGCGCAGCAGGTTTCCGGCACCAACACCGCCGTGGGCAACCAGCACAGTTTTCAGAGGCTGCTTCATATGTTCCAGAGATGCGGCCAGATGCAGTGCTAAAAAGCCTACCTCATCATCGCTTACCTTGCAGTGGAAATGCTCTTCAATCACAGAAACGCTGGTTCGTGCGACCTGAAAGGTTCGTTCGTACAAGGTATGGATTTCCTGCATCAAAGGATTCTCCTTCGGTATGCCATGTCGGAAGCGAAGGATGGCAGGGCAGAGATGATCGTAAACGGACTGACGCAGCTCCTCATCCTGATCAAAGGGAAGATGCAGCTGTTCACTCCACGATGAAAGCAGTGCATCACTCAGCATGCGTGCTTCCTTCTGTTCCTGTTCACTGAGGTCACTGCTGTTTTGCAGGGCCAGAAAGTAAACCTGCAGATAGCGTATTTCCACATCCGGAATTTGGAGTCGGTAATGATTTGCCAGCCGGTCGCACAGCTCTCTGACTTCCTTATAGAAGGGCTCTTTTTTGAGATCGCTGATAAATGAATCAGAGAGATGGACAATATGATGATCCTGGATACGAAGATAAAGCACAAACATACGCAGAACCACAAGCACCATCGAAGGAAAGGTTAAAGAGCTGATATACGGATTTCCGCAGCGTAAAATACAGTCGGTGAAATCCTTCATTTCATCATCTGTGACCTCAAGTCCCGGATATACATAGGAGCCGTCACATCTGTAGTCATCACGGCGTATGATATCCATAAACATCTGATAGCCGTTATCCCGCAGCATCAGCTCCAGTAGAAAGTTACGGATATTTTTTTCCTTCCCTTCCATGCTGATTCCGTTATTATTCTTGCGATGTAAGGTAATCTTAAAGGTTTCCAGATCCCTGGTAAGCGACAGGATATCCTTGTGAATTGTGGCACGGGAGACAAAAAGCTGTTCACTCAGCTCATAAATACGGCAGCTGTCAAAGGTACTCAGCTGCATCCCGATGAAAATCTTACGGGCCTGCGGAGAATAATCCGCAAGTGTTTTGTTCTTCTCACGAACACTCTCCAGAATATGCAGCTTGTCATTCACCGAGCCCTCAATTCGGATACCGACACCGGTTTTTTTAATCAGTCTGAGGTGGTTTTCCTCCAGATACTGATCCACGATTTGAAGATCATTGCGTATCGTTTTATTGGAAACCGCAAGCTCTTCGGAAATTTTATCAATCGTGATATAGGAATCCTGTTTCAATAGTACATCCACGATTTTCATGATACGTTTATTCATAAGCGTGCACCCTCGCTTTCACCTGCAACTATACGTGTGAAATGCCGTTCTGTCAAGAATGACGACAACAAGAAGCAGGAAGTTATAACCAGCCGATATACGTTCCAGCAACACAATACCGTATGATTTCAAGCACAGGCTTTACATAAGGGTAAAAAAGTGAATATGCATAAAGTTGATAAATCAATCGTTTTTCCTTCTCTGCCTGCACAGGGTCTGATGAAGGATACCAGTCAAGGAGGCATGATACAATGAATTCGATACAAAATATACAACAGAGTGAAGATATAGAGAAATTCCTGGAAGATGTAGGCCGTCTTGTTGCGATACCGTCTGTTCGGGATATGGAAACTGCATCAGCCAAAGCACCGTTTGGTAAGGAAATCCGCAAGGCATTTGATGCATTTATGGAAATTGCACAAAGGATGGGCTTTACCGTTCGCGATTTTGACGGCTATGCATTGGATGCACAGATAGGAGAAGGGGATGATTACATCGGTGTTCTCGGTCATCTGGATGTGGTCGAAGCAGGTGAGCGCTCTTTGTGGAACAGTGATCCCTTTGTTATGCGTCAGGAAAACGGTATGCTGTATGGCCGTGGTGTCAATGATGACAAGGGGCCTTTGCTGGCAGCTTTGTATGCGGCAGCACGTATCAAAAAAGAAAAGCGAAAGCTGCACCACCCAATCCGCATCATTGCTGGAGGTGCGGAGGAGACAACCTGGGAATGTATGGAACATTATTTCAAGCATGCGGTACAGCCGGTTTGCGGCTTTTCACCGGATGGCAATTTTCCTATCGTCAATGGAGAAAAGGGAATTCTTCAGGTACGCTTCCTCATGCAGGCGGATAAGGATATCCGATTGTATTGTAAAGAACGGTTGAATATTGTCTGTGATGATATCCAGGTGCTGCTGCCAAAGGGAAGCGATATCAGCTTTGTGGAGCGTACCAATCTGATTGAGGTACTGCCGGATGGAATCAGGATAACCTATCGCGGGATAAGGGCATTATCACGCAATCCACAGCGTGGGGAGAATGCCATTTATAAGCTTGTAAAGGATTTTCATGGACACCTAGACAGGAACACCTCCTTATATGCCATGGTAAATATGCTGTATGAAAATTTTACAGATGATTTTTATGGTAAGAAAAGCGGCTTATATTTTGAGGATGAGGCAATGGGCTGCGGCTCTGTCTGTCCAATGTCAATGCAGACCCACAATGGTATGCTGGAGCTGTGCTTGGATGTGCGTTATGTAAAAGCAACAAATGAGCAGGAGCTGCTTTCTGTGCTGCGAACGCTTGCTTTGCAATACGGTTGTGACCTTGAGGTTCTTCGTCATAAGCGTTTGCTGTATGTGGAAGAAAACAGTACACTGATTCAGAGTCTGAAAACCGCATACCAGCGTGTAATGGATGAAGAAGCTGCGGTGTTCACAAAGGGAGGCGCATCTTATGCCCGTGTGCTCGATCATGGCGTAGCCTTTGGTGCGACCTTTCCCGATGAGGATCCCCGCCCGCATATGCCGAATGAATGCATGCCGGTGGAATCACTGTTAAAAGCAAGCGATATCTACTATGAGGCACTTGTAGAGCTTGCATGCATAAAAAGGTGATGAAAAATTACCACAATAATAATGCATTACCGTAACTCATTGCATTCTTTTTCAATTTGGCGGACATGCTAAAATGAAAGCGTAAACAAAGGAGGAACAAGCTATGAAAAATATTCAGGCAAAACTTCAGACATTTGCCGGGGCAATGATGGTTCCAATCATCCTGCTTGTACTTGTTGGTTTCTTCGTCGGTATCGGTAGTGCATTTACAAACTACATTCTGCCGGAAGGAAACATCCTGTACAATCTGTTCACTATGATTACCAATTTGGGATTCATGTTCATGAACAATCTGCAGCTATGGTTCGCCGTGGCAATTGCCTTCACTCTTGCCAAGAAGGAGAAGGGATGGGCAGCATTTGCGGGTCTGATCTTATTCTTCTGCTTCATGAGGGGGATCGAAGGATGGGCTGCATTGGAAGGATGGACTGCAGAAACAACTACTGTGGATGCACTGGTAAAAAGCGGTTATTCCCAGCAGGCAGCGCTGAACTTCAACGCATTATGGTCAAGCTCTTTGGGGATCTATTCATACAACATGGGAATCTTCTCCGGTATCGTTACCGGTTTGATTGCCGCAGCACTGCACAACAAATTCGTTGATACAAAGCTGCCGGCGATGTTCGGATTCTTCGCAGGTACAAAATTCGTTATTATCATGGTGGCTCTTGCTTCCATTCCACTGGCTATCGCATTCTACTATGTATGGCCGTATGTCGCAGGTGCTCTGCAGAATATTACAGGCTTTATCCGTACAAGCGGTCTGCTGGGAACCTTCGTGTTCGGTACACTGGATAAGATGCTGCTGCCGTTTGGTATCCACCATCTGATTGCATTCCCGATCGAATATACAAAGGTCGGCGGTACGATGATGATCGACGGTGTGATGTATGAGGGTGTAAAAAACATTATCAACGGGCAGGCTGCAAGCGCAAGTGCAACCGGCTATATCACAAGAAACTTCACAAACGGACGTCTGCTGTTCCAGCTGGCTGGTCTGCCTGGTGCTGCATTTGCAATGTATCGCTGTGCAAAACCGGAAAACAAGAAGAAGGTTGCGGCATTGCTGGTACCATCTGTCTTCACTCTGGCGATGGTTGGTATTTCAGAGCCAATCGAGTATACCTTCCTGTTCGTTGCTCCTGCACTGTACTGGCTGGTATATGCTCCATTATGCGGTCTGTGCTATGTGGCTGCAGAAATCACCAATATTTCCATCAACGGAACAGCGTTATTCTTCATGATTCCAAACCTGTTCCAGCCGCAGAAGGTACATGCTATGAGTGCATTATGGCTGTTGCCTGTAACCTTTATCGTATACTACTTCGCATTCAAATTTGCAATTACAAAATTCAATCTGAAAACACCTGGTCGTGATGATGAGGGTGAAATCAAGCTGATGAGTAAAAAAGAATACAATGAAATTAAAAATAGCGGCAAGGATGGTGCTGTAGCTTCCGATTTACCGGAGGATGCACTGGAAATCCGTATTATTGAGGCTCTTGGGGGAGCAGACAATATTGAAACGGTAACCTGCTGTGCTAGCCGTCTGCGTGTTACAGTTAAAGACGATTCCCTAATCGCACCGGATTCCAGCTGGAAGAACTATCTGGAAGCAATCGGTGTGGTACGCGGTAAGAATTCAGTTCAGGTCATCTATGGTGTCCGTGTAGTAAATATCACAACAAAGGTGAAAGACTATCTGCATTTAGATTAACAAAAGAGGAGATGAGGGTATGGCATCCATGGCAGGAGGAGTCATTATGAAAAAAAGAGACGTTATCAGACAGAAGAATAAGCTTCGGACAACAGGCAGCTTCCGGTATATGCGCTATGCGAAATACGCTTGTGTTGCTATGATTGTACTGTTTCTGGTTTATGTCGGAGGATTATCCAATCTGAGCGGCAAATCTTATGAGGAATTGATCAGCAAGAGTCCGATTGTGATTACCGGCTTTATGATCTGTACCGCTAATCTGTATGTCTGGTACGTGCTGAAAAATTTCCTGAAGGATTTGGAGGTTCCACAGCATGTAGAAAGCGTCCGTGTAAATCTGCTTCTGATGACTGTCGGACAGTTTGTATTGATGAACTTTATCTCTGCTATTCTGATGATTTTGTCACTGCGAAAGTACTTTTCGTGGGAGTCCTTCTCTTTTAAAGGGGCGCTGAAGGAAATCAGGAAGGAAGGTCAGCTATCTGTACTTGTGATTACAGCAGTTGTACTCATACTCTTTATCTCTCTTGTATTTGGAATATATTTCTCTATTCGTTAATCGCAGCGGTTTTCGGTAATGCCGAAAGCTGCTGTTTTTCTGTATAATATCTTTTCCGTAATGATTTTTTTATAAATTCCTTTCTATGATATTTAATAATAGTATGAGATAAAGAAATCGTTATCGTCGCAAATAAAGAAGGTAAATCAGTTTCTTGTGTAGATACAGTGAAGGTACTGGATTTGACAATCCAGGAAATTGAAATTTTGAAGCGGGGCTTTATTTGTACCAACGTTCAGGAAACAGATCTTGCAGGTCATAGTCAGGATGCTAGCTGGTATAAAACTTTGTTGGAAATTGCAGATGAGAAAATCGGAAGGATTATAAAGAAGTTGAATGAACAGGATATTCTCGTTATAATGGCTGATCACGGAAATGATCCTTTAATAGGGCATAATAAGCATACAAGGGAAAATGTACCTCTTTTGATTTATAAAAAAGGCTTACAAGGTAAAACAATTGGGCTTCGTCATACTTTATCTGACGTTGGAGCTACTGTATGTGAGTATTTTTCACAAGATGCTCCACAAAATGGAACAGCTTTTCTCTCACTTCTAAGAAATGGTGATAATTAAGATTTATGAAATTAGATGAAGTATCTCAGCCATTGTATGGATTGTGATATTTTATATTACTCTTATTGCTCAAATTTGTATGAAATATTTATTTTACAGTTAACCAAAATATATAATATGAATAGGTGATAAAGCGTAATGTGTATTCTTTTAGTTCCGGCGTTTCCCTGTAGAGTAAACTGTTGTATAATAGTCATATTGATACGATGAGGAGACGAAGATTATGTCACAGAAAAAAATAACGTATATCAAGCTGCTGCATCAGCTGGAAAAAAAGATGAAAAACAAACGAATGGAAGGGAAAATCGCTATTCAAAGAGAAGAATTTGAAATCCTGCTTTCCGGAATACCTTCCATTTTGAACGGCTATGATCTGGTAAAGCTTGAGGTAGGGGAAAAGATAAACCGTGAGGCTCTGCGCAAGCATTTAAAGGAACAGTTTGAAATCACTGATACAGACAGTGCAATTAAAGCAATCAAAGCCTTTTTGAATGATAATGTACAATGGCAGTATGAGCAGTTTCTGGGCTTCTGGAAGGATGATCCTCAGTTTGATTTAGAGGAGCTGGATGAGAAAGCAAGACTGTTCTTCGAGGGCTGTAAAACATTCGCAAAGCAGTTTTATCCCTTCCTGAAGGAGCAAGGCTTTGCCGCCTTTGATTATGGAGAATGCGTCCGTATGATCCGGGAATGCTATGCGGTCGATATTCTGGATCGGGAAACGGTAGAAATGATGCTGCAGGATATCGGAACCCGGGCATTCCGGCAGTTTGACAGCTGGGAGGAATTTGCAATCAGCTATCTTTGCGGTGGATGCTACTTTATGTTTCGTAGCTCCGGTATGAACAATGATTATGGGAGCATGATGTTTCAGAATGAACTGCAGGCAATCGAAAAGCTCTTTTTTGAAAGCAGAACAAATGTATGGAATCGGTACTCCTGGCTGGAGGGTAAGAAATATTTCCCGGGAATTAAAGAGGGGAAAAAGCTCATTGAAAGCACCCTTGGCTGCTTTGTGACGGATCGTGTCAGCATCGATCAGGATAAAATCTGTTATATGGTACGCGAGGAGCCTTCCAAAGACAATCCGGACAGCGGCTGGAGAATCTTCGCAGGGGATGAAACACAGGAGTATATCGATGACATTGATCACACACAGGTATTCTCTTTGAATACCGTATGCAATTATGATCCGGATATAATTCCCTTTCTCGAAGAACCAATCGGTACGGTAGTTATCCGTAATGCGGAAGGAAAGCTCGTCAAGGAAGAAAAACAGGAAGGATAGAACACCTGCTTCACCATAAAAGGAGGCAGTGCAATTTTATATACTCTACAAGAAAAAGGGATTTGAAAGGATTCCTTTTTTACGTAATATGTGTTTTTACCTATAACAGAACAGGCATATCGTTTTTTCTTATCCGCCTTCTTCATTGTTAAGCTGATAAAACCCCTGTTTTTACTCAAGCAGGGGTTTTCTGTTATTTATCATAGTTTTATAATCTTCGAAAGCTGGCTTCTTTATTCATTTGCCGGATTAACGTGGATCATGATGTGCTTTATCTCAGGGAAATTAAGCTCAACATCCTCATGTACAAGCTCAGCAACCGCATGTGCATCACGCAATGATTTATCGCCGTCTACCGAAATTTCCAAATCAATAAAGACCTTGTTGCCAAACATTCGGGAATGCAGTAAATCTACAGAACGTACATCCTCTTTCTCAGCTATATAGTGAGTTAACTGATTTTCATAAGCTTCACCGCATGAGGTATCCAGCATTTTCATCAATGCGTCCCTTAAGATATCATAGGCAACCTTTAAAATAAACAGACAAATCACTACGCTTGCTACAGAATCCATAACCGGGAAGCCAAGCATGGCGCCGGCGATGCCTATGAAAGAGCCGATGGAGGAAATCGCATCGGAGCGATGGTGCCACGCATCCGCCATGAAGGCAGAGGAATTTATTAGCTTTGCATAATATCTTGTATACCAGAACATAGCTTCCTTTCCAAGGATGGAAACAACTGACGCAGCAAGGGCAATCAATTTGGGTATTGCAAGAGTCTCATAGTTATTTGCTATAATGTTGTCTACTCCGACTCTGCCAACTCCCAGACCTGTTGCCATAAGCACAAGACCTAAAAGCAGAGAAGCGACGCATTCCATACGTTCATGTCCGTAAGGATGTGCCTCATCCGCAGCTTTTTTGGAAACCTTGACACCAATCCAGGCAATCAAGGTAGTTAATACATCTGAAAAAGAATGGATAGCATCGGAAATCATTGCACCGGAATTACCGATAACACCGGCAAACAGCTTAAAGCCGGATAATACCGTATTACCAATCAGGCTAATCAACGACATTTTTCGTATAATCAATGCTTCCCTTCTGTCTGTGATACCAACTGCCATTTCATATGGCTTCTTTTCCGTTGTCATAAAAGAGTCCTCCTAATTTCGTTTTACGAAAATTTTCCATCTCTTATGGCACTTCACTGAGAAAGCAATTCCTCAAATGTATAAAAAAACATCTGTGGAATATACAACTGTCCCACAGATGTGCGTGTAATCATCTGTTGCCGCTTTCGCAGCCCGGCTGCATGACTGCTCTGGTCATTGCCTGCTCAGTTTGTACTGTTTTATCTCGCATTCATAAGAATGTAATGCAGTGCAAAGAGGTATTAAATTTATACCATATGATATGCACTATGTCAAGAAAATGTGCTATCCAGCAAGTAAATCTGTGATTAGACATTAAGACATATATAATAAGGGCTTTTGTTCAATGATATCACTAATTATAAGGGTTATAAAATTAAAAAATGCCCGTATGCAACAGCGACACTATGTAAGTCTGTTGCATCTGCTTTTCTTTGTGTTTTATGGATTTGGATACTGTACAGGGAAGCCTGCTGTAAAGGTCTGCCTGATTACGATTTACCGGAAACACTGTTATGCAAGTGTGAAAAACAGGAAGGATGATAGTAATTCAGTATCATAGGGCAGCAGAAAACTGCAGGACTAATAGTATTTTCTGTTTGTTGCTTTTTATTTATTGTCAGTTCATGCCGCGAAAGTAACTAATTATCCTCCATAACGTTTCATAAAGCTTACAGGTGTATCCTTTTTATATTGACATCTTATGGATATCATGATACTGTATTACTGTAGTTAGTACACTAATACACTGGAGGTGCAGTTGATGTTTGTAATTGACACACAAAGCAAGCTTCCGATATTTGAACAATTAAAAAAGCAAATACTGGAGTTTATCACGATTGGTATTTTATCACCAAACGACAAGCTTCCCTCTGTTCGTGCCATGGCATCACAGATTGGTGTAAATCCCAATACCGTTGCCAAAGCCTATCAGGAGCTGGAAGAGCAAGGATATATCTACTCGGAGAAAGGGAAGGGATGCTTTGTGGCAGACAATGAATCCGATAAGCTGATACGGGAGGATAAACTAAAGGATTTTAAAGGTACAGTTGCCGATATGAAGCAGCATCATATCGAAAGAGAGGAGCTGTACAAGGCGATTGATGCAGTCTATGAGGAGGGAACAGATCATGCTTAAAATCAGGTCACTGACGAAGAAGTTTAGAGATAAGGCCGTGCTGATGGATGTGAATCTGGATATTCAAAGTGGCAGTGTATTCGGTCTGATTGGCCCTAACGGCTCCGGTAAATCCACACTACTGAAAATTATGGCGGGTATCATGAAGCCCGATTTGGGATGTGTTTGTATCGATGATGAAAAGGTGTTCGACAATCCAGAAGTGAAGCGTGATATTCTGCTAATAAGCGATGACCCGTTTTATTTCTTCAATGCAACGCTTAGGGATATGAAAGAATTTTACCGTGTATGGTATCCGGGGCTCAGTGATGAAATTTATGAGAAATACCGTGCCATCTTCAAGCTGGATGAAAATAAGCCGCTGAAAAATTTCTCCAAGGGTATGAAACGGCAATCCTTTATCGTACTTGCGCTTGCCATCTCACCGAAATATCTGTTTCTCGATGAGGCATTCGACGGGCTTGATCCGGTAATGCGCCTTACCTTTAAACGAGCAATCAGTAGAATGATTGAAGAAAAGGAAATGACCGTCATCATATCCAGTCATAACCTTCGGGAGCTGGAGGATATCTGTGATACCTTTGGTATTTTAGAGGATTATAACATTCGGACGGCAGGCTATGTGGATGAAACAAAAGAAAATATCCATAAAATACAGCTTGCGTTTCAGGAAGAAAAAAGTGAGGACGATTTCAAGGCTTTGGATTTGTTGTCGATGCATATCCAGTCACGGGTTGTGAATCTGGTTGTTAAGGGAGATATTGAAAAAATCAAAAACTATCTGAATACGATGAATCCTTTAATGATGGAAGTTCTGAATGTCAATCTGGAGGAAGTCTTTATTTATGAAATGGAAAAGAAGGGGTATGGTGTTTATGATGAATGATTTAAAAGCCTATCTGCGCTATTATATAAATAGCAATAAACGGCAGTTAATACTGGTTTTTATTATTTTGTTTCTGATGATGCCGTTCTTTACCTTTAATTATTTCGGGCTTCCACGCAACCCCTATTCTGAAGATACATTTTATACGGGCTTTATCGCTCTGGGAGCTGCAGCCTGTGCGGGAGGGTGTATCCTGTCCTATCTGTTACCGATTTATAATTTCCGTTATCTGTATAAGAAAAGAAGTCATGAGCTGTACTTCTCCCTGCCAATACAAAGAAAACATCTGTTTTTGTTTAATTATATCAGCGGTTTGATTGTCTTATATGTTCCTCTGCTGATCAACTATCTATTGGGGTATCTGGTTATGCTGGGCTTTGGTTACAGAGCAAGGCTGCTGCATATGGCAATTCCCCTGCTATTTTTCCTGGGGCTGTCCCTGCTGCTTTTGATTCAGTATTCCATCTTCACCTTTCTGAGTGTAAAATGCAATAACCTGATTGACAGTATTCTGGTTAATGGCGCATATGTTGTCATGCCGTTTATTGTCATAGTGGCAGCGGCGATTTTCTTTAGTAATCAGATAACGACAATTCTTGGAAATATTGGTGTATCACCAAATGAATTTATAAACATGGGATTGATTCAGATACTGCTTTCTATGCCGAGTACCATCTATGCTTTTCTATTTACCACGATGCAAGCCTTGGCAACAGACATGTTTCGAGCAGATAACCTGATCAATACCTTTAACTGGCTATACTTTCTATATTGGGGAATCATAGGCGTCCTCTGCTTCTGGTTTGGATGGAAATCCTTTGTGGAAAGAAAGCCAGAGGATGCGGAGCAGCGCACGGTCTCCCTGTTTGGCTACCCGGTGATTATCACTGTAATCACCTTCTGTATGATACTATTTGTTATGAATATCGATGGCGGTGTGATTGTGCCAAGTCTTATCATCCTGGTTGCCTACTTCTGTATGATTTTCTTCTCAAATCGTAAAATACAGATAAAAAAGCTTCATGTAATCGTATTTGCATTGCTCTATATTGGAACCTTCGGCTTTAGCTATTTGTATACACAGACAAAGGGGCTGGGTATGGTAAAGGAATTCCCTTCTCTGGCAGAAGTAAAGGAAATTGAATTCGATGTGCATAATTACATTATAGAGGATGATAACGGCATGCGGTTTCATGATACCAAGAAAAAGGAATATTATGATGGCTATAGTACCGTCATTCAGGATACAGAATCTATGCAGTTTATGCAGGACGTACAAAAGAAAGCAAGCAAGCTGAATGTAGAGGAGTATTATGATGAGTCTTATAATGTTACAATAACCTATATTAAGCAAAATAAATCAAAGGTTTATCGCAGGTACACACTTAAAGTGAATAAAAAGAATAAGGACTATCTCCAAAAGCTGATGGATGAACTGAAACATACAGAAAAGTTCACTGGTTTTAAGAACTGACGGGAAAGCTGAAATTCAAAAATGCCTGTGTGGGAAATCTACATGATTTTACAAAAAACCTATTGCTTTCGCTGAAACTTATTGTTATAATTATATAGCACTTACTTTGAACCCACCTGAGGTTTAAGGCGGAAGGAGAGTTAAAATGAAAAAAGGAATTCATCCAGAGTACCACCGTATTATGGTAAAATGTACTTCTTGTGGAGCTGAATTTGAAACTGGTTCAACAAGCAAAGAGCTGCGTGTTGATACTTGTTCAAACTGCCATCCATTCTATACCGGACGTCAGAGATTTGCTGCTGCACAGGGACGTATTGAAAAATTCAATAAAAAATACGGACTTAAATAACAACAATAACAATGGAAGAGAGGCTGTCGCCTCTTTTCTTTTACAAATCCGTCTATAGCATACACTGAAGATTACCAGAGAATGGATAAAAAATGTTAAAAGGTCAGATTTTAGGATGAAAGAAAATGTAAGCTAAGTAACAGATGTAAATTGTACATACGGGAATCACTTTATGATATAATACAAATCGTAATGTTAGTGAGGAGTGTCGTTATGTATCAGCAGTATAAGGAAGGCTGGCTGGAGGTTATATCCGGCTGTATGTTTGCAGGAAAGACAGAGGAACTGATTCGCCGGATCAAGGTACTGGAATATGCGAAAAAAAAGATTGCCGTATTCAAGCCAAAGATTGACGATCGCTACAGTGAGGATTGTGTTGTGTCACATTGCGGAAGCACAGCGAAAAGCTTTGTGATATCCCGTGCACACGAGATTTTTGATTACATAGATGACAGCTATGATGTGATTGCAATCGACGAGGTACAGTTTTTCGATGAGGAGATTGTAGAAATATGTGATTACTTTGCGGATCATGGTAAGCGTGTTATGGTTGCGGGATTAGATATGGATTTTCGTGGTGAGCCATTCAGTGTCATGCCACAGCTGTTTACACATGCGGAATTCGTGACAAAGCTGACAGCGGTATGTACAAAATGCGGAGCGCCTGCCACAAGAAGCCAGCGTCTGATTGATGGAAGACCTGCCCGTTATGATGATCCGATCATTCTGGTTGGTGCAAGTGAGCAGTACGAAGCCAGATGCCGCCATTGTCATGAGGTTCCGGGGAAGAAAATTATACATGATCATAAGCAGGAGTAACCCCTGCATATAAAAATTTGGAAAGAGACTGGATGCAGCTGTAGAATTCTATAAAGGATTCCGCGATATGGTATTCAGTTTTTTTATTTAATCAGACGAATATCGAGAATTAAGGTAAAAAGGCTTTTGAGGTTGGGCTGTACTTATGATAGTCTTCTTTTTGATTCAAAGAGATCGAAGACATATTTCTTTTTGATTCATACAGGCTGCTATTTCGTTGTTTCATCCTTATACAGGAAATCTGTTATAATGGAGACGGTGATGGTTATGAAGGAAAAGGAACTGAATAAGCAAATATTACATCTTCTATTACAACAAAAAGAATACATGACAAGTGAAAAGCTCGCCGAAGCTCTCGGTGTATCAAGGAAAACAGTGAATAATTATATGCCGATGGTACATCAGGAGGCAGTGAAATACGGACTTGAACTTATTGGAAAAAAAGGGAGAGGTTTTCTTTTGAATGGTGAAGAAAATTATCGCAGAGCCCTTGCAGCGCAGCTTCGTATGGATATGGAACAGCCTGCTTTTCAGAAGGAGCGTCTTCTTTATTTGCTGCATTTACTTTTGAATGAGGGTGATTTGATCCGCATTAGTGAATTACAGGATATCCTGCATCTTTCCCGACCATCTATTTATAAGATTTGTGATGCTGCGGATTCCTGGCTGTCCACATATCAGCTGCATGTATGTAAATCCAGAACAAGAGGTCTGCGTGTCAGTGAAGGAGAGAAGCGTCATCGTCTTGCCATTGTACAATGGATGAGCGAGTGTGAGAGGTTTCTTGCGCAGCAGAATGGAAATCAAGGTTTTCTGGATACTTTGAAATTGCAAAAATGTCTGCAGTATTATGATAAAACAGACTGGTCAGCTGCGATGGATACTTTAATGAATGAGCTGCAGGAGCAATTATCCGTCACATTTCTGAATACAGATACTGTCTTTTTTAAACGCAGTCTGCAAATCATACTGGTTCGCTATCAGGAGGGCTATACGATCCAGCTTCCGGAAAAACGAATTCACTTGATTCAGCTGATCGATCAGCATCACCTTATAGCCTTTCTGCAGGAATACTGTCTACGTGAATTTCATATCCGTTTGCCGGAAAGCGAAGCGATGTATTTTCTTTCTCTGCTTATTGTAAGTGATTCCTGTCAGGAGCATCTGGAGCTGAATTCCCTTTGTATTACAGAACAGGTGGATGATCAGATTTTACAGCAGCTTTACAGCTATCTTCAGGAGCATCTGGCATTGCACGATGAGCATATCGACCAGTTTTTCACACAGCTGATCCATATTATGCAGCGGGAGCTTGTATACCAGATACATGAAAAGCAGCAGGCAGGTCATGACTATTATGTGGAATTCACCTCACATTTTAAGGTGCTTTCCATATTTGCAAAGGAAATGGCGGATTTGATTATCGAGCACTACGATATCTGCTATTACGATAAATTTGTATATCACCTGACGATTTTGCTGGCAGGGATTGTGGAAAAAGAAAAGCGCCCGCTTCGCTGTATTTTGCTGCATGACTGCAACACCATAGAATTGGAATATCTGCAGATTCAGCTGCAGTCCTATCTGTTATCAGCACAGATTATAGATACGGAAGTAATTCGACAGATGGATAATTGCACATGGAGCAGGTATGATCTCGTATTGTCAAGTGTTCCTCTGCCTGCTTTAACGGAATTACCGGTACTGGTGATACCCAAATGTATGAATTACCATGATATCGTATACTGTAATAAGCAGATACATGAATACTTTCAGAAGCTGAATTTCCACAGATTGGTAAAGGATCCGCGTATGCAGTTCCCACAGCTGTGATGTAAAAAATTACTCTTGTTGAAAAGACAATTCCCATACATCCGGGTCATTGTCTTTTTTTTATGCAAAATCTATAATAAATGTGCGTAAGCGCTTACCGTTTTGTGTATCAGTGAAAGAAAAGAGGAGAAGGAACAATGAAAAAATATCTATCCCACTTTACCGGAAGCTTCCAGTATGTTGCGGGCGCAATGATGATTCCCATCATCGTGCTTGTCGTCTGCGGACTTTTGATGGGCTTTGCCAGTCCATTTGTCAATTATATATTCACCGCAGGTACTATTCCGCATACGATTGCGCTGATGTTTATGAAAATCGCAAGTATGATAATGGGAAACCTTCCTTTATGGTTTGTCGCAGGGATATCCTTTGGTTTATCAAAAAATAATAAAGGCTATGCAGCATTTGCCGGTGTATTCATGCTGATGTGTGTGAATACGATTATCTCGGTTAATGCGGGGGCACATGGGTATACACCGGATACTGTCGTACCGGAAGCACTGATGAAAATGGGGATGACATCGGATGCGGCTATCGTATTTTCCAAGCTTTGGACAAATGTCCTTGGCGTATTCACCTATGATATGAGTATCTTCGGGGCGATCATCTGTGGTGCAACAACAGGTATCCTGATGAATAAATGGGGAGATATCAAATTACCGAATCTGTTTTCATTTTTCGCAGGGCCAAAATTTATCATTTTGATTATTCCCTTTTTTGCGGCGCTGGAGGGTACGATAATCTATTACGTGTGGCCGGTTATCAATGATGTTATTCAGTATGTTGCTGTGTTTATCGGAAAGAGTGGTCTTGTAGGAACCTTTGTATATGGTGTTGTAGACAGAGCTCTTCTTCCTTTTGGAATGCATCACTTAGTAACCTTCCCGCTGCAGTATACCGAGCTTGGTGGAAAGATGCTTGTGGATGGACAGATGATTCTTGGTACGAAAAATATCGAAAATGCTGTCATTGGTTCTGCCACAGCAACTCATTATCTGGTTAGAAATTTTACAAGCGGACGTATTGTAATGAATCTGGGCGCATGGCCTGGTGCCGCTGTTGCAATGTATTTCTGTGCAAAAAAAGAAAATCGTAAAAAAGCACTTGCCATACTGGTGCCTGCTGTATTTACTGCATCCGTTGTCGGTGTTACGGAGCCTATGGAATTTACGGTATTGTTCGCAAATCCATTACTGTATTATCTGGTACATGTACCAATGACAGGACTTGCCTTTGTACTGACCGAGGCGACTAAGGTATCCATTCAGGGCTTTGCATTGATTTTTATGATACCAAACGTATTACAGCCTGCTAAGGTTCATGCGATGTCACTGCTGATTTTAATTCCGCTATATTTTGCTTTATACTTTATCATCTTCCGTTGGGCAATTCTGAAATGGGATATAAAAACACCAGGCAGGGGTACCGACAAGCTGATTAGTAAAAAAGAGTTCCAGCAGAAGGCAGGGCTTCTGGATGATGTCACAAAGCAGAATTCCACAGAGGACGATTTCATCGCTGGTATTGTAGAAAGCTTTGGAGGTGCAGCCAATATGCTGAATGTGGAAAATTGTGCGACAAGGTTACGTGTTGAAGTGAAGGACACTAAACTTGTTGCGGATAAACAGTTCTGGCTGGAAAACCGTGAAGCAATCGGTGTGGTTGTAAATGGCAGTAAATATCAGATTATTTATGGGCCAAGAGTAACCAACATCTGTTCACAGGTGAAGCAATATCTTGAGAAAAATGCAAATAAATAAGGAGGCTTTTTATGAAACATATTAAGATTGCGGCTGGAATGGCCGGTACGTTTGATTATGGAGATGTCCGGGGCAATATGAAGGAAGCACTGGATGCCGGCTGTGATTACTGTCACAGTGATGCTGCGGATATGTACGATTTACAAAATCTGCAGCTGATGGGAGGACACCAGATTATTAAGGCAGTCCGCTCGATAACGGATAAAGAAATCGAGTGTCATCTATATGCCAAGGATTGTGATAAAATCTTTATTGAAAAGATCGCTGCTGCAGGTGCTACTATGCTCATACTGCCGGCAGAACACTTTATCGGGGCACCGCTTGCCTACATTATTAACTGGTGTCATGAATTTGGACTGAAAATCGGCTTGACGATTGGCTGTTATACACCGCTGTGCTTCCTGGATGAATCCATTTATGATATCGATCGTCTGCATATTGTTATTCACGGTGCAGGAAAGCCGCCAAAAGGAGAAACTACCTGGGCGTGGAGAAGAAGTGCATTGGAGCTGGTGAAAAATGCCAGAAAGAAAATAGATGCATGCAATCCGGACTGTGAGTTAGCCGTAGACGGTGGTATCCGGGTGGGCAATCTGGATCCAATCGTTGCCTGTAATCCGGATGTCTTAATTTTTTCCACCGCCTTGTATACCGATCCGGATGGAATTCAAGCTGCGGTGAAAAAATGCCGTGCCGCGATAGATGAAGCGGCAGAAAAGGCAGGCTTGTAATATGGAATTCTTGCACTACCAGCCTACCAGGATTCATTTTGGTCCTGGTAAAATAGAAAAAATCGGAGAGATAGCGCGTGCCTACGGTACCTGCTGTCTGCTGGTAACACCGGAGCCGATTGAAGTGCTGAAGCCGTTGTTTACACATGTCCGTGAGTTATTAGAAGCTGAGGGGATAACCGTCAGTGTATATGATAAGGTACAGCCAAATCCGTTAAGCAGTGCGGTAGAGGAAGCAGTGAAAAAAGGCTTTGACCATCATGTGGACTTTGTTGTAGGTCTTGGCGGCGGCTCTGCGATAGATACAGCGAAAATGGTCGCCTATAATGCCGGAAGCAGAACGATAGACTGGGATGAATTTTTCACAGTGCGCACAGGCTTTCAGGATGATTGTTTCACGCATGAGGGAGCGCTGCCGATTCTGGCAATTCCAACAACCAGCGGAACAGGAAGCCAGTGTACACAGGCGGCAGTTATCACCAATGAGGAAACGCACCAGAAAACTACTGTGTTCCGACAGCAGTTTTTCCCAAGAGAAGCAATCATAGATCCTAAGCTGATGGCAACACTTCCTTATGGTATGAGTGCTAGCACTGCATTCGATGCATTTTGTCACCTGAGTGAATCGTATATGATGAAGCGACTTTCCTGCATCAGTGAACCGATGTGTATCACGGGAATGCGGATGATTGTTGATATATTACCGAAGCTGAAGGAGGATGCCAGATTGGAATACCGGGAACAGCTTGCTGCGGCAGATACCATCGCCGGAATCTGCCTTGCGAATGGAGGCGGAACGATTCCACACTTCTTAGGTGAGATTTTAACCAGCTGGAATACCCGTATCAATCATGGCTGCTCTCTGGCTGTTGTTTATCCAAAATTTATCGAGGAATATTTCGAGGATGCGGAATACCATGAACGATTAAGTGCAATTCTGCAGGTAATAGCACCGAAGATTTCCTGTACTACCAAGGAACAGGCACGTTCTGTCGTAGAGGACTTTTTGAAAAGGGTTGATCTACAATTTACCATATCTGACTTTCAGACAAGTCAGGAACAGTATGAGAGCATGCTGAAGACTGTACGCCAACAAACGCGGTTTCAGGAAACAGAGCGTCTGTTATCCATTTTAAAGGCCTGCTATTGATATGCGGCTGATGATAGATACCGCCAGTCTTCAGGAAATCGAGGAGGCGATGACTTGGGGAATTGATGCAGTTACGGCAAATGCAACCATGTATCGTAAGGAAGCAATTACACTTTATGAATTCCTTACACATGTCGAAGCCCTTCCGCACAGCTTTCTCAGTGCTGAGGTGATAGGAAGCTATGAGGAAATGTATAAACAGGCACTTTCTCTGCATGAGCAGTATCCGGATGTCGTGATAAAAATAAATTACAGTGCAGAAGGGTTACGACTCGCGGCTGCATTGAGCAGGAAACAGATCACAACCGCTATGACGCTGATCTTCACGGTGTCACAGGCGGTTCTTGCCGTACAGAGCGTCTGCCGGTATATTTTCTGTTTTGTTGGCAGAAATGATGAAAACGGGCAGGATGGATTACAGGTTTTAAACCGTATTTGTCATGCGACTGTTAATAGTGATGTTTATGTTGTCGGGGCAAGCATTAAAAACCTGCATCAGCTGGAGGCGGCGGCAGTCATGGGCGTAAGCTATGCAGCCCTGTCCTTCCATCTTCTGAAAAAAACAATGGAAAACACCTTGACAATATCCGGAAGCAGGATGTTTGAGGATGACTGGAATCAATTAAAAAACCTGTAGATTGGAGGAAGCTCACCATGAAAAATTATCGTATACTGGTTGTGGCGGATACGCAGGAGCATCATAGAAAAATGCTGGAACAGGCAGCGCCAAATGCACAATTCATATACCGCAGTGCAAAGGCGGTGCAGCAGGAGGATGTGCAGAAGGCGGATATCATAATCGGAAATCCCCGGGCATCGCTGCTGGAAAACTGTGAGCAATTACAGTGGCTGCAATTACAAAGTGCAGGCACAGATGATTATCGCGACTGTACCTTGATAAAAAATAACCGTATCCTGTTCAGTAACGGCAGCGGTGTATACGGTCTTGCCATCAGTGAATTTATGCTTACGACTACACTTATGATGTTTAAAAAAATGAAGGCCTATATGCAGAATCAAAGGGATCATGCATGGAAGAAGGAAGGGACGATTTCTTCTGTCTATGGCTCTACGGTTCTGATACTCGGCTTAGGTGATATCGGATCCAGCTATGGGAAACTGATTCGTTTGCTTGGCGGTTATGTGATTGCGTGTCAGCTGACTGCTGCAGAGCCGAATGAAAGTGCTGATGAAATTCACGCTATGTGTGATCTCAATGCATTGCTTCCCCGTGCCGACCTGGTTGCAGTCTGCCTGCCTGGGAATGATGATACACGGCATTTGTTCCATAAGAATACATTTGCACGAATGAAAAAAAGTGCCTGCTTTTTGAATATCGGACGCGGATTTATTGTAAATACAGATGATTTGCTGGAGGCCTTGCGTAATCATACAATCGCACAGGCGGCTCTGGATGTTATTGAGGGGGAACCGTTACCTCCTGAGCATCCCGCATGGGAGTTGGATAACCTTATTCTGACACCGCATGTGGCAGGCGGAACATATCTTCCGGAAACAAATAACCGGTTCTTTGCCTTTGCGGCAGAAAATCTGAAAGCATATCTGGCAGGAGATAAAATCCGTAACCAGGTGGATTTGGTAAGCGGCTGCCGCAAGGAAAGTCTGAAATAGCTGTACAGGAGGAGTAGGAACATGAAAAGAAAACGGAGTATGGAGTGGAAGCTGTCTCTTCGTATGCTTCAAATAACTGGCTTGTTGACAGGTATCTTGGGTATCGTATTGATATTGTATTGCTGCTTACGGGCTAGTGATCAGGGGATTGCATTGTTTACACTGATTCAAAGGGATGTAGGTTATAATATCTATTTCATGTATGCCATGATTGAGCTCTTGTGTGCCGGTGAAATATTTTTTCTACTAAGGCAGTTTAAGCAACAGGAACAAGTGGAACGCTCTCTGCTGCAGGCTGCTCTTGTCATGCTGGTACAAAGCTTTTTACTGAATCCGGTCACATCCATTCTACTGTTTATCTTTCTATTTCAAAGCCTGCGCCGTAATGCGGTTGGTCTGCATACGCTGATAACTAATATCAGGAAGCCTGGAATACGGGGCATACTTATTGCGAATGCAGCCGGTCTGCTATTTCTTACATCTGTAATATACATGACTCTGTTTACACTTGTCGCATAAGACATAAATGAGAGAAAAATATTTTTAACAAGGCTGAACTTTATACATCTTATAAAAACACGCAAAAAGATGCATAATCGTCCTATACACTGGATTCATATGCATCTTTTCATGTATTTGCAAATCATTACGATTCTATTTAAAAATTATGAAGAATCCTTTTTATATCGCCAAGCATTACCTTGCTCATCTACATGGTAATGAAAAACTACATCATGCTAATGATTACATGCATTCTGATAAAAATCATCCGCAAAGGTTTGTGCACCGCTATCTGTCAGCGGATGCTGTAGGGATTTCATATACAACGCATAAGGAATGGCAGCGTAATCGATCTTCATTGCCGCCAGCTTCTCCAGCTGTGCCAGATTCTTAATGGAAGCTGCTACAGTTTTAACCGAATAGCTTTTAGCCTCTATCATTTCCTGAATATCGTTCAGAATACGCATAGCATCACTTCCGTATTCCTCATTTCTCCCAATAAAGAAAAACAGATAATCCACATGGGCATTGATTGCTGCCACAGCCTGTCCCATAGTAAATAGCAGAGTCATTGCGGTTTTCACTCCGCGCTTATGTAAGGCGTCTGCCAACCGCAATCCATCCTTTGAAAAATTGATTTTAATAACCAGCTTGTTGTGTATTGCAAGCAGCGTCTCTGCCTGCTGCAGCATTTCCTCATAGGTGCCGATAACTTCAGCACTTAGAAAATCTAGATTCTCCTTTGCATATGTTGAAACAAAATCATGTATCCCGATATGATTCTTACGATACATACTGGTATTGGCGGTTACACCTCTTACTCCCAGTGTCAGGGCCTCGCGGATTTCCTGTTCATTCCCACTATCAATCAGATACAGCATACCATCATTCCTCCTCTATTACCTATAGTATACACAAGGAAGCAGGGTATTTTTTCATAGGAAGCAACAAATGCTTCCGTAAGAATGCGGTAATGGTGCGAATGTATTTTTTTCCTTATCGATATGGAAGCACTCTGTATATCCATGTTCTGTACAGCCTGAAAAAAAGCCGTATAATGAACGTGTATAGAGGAGGTATGTACTATGTTTCACTATTATCAGCCAACAAAGATTCATTTTGGTGCCGGACAACTGAGCGAGCTGGGGCACGTATGTAAAAGCTATGGAAAAACCTGTTTTCTAGTTACAACACCGGATGCACCCCTACAGCCGTTATATGAGCGTGTAAAAAAGCTTCTGGATGCAGAAGGAATCCGTGTTATTCATTTTGACAGGGTAGAACCGAATCCAAGTGTGGAAATTGTAGAACAGGGCTTTGCCATGCTGAAGGAACAGCCTGCTGATTTTGTACTGGCAGTTGGGGGAGGAAGCTCCATCGATACTGCGAAAGCCATCGCCTTTGCGAATGGAAAGGACAGCATAGACTGGGATTACCTGTTTAACGAATACAATTCACCGTTTGCATACTATGCATCCTACAGTAAGGAACATCTGCCTCTTTTGAGTGTACCGACCACATCAGGGACAGGATCACAGGTAACTCAGGCAGCCGTTATCACCAGAGGAAAAGAAAAAATCACCTTTTTCCACCCGGATAATTTCTCTCAGGAAACGATTCTTGATCCTGAGCTTATGCTGACACTGCCAAAGCGGATGAGTGCGGCAACCGGATTTGATGCTTTCACACATGCATTTGAAAGCTACATCAACGCCAATGCTTCACATTACAGTGCAATGGATTCTATGGAGGCTATGCGTCTTGTCATAGAAAATCTGCCAAGCGTATTACAGGAGCCGCAGAATCTAAAATATCGTACCAATATGTGTCTTGCTGATACACTGGCAGGACGTGCTCTGGCAAATTCCGGGGCAAGCGCACCGCATCCGCTTTCTGAAATCATTGGTGGAATCGTCCATTTGCCGCATGGAGAAGCACTTGCTGTTGTATTCCCTGCCTTCATTCAGCACATGGCTGAAAAGAACAGGGAACGCTTTGCGGATGTTGCCAAGCTGTTTGGAAGTGAAGATTTATATTCTGCAATGACAAACTTTCTGGAAACGATTGGACTTCATAAAAAGCTGAAGGACTTCGGCGTAAGCGAAGATGAATTTCATGAAATCCTGGCATCTCCTATACTGGATCATCTTCCGTTTGGAAGCAGAGAAGAGCTGGAGGCCATACTGAAAGATTCCTATGCCTGAAATTCGCATGATAGGTCTGGATCTGGATGGAACACTGCTGCGTAGGGATCAAACAGTCAGTGAAGGAAATTTACAGGCCTTACGGAAATGTGTAGAACAGGGCATACAGATATATCTGATCAGCGGCAGACCGTACTGCTTCACAAAAATGATAGCACAGCAGATTCATGAACGAGTAAAAGTGATATCTTCTAATGGCGGTATATATGAAATAGGGACGCGATGTATCGAACAATGGATAGAGCCGTATTGTCTGCATCAGATTATTGAAGTACTGAAAAGGGAGGAGCATGCACACGCCTTTTTCAAGGGGAAATATGAATTTTTTACACATGAGCCTTATGATGAACGCTTTCTGTATGACCATATGAATAATCGGCTGCCTGCTGATGTACAGGTGAAATCATTTACCGATATGAGCTGGGAGGAACTGAGCAGAAACGTCCATGATATCGCAAAAATACTGGTTTATGACATGAACGCACAGCGGCTCTTAAAAGCCAGAGGACAAATAGAATGTATAGAGAATACCACGGTAACAAATTATCAGCCAATCAGCTTTGATATAACTGCCGGAGGTGTTAACAAAGGGAATGCAATAAAAGCTGTATTGCAGGCTCTGCATCTGAAGAAAGAGGAGTTTGTGGCATTTGGTGATGCACAAAATGATCTTCCCATGTTTCAGGAAGCAGGACTTACAGTTGCTATGGCGAATGCAAGTGAGGAAATCCAGGCAGCCTGTGATATCGTGACCTCCGATTTTATGGATGACGGTGTGGCAAAGGCAATACAGCGCTATATATTAAGATGAAAGGGGCTTCTAAGTGAAGCTCTTTTTCGTTTTACCCTGTCAAGCTAAATCTGGAGTACATATTTATGAAAAGGATCAATAGCGTGGAAATTCCGGTATTCTGATGTATAATAATGGTGTCAGGGGAGAATGGAACCATCCCATGGCGGACATCCTTTGTTTACAGATGTCGATGTATCAAGCAGTCTGAACATGATACATGAAGAAGGGACGAAATATGTCCCTTTTTCATTTGAAATGTTTACATATGCTATTGCTGCCTATATAAACAGTATTGCTTCATAGTATCATAGTATGATAAAATTACACTCAGTTTGAGGTGATAGTATGATAGATAAAAAGGTATTTGTGCGGCTTCTTCTCACCATAGGACTGCCAATCGTTTTACAGCAGATCATATCACTGAGTCTGAATATGATTGATACGTTCATGATCGGCAGTATCGGTGTAGGGGAGCTGGCAGCTGTTGGGGCAGCGAACAAGGTTTATTTCATTTTTTCAATTATCTGCTTTGGGATTTACAGCGGCTCCAGTATTTATGTATCTCAATACTGGGGAATCCGGGATGTGAAAAATATTCGTAAGGTCATTGCGATTGAAATGCGAATTGGTTTTTTTCTGGCATTATTTACTGTTGTGCTGGCACTTGCATTTGCGCCGCAGATTTTACAGTTATTTGTAAGGGAACCGGATGTTGTGGCTATTGGGGCATCGTATTTGCGTATCACCTGTTTCACCTATATGATGACGGCGTTTTCCTTTCTTATGAGCTTTAATTCCCGTGCCATTCATAACCTGAAGGTACCGACGCTCGCAAGCGTATTGGCTATCACCATCAATACGGTATTGAATTATGGATTGATATTTGGAAACCTTCATTTACCGCGATTGGGTGTGGAGGGTGCTGCTATAGCGACATTGACCGCCCGTTTCGTGGAAATGCTGTTGATCTTGGGGTATGTATACTTCAGCAACGATCATCCGCTGGCTGTTGATCTTGCCACCATCCGTAAGCTGGATATCCCGTTAATGAAGCGTGTTGTGAAAACCGCCCTTCCTGTAGCCATGAGTGAAAGTGCATGGAGCATCGGAACCACCGTATGCTTTATTGCTTATGGATTATTGGGAACGAGTGCAGTCGCAGTCGTACAGGTGGCGAGTGTTATCAATGATTTATTTCAATGTGTATTTTTTGGTCTTGGCAACGCCTGTGCTGTTATGATTGGCAATGAGCTGGGGAGAAATCATACAAAGCTTGCCTATGCCTATGGAAAAGCTTTTATCGTTATTAACATCGGCTTCTGTCTTGCTATGACCGCAGCACTGCTATTGTTTAAAGGTGCTATTATTGATATTTACAATTATGATCGTGTAACCAGTAGTATGTTGAATCTTACATTGATTGCCTATGCGCTGTATACGACACCGAAAATGATGTCCTATGTACATATATGCGGTATTCTAAGATCGGGAGGAGATACGAAATTTTGTATGTTTTGTGATTTGATCGGTATATGGTGTGTTGCTATTCCTATGTCCTTCCTCGCTGCTGTTGTATGGAAGCTGCCACTGCATTGGGTTGTCGCATTGTCATTCAGCGATGAGCTTGTGAAAGCAATGGTTACCCTGTGGCGGTTCCGTTCGAAAAAATGGATTCATGTACTTGTTCATAAGGATACGCAGAGGGAAGCAGCCTTTATATAAAGAAACGAATACATTCATACTGTATACGACCTTTAAACTACACAGAAGGCTCATAGCAGAGAAAGCGTACGGTTTTACAATATAGCTGTTTTATACAGAAAGTACAGGATAAGGGAACAATATACTGTACGTTTAAGCATATTATATTTCAGAACATGTTAAGCGAAAGAGTATCATATTCTCAAGAGTATATTATACTCGAGAGTAAATATATTCACGGGCATGCTGTAGATTAAGGACGTGCCCTGCCCAATGAGTAAGTACGTGCCGTACCCAAAGAGGGAATATTATATCCAGAAGGCATGCTATACCCATGGGGCATGCTATCCCCTCAGGATATTTTATGGTATGATATAGGTAACACGAAGGGAAAGGGAGAATCATCTATGGATCATTTACCTGAACAGGAAGCTCAGCATGTTATACAGCTACTCAGTGGCTTGTTTATATATGCTTATCAGACAAAGAATAAAAAAACAAGAATCACCATGGATAATATGGAACACATCTGTCATATCGGAAGTACCATACTGTTTCGTAATGAACAGACAAGCAGGAAACTGATTGAGCGCTATCTGAAGCTACATCCTGAGCTGGCAAAGGAGGATGCTGTCTGTATAGAGCGGTTTAAAGGTAGCTGTAAACGCCAGCTCTATGTTATGCGCTATGAACAGGAGTATACCTTTGTTATGGATCGTAAGAATAAGCTGCTTTACGGAGTAAAGGGGATCACCGATTCCCTGAGCTTTCTATTGCGTGAACAGACGCTGCCCTGTATGGTTCAATATGCCATCCTGCCATACAAGGATTTCTTTATTCTCGATAGCATCGGAACTACCAAAGCATTAAAAGACTTTTCATATATCATAGAGCTGTATGAGGACTTTCGCAGTATCGCCAAAGACAAAGGGGCAATGCTTTCAGCGAGTGAAGCTGCATCCTTCCGTGTACTGAACCGGAATATGCAGGAAACAAAGGAAGATTTGTTTTCGGATTTTATAAATCCATTAAGTGGTTATTTGTATCAAAAGGGCTTTGATGAACAGGGGAAAATTCTGGAGGCTGCCCTGGCTGCATGGAATTTGAGCTATGGCAGTGATGAGCAGGCGAAGGAGTATTTTAACAGGGATATGTTCAAAGAATATATAAAGCCGCTGATGGAATATCGCAGAACAGCATTTGCGAATGTCAGGTTTCTGATCGACCGGCTGGAGCCACCACTGGAAGGAGAAACCTTAATGCGGGTGATTGAGAAAAAGGATGTAGAGCAGCTGGAGCTGGAACTGGATATGTGAGTAAGCAAAAAGAAAAGGTTGTGCGAATGGACATGGTGTCACATTTACACAACCTTTTTATACTATTTCTGACGGAATTTTTCCATGAACTGATCAATGCGCTCAATCGCTTCACGGATATGGTCAATGCTGTATGCATAGGATACACGGATAAAGCCTTCTCCTGCATCACCGAATGCCGTACCGGGCACGCAGGCAACCCGTTGCTCCTCCAGCAGTTGAACACAGAATGCATCACTCGTTAATCCGGTTCCTCTGATATCCGGGAAGATATAAAATGCACCATGTGGTAAATGCGTTGGCAATCCAATTCTGTTGAAGCCCTTCGTAATGAAATTCCGCCTTGTCATGTAGGACTCTCGCATTTCTGCGACATGAATATCACCATTGCGCATAGCATCTATGGCACCGTATTGTGCAGCTGTTGGAGCGGACATGATGATATACTGGTGAATTTTATTCATTGCGGCGGTAAAGGTTTTATTCGCTAGAACATACCCCAGGCGCCAGCCGGTCATGGCATAAGCCTTTGAAAAACCGCTGATAATGATGACCTGATCCTTGATCTCATCAAAATTGGCAGGAGAACAGAAGGTGCCATCGTACGTCAGCTCAGCATAAATTTCATCACTGATAACGATGATTTCATGCTCCTTCAGGATTGGTACTAGCTTTGCATAATCCTCTTTCGTCATGACACCGCCGGTTGGATTGCTCGGGAAATTCATCAAAATCGCTTTCGTTTTCGGTGTAATCGCAGCCTTTAGCTTTTCTGGTGTCAGCTTGAACTGATCCTCATGCTCCAGCTTGATATGCACCGGAACGGCTCCTGTAAGCTCGACACTTGGCGTATAGGCCACATAGCTTGGCTCCATCAGAATGACCTCATCACCCGGATTCACAATGGCGCGCATGGCAATATCAATGGCCTCACTGCCGCCGACAGTCACAATCACGTTGTCCACAGGATCATAATCCAGATGAAAGCGGCGTTTCTGATACAGACAGATTTCCTCACGCAGCTCCAGAAGTCCCTGATTCGCGGTATAATGTGTTTTTCCACTCTCTATGGAATAAATTGCAGCCTCACGGATATGCCAGGGTGTATCAAAATCGGGTTCTCCGACACCAAGGGATATAACGCCCTCCATTTCACTGGCAAGATCAAAGTATTTACGGATTCCGCTTGGTTTGATGGTTTGTACGTGCTGACTTAAAAATTTTTCGTACATTATGGCGTCACAACCAGTCTTTCGCTTGGCTTCTCTTCTTCATCCAGAACAATACCGTTGATCTTATACTCCTTCAGCACGAAAAAGGTAGATGTTGAAACGACATTTTCTGTTGTAGCCAGCTTTGCACCGACGAAATTGGATATCTCCTGCATGGTTCTTCCATAAATGATGACGATAAACTCGCTCTTTCCACTCATCAGATACATAGTATCGACTTCCGGATAACGGTAGATATTCTTGGCGACCCGGTCATAGCCGAAATCACGTTCCGGTGTAACATCTACTTCAATCAGGGCCATGACCTTATCTTTGTTGGTCTTTTCCCAGTTGATAATGGTATGGTAGCCACAAATAACCTTTTTCTTTTCCAGGTCATTCATGGTGTGGATGACACTTTCTTCATCCTCCAGCAAAACATCCGCCAAATCTCTGGTAGAGTATCTTGCATTTGTTTCCAGTAATGACAGCAGTAATTCTTTTTTCATCCTTTATCACCTCGTATAATACTTATATTTTAAACCGAGATGCTTATGAAGTAAACAAAAAGGTGAAAAGTTGAAAGGCAGTATAGTGGATAAACAAGAATACATTCAGTGAAAATGGTAGAGACAGATGTATGTGTGATCAAAAGCATGCTTATAAAGGATTGGTGTATGGAAGGCTGTATCAGTAGGAATTTCGTTATAATAAAGACAAAGAAGCGAACAGGAATTTAAAATCAATCTGTTATAATAAGGACAAAGAACAGAAATACATAATTAAAAGAGAGAAGAAATTATGTGGTATACAATTATGTGGCAGGTCATGATTGCAGTGAATGGAATGATTGTATAAATTTTATGAAATATATTTAGGGAAGTAATCGTTTTTAACATGAAGGAGAATATATATGGATGAAAGTGAGCAGGCGCTGTGCAGCAGTCTGGATGAGCTGCTGGAGGTTTATGGTGATACGGTATACCGGATTGCCTTGCAGAATATGGGAAATGTATATGATGCGCAGGATGTATCACAGGATGTTTTTTTACGGATTATGAAGAAGCGCCCGCAATTTACATCAAAGGCACATGAAAAGGCATGGATTCTGCGGGTGACGATCAATGTATGTAAGGACTGCTGGAAATATCAGAAGCTGCGAACGACGGTGGAACTGCAGGAAAATCTGGCAGGGATAAACGTAAAGGCTGATTTTGGGCTTTTATATGAGGTTATGAAGCTGCCGGTAAAGTATCGCAATGTCCTATATCTGTTTTATTATGAGGAGCTTAGTGTCTCTATGATTGCGGAAATTCTGCAGAAAAAAGAAGCAACCATACTAACATGGCTGCACCGTGCAAGAAAGCAGCTGAAAAAAAGACTGGAAGAGGGTGAGTTGTTATGAAGAAATATCGCGATGAGCTGAATCAGATACATATGAGTGAGGAGTTAAAGCAAAACATCAGAAATGCTGTGCAGGATGAGATGCAGCCACGGCAATACCATCGACGGAATCACCGGTATGTATGGGGATGTGTAACGGTATGTGCTATGCTTTTGCTATGTATAGGACTATATATGCTGTTTGATAAGCCCGCAGATGTAGGGGAGGATATGGGGCAGATAGCGAAAAACTCAGGGAATACCATACATGAGGAATCAGTAACGGATTCGCTAAAGGAAACAGAAGGAAAGACAGGCTCTGCACAGGATCGTATTCTTCCGGATGCATCCTATCAGCCGCAGATACAATCCTTTATGGGGGGAATGGGGGCTTCTGAGCAGGTATCTATACAGAAAAAGAAAATCAGGGATATGCCATATGAAAATGCACATTTGAATATCACAGGAGCTCTGCCTGTATATAAGAGCTTATATGGAAATGTAGTGAATACGGAGTCTGTTTCAGAAGCCGTAAGGAAGAAGCGGGAAGAAGAAGCGAAGCATCTGTTAGAGTCTGTAAAGAAAACACCGTCCAGGCTGCTTCGAATCACTGATGCGGTGGCGGATGGTAACGGTGATTTGCGATTTATTATAGAAACAGATTTAAAGGAAGGAACCAGAACACAGCAGCAGAACATCGCAAAGGAACTGTTACATGTATATCCGCAGCTGTTCTCCTTCAAAAGGGCAGATATGCAGACAAGCTGTGATATCCATATGGGAAACGGACTGATGGTTTGCCAAACAGATATCTTCGAGGCAGACGATCATGCGAAAAAGGGATTGTTACATCAGGTGATAGAGGGGGCTGTATTATGTGATGCTGGAAACGGTGTATACTATCTCAGCATTCCGTATAGTAAAAAGTACAAGCTGCTGCAGGAATATACTATTCTGAGCAGTGAGGAAGCAAAAGAGGTTATGTATCAGGGGGGATATTACAGTATCCTTCAGTCTACAGAATATTCTTTAAAGCACCTCGATATTCTTCACGTTGAGCTTACCTATGGAGGCAGAGACTATGGGTATGCCTCCTATCAGCCTTATGTCCTGCCAATTTATCGGTTTTATGCATGGGAAACGGTGAAAAAAAAGCCTGTTATTCTGGAGGTGCCTGCCTTATATCCACAGGATTTAAAGGAATTGAAGGAAAACAAGTGGTATTTTCATGAATGATAAGGTCAAATGAGAACAAAATGAGATCGAATCCTTAAAAACTGAAGGATGTGGACGTAAAAGCAGAAGCAGGGAAGCAGTTTATAAAAAATAAAAGGGACTGGGAATGCAGTCCTTTTCGCAATGGTAAGCTCCTGTACATTTTCGTTGACTTTTATGCATGGGATAAAAAAATTTGAGAGAAATACCTGGTATACAGGGATTGTGGAAAAAATATGAGACGAAATCGGTCAATTATGGAAAAATATGTTGAAAAATTCTCAAAAGGTTGTAAAATTAAATTAGGAATCCCCTTACATTTTTAAGAAATAGGAATAATTCAGCAGATTTGCTTCATATAATGGATATGAGCATACATCTGCATTTCATATAGACATACATAGTTCATTTTATCTTCAAATGTAAAATACGACAGGGAAAGGAGGAGAGAACTATGGCTATTTATGATATTTTATGCGAAGTAAAAGACGTAAGAGAAGCAGATATCGGTATCTGTGAATTTAATGGTTTCCTAGAAGATTATCTTTCCATCATTGAAACGGCAGAAGGAAAAGAGGACGATTACACTATCCTTTCGCAGCTCTTTGAAAAGGATCATAATCTGAAAATCTGCGCAAATCTGAGGCTGAACATTAACAAGGATGCAATCGCCAACCAGATTATACGCTACAAGGATTCATTTAAACTGCCAAAAGGAACAATCAAATGTCCGTATGTGGTATATGGAAGCTTTGATGAACACCAGAAGGCAATTATTCTTACATTGGGAGATAAAGAGGAATATGTGATGGCAAAGGCACTGTACTATGTCATGAGCGAACCGGAGAATGAATATGAAGGAACGCGGAATGAAATCATCGCTTTAAGCGTGAACAGGGAAAGTGTCGATATCCTGCTGGATACTGTAGAAAGCTTCTTTGAACGAAACCGCAAGGCTGGAATCGTACAGCGTGAGCTTGATGCAAAATTATTCCTGAACTATGATGAGATGTATGAGCTGGCTCAGAAGATTGCCAGCTACCAGCTGGTAAACCTGAGAGACATTCTTGCGAAATGCGATGATAAGGAAGAGTGTATTAACAGTATTATCGCAAACTGGTTCCTGTTAAAGAAATTCTCCTATGTTCAGTACATGATGGATAAAAATAATCTGAACAAGGTACATGACGGAAACGTAAAAAAACAGCGTCAGGTGGCAAAAGAGAAATGTGATGCAATCGGCTTTGTTTCCTACAGTGAATTGTGGAAGCTGGTAAAAGAACTGAGATAAGAAACCGCAAGGTTTCTTTCTTTTGTATGTCATAAAAGAACAGGTGTATAATAAGTACGATTGTGAGGTGTATTTATGAATTATTGTTATGAGTGCGGACATAAGCTGGTTATGAAGGATTTGGAGCATGAGGGAAGGATTCCCTTCTGTACCTCCTGCAGGCAGTTTCGTTTTCCTATTTTCAGTACTGCAATTTCCATGGTTACACTGAATCCGAAACGAGATAAGCTCCTTATGATCCAGCAGTATGGAAAGCCGAATAATATTCTTGTCGCAGGCTATGTGAATAAGGAAGAAAGCGCAGAGGATGCGCTGGTGAGGGAAATGCAGGAGGAAATCGGAAGAAAGGTGCTGCAGTACCGTTTTCTGAAAAGCGAGTATTTTCCAAAGACCAATACGCTGATTTTTAACTTTGCAGTGATAATTGACAGCGAATCACTGGAGGATGTCAGTGACTGGGAGGTGGATCAGGCCGCCTGGTTTACATTTGAAGAAGCTAAAGCCGCTGTGAAGCCTGCTTCTCTGGCACAACGCTTTCTCCTGAACTTTTTATCCGTGTATGAAAAGGATCCTGAAAACTTCTTTTCAAATACCTAAAATGTGAAAAAATTATAAAGATGTTAATACGTTTAAGAATTAGAAAATAAATTGTAGAATGGATTGTACATTACGCTAAGCATTTTATTTACGCTATTATGATAAAAGCAAGGCAGGGTATTATTACAGGGAAGAATGGCGCCACACTTACATTCTTTTTTGATTCCTGGCATATGAGAATCGTGAAATACAACAATGCAATGGTTATCAATCCTTTTGTAGCTGCTTTCCTTTTATGTACCTTCAAATGAGAAAGAACTCAGGCTTATATTTTTATTTTTGCTATAAAAGCATATATATTGTAGCTCCTTTTATGTGTTTTCAGGTGAGAAACAGCTCAAGCTTTTATTCTTCTTTTTGTTATAAATCATACATATGCTATCCACTGATATACGAATACGGTGAAAAAAGAAAGAGATGAATCATAGATGTATGATATCGTCTCTTTCATGTATTTATAATGGTAAAACATTACTTTTTATTTTCCTGCTCTGTAGTTACCTGCTTTTCAATATCCTGCATCCGCTTATAAATGATAGGCCCGTCAAATCCAAAGGTTTTCCTGCCATTCATTTCCATAGCTTCCTCTACCTCCAGCTGATCTGCTCCAGTGGTTTCGTGTAGAATGAATTTCAGTACCGGTGTAAACATGCTGATACTGCTTCCAGTGAATACACCATCATGCTCTTCATATACCATCGGTGTGAATTTTTCACTCTTTTTTAGGCTTAGGTAATCCAGCTTTAAATCCGGATTGCTTGCGGTAAAGTCTTCCTTCGTATACTCCTGCGGCATATCATAGGAGGTTAAGGTTACGTTGCCTTCCTCATTCAGTGTAAAGAGAAAAAGGTGAGGCTGTGCATTGGTAGCGCCATTTTGTGTATAATAGCTTTCCTCCAGCAGAAAATAACCGGGGAAATTTGCTGGCAGATGCTGAATACGCTCATTCATCACGGTATTGATATGGTGTGCGTAGGGATGTGTGATCGCTCCTGCATCGTGCTGTTGTTTGATTTGCTCTGCATTATCAAATTCTCCTGTCATGCAGGTAAGAAATCTATGTAAAGTGTTCATGCATATTCCTTCTTTCGCTATAAGATTATACCTGTATAGCGTCAGCGTCAATCCTTTCGCTCAATATCACAATATCTCACACGCTTTTTTTACACTTCAACATCGACAGCGCGTTCCTCCACATAGACCGGAAGATAACGGCCGTTTGTGAGCTCTGATATATCATCATCCAGCGGCTTTCTGCACATCCATAAATACGTTACCTGTTCCCCATAGTCCTTATCCAGTACCGCCACATCGTTCTGTCGGAAATAATGGTCAAGCCTTCCAATCAGCTCATAGCTGAAGGTCATACGGTAAACTAGGCGTTTTTGCTTTTGTGTAATCACTGCCTGATCCAGCGCATGGGAGACACTTTTTGCATATGCGCGGATCAAACCACCTGCCCCCAGCTTAATGCCGCCAAAATACCGTACGGTTACAGCTATCGTATCCTGCATCTTACGGTTGGCAAGACATTCCAGCATAGGAACACCGGCAGTACCCTGCGGCTCTCCGTCATCGTTGCTTCGCTGCAGCTCGTTATGCTCACCAATGATAAACGCATAGCAGTGATGCCGTGCATTGGGATGCAGCTTTTTTATTTTCTGTATAAAATCCTTGGCATCTGCTTCTGAAAAGCTCTTATGTAAATAACAAAGAAAACGGCTTTTTTTGATTTCCAGCTCTGCCATTGTATCGTCTTTTATTCTGTACATGCTAATCACCTATGCCTATTATAGCGGATATGCAAGGGAAAGAAAAGCCCGGAAGTCCATGTATAATATTACAGGCTTTCCGGCTTTAATTGTATAAATTTAACTTCACCCGGATCAAATGCAAGAGGAATGTTCTGGAAGCTGTCCATTTGAATATCATGCATATACGGATCCTTTGTGGAAAAAATCTGTTTTATTGAACGTGGAGCGAACGGAAGCTCACAAATCATATTCTCTGTATGAATATGCAGCTGTACGCTGTCATGTACATTGGTATTGCATACAACAAGCAGCGCTCTGTCCTCACATATGTAGGTAAAGCCGATTCCATAATCTCTGGGGGAATCAAACCAGACAGGAATACATGCATCCGGATTTGTAATAGCCTCCAGATAATTCTGCCGGATCGCACTTGTTTTTTCCAGCAGGGAAGGGAGAACCGGCAAATCACTGCTTCGGTAATTGAACCAGTATTCATCAAGATAAGCCTGCTTATGATGACGTGCATCCTCCTTTGGCAATATATTCAGATATTTAGGATCACCGTATTCACTGAGCTGCATTGGCTGTACCTCAAAGCATTCCACACCATTCATCATAAACGGGATTCCGTTTGGTAAAAACTGATTCATGACGGTGAGCATGATTGTTCCTGTATTACCCTCCACACTGGTGATACGGCGGGAATCGTGGGCTTCACAAGCTGCAAACATCGGACATACATTACCCTTGAGACGATAGCTGAAGCTGTGAAATTTAAAATTCCATAAATCACTTTCCTCATAGGCACCGCTGCCGGATATGGCATCATAGCCCTTATGCAGCCATAACGGACTGTTTTCCGCAGCGGTATCCTCCGCAATCATGGCTAAGGCGCGATTCTGCTTTCTTGCTGTTTTTGCCAGGGCTTTTTGCAGCTTTTCCGGCAACAGATACGGTTTTTCCAGATATATACCGTCAATGCCGAGCGTCTGCTGATACCAGGTGATATTTTCACACAGCATATCCCATAGAGTGCTCATTGGCTTTCTGGCCGGATGCAGGTCGTAGCGTATAACATCCTGCATCAGATACGGCTTTGCACTCTTTCGTATTTCCTTTGGTGTCTGGGCGTGGAAATCCTCATAGAACCGCCATATGGTGGTATCCTGTTCCACAGGAATACCGGCGTTGATCTGATCCACCATCGCAGGTGCAATCGTTGTATGTAGTGCATATTCAATATCCTTCAGGCTCTCATAGGATGCCAGTGCAGCAGGAGCTTCCTGGAATAAAGCGATATGCTTTTGGACATCCTCACTGCGGTAGAAATCCTTTAATGCATAGGAAAAGGGAATCGTGTTCTGCGGCAATGCATTGCACAGCGGCGCATGGTAGGCATTTTGCCTGTCTGCATCATACCAGAAGAACCATTCCGGATGTTCTTGGTAATAGCTGTTTTCTCTGGCAAGCTTACCCGGACAGTATTCAAGAAGTACACGGAATCCCAACAGGTGGCAGGCTTCGATAAAGGCTGCACACTGTTCCTCTGCACACAGCTCAGAAATCAGATTATCCTTTAGTGTATCATCTAGCTTACGGAAATCGGTAACGGCCTCCTTCACCGGATAATCATGTGCATTCTGTGTCTTGCATAAGGGAAAAATCTGATGCAGAAGAATCGTGTTGATTCCCATGCGCTTTAACAGCGGCAGCAGTAGGATACTCTTTAAAAAGGTACCGTTATCATTGAGGTGATACAGATTGTCACTTACAAGACGGTCGTCCCGGTCATGATCCCATGCAGTAGCTGTACGAACCATGAGGGAATATATGCTTGCGTTCTTTAACCATGAGCGATCAGAGGTTTTCCCTGCCGTTTTCTGCGGCTGTTTCCAGTTTCCATCCGCATCCTTTAAAATATGACGAAGCGTAAACAAATAAAATTCATACGGATGGACAAGCAGCTCTTTGCTGCGTATGCTTTTTGCCGGACGGTAGCCGTACAGATTCCAGGATTGCGGAACAGCATAGTTGTAGATTTCATCCGCATGGAGCCCGCATTGGCGTTCCAGCTCTTCATATAAGCGTTTTAAGTAGTTCATGTGAAAACCCCCTTATACGTATAGTATTCTATACGTGGCGAAAAATGTCAATCGTTAATTGAGAAAAGAAAGCGATTTCGACACTTTTTTCAGCAGGGTATTTTTATACTGACTTCACGAGGAGGATGTGTATGAAAAAGCTGCTGTTGTGTGTATTGGTGCTTCTGATGCAGGGGTGCAGCGGTGCTGTTTCTCAGCCCTCAGATATCCATATGGATGGAAACCGTTATGAGATCGAGCAGGATGCCCAGCTGCAAATATATGTACCAAATAAATCCTATGGAAGGGAGCTGGAGCGGCTGTGGGATGAACACTATCCTGCGCATAAGCATGCCTTGCATATCAGCACTACAAAAAAGTCCCTAAACCAGCAGGACATTGTATGGCGAAGTGACTGGGATGCGCTATATGAGACGGTTCAGACCTATCCTCTGACCGGAATTTTGCGACATCTGGAGTATGCATGGCCCTCTGAATTTGAACGAACAGCCTTGCAGAACCGCTTTTTTCCAGTGAGTGGAAAAGGTCTGATCTATGTGCAAAATACATATACTGCCGCCCACCGTGGATTAACTGAGCAGGATTTTGAGGATTTCAAAAATTTGAAAGGGGTAAAGGATGCGTATTACCAGAACCGCGGTCGTGATTATACTCTTCCTTTCTTTTTTGACAAGGAGGATGAAGAGGATGCGGCAATACCGAAAAATGAAGTTATAAAGAATCAGGAATTTCGTGAGCGGCTGCACCGTTACCGTAGCTTTCATGAAGTCCTGCGTCTGCATGATGATACCCTGGATGATGCGGCGTTTTATGAGGATGGACGCTATGTGAGCGGATTGCTTATGAATGATACATCCTTTTCACAATCCAATGCCTATGCCTCCATGCATCTGCGCTTCTCTCCAATGCCCGCTTATGAGGATACCACCCTGCGTCCTGTTCTGGATGTATATGGGTTTATGGTGAACAAAGCGACCCGCTATCCCAATGCTGTATTCGCATTTCTGCAGCTTGTACGCTCACAGGAGGGGATAGAGGCATTGTTAAAGCAGCGTATGTTTCCGCTTGTACAATGTGAGGATGTGGAGCGTATAGGGATTTATGACACGTATGTAAAACAAATCCTATGTGCAATGAATGCATCCCAGCTGCGAAGCTCCTCCTATATAAAGGAAAAGCCATCCATTACATTGATGGAGCTGTATGAAAAAAGCAATCTGCTCTCTCTGTTACAGAACAGTCTCTATACAAAAGAAAAAGACTCTCAGGTACAAAGAGTCATGAATCAGGACATAACACACTGGATACTGACACAGTAATCAGTGTGCTTTTCTTTTTATGCGGATGTAGATGAACAAAAGCAGGGGAATAGCGGTAGGAAGCAGACTGTATATACCGGCGGTTGTATCGTGCATAAAGAAATAGATACAACAAACCGCAGAAAACAAAATGCCCCAGATGCTGCTGATCTGCAATGTTTCCGGTGTATCCTTCGTATGGACAAATAGAAAGGATTTCCTGTAATTTTCACGATATGCCTCACTGATGGAATATTTATGATAATGCGATATCGTATAACCAATCAGCACGATAGCAAGAATGATAACAGAGTTTAAATTAAAGTATACACTGATAATATAAAGCGGCAAATACCATAGCAGCTCCAGCCACGATAGGGAACGTTTCATAAACTACCTCCTATAATACCTGGATATTATAGCACATATGAGCTCCGGTATCCAAATCATAACGGGTGATTACAAATCGTTTCAGCTTCATATCGGGATTTTATTAGTAAATAGCTTTTGTGTTCCGTAATTTCTTAAAAAAGGAATTTCTAAATTACCGTACGAATTAGTGTCCCCTCTAAATTATCATAGGGTATATTATCATAGGGTATATTATCATAGGGTTAAGCTAAAAAGTCGGGCGCATCATAAAAAAACGAACAGAATATGTCCGTTTTCTTTATACGTGTATTACAGACTTCGCAGAGCATCCACCAGCTCGGTTTTCTCTGCCGCCTTTGCATCCTTTTGCTTGATAACGCGTGCCGGACAGCCTGCGACAACAGCATTGGCAGGAACATCCTCAATAACCACAGCACCTGCCGCAACTACAGCATTTTTTCCGATATGCACACCCTCAATCACGACGGCATTTGCACCGATCAATACATCATCCTCAACAATGACAGGTGTTGCACTCGCCGGCTCTATAACGCCCGCAAGGACTGCGCCTGCACCGATATGACAATGATTGCCAACCGTTGCTCTGCCGCCCAGCACGGCGCCCATGTCGATCATGGTTCCTTCTCCGATGATTGCACCGATATTGATGATGGCTCCCATCATGATGACGGCATTATCTTTGATTTCCACCTGATCGCGTATCACAGCCCCTGGCTCAATGCGCGCATTGATGTATTTTTTGTCCAGCAGTGGAACAGCGGAATTGCGGCAATCGTTTTCGATCACAATGTCCTCTATGGCATCCTGATTTGCTTCCAGAATGGGCGCAATTACCTTCCAATCGCCAAATACGACCTTTCCTGCTGCACCGAAAACCTGACAGTCCGGAAAGTCAACAGGCCGTTTTTCCTTGATATACACCTTTACCGGTGTCTTTTTTTCGGCATTTTGTATAAATGCGATGATTTCATTAGCGTTCATGTCTTCCTCCTTATGCGAACAGAATATCTTTCATGGTATACATACCCGGCTTCTGTGCAGCCGCAAAGCGGGCAGCCCGCAATGCTCCGTTAACAAAGATTTTACGGCTGTTGGCAGTATGCTTGATTTCAAAGATTTCATCATCCCCGAAAAAGTAAACATCGTGCTCTCCCGCAACCGTTCCTCCACGGACGGCATGGATACCGATTTCCTTTTGACGTTTTCCCACAAACCCGTTTCGTCCGTGTACCTCCCGGTATGTATGCTCCCTGTTCATGGCAGCTACCAGCATTTTTGCGGTACCACTTGGCGCGTCCTGCTTCTGGTTATGGTGCTTTTCCACAACCTCGATATCAAAGCTTTCCTCCAGCATTGGGGTAATCATTTGCAGAACCTCCTGGAATACGGCGATTCCAAGAGAAAAGTTTGCCTGAAATACAACCGGGGCAACACTGCTCAGCTCTTCTACCTGCCGTCTTTGCAGATCATTATGTCCGGTCGTACCACAGATATATGCACATGGATGGTTCAATACAAACGGCTTGATCCACGTCAGATTATCCGGATGGGAAAAGTCAATGATGATATCCACCTGCTCCTGAAGCGTGGACAGATCGGGATGATTGGTTCCATCCGCAATCATCACAACCCTCATATCATCACTTTGTCCGATGGTATCCACAATCATTTTCCCCATGTTTCCATAGCCGACAACAAGTACATTTAACATAGGCCGGCCTCTTTCATTTGTGTGAGCAGTGCCTGACGGTGATCCTCACTCATTTCACATAAAGGCAGACGATAGCCGCCGACGCCCTTGCCCATCATATTTAAAGCCTCTTTTACAGGAATCGGATTGACCTCGATAAACAGCGCATGAATCAGATCGAGACAGTTGAGCTGTGTCGCAAGCGCCGCATCGGTGTTGCCGTTTCGGTAATTGTGCACCATTTCATGTACTTCCTTCGGCATGATGTTCGCCCATACGGAAATAACACCGCTTCCTCCCAGAGCCAGCAGAGGAATGACCATATCATCATTTCCGCTGAACATAACGAAATCATCGCTGAGGTAACGTGCTATGCTTGCGGCATATGCAATGTTTCCGCTCGCTTCCTTGATACCGCAGATATTTGGATGCTTGCTGAGTACTTTGACAGCCTCCTCATTGATGCTGCAGCCGGTTCTGCCTGGAACATTATATAGAATAACCGGTTTGTCCACAGCGTCCGCAACCGCAGTAAAGTGGGCAATCATTCCCTGCGCATTGGCCTTGTTGTAATAGGGGGAAATCACAAGCAGTGCATCTGCCCCCATATCGGCATATTTTTTACTCTTTTCAACAGCAGTCTGTGTGCAGTTGGACCCGCTTCCTACGATAACAGGAATCCTTCCCTTAATCGTCTGCAGGGTGCATTCCACCACGGCGTCATCCTCCTCATGTGTCATGGTGCTGGATTCACCGGTAGTACCCAGAACAAGAATACCATCGGTTCCGCTTTCCACATGCCATTCCAGAATTTCCTTCAGCTTCTCAAAATTAACGCTTCCATCCTCATGGAACGGAGTTACCAACGCGACAATACTTCCTTTTACATCAAACATATGCAAATTCTCCTTTCAGGATCCTTTCCGCAGGACCAAACATGTGGACATGCTGCTGATCATCGATCTTGATATGCAGCTCTCCACGCTTTAACAGAACACGCAGCTTCGATGCACAGCCCTTTTTCTCATATGCAATTCTGGCTGCTGCACAGGCGCCGGTACCGCAGGCAAGCGTCATACCGACACCGCGTTCATACGTTACCATTCTTAATGTATTCACATCTGCAATTTCCACAAAATTGACATTTGTCTGTTCCTTATATAATGGGTGATGGCAGATTTTCTTACCGATATCGCTGTAATCAAAGGCAAAGGCATCAGAGACAAAAACGACGGTGTGTACCGTGGACATAAAGAAGCTGTATACAGAGACACTGGTATCTCCTACCGTTAGCTTATAGTCCATAATCGGCTCACTTTGACCCTCCACCTGTATGCTTTTGGGATCATCATCCCAGGTACCCATATCAATACGTACCTGAAACGGATCAAGGGATACCCTCGTCACATGCTTTCTGCCAGCCAAGGTTTCTACATCATATTCCTCGGCTGTTTCTATTCTTTCATCATAGCAGTATTTCGCAAAGCAGCGGATACCGTTTCCGCACATCGGTGCGCGGGAGCCATCTCCGTTATAGAATACCATTTCCAATGGATGCTGCTTTACGAGAATGCAGCCATCTGCGCCAATACCGGTATGCCGGTCACAGACCTTAACGACAAAGTCTTCGATATCGCAGTTCATAACCCTCTCCCAGTCGGTTATGATGAAATCATTTCCACAGCCGTGATATTTCGTTACCGGAATCATAGGTCAAATGCCTTTCCCAATACCTCGACAGCCTTCAGCTTATCCTTCTCTTCAATCGTGAGAGATATGGATATTTCACTGGAGGTAATCTGATAATAACGGATATTGTGATCGCTTAATGTCGTCAATACCTTTGCGGCAATACCGCTGTGTGTGGAGATACCTACTCCGACAATGGACAGCTTGACAAAGCCGAGCAGACGGGAGATGGGATAGCGGGAATGCAGACGGTCAATGTTTTTCAAAATTACATCCGATTGCTGTTTATTGCAATAGAAGGCGAAATTGACCTTGCCATCGTGTGTCAGCTGCTGGGATATCGTATCCAGATTGATATCCAGCTCGGATATCATCGCAAACAGCGAATTCAGAAACTTTCCATCGTTGGGCAGATCATTTACCCTCATAATTGCATAATCTTCTTTGATGCTGATACCGGTGATTGGCATATCTTCGAGATGCTTCGTTTTTTCCATAATATACGTTCCTTTGTTTAAATTCTCCTCTAATGCTCTTCCCAGAAATAATTTCACATTGTATTTACTGGCCAGCTCTACACTTCTTGTTTCCAGTACGCCTGCACCAAGACAGGCCATCTGCATCATTTCATTATATGTGATTTCCTGCAAACGTTTCGCATGCGGATACATTCTGGGGTCAATGGTATACACACCGTTAACATCTGTGAAGATATGACATTCCCAGCCCAGCTTTGCCGCAAGTGCAACCGCCGTTGTATCACTTCCCCCACGTCCAAGTGTTGTGATATCCCCATACTCATTCGCTCCCTGAAAGCCCGCAACCACAACAACCCTGTTGTCATCGAGGTGCTGCCTGAGCCGGGTGATATCTATATCCATTATGCGGGCATGGGAATGATGGTGGCTGGTTATGAAGCCGCACTGATATCCGGTCAAGGAAATTGCCGGAACACCTAACGCGTCGATTGCCATAGCAAGCAGGGTAATCGTCCTCTGCTCTCCGGTTGACAGCAAGGAATCCAGCTCCCGCTCATTGACGTGCTCTCCGATTTCGTTTGCCATAGCGATCAGCTTATTCGTTGTTTTCCCCATGGCACTGGCCACGATGACCAGGTTATCTCCTCGTGCCTTACATTTGGCCGCATGCGCTGCGATGGCTTTGATCTGTTCAATCGTACCAACGCTTGTCCCTCCATACTTCTCTACAACATTCATACTTTAATTTCCTCATCACATTCCAGCTTGCACATATCCTCATACGTTTCGCGTTTTACTACATAGCGCACCTTTCCATCCTTTACAAACACGACTGCCGGTCTGCCAAGACGGTTGTAATTGCTTGCCATGCTGTAGCCATAGGCACCGGTGGTATACAGGATGAGCAGATCATTCGTCTGTGCGTGCGGCAGTAAAGCATTTTCCACCAGGATATCTCCTGATTCACAGCACTTACCGGCAACCGTGACCGTTTCGCTTTTTTCCTCATCCATGCGGTTTGCGATATCACAGGCATAGGCAGCCTGATAGAGTGCAGGGCGGATGTTATCCGACATACCGCCGTCCACGAAAATATATTTTTTGTTTTCCGTCTGCTTCTGATATCCGATGCGATACAGGGTGGAGCCTGCCTCTGCCACAATGCTTCGTCCCGGCTCAATCATTAGCTTACGAATCGGCAGATGGTATCGTTCCCGTTCCCATTTGCATGTATTCAGAATTGTCTGACAAACCTCCTGCAGTGGAATCGGATGATCCTCACTTGTATAGTAGGCCGCAAAGCCGCCTCCCAGGTTCAGGGCAGTCGTTTTGATGCCGTAGCGCTTCTGCATATCATCCACAAATTTCATCAGAGTCTGAATTTCAGCGACATATGCCTCTTTATCAAATATCTGCGACCCGATATGGGAATGAAAGCCTTCAAAGGTGATATTCGGAATACTGGTCAGGGTATGGATCATATCCCGGATATCCTCCATACGGCTGATGGAAATCCCAAATTTGCTATCCAGATGGGCGGTGACGATATATTTATGCGTATGGGCTTCCACCCCCGGATTTACCCGGATCAGAGTACGCACTGCTGTGCCTACTCTGGCGGCAGCTTTTACCAGCAGCTCACACTCCATTGCATTATCCACCACGATACAGCCAACACCGGCCTCCAGCGCCATGATCAGCTCATCCCAGGTTTTGTTATTTCCGTGGAAATAAATTTTATCCATGGGAAAGCCTGCCTGCATGGCAGTATACAACTCACCACCACTGACGACATCCAGACAAAGCCCATGTATGGCAGCCATTTGAACGATTGCCTTGCAGGAAAATGCCTTAGAGGCATACAATACCTCAGTTTCAAAATCCTCACTCTGAAACAGCTCATGAAACTGACTCATTTTTTGTGTGATTTTATTTTCATCATACACATATAACGGAGTACCGCACGCATTTGCCAGTTGTTCCACGGAAACTCCCGAAATTTCCAATACCTTTTTACTCATTTCCATCACCTCATTAAAAAATGCCAGCAGGAGTATGCACCCTTACTGACATTGTAGTTCACCCTATGACAATAATGATAGCACATCTACTGATGGTAGACAGTCTTATGAATCTTCTTCATAAGCCCACCACAATCCTATGCCTAAGACTGCAGTTCGGCGGAATTGCTGAAACCAGCTGTCAGGTGTCTGCCGACTCCAGCTGATGTAGTCGCTCCCGCGCCTCTATCTATTTTTCTGTATCATATCACTATTCAAGATAAATTACAACCGTTTTATGAAAATAATGTGATTTGATTTCATAAAATGAAAATATTTACATGAGGGATGGTTTCCTATATAATAGACATAACATGAAACAGGGAGGATGAAGCATATGTTGGAAAGAATAAGGACATTTCGCAGAGATTTGCATCAGATTCCGGAACTGGAATTAAACCTGCCAAAAACACAGGCGTATATACAAGAGGCTCTCAGGGAGCTTCCCTGTACAGTAAGCTCACCAATTCCAAGCAGTGTGGTTGCTTTTTTTGATGCGGGAAGGGCAGATAGTATAGCATTTCGCAGTGATATGGATGCATTGCCGGTTACTGAGGCTACTGGAAGATCTTTTGCTTCCCGTCATGAGGGCTGTATGCATGCCTGCGGACATGACGGACATATGGCGATGCTGCTGGAATTTGCACATCAGCTGTCTACCTATTATAAGGAGCTTCCGCATAACGTGGTTCTCATTTTTCAGCCGGGAGAGGAAACCCCGGGTGGTGCAGAACCGATGTGTAAAAGCGGTATATTTGAACAGTATCGTATCAGGCGTATTTTCGGCTTTCATGTATGGCCGATGCTGGATAAAGGAGTCATTGCAACACGCAAAAATGAATTTATGGCCCGTTCCAGTGAGGTAAACATTGACATTACAGGCAAGAGTGCACATGCGGCTAAGTATAAGGAAGGCATTGATGCCATGGAAATCGCGGCGCGCTATTTGCTTGATTTGTATAAAATGGAAAAGGAAGAGCTGTCACCAGAAACCTACCGGCTGTTGCGTTTCGGACTGTTAAAAAGTGGAACTGTACGCAATGTAGTGGCGAATCATGCACGACTGGAGGGAACACTGCGCGCCTTTCAGGATGAAACCTATCAGTATATGAAGCAGCATATGTTTGAGCTTGCGAAGACCTACGAGGAGCAGGGAGCAGGCTTTACCTTTGATATCAATAGCGGCTATCCGGCTGTTATGAATGATGCTGCGCTGGTGGATCAGGTGTGTAGCATGGATCCGGATATCGTATTGCTGGAGGAACCGGAAATGATTTCCGAGGATTTTGCGCATTATCAGCGAAAGGTTCCCGGTGTATTCTTTTTCCTTGGGACAGGGACGGGAATTGCTTTGCATGCGCATGACTTTGATTTTGACGAAGAAGTCCTGTTGTCCGGTGTTGCACAGTATTGCAAGCTAAGCAAAATGAATTTCTTTGAGTAAGCGTAAGGAAATGTTGCCGGCATAATAGGAGGCTTGTAAAATGAATAAAGGAAGGTATCATAAAATATTGCGCTATGATTCACAGCTGAAATTCAGGGATGCGAATTATTTGAAATGTATATTTATGATATATGCTATCATTGTGTATTTCTTTTCATATCTTATGGGTTGATTTCTTATTAACATTTATTACGAGCTACGAAGCGTAACAGCTTACTATAGACATCATGAAGGCAAGGTCGGACTGAGCAGAAATGGAGGCAGGCATATGAAAAAGGATCCTATTACACGTATACGTTCATTTTGTTATCTGCTGTTATGGCTGTTGCCGGTTCTGTATTTTATACTGCTTGCTGTCTTAAATAAAATGGGATACTCTTTGCGTGTCTTTCCGAAGCAGTGGATGTACATAGGATATATTCTGCTGCTTCTTGTGACCTTTGTACTGCGCATGGCAAAAGCAAAACGCATACTGCCAGGGATAGTGATAATTCTTTACACAATAGGTGTAGGTACCTTGATGCCAAAGGGTAATGAGAAGCTGGTTTTGTATGAGGATACGTTATGTGTTTTAGAGGTTCGCGATGTATGGCTGGAAACATATCCACGGGTTTACTATTATCGTGTGAAGAATTGGTTTCTAACAGATAACCATGTGATATATTCTTACCGTCTTACCCGATGAAGTTCAGAGTATTTACATAGCTGTTAATCTTCTGCCTGCGTATTTTCAATAAAATTTTAAAAGGGAATCATTCTAATATGTAATGTTTGCTTTTTTACAAATGTATTCTGTTCTTTATAATACAATTTACGAATCATGCAGATGGCTTTATGATAGATTCTTCAAATCCAGTCTGAGCTGCCGTCGTATATCATTTATCGGTTTTTTATCGGCCTTTATCGGCTTCACGATATCAGGACGATAAAGGTTCACACGGAATGTATCTTTGATTTCCATAAATTCAGGTGTTGGAAGCTGATATTCTTCAGCATGCTTAAAAAAACGGCGAATACCTGTTTTCCAACCTTCGGTTACTATGGTGTATTGTTTTGTGTAAATAGATACTGTTATAACAATATATGATAAAGTTCCCAATATAACGGTTTTACTAACTAGGATAATAGGATTTATGAAGAAGGATTAAATGGAATAGATTAGCTGATCTAGCTGATTTCAATACTATTCTAACACATGACAGGAATCCTTTTATTTTCTGTGAAGGTGTTAAAAAAGTATGAGAAGAAAGAAGAATCAGATGTAAATATAAATAAGCCAGATAAAGTCTATTTTGCAAAAGATAAGGTGGTTATAAGGGATATGAAAAAATATAAGAAACGAATAATCACAGCATGCATTGTTCTCGTTACATTATGTGGTATTGCGGATACTACTATATATGGTGCTCTTATCATCCGGAAATCATTGTCCATGTTGGTGATGGAGGGATAGGAAAAGAAGGAGATTATAAGCTGGAAACACCTTATATTTCTTATGGGGAAAGGCATGGTATTTCAACTGCGGCAGCTGTAGAGCTAAAAATAACAAATGTAATGATGCAGCATGAGTATGTCATAAAGGATATTGGTAATTTGTACAAGGCATGTGATATAAAGCTCGATATTAAAAGAAAGGACGATCAAACAATACTTAAATACCATGGCACTGCAATCGATTTGAATGGTAAAAAGGTTGAGTATGACAATGAAATTGTCTTAGATTTCGTTTTGGATGCTGATTATAGTTAACTGGTATTTGCGTACACAGGATATAGATATATGATGCTTCATAGATTTTAGAAACATATTCCAGCAGGTCTGCGACTAATGAACCAGCCTTGAACATAAAAACACGCAAAATCTCAAGAGAGAAAAGCGTGTTTTTTTTTGGATACTTTAAGAGTACATAGGAGTAAGTATACAACTTACCCAAGGAGATTTATTGCTGGTATTTCGCTATTGCCTTATCAATGAACGCTTTGATTTCCTCTGCAGTTTTATGATCCTCTTTGTATTTATCGGAATTTGTGACTGTTTTAACCTTGGAGATATAAATTGCAAGAGTACGTTCATCCTTCATCGTAAGTTTTAGTCCTACATATACAGTAGGCTCTCCAATAAGGGAGACAAAGGCAGTGCCTCCCAACACCTGATGATGGAAAGGCTCTGTTTTGCCACGATATTTTGAATCTTCATTTAAAACAGAACATTTTATAATATCAGTATATGAATATGTTCCTTCTGTACCATCCAAAATAGTAAATGTTTTGTCGTCCTTGTTAAATACAACACTATCAAATGTAACTATAGAATCCTTCATAATGTGATTCCTCCTTTTTTATAAAACCTGAGCTATGTTTGTAAATGATTCGGGAAATACCTGAATACAACCGGATTGAACCATCATAATAGCTGTAAATTTTGACACATATCTTCGTTCGGTTAAATCATAGCTGGATAGTGATATACAAAAGAAATTTAACTTTTCATTCTGTTTCTCATGTTAGCTTATCGTGGTATGCACTCCTCCTAATTACAGTATAGAATAAAAAAAGCACAAAAACAGTCTTATAGTTACATACTATTTATGGTATACTATATAAGTAAGCGTTTTTATTTATATACATATTCATTTTTTAGGATAACTGATAAGACGGATGGAATTATTTCATTCGTTTTTTATTAAGGAATTGATAAACCTCTTTAGCAGGCTGAAAAAAAGGAAGCATTTGCTTCCTCTAAGGGATTTTGCATAGGCAACGGCTCAGCGAACCAGCGAAATTATAAGGATTATGACACCCAGTACAACCGCACTAAGTAATACATTGCGGAACGTAAAGAAGTCATAAGTATAGTTTCCTGTATCCTGTTCCATTTCTGTCTTTTCCCTCAAATTATGTTCTTCCACGCCATTCGGCGGTGAAAGCTTCTCCTCATTCATGGTATCTCACCCCTTACATGCAAAATCTCTTTCCTCTTGTTTCTGTAATCACATTATAGCACAACTTATAACGTTTGTATTAAAACTCATAAAATCGTAAGAATCGTTAAGATTCTTTATCCAAAAGAAGAAAACTCCACTGTGATACCCGGATGAGCAGCACCAGCGGAGAATCTTACTGTATGGATACGAGAAAGTTTAACACGTTTTATGCAGGAAATCAACCAGTATCAAAACAGATAGGTGCTGATAATAAATGCCAGCATGATTCCGGCCATAATCAGAATTTTTCGCATACTGATGATCTGTTTACAGATTGTGCAGTTTTTCAGAATCATCGGTTTTGTCGGTTGCTGTCTCATCAGGTCTCTGCTCATCATACTCTTTATCTCCTTCAGCCTGTATCCTGCTTCCTGCACAATATATGTGCCCCATGGGTAGAATCCCCTGCGGGTAAGGTGCCCTGCGGGTATATTTTAGCATAGGCAGCGGGTTCTTCGGCTTATGTTACTAAACTGTAATGGAACTGTAAGTTTTATTTGTTCCTATTATATAAACGAAGTAAATAGAGAAAAAGTTTCAAAGAATTTGAAAAAATTATAAATTATACAAGATTTAATTTTATGTAGGTGTTTATCTATTTATATTGTACGTCATTTAACTATAATTAGCAATACCTTCAGAAAAAAAAAGCAAACTTTTCAGCTTGCTATAGCTATTGTTCACCGATGCATAAGAAACAGCTTTAATTTCATAATACATAAATGAATGACTTGGTTAACAACCTGGTAAAAGAATTGAACAGATATATTTTTAATGGTCAATAACATCACTTGAAAATATAAATTATGAAATATATAAAGAATTTTTCTGATTTTTTAGGAGTTTTACATTTTCTTTACGTATGTAATAGTGTAAAGCATAAGTACATGTGAAAGGAAGTGAAGAATATGCTTACAAAAGATGTAATGGAGAATAAAGAAATGAAGGTAGAGGTGCAGGAACGACTGAAATATGATAACGATATTTTTTTTAAGTTCGCTCTTGGCACAGAGGATGAAGATGCTGCGTTTATCCGTAACACCATTATTGAACGAGTGACAGGGATTCATCCTAAGGAAAGTACCGTATTAAATCCTAATCTGGATCCTGCTATTCTCAAAAAGAAAAAAATGGTATTGGACATCCGTGTGAAGGACAGCGAAGGAAGAGAATACGGAATCGAGATGCAGACTACCTATTCAAAGCAATCAGAGTTAAAACGCTTTGAACTGTACGGTGCCAGAATGTTATCGAATCAGCTTGATAGCGGAGAAAGGTATTATGATCTTCTGCCTGTTTATCAAATTATCTTTCTTGATTCCTATGCAGAACACACGAAGAAGTTAATCGATACCTATCAGATGAGAAATGAGGAAGGAGAAGTAGAAAGTAAGCGCAGTTTAATGAAGAGGATTTACATCTATCTGCCGGAGATAAATGCAATCGTCAAGCGCAAAGGATTTGAGAAGCTGAATGACTTTGAACAACTGTGCTTTTTATTTAAAAATAATGATCAAGATGGTATACTAAAAACAGAGGAAAGGCTGGTGAAGAAGGTAATGGAAAAGTACAGGAAATTTCAAGATGCAGAAGACCTCTGGTCGATAGCGATGGCAACGCAGATACAGGAACAGCGCGAAAAAAATGCCATTTTGGATAGTTTTGAAGATGGTGTTGAACAAGGAATTAAGCAGGGAATGGAGAAAGGACTTGAACAGGGGATTGAGCAAGGAATCGAGCAAGGAATAGAGCAGGGGATCGAATTAGGAATTAAACAGGGACAAAAAGAAGGGGAAAGAACGTTGTTAAATCGACTGCTGGTAAATAAATATCATGAAGACTGCTCAACATGGTTATGTTCTTTGTCAATGGAACAGCTCGACCTTGTATCCAATTTGTTATTCACGTGTGATACCTTGCAGGAATTAAAGAATCAGCTTATAGACAACAAATAATACATATAAAGCCATAAAAAAACTGTTTTATGTGAACGAAAACAGTTTTTTTAATGCAGATTTTAAACGAAATGTTTATGAAACAGAGCCTCAAGATATGCTGATTTTATCAGAGAAAACAGCACAGTATAAATAAAAACATGGAATCATGCTCATTTGATCCATTTGTTATCTATTCTATATTGCTTCATAACTTTAAGATAATGTACCTATTCACAAAAAAAACTGGCAAGTGTTAACGACGTATCATATTGCGTGAATAGAAACACTACAGCAGGTCTTTCTCTAAGACGCTTTTCATAACACTCTTCCTAAATTTTATCTTTTATTAGTGAATAGTAGCTTGCTAAATGAGGTTCAGCGTTTTCAGACAATGATATATTCCATGCTCCTTACTTGAGGTAGTAACCATATCGCTGACCTCTTTCAGGGCATCGCAAGCATTTGCCATAGCAACGCCTGTATGACAGTGCATTATCATCTCAGCATCATTCAGACTGTCTCCGATAGCTACCGTATTCCTCACTGATATCCGGAAATGGTTCAACAGACAGTCAATACCTGTAGCTTTTGTTAATGCACGATGATAGATTTCACCATTTGTACAGCGATCGTTCTCTAAATGATGGAGATGCTTCAGATGAGGCGGCAGGTGCCTGTCAAATTCCTGCAGCTGTGAGTCTCTGGTAATAAAGGTGGCAATTTTCATGATTTGCTGCATATCCTTCTCCCTGAATTCATCCAGTTTATGCATGCGGATGGAAGCCATATATTGACGGACAAGCTCACTGTTTTTTTCCATACCTTTACCTCTTTGAAGCATGGAATGAAAGAAGGAATAGCCGACGGAATCAAGGAAGGATGCTCTGCTGCCTTCCAGATTAAATCCGATTGCATATCTTTGCAGCAGAGGAATCAGCTCTTTCACTATTTCCTTTTCTAACGGCTGATAGAAAAGAACACGGTCTCTGCTTTCCACCATAGCGCCACAGGAATATATATAACCGTCAAAGGGGATCGCAAGGATTTCCTCATCCATCTCCGTTTTTGGACGCCCGGTTGCCAGACATACCCTGTGACCGTTTGCCTGTGCCTGCGCAATCGCTGTTCTGCTGGATTCCTGAATGCCGATTTCATGATCCAGCAGAGTACCGTCAATATCCAGAAAGATACATGTTTTCATGCGGATTCCTCCTCCTGATAAGAAATGCTTGCGCAAATCATATGCTCAAACTGCTCGAAGGAGGTACATTCCTTCATACGTTCCATCACGTCGTCCTTACTGAATTAATCTACCAGCGCCTCATACAGGTCATGGAATATCTGCTTGTCAATTTTATTTAAAGCTACTAACAAAACCACATGGACAATATGATGATCCCATTGTATACCTTTTTGGGATATCGCAACTCCGATACAGGTTTTCAATGCTTCCATTTCCATGGAATGCGGAATCGCTATGTTGCCAAATGCTGTGGAAGCCGCTGTTTCACGAATCATAACACTGTTCAAAAAGCCTTCATTCACATACTCCAGCTGTTCCATACTGCCACATAGCAAAGGAAGCACATCATCACGATTTGGTGTATCTGCATTTGCGATGAACAGGGAGGAAGAAAAGAAATCATGAAACTTCTTCTTCAGGATATAATTACGCTTGTTTGTTCGATAGCGGTCTATCGTATTCTGAATTACCATACGGCTGTTACTGCTGGGAAACGGCGGAATCTGGCACACCTCTTTGCGAACAGGATGCTTTAATGGAACAGTGGTCAAAAGTATGTCATAGTGCTGATTTTTTAATTCATGCTCATAGGATACCGTCTTTCGGATATTGATCTGATTTCCAAAGTCAATCAGCAGCTTATTATAAATAGAGCTCGTTATATTCATATACTCCGGACAGAGCAGAACACATTGAATTTTTCCATCATTGGTTTTCTGCCGTTCTATATCTGCACCGATATGGAGCGCAAGGAAGGTGACCTCATCCTCATTGATGTCACAATGAAAGCGCTGCATCAGCTCCATGGCTATGAAAATGGCAATATCATAAACCGTGGGACAGCTTGATTTTATAGCATCCACCATGGGATTCTTCGTATAGGTGTCATTGCGTACCCGTAGCAGAAGGTTTTTTAAATGCAGAGAAAAGGGAGTAATGAAGTTTTCGTGATTCAGATCTATGTAATAGCTGTCATTTACCTTTCGAATAATATCTCTGGTAAGTGCGAGAATATCATCACCGACCAGCTTTTTCAGACTATCCTCTGAGCTGGGCAGGGAATAATTGGCATTTGTTTTAAAGAGCATATACACTTCAAATTGCTCATTGCGGTTAAAGCTGATGGAAAGCGCCTCCTCCAGGCGTAAACAAAGCTCCTTAACAAGGGCACGCTCTGTTTCGCTTTCAATCGTAAAATCGCGTTCCCTAGTCTCTACAAAATTGCCCTCCTTAACGCGGTCAATGATAATGGCAAAGTGCAGCAGCAAATTCACAAAGGAAAAGTCATTGATATAATAGTTATATTTCTGAAAGGTAGATCGAATGATGGCAGATACCTGTTCAACAGGGAAATCCGGAAAGCTGCTGGTAATGATGTTGGCATCCATAAACTGCTGATCCGTTTCCTCATACATCACATAGCTGACAAGACGGCGTTTATCCTTCTCACTTCCGTGCAGGCGTACCTCCTCATTTTCACATGTAAATTCAATATGAAAATTCGCAAATGCCTTATTCATTTTGGCAATGTCCGCTTTGATTGTGGAGTAGCTGACGTATAGGGCATCACAAAGGTCGTACAGATCCATGTGGGAAGAATGCTCCAGCATAATCTGCTTTACGATATAAAAGCCCCGCTCCAGGCTTGTCTGCGGAATGCTTTCCTCTTTGACAGACAAAAGCTCCTTTGCCTGCTCCATCTGAACAGTATATCCCTGTTTGCTGGAAAGGATCACCTTATGGTTTCCAAGCAGATTGATTTCATTTACATAATTTTTCACAGAGCGTGTGGAAATGGATAAAGCGGCAGCCAGCTGACGGCTGGTAACCGCTGTAGAGTGATTTAGCAGATATTGCAGTAATTCCATATGTTTTTTCTTCATAATACCTACCCCTCTTGGATGAAACCTGTGGCTTATTATTGTTATGTCTATTATAAATTAGACACGAACGGTGTACAACCAGAAGATTTCACCACATGGTGCAAATGTACTTTTTCATGTACTTTTAATCTTACAATAAAGAAAAATACTCTATCCAATATTTGATGAAAGCTGCAGTTATATATTATAAAGAGAGAATAAAAGGAAATTTCATCATGTCAGGAATGACTTGCACCACTCGGTGCAAAACTTCGGTTGAGAAGTGATGCCAATTTTAAGATAATGTGGGTGTACAAGGTACAGCGCTCATAAGAAGCGGAAAGGAGTTATCATGGACAAAATGTTCATCATGCTGTGCTGTGGAGCTGGTATGTCCAGTGGTTTTCTGGCAAATCAGGCTCGCAAGGCAGCAAAAAAACGCAAGCTAGACACAACGATTGAAGCACGCTCTCATACGGACGTCAGCGGTTATCTGTCAAGCATCAGTATTCTTATGCTGGGACCGCATTACGGAGGAGAACTCCCAAAATGGAAATCTCTCTGTGATCCATATAATGTTCCGGTTGTCGTAATACCACAGGATATCTATGCACAGCTGAATGGGGATGCACTGATCCAGCTGGCACTGGATACACTGGGGAAATAAAAAAGCTAAGATGGCAGTCTTAGCTTGAAGAAAATCACGCGTTTGTGAAATGATTTCCTCATGAATATTATATAAGGTTCATGAGGAAGACTGAGGAGAAAGAAAAATGAAAAAGTTTATGAATTGGCTTTCTACGGTGTTTGCTCCAAAGATGAATGAAATCTGCAGCAAGCCATGGATTGCCGCCGTATCATCATCCATGCAGAAAATCATACCGTTTATTCTGACGGGATCTGTTATCTACTTCTATAATGTATTCCGTTCCTATATTCCTGTACTTCCGGATTTGGGCATGATTGCCGATTACAGCTTCGGATTGATTTCACTGATCCTTGCCTTTGTTGTCGGACAGCAGTGTATGGAAAAACTAAATCACCCGTTTTATCTGACCAACTGCGGAATCGTTTCCATGGCAGTATTCATGATGTTTATCATTCCGGGAACGGATGAAGCAGGAAACATGGTCATTCAGGGAGGACGTCTTGGTGCAACCGGTATTGCTGTTGGTATTGTAGCCGGATTGTTTACCTCAATCATCTTTAATTTGTATTCAAAACTGCATGTTCTGGAGAACTCTACATCCATCCCGGATTTTGTCGTAGGCTGGATCAACTATATTTTTCCAACCCTGCTGACTCTGGGGTTAGGTATGATTCTGACAAAATATTGTAACTTTGATATCTTTGAAATTGTCATTTGGATTTTCTCTCCACTGGCAGGCTTTGCACAGACAATGCCGGGATTCATTCTATGCTGCTTTATTCCTGCTGTTTTATATAGTATGGGAATTTCCTCCTGGCTGTTTGGTGCAGTTACAACACCTATATTCCTTGCCGGTATTCAGGAAAATATCAATCTAGTGGCACAGGGGCTTCCGGCAACTAATATTGCGACAAGTGAAACTGTATTTACTGCTGCTTTAATTACGATGGGCGGTATGGGAGCTACACTAGCACTGAATGTCCTAATGTGCTTTTCCAAATCAAAGCAACTGAAAACCCTTGGAAGAATCTTTATCGGGCCTAGTATCTTTAATATTAACGAACCAATTATGTTTGGTGCACCTGTTGTATTTAATCCATTGCTGATGCTGCCAATGTGGCTGAATGCGATAGTCGGTCCTGCCCTGGTATATATCGTCATGAGTCTGGGCTGGCTGAATATTCCGGCAACACTGAATCAGGTAGGACAGGTACCTGTACCGGTATCTACGGTAATGATTACACAGGATATGCGCGGTATTATATGGGCAATCGTATTATTCGTCATTTACTTCGCTATCTGGTACCCGTTCTTTAAGGTATTTGAAAAACAGAAGCTGGCTGAAGAAGCACAGGAAAACGCTCCTTCCCAGAATTAAAGGGGGATGTAATTATGGATATTATGGAAAATGAACTCGTGAATGTAGCTATGCAGATCATATTGCATGCAGGCGATGCCCGTCTGCGTGTTGAGGATGCATTAGCAAATGCAAAGCAGTTTCAATTTACAGAAGCAAAACAGAAAATTACAGAAGCGGAAGAATGCGTGCATCAGGCACATGTGGCTCAGACGGAAGTGATTCAAAACGAAACAAGAGGAAAAACTTACGAACCATGTCTGCTGTTTGCACATGCACAGGATACACTCATGACAATTATGTCTGAATTAAAGCTGGCAAAAGAACTAATAGATTTTTTTGAAATAATGAATAATAAATTAGAAGAAAAAAAGGAGGCTGAATGATGAATAAAGGATTTCCAAAAGGCTTTTTATGGGGTGCCGCTACCAGTGCATATCAGGTGGAAGGGGCTGCCTATGAGGATGGTAAGAAGGCCAGTCAGCAGGATATCATCAATAAGGAAAACTACACAAAGCGCGGCTTTGCGACGGCAGATATTGCCAGTGATCAATATCATCATTACAAGGAAGATGTGGCACTGATGAAGGAGATGGGCTTTACAACCTATCGCTTCTCCATTGCATGGTCTCGTGTTTTTCCGGATGGAGTTGGAGAAGTAAATGAAAAAGGTATTCAATATTACCGAAATCTGATTGATGAATTGCTGGCAAACGGTATAGAACCAATCGTCACGCTGTATCATTATGATCTGCCATGGGCACTGGTTGAGAAATATAACGGGTGGCTGAGCAGAGAGGTTGTAAAGGATTTTGAATACTTCGCACGCTATGTTATCAATGAATTTAAGGATAAGGTAAAATACTGGACAACAATCAATGAGCAGAGCATCATTGTTCAATATTGGACACAGAAGTGTTATATACCTAAGGAACTGCGTGATAATAACCAGTTGCGTTATCAGATCAATCATCATATGAATCTGGCTCATGCGATTGCCTGCAAGCTGGTACACGAGCTGGTGCCCGATGGTTTGGCTGGAGCAGCTATCGGATATGCACCAGTCTATCCGCTGACCTCCAAGCCGGAGGATGTTATGGCTGCACAAAATGCACATGATTTGCGTAATGCCTTCTATCTCGATATTTATTTCAAGGGCTTCTATACAAAATCATCTATGATCTATCTAATGGAGCATGGTCTGGCACCGGTGATTGAAGATGGCGATATGGAGCTGATTAAAGAAGGCTATTCCGACTTCCTGGCATTAAATTATTATGCAAGTGAATGTGCCAAAGCATGTCCAATAGAGGATGGAAAGGAAATCCGATACAGCGGTGTCAACTGGTCAGGGAAAAAGGGAGATATTTCCGGCTTTGAAACACACCCGGGCTTCTACGAAATGTGCAAGAATCCAAACCTGGATACAACAGACTGGGACTGGGCGATTGATCCGACAGGTCTGGAATATATCTTCCGTGATATTTATACACGCTATAATAAGCCGCTGATGATAACAGAAAACGGTATGGGTGCTTTCGATGAACTAACCGCTGATGGCCGTGTCCATGACACTTACCGTATCAAATATCTGCGCGATCATATCGCTGCAATGAAAAAAGCGATTGACTATGGTGTGGAGGTATTGGCTTACTGTCCATGGTCAGCAGTAGACCTGCTTTCTACAAGCAATGGTGTAAAGAAGCGCTATGGTTTTATCTATGTTGACCGCACGGATGATGATGCTAAAGAATGTGCCAGAATACGAAAGGATTCCTTCTTCTGGTACAAGGATGTTATTGCTAGCAATGGGGAAATGCTTGATTAAAAACAAAAGAGGTTTTGCACACCGGGTGTTCTTCTATAGACTTATTCTGTGTGCCTTTGCAGGCATGCTAATGGGTGTCGCAGCCGTATTATTTATTGCAGGTGGCTATGGTGCAGATCCTATGAGTACGCTGTTACAGGGAATGAGTCAGACATTACAGCTATCTATTGATACCTGCAATAACCTGTTATCCTTTACATTTGTATTGACGGCATTTCTTATCGATAGAAAACAAATTCATGCGGGGACGGTTGTGTTCCCGCTTGTAACTACGATTACCATGTGGATTCTGACACCGCTTGTGCAGGCGGATACACAGCTGCACAGAGTCCTGTTTTGTGCAGCAGGCATTCTTATAATCGCAATATCTATTGCATTGAGCATTCGTGCGGACTGTGGAAAGAATCCCTATGACTGCGTAACCTTTGGACTTATGAAAAAGACTAAGCTGCCATATCATGTAATTCGGTGGATACTGGACGGCAGTATGCTGCTAACCGGTATCATGATGCAGGGAACCTTTGGTGTTGTGACCATCATCAATCTATTGGTACTTGGAAAGCTAATTACAGTGACAGGTTATCTTATGGATAGTTTATATAGGCTGCGAGGGCCAATAAAAAAAGAGGAGGAGATATCATTATGAAACAAGTACCTGAAACATTTCCTGAGAATTTTCTATGGGGAGGCGCATTTGCGGCCTGCCAGTGTGAAGGGGAATATGACAAGGATGGACGCGGTTTATCCACAAGTGATATTCATGAATATACAAAGGGATTAAATCGTGCGCATATAGAAAAAGAAGGAGGCGGAACACTTGCGGAAATTAAACGCAAGGCCGCAGATACAAAAGGATATTATCCGAAACGTTATGGCATTGATTTCTATCATACGTATAAGGATGATCTGGCTTTGCTGCAGGAGATGGGCTTTAAATGCTTCCGAACCAGCATTTCCTGGTCACGTATTTTTCCAAATGGGGATGAAACAGAGCCAAATGAAGCAGGCTTGAAATTCTACGATCATTTGATTGATGAGATCATAAAGGATGGCATGGAGCCCATTATCACCATGTCTCACTATGATATTCCACTGCATCTGGTCACAGAATACGGCGGTTTTGGTAACCGAAAGGTGATTGATTTCTTCGTGAATTATGGAAAAGTGCTGGTAGAGCGCTTTAAGGGCAGAGTGAAATACTGGATCGTATGCAATCAGGTGAATCTGATTCCAACTGTACAATTTGGCTCTCTCGGTATTTATGATGATCAGGCGGAAAATATGGAGGAGCTGATGTATCAGGCAGCACATAATCAGTTTGTAGCCTGTGCGAAAATCAAGGAAATCGGACATCAGATTGATCCGCATGCCGTCTTTGGAACTATGCTGGCAGATTGTACCTTCTATCCGGCTACCTGTCGTCCGAAGGATGTCGTTTTGACTATGAAGAAAAACCGTATGCAGTATTTCTTCTCCGATGTACAGCTGCGTGGTGAATACCCGGTATATGCTCTGCGGTATTTTAAAGAGCGCAATATCTGTATCCATATGGAGGAGGGCGATGAGGATGTAATTCGCAATAACCCAATGGAATTCCTGGCGATATCTTATTATTACAGCAGAGTTGTAGATTCTGATAAAAATGACATGACACCGATGCAGGCTGAGCAGAATCCAAACCTGGAGCCGACACCGTGGGAGTGGAGAATGGATCCGCTAGGCTTCTATAACTGTCTGTCACAGTACTGGGATCGTTATCAGGTTCCACTTATGATTGGTGAAAATGGCTTTGGTGCTCTGGATACCGTGGAGGCTGATGGAAGTATACATGATCCATACCGTATTGATTTTTTAAGAAAGCATATTGAACAGCTGAAGGAATGCATTAAGGATGGTGTGGATATCTTTGCATACTGTGCATGGGGACCAATTGATATCGTTTCCTCCTCTTCTGCGGAAATGAGTAAGCGTTATGGCTTTGTTTATGTGGACCGGGATGATTTAGGAAACGGTACGCAGAAGCGTATGAAGAAGGATTCCTTCTACTGGTATCGTGATGTCATAGCCTCAAATGGAGAGAAGCTGTAGCATGCTGTTATTGCACACAGGTGATTAAAACAAGAGAAAATGAATATAAGCGTACTTTCAGAGTACAGGTGATAAAAGCTGATATTTAGCTATTGAGTGTACATTCTGTCTATCCTTATGTAAATGATACCCGGGTACTGATCTTAAACGGTATGCTATGGTGTGAAGCAGAGTGATTAGATATGAAGAATATATCTCGTTAAATGTATGATGAGTGCTTTTCCTTGTATGAAAGTAAGCTATACTGAAAAATCTTCAGGACAATGCTCCTGAAGATTTTTATACGTTATGTTTTTGTTTCCCTTTTTGTTTTTTTTTGATGATTGAGTAAGTATTAAATCAATTCATGTAAAGGGCTAATGCATATAGAATCTGCATTGCGGATATATCTGAAAGCATTGTTACGACCCTGGTTCTATGGTAAAATAAAGGTATTGTTGAGGGCAGCGTATGAAAAAAAGATACCGGAGATTTTTTGATTCCATATTTATATTGTCAATAAAACGCGGATTGATGCTGGCAATCCCTTTTCTTATCCTAGGTAGCTTTGCATTACTGCTGGCAAGCTTTCCACTCGACTCCTATCAGGCGTTTCTTGCTTCCTTTCATCATGGAGCCCTGCTCGCTGTCTTGAACAGCCTATATGAAATAACCTTAAATTCCCTTGCATTGATTTTAATCATAACCATATCTCTATCCTATGGCCAGCTGCATGCCCTGGATGATGTATTCTTTTATCCGGTTGTTGCCATGGTTTCCTATCTGGCATTTTGTGGCGGAATGAAATATGCAGATGAGGTTTTTCATCCGGAGTGGGTTTTTACTGCTATGTGTATTACTATGCTTTCCTGCTGGATTTTTCACAAAGGTATGAATTCAGGACGGCGGTTTGAAAAGCTGCATACAGCTGGTGCTGATTACACCTTTAACAAGGCAATACAGGGGATTTTTCCGATTGCTGCAATAGCATTGCTTTTTGCATTTATCGGTGCTGTTTTGCGTGCGCAGTTTGGAGAAGTCAACATTACTAATTTTGGCGCATATTTATTTATGGGTCTGTTTGAAAAGGTTGGAAAAGGGTTGCCGGGCGCTTTGCTGTATGTGTTTTTTGTTCATTTTCTCTGGTTTTTCGGGATCCATGGAACCAACACGCTGCAAATGGTCGCAAAGCAATTCCTGGAGCCGGGTATCCTTATTAACCAGCAGTTGGTGCAGGCTGGACAACTGCCGACAGAGATATTCACGAAAACATTTCTGGATACATTTGTGTTTATGGGTGGTTGTGGTGCGGCACTCTGTCTGGTGGCTGCCCTGTTATTAAAAGCAAGGAAAAGTAATAATCGCAAGCTGGCTAAGGTTGCAGGTATTTCTGTTTTATTTAATATCAATGAAATCGTGATTTTCGGCTTTCCTGTTATATTCAACCCGTTAATGCTGATTCCATTTCTATTAGTACCTCTTGTTTTGACACTGACGAGCTTTTTTGCTATGCAGCTGCATCTAGTACCTTTGCCAACACATTCAGTGGAATGGACTGTTCCGATTCTGATGAGCGGATATGAGGCCTGTGGCTCTGTAGCAGGCAGTATTCTACAGCTTTTCAATCTGGTACTGGGGACATTGCTGTATATTCCTTTTATCCGTTTAAGCGAGACAAGGCAAAGTGAGGAGTTTGAAGCTGCAGTTCGCACAATGGAGACAGATATGGCCGAAGGAGAGGTCAATGGGCAGCTACCTGAATTTTTAAATGATCATTACGGTTACCATTTTCCTGCCAAGACACTGGCGATGGATTTGAAAAATGCCATGCAGAGAAATCAGATACATATGCATTATCAGATACAGCGCGATTGCAGAGAACATATTCATGGAGCTGAGGCTCTGTTGCGCTGGGAGCATCCGGTTGCCGGAAAAATATCCTCCCCTTTGATGGTAAAGCTGGCAGAGGAAGAAAATTTTCTTGATGAACTGGGCTTATATATCATCAGGGAAGCGTGTAAGGACGCACAGTGCTTTCAAAGAGAAGGAATCCCTTTATCCATTTCTGTCAATATTTCCCCTAAGCAACTGGAAAGTGCTGCTTTTGTTAAGGAGGTACGAACCATTTTACATGATGTTGATTTATCCGGTATTCAACTGGTGCTGGAAATAACAGAGCGCTCCTTGCTAAGTACTTCGGGACGGATACTGGAACGTATCCGAGAGCTGAAACAAATGGATATTAAAATGAGTATGGATGATTTTGGTATGGGACACAGCTCTATGATGTATCTTCAGGAAAATGTATTTGATGAAGTAAAGCTGGATGGTAGTCTTGTACATCATATTCTGGACAATGAACGATCCCGGGATATTGTACGTGGAGTTACCAGGCTTGCTCAATCGATACATTTTCATGTGGTAGCAGAATTTGTGGAAACAAAGGAACAGATGGAATTGCTAAAATCACTGCATTGTGATATTTTTCAGGGCTATTATTATGGCAAGCCTTGCAGCAGTGCTGAGTTTATTGAGTATTATCTGAAACAGAATATCTGATATTGTAAGTATATTCAATAGGAAATGCTTATAGGTGGTTCAATTTCGTATAGCATATCTTTCTAATTTAGGCTGCAAGTATAAAAATTTGTTTATTGTAAATATAACAGGGATTTGTAGGAAGCGAGTGGTTGTGGCAAAGCTGCTTTTCAGATTATACAACTAAGGACTACATGATAAAGGCTGATAGGATGACATTACACAGGGCCGGTGTGGTGTCGGATAATCAGTTTTTTATTTGCATAGATTTACTTATGAGCAGCTTTTTAAAAATTTAGTTCGTATAGCAGTTTTTCCTTTTTCTTATGACGAAATATTACCTGTTGTGGGGAAACAGGAGTGCATGCAGCTTTTTATAAAAATAAAAAAATTAAACATATTTTAGGAATTACAACATTTCTTTTCGTATATAAGAGTGTAAGGAATAACCTTGCAGAAACGAGGAAATGTCAAATGACAAGAAAACAACCAGAAGATGTATTGAATTACCGCAATGATTTGTTCTTCAAGTACACCCTCTCTCGTGAGGATGAAGGCTCCATCTTTGCGCGCAACACCATTATTGAACGTGTGACTGGGATACGGGTTAAGGAAAGTACGGTTATGAATCCTAATCTGGATCCCATGACCATCGGAAAGAAAAAGATTATTTTAGATGTCCACGTAAAGGATGAAAACGGCCAGCTGTTTTGTATCGAAATGCAGACAACGTTTTCTGAAACAGAAAAGAAGCGTTTCGAATTTTATGGGGCAAGAGCGCTGAATGATCAGTTAAACAGCGGGGAGAAGTATGAGCTATTGAAGCCTGTACATCAGATAATTTTTATTGATGAATATCCATGGAATAATCAAAATCTGATGAATCATTACCAAATGCGTACCGAAAAGGGAGAGGTGGAGAATAAAAAGGCACTGATAAAACGCAGCTACATACATCTGCCGGTGATTAATGAGCTGGTAAGAAAGCAGGGAATTTTGAAGTTGAATGACTTTGAGCAGTTGTGTTTCCTATTTGAAAATAATGAAAATGATGCTATACTAAAAACGAAGGAAAGGCTGGTGAAAGTGTTCGTGGAAAAGTACAAGGAAATGCAGAAAAATGACAAGCTATGGTCAACGGCAATGGCAATTCAGATGGGAGAAGCACGCTATCGCAATGGTTTGAATGACAGCTATAAAGAGGGGCTCGAAAAAGGAAAGGAAGAAGGAGAACGCCAGCTTCTGAAGCAGATGATTGAGAAAAAATATCATGAGGATGCCACAGAATGGTTACAAACACTCACAGTCCATAAGCTCACTGCGATTTCAGATTTATTATTTACCTGTGAAACACTGGATGCTTTAAAAGAACAAATAAAGAAGGAAACATCATAATGTAACAGTCATGTAAAATGAATATCATATGACAAGCTGCTTTATGGGATCTTACGATCTTAATGAGGCAGTTTTTCTTATTACCCTTTGTTTTATTATGAATACATCATGAGATTGAAAAATGTATGAATTTTTGCTTCACATATTATAGGCTCTGACCATTCTTGATCTGTTTTCAATCGCAGAACTGTGTCAGATACTCGCAGTCAATAGACTGTATACAGTTGTTTATGAAGCATTTCTTCACAGAATATAACAATGATTACGGTGAAAGGTCTTACATATGATATTTATGGTCTTTTTTATATCTAAAAGAAGTAAAACTACAAATTTATAAAAATATATTGAAGTATTACTACTTTTATGATATATTCTAGGTAGCAATACTTAAAGGAAGGTGAGCAACGTATGAAAAAACTGAATATTGCTGTTGTAGGAGCCGGTATTTACGGGAAGAATCACCTGGATGCCTACACTTCAAATCCCAATGTTAATCTTGTTGCAGTCTGTGATTTAAAGAAAGAAATCACAGATAAGGTAGCACAGGATTATCAGGTGAAAACGTATAACGACATGGAGGAAATGCTCAATCATGAGGAGATTGATGCAGTTTCCGTAGCAACCCCGGATCCCTACCATAAAGATCCTGTCATGACGGCGATTCGCCATGGAAAGGATGTTCTGGTGGAAAAACCACTCGCAACGACTTCCGCAGATGCCTATGAAATTATGGAGGCTGCAGAAAAAGCCGGTGTGCGTGTTATGGTGGATTACCACAAACGCTGGGATCCGGCATCCATAGCAGTAAAAAACAAGCTTGCAGATGAGGGGACAGGAAAACCGGTACGCGGCTATATGCGCATGGATAACATCTATGATGTCGCAATCAACTGGCTGAACTGGTCATCCAGCTCCAGCCCTGTCCATTTCGTTGGAACGCACTGCTATGATTTGATTCGCTGGTATATGGGCTGTGAGGTCGTACAGGTGTATGCAGTCGGCCATAAGGGGATTTTAAAGGAAAAGGGTATCGATACCTACGACAGTATTACGGCAATTCTGGAATTTGAAAACGGATGTACCTGGACAGTGGAAAATGCATGGATTCTGCCAAACGGCTTTGCGAAAGCAGACGATGGATGTTCAGAAATTCTCTGTGAAAATGCAATGATTCGTGTGGATTCCCAGAAGCGCGGTGTGGAATTCTTCGATGATAAAAAGCAATACACGCCAAACATCTGCTTTATTCAGAACTACAACGGCCGTGCCATTGGCTTTGGCATTGATCCGCTGAATGATTTTGTGGACTGCATCCTGCATGATAAGCCGTTCGTGGCAAATCTGAATGACGGTCTGGAGGCAGAGCTGATTGCAGAGGCTGTGCACAAGAGTGCAGATACACGCCAGGTTGTAAAAATCGAAAGAAGATAAAGACCCCACAGGGTGAAAAGAAAAGAGGAAAAGCTATGGGCAAACTGAAAATGGTTCGTGTTGATTATCGTATGGTACATGGACAGATTGTGGCAAAATGGATCAAATTCCGTCCGGTTGATCGTTTGATACTGGCAGATGACAGCCTGGTGGATGATCCTTTCATGGGTGATATTTATCGTATGGCAGTACCTGACCGTGAGGTTGATATTGTCAAGCTGGGGGATATTCAGACAGCGATTGATCGCAAGGATGACACCGTACTTTTAATTTTTAAGGATGTGGCATCCGCATATACGGTATATAAAAACGGACTTCAGTTGCCGGAGCTGAATGTCGGAGCAGTACAGAACAGCGCACAGCGCAAGTCCGTGGTTCAGGGGGTTGCACTTTCCGCTGAGGAATACGAAAAATTATGCGAAATGAAAGCAGAGGGTGTGAACGTATTCTTACAGCCGATACCGGAGAATGATCCGGTAAGTCTTGGATCGATTGAAAAGAAACTGAAATAATGAAAGGGAGTGTGAGGTTATTATGAGTGGTACACAGTTGGTTATCATGGCAGTAGCGATGGGGCTGATGTATTGGATTGCCCGGGGGATGATTGGCGGATATTTTGCATTTTTCTTTATCGCGAGTCCCATCGTAGTAGGCGTAGTAGCTGGTTTGATTTATGGTGATTTGACAAAGGGACTGATTATCGGCGGAGGAATAGCGGCTGCATTTGCAGGCATTATCGCACCGGGAGGAAATCTTCCAACCGACTCGGCACTGGCCGCGACAACCGTTATACCGATTGCACTGGCAACGGGTCTTACTGCAGAGCAGGCGATTGCATTTGCTGTTCCGATGGGGCTTCTGGGATCCTTTGTCACCAACCTGCGTAAAATGATCAATGTTGTATTCGTACACCGCGCGGATGAATTTGCGGCGAAGGGAAACCTATCCGGAATTACAAGATGCGCTGTCATATATCCACCGCTGATTGAAATTCCATTACTGTTTTTACCGGTATTTTTGATTGTTATGTTTGGTCAGGATGCAATGCTTACCTTTATGAACTCTGTACCAAGCTGGGTAATGCATGGTTTGGAGGTTGCCGGCGGTGTTATGCCTGCGATTGGTTTTGCACTGATTATGAATATGATTGGTAAGCCGAAGATGATTCCATATACAGTACTGGGCTTTATTATCGTAAAGGCAGTCGGGCTGAATACCCTGACAGCCGGTCTGGTTGCGGGCTGCGTAGCGGTGCTTGTCGTGCTGGAAAAACGTGAAAGAGAAAAGGAGGGGGCATAGAACATGGCTGAGGAAAGAAAAACATCACTGACGAAACGAGATATCAACCGTGTTATCGCCAGATGGTATATCACCACGGAAATGTCACTGAACTATGAGCGTATGCAATCCATTGCATATACGTATGCTTTGATTCCCGCTTTAAAGAAATTGTATCCGAATAAGGAGGATATGATTCCTGCACTGCAACGGCATCTGGAGCTGTTTAATACAAATGCTACAGCAGGCGGTCTGATTCTTGGTACAACACTGGCGATGGAAGAAGAAAAAGCAAACAATCCGGATGCAATTCCTTCGGAATCTATCGTAGCAGTAAAAACCGGTTTGATGGGCCCGGTTGCGGCATTGGGAGATTCCTTCAGTGCCGGGACGATAACAACACTGTTTATTCTTGCATCCTGTTCTCTGGCACAGGGCGGATCCATTGCCGGCTTCTGGCTGCTGCTTCTGGGTACGATGTATACGCTGGGTGAACTGATTATCTTTACGAAAATGACCTATACAAAGGGTAGATCAGCAATCAAGGATATCATGTCCAGCAAGCTGATGACCAATATCATTGAGGGAGCCAATATCCTTGGTATGGCGATGATGGGGGCACTTACAGCTTCCATGGTAAATCTGGCTGTTGCGATCACAGCGAATTTTGATGAAGCGACATTGAGTGTACAGGAAAAAATTGACGGTATCATGCCGGGAATCCTGTCTATTGCTGTCTTGTTTATCTATTACTATCTGATCAGCAAAAAGCATGTCAGTGTGGCGAAGCTTGTATTCTTCACCATCGTAATTGCATTGGTTTGTGCAGCTATCGGTCTGTTTTAATATCATTTCATTCTGTATGCTACGGGCAATTCCAGGGAATGCCCGTAGGATGCAGGTACAAGGAGGAAGGCTATGAAAGGAATCATATTGGCAAGCCACGGACGCCTGGCGGAGGGATTACTGGATACGTTAACCATTTTTTCCGGTGAGCCGCAGCAAATCAGAGCGCTGTGTCTTTTACCGGGTGAGGAAATTACGGATTTTATGAAAACGCTGGAGGAAGCGATTCAGGAGGTGGATACCGGAGACGGTGTTGTGATTTTCTGTGATCTGCTGTTTGGTTCTCCGTGCAACTGCAGTGCAAGACTTTTGCAGGATCCGGTATATGCTGAAAAAATCAGCGTGATAACCGGAATGAATCTGTGTATGGTACTAGAATACATCGGCTCCAGAGAAGCAGGTATGAAGCGGGAAGCATTGGTAAATACCGGACAACAGGGCATTGTGGATTTTAATAAAATGCTGGCTGAACGCAAGGGATCATAAGGTAAGAGGTACGGCAATGAAGGAAGAGGAAATCAGAGAGCTTCTAACAGAACAGGGAATTGACTATGCTGCACACGGGTCAATATGTGCAACTATAAAGGCCTCTGTGGGAGCCTATAAAAATGGAATTGGGGATATCATGCATACCATGAAGGATCATATCCTGCATATCAACGCACAGGGAATTGCCATTCTGGCGATAGATGATATCAACGGGATCCCGCATGCGGATACCCTGCAATTTATTCCCCGGGAACACATTTTGTCTACAGATATACGCATACGGCTGTTTCATTTTCTTTTTACAATAGAAACAGAACAGGGATGTATTCAGTATAAGCTGCGCAGAAATGTACTGGCTTCCCCTTGGCACAAGGAGAATCTTTCCTTACTTCTTCTGCAGGCAAGCTCTGCCGGATTGTAAAGGAGTAATATATGAAACAGGGAGCAATATTTGATATGGATGGACTGCTGTTTGATACGGAACTGGTATATAATAAGGAATGGTATGCCATCGCTGATAAATATAATCTTCAAATAGATCCGCATATGCTGGATGCACTGCGGGGAACCAATGGGGAGCGTATGCATGCTATTGTAAACGCCTATTGGCCAAAGGCGGATGCCCCAAGACTATGTGATGAATTGTTTCGTAATGCACAAAGGTCGTTATCGCATAAGGTTCCAATGAAGCAGGGAGTTGTCGAGCTATTGGAATATTTGAAAGGGAATTCGGTAAAGCTGGCGGTCGCAAGCAGTGCCCCTATACAGCTTATAAAAAATAACCTGTGTCTGGCAGGAATCGCTTCCTATTTTGATGTCGTTGTCAGTGGAGAGCAGGTAATGCATGGAAAGCCGGCACCGGATATCTTCCTATTAGCCGCAAAGCTGCTGGGGTTACCGGCAGAGGATTGCTATGTTTTCGAAGATGGTATTCATGGGGTGCATGCAGGGCTCAATGCCGACTGTTCCACTATCATGGTACCGGATCTGATACCACCAACAGCTGATTTACAAAATCGCTGCACCGGTATTTATGATAATCTGAGTGAGGTTCTCAAAGCCCTGCAGACCAAAGCCTGTTAGATACATGATTTCCATAGTAAAATTCCCATGATTACCAATGGGATTTTTACAATATCAGCACAAAATAGCCTTTGCGCATAGGAATCCACAGGTTTCCTTATGGGGAATATATTGCAATTTTTCCACTGCATTGGTAGAATGGGTAATATAAGTGTATGATTATGAAAATGAATGTAGATGGTTTCATCCGAGGTGCTGGAGCCAAGTGAAGGAGAGTATATGCAAGCTGTTAATATAATATCAAGCCTGGAATCGGTTATGCCGTTTCTATCTTCAAAGGAAAAAAAATTAGGTGAGTATGTCCTGAATCACAGTCAGGAAATCCTTTCTTTCACACTGAAGGATTTATCCTTGCAGGCCGAGGTGAGTGAAGCTACCATTATACGCTTTGCCCGCAGGCTGGGCTGTGAGGGATATTCTGATTTTAAGCTCTCTCTGTCAGCGAATCTGTCTGCTAATTTCTATAATGAAAATTCAGATATGATTCTGGATAAAATCATGCCGAGTGATACACCGGATACCGTGCTGAAAAAGCTGAGTGCCTTTGTTGTAACATCGGTACAATCCACCACGGATATCATTGATTCCCAGGAGCTGGATAAGGCTATCAAGCTGATACGTGAAACAAATCAACAGAAACGGAAAATTTATCTGAGCGGTCTTGGTGCCAGCAGTACGCTGGTAAAACAGCTGCAGATCAAGTTTATGCGCCTGAATATTCCTGTTATTTATTACGAGGATGTGCATCTTCAGCTTGAATCGAATCTGAATATGGCAGAGGATGATCTTCTGATTTGTTTTACAACCCTTGGAAAGTCTGTCCAGTCACATCAGTATATCAATATTGCAAATCAGAAAAAGGCGAAGATTATTTTAATTACACAATATGGCAATCAGGAGCTTGCCAATAAGGCTACCGTAACGCTGTTTGTATCCGCAGTGGAAAATAATCTCAGACTGGCAAGCCATACTGCGTTGATCGTACAGTCTTTGATCGTAGATACGCTGTTTCTGTCTCTTGCTTTGGAAAATCTGCCGGACATCCAGGAGGGAGTCGCAGAGAAAAATCGTATTTTTTCAGAGCTGGGATATAATATGAATGATTATAAATAGATATTCTGTAGGAAGCAGATCAGATAGCTATTGCAATAAATCCGGGGGAGCATTGGATTATTGGATATGTACAGGATGAAGCGCTTATGATATAAAACGTATAGGCTGATAAACATATTCTGCTTACAGGCTGTGTAAGAATAAGTATTCCACTTCATAGCATATAAGCAGATAACAGGGGATACATGCTTTTGAATTGATTTTTTCTGTGGTTTTTAAAGCATAATAAAAAATGGCAGAAATAGGAAATAGAAAAACTAAAAAAAAGATTGACATAAAAATGTGTCGGTGTTTAAATAAAGGTGTAAAAAGAATATAAATGAACTTTCGAGTTTGTTACTTATGAATATAGTAAGGCAAGGCTCAAAACGTAGAAACGTTTTGGGCCTTTTCTATGTTATCGGAGGAAATTATGAAATTACTGAGAAGAAAAAAGAACAGCAATCCATCATCAAATATTTATATTGTATCTCCCTGTGATGGTGAAGTCCTGCCCTTACAGGAATCAAGGGATCCCATGTTCCGTGATGAAATATTAGGGAAAGGATGCTTTGTCTATCCGAAGGATGATTATATATATGCACCAGTTAATGGAATTGTGGAAGCGGTATTCCCTACCATGCATGCTATTGGAATCCGCAGCCAGAGCGGTCTGCAGCTGCTCCTCCATTTTGGGATAAACACTGTACAGTTAAACGGGTTGTATATGAAGACCCATGTAGAGAAAGGAGATGTGATAACAGAAGGCATGCTGATTGCCGAATTGAACGTAGCTGCCATTAAAAGGGCAGGCTATGATCCCGATGTGTATGTCATCGTTCTTGAATCTGAAAACGAAATAGTAACAGTTTTCGAACGAGAGGTCTATCACGGAGAGGCTTTGATGGAAATCCGTGAACATACGGAAAGGATGCAGATAGAATGAATTATACATTTGTCCGTGTTATCAACAATAACGCGATTGTCGGGGCTGACCGCAGGGGGGAAGAAGTGATTCTTTTGGGCAAAGGAATCGGTGTTCGCTGTATCAAGCACAGGCGTTATATTGTTGCATCCAGTCTGATAGAAAAGGTATTTGTCGTAGAAAAAAAGGCAAATGAAAGCTATGTTGAGGAGCTGATTAAAACCATTCCGTTTCCCTATATTGATACGGTTAATAAGGTGGTTGCTCTTGCGGAAGCCCTGTTGAATTATAGCTTTAAGGATCAGCTCTTTCTCACTCTGCTGGATCATATCTCCTTTTCTGTAAAACGTCTGCGCGCGCATGAGGATATAGAAAATCCTCTCTTGAATGAAATACGGCAGTTTTATCCAAAGGAATATGATGCTGCCCTGCAGGCAGTAAAGCTGATCAATCAGGAGCTGCAGGTTCATTTTGATGATAATGAAGCGGCATTTATCGCGTTTCATCTCATCAATGCTATGTCCTCCTACGGACATAGTCTGAATAAAAAAATGACCATTATCATGCGTGAGCTTACAGACATTATTCAGGATACATTTCAAATGGAGCTGGATGAGCAATCTATTTATTATACACGCTTCATAACGCATTTAAAGTATTTTCTGGGCAGAGTGCTGAATGACAGACATGAGAACTGCAATCTGCGTGAGGAACAGAATATCCATCAGCTGGTAAAGGAGAAGTATCAGCAGGAATGGGAATGCTCCTTACAAATCCAGGAACATCTCCGGCAGAAATACAATGTGGAAACATCGGATGAGGAGCTGGGGGATCTGACGATGCACATTGTACCTATGCTGACAAAAAGAAAATGAATGAAAAAATGGAGGAAATAACCATGGCAATACAAAAACAAAAGCTTGCTGCCGATATTCTGGAATATGTTGGCGGTGTAGACAACGTTCGTGATGTAGCGCATTGCATGACGCGGCTTCGTATTGTTGTAAAGGATGAAAAGGCTGTACAGCTGAAAGTGCTGGAACAGCTGGAAGGGGTTATGAAGGTTGTAATCCTGGGAGGACAGTATCAAATCGTTTTAGGCGGTATTGTCGATGATATATTTGATGAAGTGGCTGCATTATGCGGCGATCGCGTCAATATCAATGAGGACATGATTGCGGAAAATCTGGATGCAGATACAAAAGGAGTGAGGAGATCCATTCTAGGGATGCTTGTGGAAACAATTTCAGCAATCGTTACCCCGATTATTCCGGCAATGCTGGCCTGCGGATTCATAAAGACGCTTGCGGTTTTATTTACGGTTGTGTTTAAGGTGGATGAAGCGAATAGTACGATACAGGTATTAAATGTAGTATCGGATACGCTATATGCCTTTTTCCCTGTAATCATCGGATGGTCTGCCGCAAAGAAATTTAAAACCAATATGGCAGTGTCACTCGTTATCGTGGCATTGTTGGTAAATCCTGCATTTACCGGTCTGTTTGCGGATGGAGCCAGTGTAACCTTTCTGGGGATTCCCGTAACGGATGTGTATTATGGCAGTTCTGTTCTTCCTGCCATCCTATCTATTTATCTGCTATCCAAAGTAGAGCTGTTGCTAAGAAGACTTATACCGGGAGCACTGCGAAGTATCTTTGTACCCTTCCTGAGTACGCTGATTGTATTTCCGCTGTTGATTCTTGCAATCGGGCCGATTGGTGTATGGGGAGGAAATCTGTTTGCTTCTCTGTTTACCAGCATGTATGATTTCAGCCCTATTCTGGCTGGAGCTTTGATTGGAGGTACCTGGCAGATTCTGATCATTTTCGGTATGCATATCGCAATACTCGGGTTAGTTTCAGTACCAAATATTGCTGCGTTTGGTAGAGATACCGTGATTATGACACATGCACCAAGTCTGATTTGTCAGGTGGCGGCAGGGCTGGCTGTTGGTCTGAAGGCAAAAAATCCGGAAATCAAGAAAAATGCAATTACCCTGTCTTTGACCTCATTCTTTGCAGGAAGTGTGGTTGAACCGGTTATGTACGGGGTAAATCTGAAATATAAAAAACCGTTTATCGCAGTATGTATCGGCGGAGCAGTAGGGGGAGCGATTACCGGGGCAAGTCTTGCGGGAACCACAGCAGCGGTAGCGTTTAGCTTATATACGATTCCGGCATATCTTGGCGTTGGCTTTACAGGGCTTTTGATCGGCTGTGGTGTTGGAGCCTGTGTCACCTTTATTCTGACTTGGATTCTCGGCTTTGATGAACATACAATATAGGAAAGAGGTATTCAATATGCGTGTAAAAGATATAGCGTTTAAAAATGCAGAGCATGTCATTGAGGAAATAAAGAATATGAATGTAAAGGGAGGCAGTCCATTTGGAAGAGCTGCCGCATGGGCCTTTCGTCTCGCCTGTGAACAGGAGGAGTTTGAAAATCCGGCAGCGCTGCAGAAGCGTATGCGGGATATTGCTGAACAGATGCTTGCGCTAAAGCCTACAATGGCAACCATTTATAATACATGGCACCTTGTGGAACAGGTGATGATGGAGAGCGGCGCTGCTGTGCAGAATCTGAAGCAAAGCATTATCAGACTTTGTACGAATATCATTACATACTCATTTGATGCGGTGGAACAGCTTGGAGAATACGGTGCTGCAATGATTCAGGAGAATGAGGTTATCATGATGCATAGCTACAGCTCGACATTGATGGGGATTTTTATCAAGGCTGCTGAAATGGGGAAACGGTTCACCGTTATATGTACAGAGTCCCGTCCGTTAAGAGAATCCCGGTTAGCTGTTAAAATGCTGCGAGGGGCAGGAATATCCGTTATCTATATCACAGATGCGTCCATTTATGAGTTTTTACCGAAAGCGGATATCGTCATTATGGGGGCTGATACATTATGTGCAAACGGTTCTGCGGCAAATAAGATGGGAACAGCGATGATCGCAAAGCTGGCAAAGGCCTGTAAAAAGGATGTGTATATAGCCAGTGAGCTGTATAAGCTGGATGTGCGCACACAATACGGTTATCAGGTCGTTTTGGAACGGCGCAGCGAATGGGAAATTCTGCAGGCGGATGATTTTGAATCGCTGGAAGGAATCGATGTCGTGAATCAGTTCTTCGATATTACACCTGCTGCAGATATACAGGGAATTATTTGTGAATATGGTATTCTGCCGCCGTCCTTGATGCTGACTTACTGGAATAAGTTGGAATGCAGGGTGAAGGAGGGAATTTAACATGTGTAAATATAACAGCTTTCTTGATATTAAGGATGAGGTAAAAACAGCATTGGCTGAGCATCGCGCTGTAGTTGCTTTGGAGTCAACGATTATTTCACATGGTATGCCTTACCCGCAAAATGTGGAAATGGCAGAAAATTGTGAGCGGATCATACGGGAAGCCGGTGCTGTTCCTGCAACTATTGCGATTATCGACGGGAGAATAAAAATTGGTCTATGCAGAGAGGAGCTGAATAAGCTTGCCTGTGCTGCTGATGTTATGAAGGTATCCAGGAGAGATTTAGCAGTGGCAGTTTCAGAGAAAAGAATGGGGGCAACGACGGTTGCGACAACGATGATTTGTGCAGCCATGGCAGGGATTCAGTTTTTTGTGACAGGCGGTGTTGGCGGAGTGCATAGAGGCTATGAGGAAACGATGGATGCTTCTGCCGATCTGGAGGAGCTTGCACAAAGTGATGTTACCGTTATATGTGCAGGGGCTAAGTCTATACTGGATATACCTCGTACACTGGAATATTTGGAAACAAAGGGTGTTACCGTCATCGGATATCAGTGTGATACGCTTCCTGAGTTTTTTACGAGAGAGGGAAGCTGTAAGCTGCAGCAGAGAATGGATACGGTAGAGGAAATTGCGGATATGCTGCACGTGAAAAAAAGCCTTGGCTTAAAAGGCGGGGTACTGGTTGCCAATCCGATTCCGGAAGCGTATTCCATGGATGCGGCTTATATGAATGCTGTAATTGAAGAAGCGGTGCAAAATGCAAAGGCTGCTCATATACAGGGCAAGTATACAACGCCTTATCTGCTTTCACAAATTGTTAAGGCTACAGAGGGAAAAAGCCTTGCGGCAAACATACAGCTCGTATATAACAATGCAAGGGTTGGAGCGGCATTGGCTATGGCATATGTTAAAAAGGGATAAAATGATTAGATTATGATAACTGTAGGAAGGAAAGGCTCTATGACAAGCTTTCCTTCCTGTAGAGGATGGGGATAGAGAAAATATACATTTTCCAATGAGTTCTTTATATGAGGTACAGTACAGTTTTAGAAAAACTTCTTTATAAATTTTCATAAAAGTAGTGATATAATCAATTTACTGTAGTATTATAATTGAAGAGAAAAAGCGGTGAACTCTACCATAAAGATATTTATAAGTGAGAGCTATAAAAGCGGTGTACTCTACCATAGAGTAATCTAAAAGTGAGAGCTAAAAAAGTTGCTAGCGTAAGCTAGCTTTTTTTTAAGGGGAAATTCATATATGTGATATAATGCTTATATAGCCTACAATCAGGACAAGGGGAGATACCTATGTATAATATCGCAATTCTGGATGATGAAATACAGGAAGCACAGCATTTGCGTGAGATCGTTTCAAGATATTTTGATAGAAAAGAGCTAATGGAGCGGCGTATTGATTTGTTTACCAGCGGAAGGGAGCTGTTAAACCATGTTAAGGCCATTTCCTGTGATTTGCTGTTTCTGGATATCGAGGTCGGACAGGAAAACGGAATCGAAATCGGCAGACAATTACGGCAAATTGCTCCGGATATGATTATGATTGTGATAACCGGTTATCTGAAATACAGCATGGACGGTTATAAAATACAGGCAGCCCGCTATCTTTTAAAGCCGGTACCTGCACTGCTTTTATACAGTGAACTGGATGAGGTGCTTGCTTTGGATGACCGGCAGACGCTTATGCTTATGGATCGTGAAACCTGTCATAGAATCAAAAGAAAAGACATTTTATATGTGGAAACGGTGGGGAGATGTACCTGCTTTCATACAGCAGAGGGGCTGTTTCACAGTAAAGAAGGTCTGCGTATATGGCAGAAAAAGTTGGATTCTTCACTATTTGTGGAATGTCATAAGGGGATTCTTGTACATGTCCGCTGGATTCAGTCCATGGAAAAGGATACGATATTACTCGAAACAAAAGAAACACTGCCACTTGCCAGAAGACGTGTGGAAACGGTACGTGCTGTGTGGAAAAACTTTCAGGAGAAATGTGCATGAGCCTGTTTCTGCGGATGCTGGAGATTATGCTGACAGGTATGCTCGGTTACACCTACCAGGCAACCATACGTATGCAGTATCGCCCCTTTATTTCCCGTGTTCTGCCTTATCCCGGTGTCGGACTGATCTTAATTCTTATATCTCCCTGGCTTTCCGTTACGCTGCTGCGTTTTCTTCTTCTGCTTTTACTGCTGTTATCTGTATTACTATACCAGGACCAATGGCTTTCCCATTTATCTTTTATCGCCAGCCTGTTTGTGAGTGGAGTCTTTGTTCAAATCGTAAGCAGTCATATGGCTGCCCTCACACAGGGAACTGCAATCTGGCTGAAGGGCTGCCTGTTTTTGGCGGCAGCCTTTCTGATACAGCTTATCCTGATTTACTATACGCATAAGCAGTATGAGCAGCTGTATATCCCTGTCTTTTCAATTATCCTATGTATCTATATGGGAATCAGTATGTATATTGTACACATGGGCATGAGCGCATCTATAGATATCTCCATCATATGCTGTATGCAGCTTTTACTTCTGCTCCTTATGCGCCTGTATCGCACCTGCTTCTGTTTGGAAATCCGGCGTGAAAAGGAAATGCAGGCATTATTGAAAACACAACGAATGGTGGAAAACAGAGAGCGATATGATCGGGTACAAAAGGAAAATGCCTTTATCATGAAATCTATGCATGATTTAAAAAAACACGTCAGTCTGCTGGAGCAGCTGGAACAGGGAAGTACTGCAGTGGATGCCTATCGCAATGATATAGTTCAGAAAGCAGAGCAAATGCTGAACGTTCAGAAAACCGGTGATGAGCTGATTGATAAGGTGCTGCAGCTGTATCATCCACGCTTTCAGGAAGCAGGAATTTGCTTTCAACTGGAAAGTGATGTTATTGACTACAGCTTCATGGATTCTGTGGATCGTTGTGCAGTGCTCTGTAATCTGCTGGATAATGCACTGGAAAGCTGCCGCATGCTAAAACAGCCCTTCATTCTATTGCGTATGGTGGAACAGCATTCCACAATCATATGGAAAATGAAAAACAGCTGTCAGGGTGTGGAACAGGAGAAAGAGGATGCTTTTGCACACGGCTTTGGTATGCAGAACATACGGGATATCGCACGCCGTTATCAGGGGACCCTGAATGCAGTATGGGAACAGCCGCATTTACTGTTTCGCACAACGGTTACCTTTGAAAAACCGCTGATGTCGGAAAATGAACCGCTTATGTAAAACAGCAGTCCAAAGCCGGATATCCGGATATACTGATAGTGAAAGAAGGGATATATCATGTTGGACACAGCAAAATTGAAACAAAAGGCTTTGAGCAGAAAGAAAATCATTATCAGCGTTCTAGTTATTCTGGCACTGTCTTTGGGACTTGGCAGCATTATGTACGGACTTGCGGACAGCTTTGAGGAGTTTGCGGATATCCGGATTCTTCAAATTGTCTTTCTTGTTTTATTTCCGTTGTTTACCCTTGTTCTGTGGGTGCCTCTGTGTCTTGGCGGTGGACAGATTTACGAGCTGCGGGAAGATGCATTTGTCATTATCCCTGCCTATAAGGATCACAAAAAATGGAATATGATCCTTCATGTATTATGCAGTGATGACGTTACACCATTCCTACAGGAAATACGCTATGCGGATATCGACTATGCCAAATTCACCGTGGATCGTAAGGCGGGGGTATGGGGCTTGTCACGGTACAGCTATATGCTGAAGCTGTATGATAAAAAGCAAGCATTCATGACGCTGTATATCAATCCCATGGATAACGGTATCCTGCTGCCAAGCAGTAAGGGCGGTATCGTTCTGAGCGGGTTTCGTACAAATGAGGATATATTGAATATGATGCAGCTGCTTTTGGCCAGTGGTATGCGTCTGGAAGATCCATATCACATTCTGGAAGCAATGAAGCGCAAGGATATAGAAATCTATGATTATCTGGAAAGCCTTCAGATTAAGAAACGGTATTAGCAATTCGGATGGTCAGAAACGGCTGATGAAACAAACCAAGGGCATTCTGTGCACCATGTGCAGAATGTCTTTTCTAATGGGAGCGAAGAATGAAATAAACATGCAAAAGCGTTGGAGATTGGTACATAATACTGATAAGATAAAGATAGAGGATTTCTCATGTTTCTTTCATGTTTTTGTAGGATACTATATACGATGGAGTTTAGGGAGGTGCTGGTATGAGACTGCTGCTTGCAGAGGATGAACGCGATTTGAATGAGCTTGTATGCCGAAAGCTGAAAAAGGAAGGCTATAGCGTGGATGCCTGCTATGATGGACAGGAGGCGCTGGAGTATGCTGCTGTAACAGAGTATGACGGTATTATTCTGGATATCATGATGCCGAAGGTGAACGGCTATGAGGTATTGAAGAGTCTTCGTGCAGAAAAGAATATGACACCGGTTTTATTTCTTACGGCCAGAGATGCCATAGAAGACCGTGTGCTGGGACTGGATAGTGGAGCTAATGATTATCTGATTAAGCCGTTTTCCTTTGCGGAGCTTACGGCAAGAATCCGCACCATGATACGGCTGGCAAAGGGAAGTGCAACAACACACTTACAGGCTGGTGATCTGATACTGGATACGGCAACACATACGGTTCACAGAGGCGAAAAGCTGCTGCTTCTGTCTGCCCGTGAATATGCTCTGCTGGAGTATATGCTGCTGAATAAGAATATTGTGCTTTCCAGGGAAAAAATTGAAAATCATATATGGAGCTATGAGTATGAGGGCGGTACCAATCTGGTAGATGTTTATATCAGCTATTTGCGTAAAAAGGTGGACGGTGGTTTTTCCTGTAAATTGATTTATACCGTCAGAGGCAGCGGCTACGTGTTGAAGGAGCCTTCATGAACAGGCTGCGTATCCGGACAAAGATTACCATATGGTTTGCATTTGCAATGATTATTCTGGCAGGTCTGACTCTTGGCTGTGTACTGATGATCAGTGATAATGTCGTACAAAAAAATATCAAGGATTCTCTGGTGGAAACGGTGAGTGACAATATTGATGAGGTGGAGTATTACCATGATAAGGCGGATGCCAATCCGGATGGAGATAAGGATGTCTATATTCAATATCAACATGGTTATTTGGAAATTGATGACGATTATCTTGATGAAATGAATGGTATTTATACAACCCTGTACAACGAGGATGCGACATTGCTGTATGGTGAAAATCCGATTGCACAGGCAACCGGTAAGCTCGCTTTTTCTGACAATGAAATTCGTTCTGTTCCATATAAAGGCAGCACCTATTACATATACGATCGTTCACTGAAGGGGGAGGGCTTAAAGGATTTGTGGCTGCGTGGGATAGTATCCCGTAATCAGGGAGCCCGGTGGATGGATTCGATTGTTATTTTATCCATGTGGCTGATTCCCGCCTTAATTTTACTGGCACTTGCGGGCGGTTATTTTCTGGCCGGGCGGTTTCTGCGACCGATTCAGCATATGATTCAGGCTGCCTCCGGGATTCAGCAGGGCCAGGATTTGAAAAAACGAATCCATTTAGGTAAGGGACAGGATGAGCTGCATCAGCTGGCAGATACCTTCAACAGCATGATGGACCGTCTGGAGAAATCCTTTCAGGCAGAGAAGCAGTTTACCAGCGATATGTCGCATGAGCTGCGAACACCGGTTAGCGTTATTCTTTCGCAATGTGAGCTGTCCCTGGAGGAGGAACAGGATCAGCAGGCATATCAGGATGCATTGCACGTAATTAAACGGCAGGGACAAAAAATGTCTGCCATGATCAATGACATGCTGACAATGACGCGTATGGAGCAGCGAACGGATCGTATTGTGATGAAAGAGCTGGATTTCAGCCTGCTGTGCGATACGGTATGCCAGGATTTATGTCTGCTTCATGAGAAGGGAATCCAGCTGGAATATAGGCTTACTAAGGGGATTATTGTTTGGGGAAATGAAGAGCTGCTGCGCCGTCTGCTTGTGAATTTGATCAGCAATGCTTATCGCTATGGGAAAGAAAACGGGCACATATCCGTAGTTCTGCAAAAAACGGGAGAGAATGTTCTGCTGTCTGTTTCGGATGACGGTTATGGTATAGGAAAAGAGCATATTGATCACATATGGCAGCGTTTTTATCAGGCGGATACCTCACACACTCATCAGGGAAGCGGCCTGGGGCTGGCGATGGTACAGGAGATTGCGCAGCTGCATGGGGGATGGATGGAGGTTGAAAGTGAGGAAGGAGAGGGCTCCTGCTTTAGCCTGCATTTGCCATTGAAATAATATACAGGCATTTGCTTTCATGTTGCTTTAATCTTTCTCTGTTATACTACGGTTGTAATGAGAAAAAGGAGTGATGTATATGAAAAAGCTGCAGCAGCTATCAACATCTGTAAAGGCTCTGGTTGCGATTGGAGGAATCTCTGTCGTTGCCGGCGGAGGCGTAATGTTAGCCAATGCAATGGAAACGGATAACCGTATCAATGCAGATAGGGCGAAACAGATTGCACTTCAGGATGCAGGAGTAGATGCCAAACAGGTACAATTTGAAAAGGCAGCGCTGGAAAAGGAAGACGGGCAGAGCGTTTATGAAGTGAAATTCCGAAGTGCACAGTATATATACGATTATACGATTGCCTCCAGGGATGGTGATATCCTGGATCGGGAAGTGGAAGGCCTTAAAGAAAACGTTCCGTCACAGGCGGTCTCCTCAATCACACTGGAGGAGGCAAAAAAGCTTGTGCTTCAGGATGCCGGAGTAAAGGCAGCGGATGGAAATTTTACAAAGACAGCTTCCAAGCAGGATGATGGCTTGGCGGTTTATGAAATAGAATTTCAGACAGCACAAAAAGCATATGAGTATAAGCTGCTTGCCAAGGATGGTACGATCATAAAGAAGGATGTGGAGAATAACAAAAAGGCAGGCAATGCTTCCGGTGTGGATACAGCCGTAAGCATTAGTAAAGCAGACGCCAAAAGCAAGGCGCTGGCAGATGCTAAGGAATCCGCATCTCATGTGACATTCACAAAAGCCAGGCTCGATTATGAGGATGGTCAGCCGGTGTATGAAATTGAATTTATAAGCGCAACAACAGAATATGATTATGAGATTGATGCTGTGAAGGGAACCATTATTGAACGAAAGGCCGAGAAACGAAAGATACAGAGTCAGGAGCAGTCAAAGCCATCCGCTTCGTATATCGGTGTGGATAAGGCGAAGAATACGGCATTGAGTCATGCCGGCTTGCAGGAGAAGGAAGTGCTGTTCACAAAGGCAAAGCTGGAAAATGACGATGGACAATCCGTGTATGAAATCGAATTCAGAAAGGGGAATACAGAGTACGATTATACAATAGATGCCTTTAAGGGGAGCATTTTGGAATGGGATAAGGATACGGATCATGACGATTAGCAAACAGAAGCTTTCATAGCAATAGAAATTTTGATAAGAAAAAACAGAAGCATGCCGATTATCCTGTGATTCAGTGATTATCAGCAATCGCTCCTGTTTTTTCGTTTAATCTTCTATTTGATACGAATAGAATAATCTTACAGCGATTCTTTTAAGATCGTTTAAGGGCAGTTTCAGCTTGTAGTGAAATCCTACATACCGATAAATTCATCCACCGGCATGGAGAAGATAAGTCCTTTGGCCTCTGTCTGAAACCCTGCAGCCTTATTGACGGTATCCATGATATGCTTGTAATTCTCGTGAGCGGACAGGATGACGACGACATCTTTTTCTCCCTGCAGCTTAATACCGAAAAATGTTGCGGAATCATCCTCGTGAAGGGACCGTGCATGCAGTACGGTTCCTCCCGTAGCATCTGCTTCCCGGGCAGCCTCCATAACCTGATCGCGCCAGCCGTGTTCAACGACTGCGACAACTAGCTCATATTTGCGTTCTTTTTGTTCCATCTGTTTCTCCTCATTGGTTCTTCCACATAATATTTTGCTCTGAAATAAACTGCTGATTCCACTCAGCGGTATCGTAAACATAACACCATGACCCATTTTTCTAATCTGTGTTTCAGCTGCCACCTTATGCATGACTTCCTTTTCCAGCCAAGCCGGAAGGCAGCAGAATAACAGCTCCTTATCTGTTTCACCAATACCCAGGTAGTCAAGAAGATCAGAGCCTGCTGTTCCAAGCGCCAGAATGCCATAGGTGAAATACAGCTGATACTGTTTGCATATGTCTGCGACCAGCTCTCCCTTATCCCGATTAACAATAACTACCAGACATTTAACTTTCTGTCCGTTCATTTGCGGCTTCCTCAAATTCCATGATAATATCCTCCTGAAGTGTATCCGTATCCTTTTTCTTCTTTTTCTTCATAAACAGACCCAGAATCTGAATTGTTAATAGCGGGGTCATGGCAACCATCGCGACGATTCCAAAGGCATCCAGCATGACATTGCCGCCAAGCTGTTCACACGCACCCATGGCAAGAGGAAGAAGAAACGTAGCCGTCATCGGCCCGCTCGCCACACCGCCTGAGTCAAAGGCAATCCCGGTAAATACCTTGGGAACAAAAAAGCTGAGGCTGATTGCTATAAGATAACCCGGTATCAGGAAGACCATAATACTGACTCCGGTAAGGATGCGCAGCATCGCAATTCCAAGTGATAGCCCTACCCCTATGGACAGGGAATAGAGCATAGCCTTTGTGGATATCGCACCGGAAGACATATCCTCTACCTGTCGTGTAAGTACATGGACAGCCGGTTCCGCCTTTACTACGAAGAAGCCAATCAGCATACCGATTGGGATGAGAATCCAGTTATAGGATAAAGCAGCAATTTCAGTGCCTATAAAATAGCCGGCAGGCATAAAGCCCACATTTACACCACACAGAAACAGAATCAGTCCAATATAGGTGTATAGCGATCCTATCAGGATTTTTATGATTGAGCGTCGATTGAAGTAGCTGCTGATAAGCTGAAATATGAGGAAGAAGCACAGGATCGGAAGCAGAGCCTTGCTGACCTCCCACATATAATGCGGAAGCTCTTGCAAAAAGGTTTGAATGACATCCTTACTTGTTTCCACATGTACCATCTCAAACGGTGTATAGGTTGCACCCTGAGGCTCATACAGGATACCCAAAAGCAGTACCGCCAGTACAGGACCAATGCTGCACAGGGCTACAATACCGAAGCTCTCCTCCTCTGCATGCTTCTGTGTGATATTCGCCATACCGACACCCAGAGCCATAAGGAAGGGAACCGTAATCGGCCCGGTTGTCACACCGCCCGAGTCAAAGGCAACGGCCATGAAGTTATCCATAGAAAAATAAGCAAGTACGAATACCAGACCATAAAACAGCATAAGTAAATATCTCAGCTTCCAATGAAACTGAATTCTTAACAGGGCCATTACCAGAAATATACCGACACCGGCAGCTACCGTCCAAATCAGTGTATTGTCAGGAATACCGGGTACCTGATGTGCAAGCACAGTAAGATCCGGCTCTGCTATTGTTATGATAAAGCCGATTATGAAGGTGATACATATCATCAACACTCGTTTTCTGGAAGTCGTGAGTATCGTACCGATGCCTTCTCCCATAAGCATCATTGACATATCTGCCCCCAGTGAGAAGAAGCCCATGCCGATAATCAGCATGACAGCACCGCATGCAAACAGAAGCATAGTTCCGATTGGCATTGGTGTAATTGTGATGCTTAATAAAAATACAATACAGGTAATTGGTAATACAGAAGTTAATGCTTCGTTGATTTTTTCTTTCAGTTTTGTCATTGATTCACCTCTCTTTGCGTTATCTTTATATTCTATAGTATTATTTTAACATGTATGCATACCTGGAAACTATTTATCTATGGTTAATGATGATTTATTCTGTTTATAAAATTTATAAACAGAAGTATATTTTTGTTATTGAAAATGCGGGTATAGTATGAATTGGGGCACTTTAGAAAGCTATTGATTATGCACCCTCTAACCATTCATCGTCGGAAAAGATCGTTAGCAAGTTTCTTTTAATTTCATTGATATACTTTATCAACACTGTGATTGCATAGGATAGAAATACATGCATGAAACAGGAATCTATGTCATAGGGATGCTATATAGATAGAAAAATAGAACAGCAATTCCCTTTTATCTGAACTCCATGTTGAGTGGCTGCAATTCAACAAACACAAGACGATGTACATGTGGCAAGCATAGGGGATAAAATTGCCTTCATTATCATTCTTTTACCTTCAAAATGTATGCAAGATGTATGTTGCCCGGTTGTTTTACTTACATCTTATTTGTAAATCGCAAGTACCTGCTGACCGATTTATATAGGAGAAAATAGCTTAGCCAAGGGCAAAAAGACAAAAGTATCGTATGGCTGTAAGCTCATAAGTAACGAGTACCCTCTATCAGATACCTTATGGATTTCTTAATCCTCAATGTACAATAACAAATCGTAGCAGTTCTGACAGGTAAAGTGTTTATTTGTGTAGAAAAATAATACAATATATGGTAAAATCTTTACGTTTCGTATAATTCGCGTGGTATGGTGCGAATGTCTCTACCCCAAACCGATACTTTTGGGACTACGGAACTAATCATTTTATTATCTGCATGATAAAAGATTGGTTCCCGCATGTTTGACGGGAGCTTTTTTATTTGAAGGAGAAAGTTATGGAAGAAAAAAAGAAAGATTCCATCTATGAACTGGATGGAACGGTACCGCTGAAAAAGGCGCTGCCACTTGGGATTCAGCATATCCTTGCAATGTTTCTGGGAAATGTATCGCCGCTGATTATCGTCTGCGGGATGCTGGAAATGAGCGGTGTGCTGAAAATGACACTGATTCAGAACGCTATGTTTGTGGCTGGTATTGCGACTTTGTTTCAGCTGTATCCGTTTTGGAAAATCGGAAGCGGATTGCCGATCGTTATGGGGACAAGCTCCGGCTTTATCGGTACGGCGAAGGCAATCGGTGCTGCCTTTGGATATGGCGCACTGATGGGGGCAAGCCTTATCGGCGGTATTTTTGAAATGGTGCTCGGGTATTTTATCAAGCCGCTGCGCAAGCTGTTTCCTCCGGTTGTTACAAGTCTGGTCATCATATCCATCGGGCTGTCTTTGCTGCCAGTTGGAATCAACTACTTTGGCGGTGGTAACGGTGCTGCGGATTTTGGAAGTACCAATCATCTGCTGGTGGGAACCTTTGTCATTATCGTGATTCTGGTTGCGAAGCAGTTTAAGGGAGCTATCAATAACGCTTCTATTCTGATTGGTATCGTTGCAGGCTATATTCTGGCAATCATGCTGGGCATGGTTGATTTCACACAGGTAGCCTCTGCCAGCTGGTTTGCGCTTCCTGCCTTTATGCCGGTTGCCTTTGAATTCCATGGACAGGCGATTATCGCAATGGGAATCATGTTTATTGCGACGACGGTGGAAACCATCGGTGATGTATCCGGTGTGGCAAACGGCGGCTTGGATCGCGAGGCAACAGATAAGGAGCTGCAGGGTGGCGTTATGGCCGATGGTCTTGGTTCCATTCTGGGGGCAGTCTTTGGCGTCCTGCCAAACACCTCCTTTTCACAGAATGTCGGCCTAGTCGCAGTAACTAAGGTAGTCAACCGCTTTGTCATTATGACAGGGGCAGTCTTTCTGATTTTATGCGGCTTCTGTCCTAAGCTGAGTGCATTATTCTCTGTAATGCCGCAGTCAGTACTGGGTGGAGCTGCTGTCATCATGTTTGCGATGATTCTGGTGAGCGGTATTCAATCACTGACAAGAGAACCGCTGGATGAGCGTAACGGTTTAATTGTCGCACTTGCGATTGGTCTGGGTGTCGGTATTGGAAATGTACCGGCTGTTCTTGCACAGCTGCCCTCCTGGGTAGGAAACATCTTTGCACAGAACGGTATCATCATGACCTTTGTAATAGCTACGTTGCTGAATCTGGTTTTACCGAAGAAAAAAAGCGAAAAGAAATAATATGAAGATTTTCCTGACCGGACAAAAGCAGATTGGAAAGTCTACCTGTATTCAGGAATGTATCCGGGAGTGTCATAAGTCTGTCTGCGGCTTTGTGACGCTCCCTTTTTATGAGGGAACAAGACGCAGTGGCTTTTATCTGCATGCTCTTCATGCTATGGAAAACAACGATCAGCGCTTTTCCATCCAGCATGAGACATGGAATGAAGTGATACCTGGGGTATTTGATACCTTTGGTAAGGAGCTTTTGATACAGGCTAAAGCCTATGAAAACAGAATACTGATTCTGGATGAAATCGGACATCTGGAACAAAATGAAGAACACTATCTGAAAACACTGCTGGAAGTGATTGATAAATTTCCAAACATACTTGGTGTTTTAAAGAAATATGATATACAATATATTCATGAAATAGCAGCCAGAGAGGATGTAACTGTCCTTGATCTGGATAAGGAATCGTATGAGGATGTAAAGCATTACATTCTCACAGCAATGGAGGCTGAGAAATGAAAAAGTTTTTAATGACAGCCATGTCCCTGCTGATGGCAGTTTCGGTACTGGCATGCAGTGACAAGGGCAAGGATGAGGAATTAAAGAAGCAGGAAGGCTTTACTGTCACGGATCAGGCAGGGAGAAAGGTAACCTTTGATAAGCCTGCTGAAAAGGTAATCAGCGGATATTATATCGCAACGAGTACCGTGATTGGGCTGGGGCAGAAGGATAAACTTGTCGGTGTGGAGATGAAAGCGGGTCAGCGGGAAATTTATAAGAAGGCTGCTCCTGAGGTTGTTTCACTTCCGGCTATGGGAAATAAAAAATCCTTCAATGTGGAGGCCGCTATCAAAACAAAAGCGGATGTAGCCTTTCTTCCAGTCAGCTTGAAAAGCTATGCAGGTAAGCTAGAAGATGCCGGTATGAAGGTGATTCTGTTAAATCCGGAAACACAGAGCGATTACGATGAAGCAGTGAATCTGATCGCAAGCGTATTGGGGGCGCATGAGGAAGCAGAGAAGTACTTTACATATCGTGACGGGTTGCTTGAACAGTATATTACGGATACCGGTGTTGCGAAAAGCGTGTATATGGCGGGAAGTACACTGCTGGAGGGGGCAGGAACGGATATGTTCCAGAATGGTCTGTTGAAACAAGCAAGGGCTGAAAATGTTATGTCTAAGGCCGGTAAGGGCTGGAGTACGATAGGAAAGGAAACGCTGCTGGAAAGGAATCCGGATGTGATTTTCCTTGAAAACGGCGGTGCCAGGGTCAGTGATGTACTGGATGATGCTGCACTGGCTTCCCTGGACGCAGTAAAAAATAAGCAGGTCTATGAATTTCCAAGTACGCTGGAAACTTGGGATACACCGAATCTTTCGAGCTGTCTGGGAACATTGTGGGCATATGCAACGCTGTATCCGGATAATCTGTCCATGGATACTGTGAAGCAGGAGGCTAAGGATTTTTACAAGACTTTTTATAAAATCGATGTAACAAACAGCGATTTGGGACTTTGATATGAAACGCAGATTCTGGCTTGTGTTGCTGCTGGCAGTGCTGGTTTTGTGTTCTCTGTGTGTGGGAAGATACGGCAGCAGTCTTTCCGATATCGGAAGGGCGCTGCTGTTTTCCGGTGATGCGCTCACCCGTTCCCTTGTTTGGAATCTTCGAATGCCAAGAATTCTGCTCGTATGCATCAGCGGAGCAGCACTTGCTGTATCCGGTGTTGTCTATCAGACAATTTTTCGAAATCCGCTGGCAAGCGGGGATGTGATCGGGGCAAGCAGCGGCTGTTCCCTGGGGGCAGTCTTTGCCATTCTGGTTTATCAGGAGGCGTGGTTTGTGGAGCTTTGTGCCTTTCTCATGGGAATGGTGCTTGTTATCCTGACCTTTTTCATGGCATCCCGTATCAGAGGGAATCGGATTTTAAACCTGGTGGTTGCCGGACTCATTCTGCAGGCGGTTGCGACTTCCCTCATGATGATGATGAAATTATATGCGGATCCTGCGACACAGCTGGCCAATATGGAATACTGGCTGATGGGAGGCTTTTCCGATGCTTCCTGGCCTTCGGTTCTTATCACCCTTGTATTATGTTCCTTTGGAATGATCGGACTGTATCTGTTACGCTGGCAGATTCAGCTGTTAGCGTTTGGCGAGGAAGCGAGTACGCTTGGTGTCAACACGAAGGTGATTCGCTGGACGTCTCTGTTACTGGCAACACTTCTGATATCCAGTGTTATCAGTGTAGCGGGAATTGTCAGCTGGGTATCCCTGCTGATTCCGCATATCATACGCATTGCAGTAAAGAAGCCTGTTTCCCAAACGATGGGAATTACCGCAATCAGCGGAGCGATCTTTCTGCTTGTATGTGATACGCTGGCAAGAACTCTTTTGACCATTGAAATTCCAATCAGTATCCTGACCAGCCTGTTTGGGGCGCTGGTATTGATTGTTTTATTTATGAAGGGAAGGCTGCATGTATGATTCGTGTACAACATCTTTCTGTCAGGCTGCAGGACAATGTGATTTTGCAGGATATCAGCTTTGCTATAAAGAGCGGCCGTATTGTGATGCTGCTGGGGGAAAACGGCAGTGGAAAAACGACGCTGATACGATCTCTGCTGCAATATTATCCCTATGAGGGAAGCATTCTTTCTGAGCAAACAGATATTCGCAGCTTCAAGCAGAAGCAGCTGGCTGCCCTGTTCAGCTATGTGCCTCAGATTAAGGAAACGGTGGAGGATTTCGTGGTGGAGGAATGTATTGTCAGCGGCTTTGCACGACACATCTCACCCTTTGCCTTGCCTTCAAAAAAGCAGTATGAACGTGTGGACAGTCTGTTACAGGAATGGCGGCTGTCGCATTTGAAAGGAAAGCTGTTACAGGAAATCAGCGGGGGAGAGCTGCAAATGACCTATGTCGCAAGAGCCTTTTTACAGGAAGCGGAGGTTATGGTTATGGATGAGCCATGCACCTATCTTGATTATCGCCGCCAGCATCAGTTTCTGCAGGAGGTCACCAGGCTGAAGCAGCAGGGGAAAAGTATGCTGATCAGTATGCATGATCCCAATCTTGCATTGCAATATGCCGATGAAATTCTGCTGCTACATCAGGGAACGCTGTATGCCCGCATGACAGGGAGCCGTGTGGAAATGGCCAGGGAATGCGCCGGTTATTATCAGGCCCTGTACGGAGACACCTTTACGGTAACAGGAACGACAAGTGAACCAATACTTATATGGAAGGAGAATTGTTATGCTGAACATTCTGCAATACCACAGGGCCGCAAGCCTTGATGAAGCAATGGAGCTGCTGCAGAAAAACCGCATGAATCAGATCATGGGAGGAATGCTGTGGCTGCGTATGCAGGAGCGAACCATTCCGGTAGCGATCGATTTATGTGATTTGCATCTGGATACCATTCAGGAGGGTGAAAACGGGTTTTTGATTGGAGCGATGACATCCCTTCGATCACTGGAAACCCATGAGGGCCTGCGTAAGGCATATGGAACACTGCTGCAGGATGCGTGTAAGGATATCGTCGGCGTGCAGCTTCGCAATACGGCAACTCTGGGAGGCTCACTGTATTCCCGTTTTGGATTTTCCGATGTTTTGTGCGCACTGCTTTGTCTGCAGGTCGAGGTACATCTGTATAAGCAGGGAATCGTATCCTTACAGGACTATGCCGCAATGCCTTATGAGCGGGATATCCTGACGCATATCTATATAAAGAAGGAGCCGGTTAAGACCGCCTATGCCTGTGTGCGAAAGAGTGCGACGGATCTTCCGGTATTGAATATGGCAGCTGCCAGAATGGGGGATGAGCTGCGTATTGTGGCTGGTTCCCGGCCAAAGCGGGCCATCCGTTATGATCGAACATGGAGCAGTGATCTGCAGGCAGTCGCAAGGCAGCTGCAGGAACAGGTGGAATGTGAAGATAATATGCGGGGAAGCGCATCCTATCGTCGTGCACTCGTTTATGCGCTGACACTGCGTCTGTTGAAAAAGCTGGAAGGGGAGACACACGTATGAAAATAGAAATCACGGTAAACGATAAACGTATCCAGGAGGAGGCTTCTGCGGAGCTGACACTGCTGCAGTTTTTACGCAGTCACGGATATAAGAGTGTGAAATGCGGCTGTGAGACGACAAACTGCGGACTTTGTACCGTATGGATGGATGAACAGCCTGTGCTCTCTTGCAGTGTTTTAATTGGACGTGCCAACGGTCATCGCATAACAACGCTGGAGGGACTGGAACAGGAGGCAAAGGAGTTTGCGGATTTCATGGCAAAGGAGGGCGCAGAGCAGTGCGGCTTTTGTTCCCCGGGCTTCATCATGCAGGTATTAGCCATGAAAAAAGAAAAGAAAAGCTGGAACAGGGAGGAAATCAAGCATTGGCTGGCAGGCAATCTCTGTCGCTGTACCGGCTATATGGGACAGCTGCGTGCGATTGAAGCATGGCTGCAGAAAGGAGAGCATACGGTATGAAGTACATCAATCGTTCCGTTGTAAAGAAGGATGCGTATGCATTATTAAGCGGACAGCCGGTGTATACGGATGATCTTGCACCTGCGGATTGTCTTGTGATCAAGCTGCTTCGCTCTCCCCATGCTCATGCAAGAATACGCGCAATTGATACGAGTAAAGCAAAACGTGTTCCCGGAATTGAAGCGGTATATACATGGAAGGATGTTCCTGCCTCACGCTTTACCTTGGCTGGACAGACGTATCCTGAGCCTTCCCCCTATGACCGCAAAATACTGGATGAGGTTGTGCGTTATGTGGGGGATGAGGTCGCAATCATCGTAGGCAGGGATGAAGCCTGTACAGAAAAAGCAAGAAAGCTGATTCAGGTTGATTATGAGGTATACGATGCTGTCCTGGATTTCACAAAGGCGCTTGATCATCCGGTGATCGTTCATAAGGAGGATGATTACAAGCTGCTGTGTGATATAGGAAATGAACGGCTGCGTAATCTGCATTCTCACGATGAAAGCATCGTTGGTGATGTGGAGGAGGCATTTTCAGAATGCGATGTGATTCTGGAGCGTGATTACCATACCCTGGCCAATGCGCAGGCGATGATGGAAACCTTTCGTTCCTATGCATTTATGGATACCTACGGGCGTCTGAATGTGGTTAGCTCCACACAGGTACCCTTTCATATCCGCCGCATGGTTGCCAACGCTCTGGAGCTTCCCAAATCGCAGATTAAAGTAATCAAACCGCGCATCGGGGGCGGCTTTGGTGCCAAGCAGACCGGCTGTACAGAAATTTTTACTGCTTTCGTGACATGGAAGCTGAGAAAGCCGTGTAAGCTCGTCTATACAAGAGAGGAGACCTTCATGGCCAGCAATTCCCGCCATGAAATGCGCATGCATGTGAAAATCGGTGCCACAAAGGATGGAACAATCCTGGCAATCGATCTGCATACCCTTTCCAATACCGGAGCATATGGGGAGCATGGCTCTACAACGGTCGGATTGAGCGGTCATAAGTCCTTACCAATTTATAATCATGTAAAGGCAAGCCGCTTTGTTTCTGATGTCGTTTATACCAATACCATGACGGCGGGCGCTTACCGCGGCTATGGGGCAACGCAGGGTCAGTTTGCAATCGAATCTGCGGTGAATGAGCTTGCGGATGCGCTGCACATGGATCCCTGTGAGCTGCGCCTGAAAAATATGGTGCAGGAGGATGAGATCATGATGCAGTATTATGGTGAGCATCTGAACAGCTGTGCATTGGATCGCTGTCTGAAAAAAGCGATGGATATGATTGGCTGGAAAGAGAAAGGGCTGCGGCGTGATATGGGCGATAAGGTTCGCGGTCTTGGTGTGGCATTATCCATGCAGGGAAGCGGTATTGCGAATGTGGATATCGCATCTACTGTTATTAAGCTGCAGGATGACGGATTTTATACATTATCTATCGGCGCGACGGATATGGGTACCGGATGTGATACAATTCTTGCACAGATGGCCGCAGAATGTCTGGATTGTGATGTGGATAAAATCATTACGCAGGCGGTGGATACAGACGCTTCTCCTTACGATACCGGATCATATGCTTCTGCGACAACCTATGTAACCGGTATGGCTGTTGTGAAAACCTGTGAGGAGCTGCGAAAGCAGATAATACGGGAAGCAGCCGTTCTTCTCGAGGTAGATGCAGAGCATATCACCTTTGACGGTGAGAGCATCTATGCCCTGGAGGATGGCAAAGAAATGATGCTTGCTGACTTTGCGAACCGCTGCTTTGCAGGTGGAAGGGGAGAATGTCTGATTGCCAGTGCGTCCCATTGTTCCCCGACATCTCCACCACCGTTTATGGCAGGAATCGCAGAGGTGGATGTGGATAAGCTGACCGGAGAGATTACGATGGTCGATTATGTGGCAGTCGTTGATTGCGGAACGATCATCAATCCAAATCTTGCTAGAATTCAGACAGAAGGTGGTATTGCACAGGGAATCGGTATGGCGTTATATGAGGATATCACCTATTCACCAAAGGGCAGAATGCGCAACAGCTCCTTTCTGCAATATAAAATACCGACCCGTCAGGATGTCGGTGAAATCCGTGTTGATTTTGAAAGCAGCTATGAGGATAACGGGCCGTTTGGGGCAAAATCCATCGGTGAGGTGGTAATCAATACCCCGGCGCCTGCGATTGCTTCGGCGGTTGCGCATGCAAGCGGTGTACAGGTGCGTACCCTGCCAATCACAGCGGAAAAGGTGTTGCTGAATAAGGATGAGGACTGATCTGATTCTTATGGCATCGGGATATTCACGTAGATTTCAGGGCAATAAGCTGCTGTATGAGCTTGAGGGTATGCCCTTGATTGCGCATACCCTGCAAAAGCTGGCCAGTCTGAAGCAGGATAAACTCATCGTTATAACACAGTATGATGAAATTGCGAAGCTGGCAATAGCCTATGGTGCTGTCGTTATTGCAAACCCGTATGCCGATGAAGGACAGGCTGCTTCCATTCGTCTTGGTATCGCACACAGTACAGGCGATCAGGCACTGCTGTGTGTGGCCGATCAGCCGTATCTAAAGCTGTCCACTCTGCAAAAGCTGCTCAAGTGTTCCGATGGAGAGCATATCGTCTGTACCTCCTGTAACGGCAGCTATCGAAATCCTGCTATCTTTCCCAGAAAATATTACAGGGAGCTGCTTGAATTGCAGGGAGAACAGGGTGGAAAACAGCTGTTAAAAAAATACACAGAGACAGTTTTGAGCGTGGAATGTGACTCGCATCAGCTTCGTGATATTGATCAAAAAACAGATATATAGAATACATAAAGTGCCAGATATAGGGATGAGCTCATCGCTGCATATCCGACACTTTTTCTTTGGAATTCATTTTTATAGGTTAGACAACATCAAAACTGAATTATAGAACTGAATGTTTCAGCAGCTTTAGGAAACACACAGTGCATGGATACCTGGATGCTTAATATTTCAGCCTGTGATCAATTTTCTATGAATTGTGTTGGCGTTCCTTGAAATGTGCGTCAAGAAACAGATAAATGTATAGGATGATCAGTGTGAAACCCATCAAAATATTTGAATTAAACTGACTAAAAAACATATGCCACATACGGTTGTTAAACCAGAACAGGGGCGATAATAGAAGAATTTCAAGAATACCTGCAAGCACCCATCTGCTGGAAACCCTGCCCCTTATGATCAAAAGCGCTATGACGCAGAGGAAATACAAGATATACGACAACAGCCAGTACAGGATATGAAACGCTCTCTGTTCAGAAAATGCAGGAATTTCAAAGAAATAGAAATTTAACCGTACGATGTAAAGAAACAACAGGGGAAGGGAAATTATGATAATGTGTGAGAAGAGCTTTCCATATTTACGCATGTAAATCACGCTCCTTTATCTATACATAGCATAGCATGTAGACGCATAATTGGCAATGTAAAGGTTTATTTATGGTTGCGACACTGACCATCATGAAAGACCGTAAATCATTATCCTATGAATTTATATACTACAGGTTCATCGCTCTTGTACTGTTACCTGAACCTTATTTATGGTATGATTATACCGTTTGAGGAAGTGATAACATGAAGAACTGGGAAGAACTTTTCCGGCAGGAAGAACAAAAGGAATATTATCGAAAGCTCATGCAGTTTCTGGATGAGGAATATGCACAGAAAACAATTTATCCTCCAAGAGAGGATGTATTTACCTGCTTTACCAGCTGCCCGTTACAGGATGTCAAGGTCGTTATACTGGGGCAAGATCCGTATCATCAGCCACAGCAGGCACACGGGCTATGCTTTTCCGTTAAAAAGGGTGTACCCGTTCCCCGCAGTCTGAAAAACATCTACCGGGAGCTGAAGGATGATCTTGGCGTGGATGCACCGTCTCACGGCTGTTTGCTGGAGTGGGCTAGACAGGGTGTGTTCTTAATGAATACGGTTATGACGGTACGGGAAGGGGAAGCGTATTCTCATAATAAAAAAGGATGGGAAGTCTTTACAGATACTGTGATTTCTGTTTTGAATGAACAGGAACAGGGAATCGTGTTTGTACTGTGGGGAAATCACGCACAGAAAAAAGCACGGTTAATTACAGGGGCACAGCACCGCATCATTCAGTCTGCACACCCTTCCCCCCTTTCTGCATCCAGAGGCTTTTTCGGAAGCAAGCCGTTTTCCACGATCAATACCTGTTTAAAGGAAATGGGAAGAACACCGATTGACTGGAGGCTGAGCGAATGAAATTTCAGCAGGCGGATGCCGTCATTCGCATTATTGAACAAAGAAAAAACCGCGGCTATGGACTGGAGCACTTCAAGCAATACATGGCAGCTTTGGGAAATCCGCAAAATCAACTGAAAAGTATACATATTGCAGGAACAAACGGCAAAGGAAGCACAACCAACGATATCCGCAGCATTTTACAGACTGCTGGCTACAAGGTGGGCAGCTTTACCTCTCCGTATATGATTACTCACCTGGATCGTATCCGTATAAATGATCAGGATATCCGTGAGGATGCCTTTGTGGATATTGCCAATCGGTATTATGACAGCTGGATGGAATGGGATCTCAGTATGTTTGAAATTGACATGTGTATCGCAGTTATCTATTATCTGGAGGAGGCTGTGGATTTCTGTGTGTTTGAAACCGGGCTCGGCGGCAGACTGGACGCAACCAATATCCTGATTCCACTGGTATCTGTTATCACCAATATCGGTATGGATCATATGGAATTTCTCGGTGATACGTTGGAGAAAATTGCCGGTGAAAAGGCCGGTATTGTGAAAGAGGGCGTCGATTTAATTACTGCAGAGGAGAAAGCATGCTGTCTAAAGGTGTTTCAGAAGCATACAGCTGCTGCACATGCCGCCTGTATACAGCTGCAGCGCATCAGTGATATTCAGGAAACACAGGATGGATTAACCTTTACTTATGGAGACAGGAAGGACATTTCCTTGGCGGGAAAGGCCCGGTATCAATGCCGCAATGCCGCATTAGCCATTGAGGTATGTACCTATCTGCAGGAGCACCGCTATATTCAGCTTGAGGAAGCACAGTTGAGAGCAGGACTATCTGCGGCGGTGTGGATTGGACGCTTTGAAACGATTTCAAGGAATCCTTTGATTATACTGGATGGTGCACACAATGCGGACGGAATTCATGCGCTGTGTGATAATCTGAAGCGTATGAAGGAGGTACAGGTACTGTTTTCTGTATTAAAGGATAAAAATTTCGAGGATATGCTGTGCGAGCTGGAAACGGTGTGCGATGATATCCTGGTGGTACCGTTTCAGAATGAGCGCGCTCTGGATGTGAGTCTGCTCAGGGGAAGGGATCATGTTCATATCATGGAGAGCTATGAAAGAGCGATTGCTTATGCATTGCAGAACGACAGACCTCTTGTCATTACAGGCTCCCTGTATTTTATTAGTGATGTACGTAAATATCTGATCAAGGAAGGGTACTCTGTATGAAAGCGACAGAGATTTTAAAGAAATATTTCGGGTATGAAAGCTTTCGCGAGGGGCAGCAGGAGCTGATTGACAATATCCTAAAGCATCGTGATGTTTTGGGAATTATGCCGACAGGTGCAGGGAAATCCATTTGCTATCAGGTACCCGCGGTTATGCTGGAGGGGATTACCCTGGTCATTTCGCCTCTGATTTCCCTGATGAAGGATCAGGTGGGAACATTGAATCAGGCAGGTATCCGAGCTGCCTATCTGAATAGCTCCTTATCCTATGCACAATACCGTAAGGCGCTTTCGCTTGCCCGCGGCTATACGTATAAAATTATTTATGTGGCACCGGAACGGCTGATGAGTGAGGAGTTTTTGAGCTTTGCAAAGGAAATGAAAATATCTATGGTCTGTGTGGATGAGGCTCATTGTGTCAGTCAGTGGGGACAGGATTTTCGGCCGCATTATCTTCAGATTCGTGAATTTCTTCAGGAAATGCCGCAGCGCCCGATTATTTCGGCATTTACCGCAACAGCTACAACGCAGGTAAAGGAAGATATTTTACAGCTGTTGGACATGAAAGAGCCATACACGATTACAACAGGCTTTGACCGCAAAAATCTGTATTTCGCTGTGGAGAAGCCGAAGGATAAATATCAGGCACTTTTGCAGTATGTGAAAAACAATACTGAGTATGCAGGTATTGTATACTGCCTCTCGAGAAAAACGGTAGAGGAGGTGTGCGAGCGCCTGTGCAGCGATGGATTTGCGGCTACCCGCTATCATGCAGGATTGAGTGATGAAGAACGTATGCGCAATCAGGATGATTTCATTTATGACAGAAAGCCTATCATGGTCGCTACCAATGCCTTCGGGATGGGGATCGACAAGTCCAATGTCCGCTTTGTCGTGCATTTCAATATGCCAAAGAATATGGAAAGCTATTATCAGGAGGCAGGCAGAGCCGGACGGGATGGTGAGGCTGCAGATTGTATCCTTCTCTACAGTGGTAAGGATGTTCGCCTGAATCAGTTTCTGATTGAGCAGGGGAGTGGCCATGAGGATATGGATGAGGATACGCGCATGGAGCTGCTGCAGAAGGAAAAGGACCGGTTAAAGTCTATGACCTTTTATTGTACGATTCCCGGCTGTCTGCGGCATTATATGTTGAAGTACTTTGGTGAGGAACGTGAAGGCTATTGCGGAAATTGCTCCAACTGTTTGACGCAGTATGAGGAACGCGATATTACACAGGATGCGGTATGCCTTGTGGAATGTATCCGTCACAGCGGCGAACGCTTTGGAAAAACGATAATCGTGGATATTGTCAGAGGAAGTGCCAATGCAAAAATTAAAAGCTATCATCTGGATCGTAATCCATCCTATGGAAGGCTGAAGGACAGCTCCCGCAGTTATCTTTATGAGGTGCTGCAGCATTTGCAGTTTCAGGGGATTCTGAAGCAGAGTGAGGATGGATATTCTGTATTAACAATTCATCAGGAGGAACTCCTAGAGGAAAAGGAGCCGCTGATGATGAAGGTTGTTAAAGAAAAACAGACGCGTACTGCACTACCGCAAGCTGCGGCTAAGGACAGCCAACTGTTTGAGCTTCTGCGGATTTGCCGTTCTCAACTGGCAAGGAAAGCCCATGTTCCACCGTACATGATATTTTCTGATAAGACATTGCACGACATGTGTGCAAAGCTGCCGCAGTCCAAGGAGGAAATACTAAAGGTCAGTGGTGTGGGAGAAGTGAAGTATGAGAAGTACGGGAACGCATTTCTGGACATACTTGTATCATATCAATAAAACCGGCTGAATCAAGCGGCCCTGTGCATTTCATTGTGAAATTATCAGGCAGCCACTTTTTTATATATGTTAAGAATTTTAGTGCGTTGAAGAAAGAGCGAAAAACAAATTCGTTAGTCAGACAGAATATTTGAGAAAGTCTCCACATTTACAATTTACGTATATACAGAGATAATCTACATATTACAGGATTCAGCTTTTAATTCAGATATCAAGATTCCAGTAATGAATCATTATAGAACTCCTTTTGATACTATAAAAGTGTGGTCTGGTAACTGCGAAGGAGATCAAAAGAAGGTTAATGAAATTAGTATGTAAGGCGTACATACATTATCACATACACTATGGATGCACAGCATGTAACATGGAATTTGAACTACCATATCGTATTTGCTCCTAAATATAGCGTCATTACTTAACTAAAGAATGTGGCAAGCGTTTGATGCTATCTACAATTTTGTGAAAACCATCAGCAAAATCTGTAATTTTTTATGCCAAAATCTGAAAAAACATTTGTATTTCTTAATTTATCTCAGATTTATGAATGAGCATTCACGCAGCTTCTCTTGTAAAGTATTACAAGTATGATATCATTAAGACATATGTGAATAAGGATATGGAGGTTGTATTTATGAGTATCGTGTGTATAGGGCAGTGTGCCTATGATCTGACATTTCCAATCCATGAGCCATTGATTGAAAATCAGAAATATAGAATTATGGAGCCGTTTTCCTGCATAGGAGCTCCGGCAGCTAACGCGGCGTATCTTTGTGCACTTTGGAAAGCGGATACTGCGCTGATTTCACGATGTGGCAGGGATTTTTATGGTACAGAGATACGCAGGGTGTTAGAAAGAGCTGGTGTTGATACAAGGTATCTGATTACGGATGAGCATTTCACAACTCCGCTTAGCGCCATTATCGCTAACTCCTCGAACGGGTATCGTACAATATTCAACTGCCCGGGTGTACAGGGAAAGCTGAATTTTAAATTTCCGGAAGATGCTGATATTCTATTACTGGACGGTCATGAGCTGCAGGCATCCATGGAAGCATTGCGTAGGTTTTCTGATATTGATAGTGTGATGGATGCCGGTACTTATCATGAAGAAACCAAAGTACTCGCTCAGCAAGTGACCTATCTTGTCTGTTCACAGGATTATGCAAGACAATACAGTAATATAGAAATTACTGTTCAGAATCCGGATAGCTGGAAGCAAACATTTAAAGCATTGCATACCTTGAATCACAGGAATATCGTTGTGACGTTGGGAGATCAGGGACTTTTGTTTGAGGATGCAAAAGGAATTCATCATATGGAAGCATTCCCTGTTTCTGCGGTGGACACAACAGGAGCAGGAGATATCTTTCATGGTGCATTTACGTATTGCATACATCATGGATATACATTACAGGATGCTTTGTTGCTTGCATCTGCCACCAGTGCGATATCCGTACAGACACTTGGCGGACAGACATCAATTCCCAGCAAGGAAAGCGTGAATCAGTTTTTGAGAAAGCATGAATGTGATGTAGCTTTAAGATAGACGCTACATTTCAAGGTCTTATATGAGAAGGACTAATCCTGTAACTAAAAACTAGCATCCAAATACAAAATGAAAGTTATCCCTAATCCTGTGAGCAAATTAGAAGTATGTGTTTATATACGAATATATTGATAATGTTTGAAATAGATTTCATATTATATTTGAAATCCTTTGCGTTTCGCTGAATCTGACTATATTAAAAGTAAGTCTCTTATTTATTCGGGGACACCAACCCAGTAGGAGAAATCGGTGTGTAAGAATTTTTCAAGGGAGCAGTTGAAGTCCGGGAAAAGTTTTGATGCTCTTTCACCACAGGAGCAGAGACCGTCAATATAACGTTTTTTTGCATCGACTTTAAACCAAATTCCTTTCTCTGGATGAATAATGCTTCTTTTTATCTGACAGGTTGCAGTAAATTGTTCCCATTTTTTTGCACATAAAGAATCAGCACAAAGTTTTTTAATAACATATGGTTCATCGGCATATAAATCGGTAATCGTAAGAACCCGCTCGGATAAAGCATAACGTAATATTTCTGCCAGTAGCTGCATAGAGAAGCGATCCTCATCGGAAACATAAGATTTTGATGTTTTTAACATGGAATAGGAAAACTGCTTTAACACTTCTGGTGTCTGAAATAACAATTCTTTTAATCCATATTCATTATAGCCTACACAAATATCATGATAAAAAGTTTTTATTTCATCTATTGTTGAAAAATTATAGTTTAAAAGATTTCCCAACGTGTATTCCAATCTGTCAGCGGAAAGCTGAGGGGTATTGTTATCCGCGATTGAATAAACGTGATAGTCTTTCACATCTTCTAATTTGATATTGTATTTCTGTAGTAGAGTCATCAGCTCTTTTGATTCTATAATTACAGCTTCCGTAAGATGTTCTGTAGATTCCTGATTAAGATGGTCATTATTAAGAAAATCTATGACATGTGCAAAAACAGGGGTCGCAATGTCGTGAAGTAGTCCAGCGATTGTTTGTGCCATATCCTCTGTGAAGTGCCATATAATAAGCGCAACGCCAATGCTATGATCGTAACGAGAATATCCGGCTATTTGATGATAAAATGGGAAGCTGGTATACTCACACCCACAATTCATTCCTATATGCTTTAACCTTTGCATAGCCTTTGCTTTTATGAAAGAAATCAAAAAATCAGGCATATCCTGATGATAAACAGACCAGAGATTATTCATGAAGATGCCTCCTTCTATAACAGCTATTTTATCATAGATCATGGTAAATGAGTTACACTCTGGAAGTAATCACTTCTTTACCGTATAATAAAAGCAGAGCTATGGAGGTAAGAAAATGAAAGAAATCTATTTAGCAGGAGGCTGCTTTTGGGGAATGCAGGCATACTTTCAGCAGCTGCAGGGAGTTATTGCGACAGAGGTAGGCTATGCAAACGGAAATGTGGAAAATCCAACGTATGAAATGGTTTGCAGTGGAACCAGCGGTTATGCTGAAACACTGCATATACAATATGACGATACGGTTTTGACACTGCCTTTTCTGCTATCCGTTTATTTTAACGGTATTAATCCGACAAGCTATCATCGGCAGGGAAATGATATCGGCGAACAATACCGCACGGGTATTTACTATGTGGATACTTCTGATCGGCAGTGTATCGAAGCATCCCTGCAGGAACTGGCTAAGCATTATGAACAGCCAGTTGTTGTAGAAGTCAAGCCCTTGATGAATTTTTATGCCGCAGAAGAATATCATCAGGAATATCTGAAAAAGCATCCTGGCGGCTATTGTCATATTTCAAAAGAAAAAATACAGGCAGCGAAAAATATCAGCTTGGAGTGAGCGTCCCTTCTTCTTAGAAATCTGGTATAATGAAAGAAGAACTACAGGAGGGATGCGGCTTGAAAACCTATAAAATTGGAGAAATTGCAAAGATGCTGGGCATTAGTGCTGAAACAATACGGAATTATGAGAAAAAAGGTTTGATATGCCCCTATAAAGAAGAATCCAATTATCGCTATTTTGATATTATCCAGATCAATCATTTGCTAAATCTGCAAAAGTATCAGAAATATGGATATACGCTGCATGAAATTCGTGAAATCATGGAAGAGGACAATATGCTGGAAGTGGAGTTGTCTCTCGAGAATAAAGAGCAGGACTTAATGAATGAAGCTTTTCACCTGAATCTCAAACTAAACAGTATTCATACAACCATCAACTGCATGCTGCAGGCTCAAAATGCCAAACAGGGCTGCTTTCTGGGAAAACGGCCAGCCTTGTACCGTCTGAATTATCAAAAAAACCATGAACTGATAACAGATGAGGAGGTTCAAAAAGAGCTTGTACGATGGCTGAAATATGCTGATCTTCCTTTTATGTCCGGTTCGGCACAGCTGGATACCATGGTGAATCTTGAACATGCGTTTGATTTTGGCTTTTGTCTGGATCAGAAAACTGCTGAATTTCTGGGTATTCAGGAAAGCGAAATCGTAAAGCTTTATAAGAGCTGTCCGGCAATCGTGTTTTATTATGAGGCGACACCGCATCAGGACATGGCTGAGGTTTCCCGTATGCTTATGGAATATGCGCAGAAGCAAAAGCTGAGAATCAGCGGGGAAAGCATCTCCAGGGTAATCTTTGCCAGATGGGGTCAGCATATGGAATATCATATATCCCATCTTGTCTGGGTTCCATATGAACGACTGAATACATGATGAAAATGATGCAGAAGTCGCAATCAGGCTCTTACTGAATGAGAGGGATATGCTGTATCTGTAAACAGAAAATAGAAGGAGAGCTCCAATGCACAGGAGCATGCCTTCTATTTTTTATTTATATTTATACTATATCATTTATACTTTACCGCGAACGTGAGTACGAACCCTAAACCGGCTTTCTGCTTTTTTTGTACCCAATCCTGCATTTGTTTTTAAAAACTAATCGTCTGCTTTAGAAAAAGGATAGGCAGCATTCATCATGAAGAAATATTGCGCATGTATACATGATAACTGTCGGATGTCTAACAACTGGTAAGATAAAAAAAGACGAATATTAAAAAATCATAAAATGCATTGACTTTACATTATATTGAAGGTTTATCATACCTGTGTTCCCAATAAACAGGGAATACAGGAGGCGTATTTCCATGAAATAGCATGGATATCTGAATTTGATGAACGGGTGATACTTACCGTTAGTAGAGCATTGTATCAGTAAGAGAGCCATTTTTTAGGAAGGAATAAGCATCCGTCCTTTTAAGGGGCGGTTGGATTTCGTTTCCTATTTCCTATAGAGACGCATTATCTTTCTCATATTGTGTATAAAAATACCGCGACTTATATTTTTTCAAAGAGAAATGATAGCACGATATCACCATGTACACATAGAAATGCCAGGCTTAACGATAGGAACACGGAATCTTTTCGCGTCAGAGTCAAAGAAAACACATGGCTATGGATCCAATGACTCAGATTGAGGATGGACTGTTAACGGTCGTACCACTGTAATGGTAGAGAGACTTGCGCTTGTTATTATGCGAAAGCATTGAAAAAAGACAGGCAGATATAACAGCTATATTCCAGCGGAAATGTGAGTATGCATACAACGTTAAAAGCCTTTCTCTGTTATATAACTGAATTATTGAAAAGACGCAAACGACTATGATGATTGCAATGACCATCAAATTCAGAATAAAGCAATACCTTTCGCGGCGGTGAAAAGAACAACGAATTAACCGTCAAAATTATTTGAAATCAATAAGGAGGATGTTATGAACTTAACAAAAAAACAATGGATCGTGTTTGGCGTGATTTTCCTAATTGGAATTTTTGCAAATCTTGATAAGAGCATGATCGGATTTACTGCAGATAAACTGATCAGTACTTATGGCTTTACAAAAGCACAGATGGGAAATTTATCATCCGTCTTTTATGTCAGCTTCATTCTGGTAACCATACCGGGAGGCTGGCTGGTGGACAGATTTGGATATAAAAAATTTGTTGTGATTTCACTGGCAGTGCTCATGGTATTTTCTTTCCTGTTTGGTACTGTAAGCTCTCTGTTTGCCATTCTGCTCTTGCGTTTTATGGTTGGCTTTGGTCAGGCAGGATATACGAATGGTTCTCCAAAAATCATCAGCGACAGCTTTGAAGCAGATCAGTGTGCAAGGATACAATCCTTTGTAGTAGCCACTGCCGGAATTGGCGGTATTCTGGCCAGTACGGTAGGAGAAAGTATTATTCATACCAACTGGCATCATGCTTACTGGTTTCTGGGATTTGGCTATTTGGCAGCCTTATTACTCGCAGTTATCTTTTTGAAGGAGCATAAAAAAGAAGAGCCGCTGGAACAGACAAAGACGATAGAGAAAAAAGAGAAAATCGGGTTTTTCGATGCCTGGAAAAACAGAAATACCCTGTTGCTGGCAGGGGCTGTGTTGTTCAGTAATCTGGTTGGTGTCGCAATGATGTTCTGGCTCCCAAATGTATTTCATGTCAATTTTAATATCGAAAATCCTGCCATGCTGAGTAGTGTGATGGTAGGCTTCTATGTCATTATGACGATTGCTATGGCTTCCAGCGGTATCATCCTGACGAAATACTTTAAAAATAAAGAGCTTACCTTTATCTTTTGGGCATCAGTTTTAACTGCTGTCTGTCTGGTTATTTTCATAACAGCGCCTCTATATCAGCTTGCGATTGCGGCACTGTATGTTGGTGACTTTGCAATGATGCTGGCGTTTTCCGGTTTACTGGCAGTGCCTTATCAACTAATACCGAGAAATATTATAGGATCAGCATTTGCTGTATTAAATATTGGTGCCTTTGTTGGAGGAATCGTTTCTCCACAGCTTGTCAGTACATTTGCAAGGTCTGGAAGCTATACGATTTCCTTTATCGTTTTAGCGGTCTGTATGGTGATATCCGGTGGCTTGGCATTGCTGGTGAAAAAGCCGGGGCAGGTAAAGGAAACCGAAAAGAATCAGCAGCTGCGAAAGCAGATGAATCATGCGAAAGCATAAACTGGAAGCACAGAGTGCACACAATATAGGAGGTCATGATTATGAATGAATGGTTTGAACATATTCCAACAGCGGATATGATAGCATGGAGGCGGCATATTCATCAGCATCCGGAGCTTTCCTTCAATGAATACAAGACGAGTGCCTTTGTGGAAAAAACACTTCGATCCTTTGGAGATATAGAAATTCAGCATCCTGCGCAAACCAGTGTACTGGCAATCATACACGGAGCACAGGAAGGAAAAACCATACTGCTGCGTGCGGATATGGATGCCTTACCAATGCAGGAGGAAAGTGGGCTTTCCTTCTCATCGGACGTTAACAATGTTGCCCACACTTGCGGACATGATACACATACCGCTATGCTGCTGGCAACTGCCAAGGTACTGTATGAGCTGAAGGATTCCCTGCATGGCAGCGTTAAGCTCATCTTCCAGCATGCAGAGGAGCTAAACCCTGGAGGATCCCAGGCAATCGTAGATAGCGGTTTGATTGATGATGTGGATGCGGTTGTCGGTCTGCATATCATACCGAATCTTCCCTGTGGAAGTATTCATGTGCATCCCAGCGGCCCTGCAACTACAGCAGCTGACGGCTTTTTCCTGCATATTCAGGGAAAGGGAAGTCATGGCTCCATGCCGCAAAACGGTATCGATCCTATCATTATCGGGACACAGATTATCACGCAACTACAAACCATTGTTTCCCGTATGGTGACGCCGGGTGAGCTGGCTGTCCTAACTGTCGGTGAATTCAAGGCAGGGGAAGCTCCCAATATCATTCCGGATAAGGCATATATGAGTGCGTCTATCCGAACGATTCATGAGGATACCAGACAGAGCATCGCAAGCCGTGTAAAGGCTGTTATTCAGCATACCTGTGCTGCCTATGGAGCAAGCTACGATCTCGATTATCAATTTTCCTATGCGGCTGTCCTTAATGATGCCAAGGTTTCCCAACTGGTAATGGATAGCGCCGCACAGGTACTCGGTAAAGAAATGGTATATGAAGCTCCCTTGACGAGTGCCAGCGAGGACTTTTCAAATTATCGTCAGATTGCACCGGTATGCTTTGTACAGCTTGGCGGTGGAACTGCAGAAGAAGGCTGCGGCTTTGCGAATCATAATCCAAAATTCAAAATTCAGGAGGCTGCTATGATAAATGGTGTAAAAACTGAGGTACAGACAGTATTAAACTATTTGAAATAAGTGTTATTGGATAAAAAGAAGGGAGTGTTGGTATGCTGTATATTTTTCTGAATATGGCTGGTATTGTAGCCGGCGGTTTTTTCAGCAGATATTGCAAGAAATTCATGAGTAAGGAACAGGTAAATGCTATATTGATAATTGCAAATCTATGCATTGCCGTTGTCGGAATACAGGGAGCTATTGCGACAAAAAATACGGTCTTAATGATTCTTAGCTGTGTTATTGGCGCAATCATCGGTACAGGTGTTGATCTTGATGGAAAATTTAACCGGCTTGCGGTGCTGTTAAAATCCCGCTTTCAGCATGCGGATGAAAACTTTGTGAAGGGCTTTATCACCGTATTTATGATTCAGTGCATCGGTTCTATGGCTATTGTAGGCCCTCTGGATATCGGATTGAAAAACGACGCCTCTATTCTATCCTTTAAAATTATTCTGGATACCTGCAGCTCTTTGATTTACGGGGCAATTTACGGACCCAGCGTCATGCTGTCAGGCCCCTTTGTATTTTTGTATGAAACAGGGATCTTTCTTTTAGCGGGTGTTCTGCAGCCGTTGCTTACACCCTATGTAATCAATGAGATATCTGCTATCGGCTCCCTGTTGATTTTTGGATTATCCTTGGATTTGCTGGGGATTCTGCATTTGAAAACAGCCAATCTGCTGCCAGCAATGCTGGGCCCAATTTTCTATTATCTGATAACCATGATGATTTAAAAACGGGGAGATTCTATAGAAAAGTTTAATCTCATCACCTATTTAGAAAAGGAACCTGTGTTTTTCTGCTTGCCCGTTTGTTCTGCCTGTATATAAAAAAGGAGCCTGACGATTGCATGAGAGACGATATGGAAGGGATGCTTTTCATTTGTATCCCTAATATATTCTCGTCTTATTCAATAGATCGTAAGGTCTCCTTTTTCAATTCAGCTCATTCTACAGGTTCATATATGCATCTGCTTTGTCTTATCAGACTGTCTTGCGTATTCTTTCCGCACCCTTTAATGCCGCATACAGCAGTGCTACATCTACAGGGAACATTACGACGTTTTTTATGAGCCGTATCATGGTGAACAGCGGACTCTGATACATCATGTTTAGCCAGAGAGAGGTTAGCATCAGATTGATGAAAATCGTGATACAGGCTCTGGCGATAATTACTCTTGGCAGGGTAATTTTTTTCTGGTAGAAGAAGCAGCCGTATATCATTCCGGTTAAAAATTCATTGATGGCAAACCCTGGGAAGTAAGGGCCGTCAGGCCGAAGGATATATTTCAGCGTGTCTGCGATCACACCGGCAAATCCGGTACATACCGGCCCGTACATCATGCCGCAAACAGCAGCAGGAATACTGGAAAAACCAATACGTAAGGTTGGTGTGATGGGGATGAACAGCGTACCGACAACGACATTCAGTGCTGTCAGCATAGCGGTTCCGGTAAGGGCAGGAACCCTGCGCAGCTGTTGTGCGCTTGTTTTGATCAAACCGGGTAATCCGGTTATTTCTTTCGCAAAGTTCATAAAAAAATACCTCCTTTCCGATATTGCATATAGAAAAGAGATAGAAAAATTTTCTCATGCAACAGCGGGATGCGACCAGGAAACCGCAAGATAAACTTTTCGCCCGTCTGACAACTCCCCGTTCAGATGGTACTTAACGCTTCCTGACCTACTCTGCTTATGGGTAGATTATAGAGCAGCTAATAAGAAATTACAAGTGTTTTTTACACAACCTTCTGAAATTCACAGTATGTGCTACGATACCCTGGGATACAGAAAAAAAGCGGAGGAGCGATAAGAAGGAAACCGGGCAGATGGAAAACCGTAATTGTATATCCTTCTTTGCATGTAAACATGGAGAATGATAAACATCCAGTACCATCTATGCTTTCCTGGCATTCCGCTATAATGAACGCAGCTTGTGCAGCTGCATAAACAGCGACATTTATCTATGGAAAAGGAGACTGCTTGTGAAAAATGCTGTACTGTGTAAAAAAACTTACATATCATATTACAAAGCTTCCGGATAAAGCTTGCTCTGTAAAGGAAAAAGAAAGTGCAGATAAATGAGAATTCAAGGAAGAAAATCCAATGCTTCTGCATTATTTATTTCGATTCACTGCCCATAAAGCAATGGATGCTTTCTATTCGAAATCAGGGAAAACGACGGATAGTAACAGTTTAATCTATAACAAGCAGTTACAATTTCAGCATGCTGTGATAGCATTTTTACTGCCATTCTATTTTAAAACTGTAAAACGTGACGCTTTTCACTTGTGAAATCATTGATTTGTGAAAATTTCCTTTTTTTATGCAAAGTGTCGGTGTATAATAAAATATGGCAAGGAAAGTGAGGATTTTTTATGATCAAATCTTTAATTGAAAAAATCAAGGGAAAGGGAACTCGTATCGTATTTACAGAAGGCTCTGACCCGCGTATTCTGGAAGCAGCAATCCGTCTGCATAAGGAAGATATCGTTGTACCTGTTCTGCTGGGAAATCGTGCGGAAATAGCTGGGGCTGCTGCAGCAAACGGATGGGATATTGAAGGCATCGAAACACTGGATCCAATCGAATATAAAAATATGGATATGATGGTAACAAAGGTTATCGAGCTTCGTAAAGGTAAGCTGGATGAAGCGCAGGCAAGAGAAGCATGTCTGCATAGAAACTTTTTTGGTACCATGTATGTTAAGCTGGGCTGTGCAGATGGTCTGCTTGGTGGTGCTACATACTCTACTGCAGATACGGTACGTCCTGCTTTACAGTTGATTAAAACAAGACCGGGAAACTCCATCGTTTCCAGCTGCTTTATCCTGATGAAGGATGGCGAGGAAAATTTGGTTATGGGTGACTGCTCTATCAATATTGATCCGAGTGCAGATGATCTGGTGGAAATTACACTGCAGACTGCACATACTGTTCGTCAGTTCGGTATTGAACCAAGAGTCGGACTGCTGTCTTACTCTACACTGGGTTCCGCAAAGGGTGCCAGTGTTGCGAAGGTAAATGAAGCAGCAACCCGCTTAAAACGTATGCCGCTGGATTTCGCTGTAGAAGGAGAAGTACAGTTTGACTGTGCAGTTGCTCCGGAAGTCGCAAAATTGAAAGCACCGGATTCCAAGGTTGCCGGAAATATCAATACCTTTATCTTCCCGAATATCGATGCCGGAAACATCGGTTATAAAATTGCATCCCGTCTGGGGGGATATGAAGCGATTGGGCCAATTCTGCAGGGTCTGAATGCACCAATCAATGACTTATCACGCGGTTGTAATGCGGAAGAGGTATTTAAGATGGCCATTGTGACTGCTGCACAGAAATACATGGATATCTAATATATATAAAGAAAACAAACAGGTCTGTCATAAACGGTGGCAGGCTTTTTTGTCTTGTTCAGAAACGCAGTAAAGCAGGATATAGCATCGCCTCTATGAAAACCTTACGGTATATATACATAAGAGGAGAAAGGGAATATAATAAAGGAAAGAGCAGGAAGGGGAATGGATATGATAGCAATTTGGAATCGAAAGGAAATCATGGTAACGGATAATATGGAGCGTCTGTCAAAAGCACGCTATGCATTACAGGGAGCGGGAATCAAATATTCGCTGATAACGAAAAATCTCTCCGCTGTAAATCGCAGTGCTCCACCGATTGCTCAGGGTTCCCACCACAATGATGCAATGTATTATCTTTATGTTCACAAAAAGGATGAAGATATGGCATTGCATGTAATACAGGAGGCAATACGCAGCTTCTAAGTAATATTCAGAAATGGTTTTATCGTAATAGGATACTGACTTGAACGGATGCATACACGATAAGAATATAATCCTTATAGATAACAGATGAAAAACAGACGGTACTGCAGCCGTCCTTTTTGCATACGCTAAAAGGGGTGAAAGCTTGAAAAAAGATCAAATGCGCATCGGACTTGCATTATCCGGCGGTGGTATGCGGGCGGCTGTTTACCATCTTGGTGTACTAAAATATCTCGCAGAGAAAAAGCTGCTGGGGAATGTAAAGCATATATCCACTGTCTCTGGTGCTAGTATCTGTATGGGACTGATATATGCCTGCAATGCCAATCAATGGCCCAAGGATACACAGCTTTTAAAGCAGGTGCTGCCGGAAGTAAAAAAATGTATTACGCAAAAGGATATCCAGTGGCATGCGGTATTACGACTGTTTCTACAACCCTATTACTGGGATAAAAAGGTAAATCTGCTTGCTAAGGTCATGGAGCAGCGCTGGTCAGTGAAGGGCTGTTTACAGGATATTGCCGCATCTCCTATGTGGACAATCAATACAACCGCCTATGAATCCGGAAAGGATTTTCGCTTTTCCAAAATCAGAATGGGAGAGCGGGATTCCAGCTTTGTGATGCATCCATCCTTTGCTTTATCACATGCAGTAGCGGCCAGTGCAGGCTTTCCGGTATGGATTGGGCCGTATAAACTGAAAACGGATCAATATGTGTGGACGGATGCAACCGGAACGATAACGGTTCGGCCACGAGATCGTGTGTTACACCTGTGGGATGGCGGTGTCTATGACAATATGGGGCTGGATCCGGTATTCACAACGAAACAGGATGGTGGATTGCTGCCGGATATCAATTATCTGATTGTTTCCAATGCATCTGGAAATATCGGGCATAAAACTCGTAAATATTCCTTTTCTATTGAAAACTTAAAACGTCTGCTTGATATCAATATGGATCAGGTGGAGGCATTGCGCAGTCAGGAGGTAATCGACTTCTTCCGCAAATATCATAATGGTGTTTATCTGAAAATCGGCACAACGGTAAAGGAAATCATGAAGCATAGCACCTGTTCAAAACAGGAAAAGGAGGACTGGATACGCTGCAGTATGAAGGAGGCGGAGGTACAGCGGGTTGCGGATTATAAGACAACATTGGAAAAGGTATCCTCCCTTGATTTTGACGCCATCCTGCAGCATGGCTATGAAACAGCGAAGGCTACACTGGAATGCTTTGGGAAATTCGCCTAAGTGTGTGTATTTTGACTAACACAAATGCCCCTTTGTGCATATAGTGAAGTGAGTAAGGAAAGAAAAGCTCTTGAAAGGGGAATAGCTATGTATCGAAACAGATATGACAAGAACTGCGAATATGACGACTATGATACCTGCCGTAGTTTTGACGAATCTCAGGCTGAGAGGGAGTGCAGCTGTGGTGAGCGTGCGTATGACGGCTTCCAGAACATGAATGACAATGCCTATGATTATGATTATAATCAAGGTTCAGCTTGTGATTGCGATTGTGACTGTGACTGCAATCGTCCACCGCGTCCGCCACGCCCATATCCGGGTATTGGTCCTACCGGGCCTATGGGGCCTCGAGGGCCAAGAGGGCCGCAGGGACCACGTGGATTGCAGGGATCTCAGGGACGGGAAGGTCTTCAGGGCTTACGTGGCCCACAGGGAAATACCGGACCACAGGGAGTACCGGGCGTTCAGGGCCCTACCGGATCGACAGGACCGCAGGGAATGCCGGGTGAGCGTGGAGCGACTGGAGCCAGAGGTGCAACCGGTGCCCAGGGCCCGCAGGGGCCTCAGGGAGCAACCGGCCCTGCAGGAGAATCAGCACCGGTTATACAATTTGCATCTGTCAGTATGCAGTCTTATACAGACAAGCAATTCTGCGCGCAGGAGGCCTTTGTCTTTGATATCGGCTCTATCCAAAGCGGATTTACAATATCTGATGATTATCGCAGTGTGATTGCAGGACATGCCGGTACTTATGTAGTACAGTTTGGCTGTTTGCCTGCTTCCCAGCCCTGCGAAGGAGATGCTGTTGCATTAGAGCTGAACAATACAATGATCATTGAGGAATCCAGAATACCGATGCTTTGTGAGGGAAGCTTTGTGAATGGCACCTGCATTGTTGAATTAGGTGAGGGAGACAGTCTGTGCATGGTGAGCGACACAGCACAGGGTGTGAATGTATGCAGCTTTAATAATACCGTTAATGCTTATCTAATCGTCTATCAGATCAACTGATAAAGGAATTTGGATAAGGAAAGGGGACGATGTATGGCGGGGATCAGTGTATGTATGATTGTCAAAAATGAAGAGGAGGTATTGGCACGCTGTCTTGCCTGCATTACCTCCTTTGCGGATGAAATCGTGATTGTGGATACTGGAAGTATAGATAAAACAAAGGAGATCGCGGCCAGCTTTACAGATAACGTGTATGATTTTCCATGGTGTGATGATTTTTCCAAAGCGCGCAATTATTCCTTTTCCAAGGCAACCCAGGACTTTATCATGTGGCTGGATGCGGACGATGTGATTTTACAGGAGGAGCAGGATAAGCTGGTGGAATTGAAGCAGCGCCTGCAGCCGGAGGTTTCTATCGTGATGATGAAGTATCATACGGCGTTTGATGAGAAGGGAAATCCTACCTTTTCCTATTATCGGGAACGTCTGATGAACCGGCAGATGCAGCATCAATGGATCGGTGTTATCCATGAGGTGATTCCATTAAGCGGAATTGTGCAATATGAGGATATCGCTATTACACATCAAAAGCTGCATGTGAGTGATCCGGATCGTAATCTGCGTATCTTTGAACATATGATTGCATTAGGAACACGTTTAAATGCCAGAGAACAGTTCTATTATGCCAGAGAGCTGTATTACCACAAGCGCTATGAAGAAGCATTGCAAACATTTGAAGCCTTCCTGAAGGAAGGGCAGGGCTGGGTGGAAAACAATATCGATGCATGTGAAATGATGGGGTATTGTTATCAGGCACTCCGGCAAAAGGATGAGGAGCTGCAGGCCTATATGCGCAGCTTTCAATATGATGTGCCAAGGGCGGAGCTGTGCTGTGATATTGGTAAATACTTTTTCGACATGGAGCGCTGGAAAGAGGCTGTATTCTGGTATGAGACTGCAATGCATCGGCCACGCAATGATCAAAGCGGCGCCTTTGTCCGGGTGGACTGCTATGGATATCTTCCGGCAATTCAGCTCTGCGTCTGTTACTGGCAGCTGCATGACCGCCAGGCATCCATGCATTATAATGATATTGCGGGCAGATACAAGCCCAGCAGTACTGCCGTACAACAAAATCGAAAGTTTTTCGGGAATGCACCCTAAGAAAGATGGATGTATTCCTTTTTTATATGAGAAAGAGGCAAGGCTGGTATCTATTTTGTGAAGAAGGAAACCATCGAGTTTGCTGATGAAAATTATGGTAGTAAATGCTAAACCGCTCGGTGTATAGCTGTTTTATATAATGCAATCCTGAAGGGTAAAACAATATCCTGTTTACAGATGTTTTTTATATAGGAAGCTGTTACGAATTTCAGCCATAGCGAAGACTGAATCGGCAGTCATTCATTATTTATTTGATTCTTACACCATATACAGGCAAGTGTGTTTGTGATGGGTTCCATTTTCAACTTGTTTTCAAGAGAAAGGGAGCAGGATATCTTTATAGAAAGCAGTGCATGCACAGATGGACGATAGGGAAGCACAGGGGAATTATTTTGAGTATTGAAAAAATGATGAATGAAGGCTTTACAGGATACCTGAGAATAAAAAAGTGTAACAATTCTTTCAAAAAAACAGCTATTCTATGTACAGAAATAATCTTTAATCAGCTGTTTTAACAAATTCACCTCTTACATTACTTCCAGGTTGAATTACCGAAATGGTCAAAGTAAAAATATTTGACAGGAGAGGCTGTCAGGTGTATAATTCATAGCGTGCTATATATTAGCTTGCGAAGTGTGAGGTGAAAGCATGGCGGATAATCATATCGGATATCTCATCAAACAGGTATTTCTAATGAATCAGGCAAAGCTGAATACGATGTTTGCGGAATTTGATTTAACTGCTTCCCAGACCTTTACCCTGATCTACCTGTTTAAAGCCAATGAACGGGGACAACAGGTGCATCAGAAGGACATTGAAAATGCGATGGATATATCCAATCCATCGGTCACCGGTATTCTCAACCGTCTGGAGCACAAGGGACTGATACACCGTGTTTCCAGTGCAAAGGATGCACGGGTGAAGAATATTGTTGTCAGTGAACAGGCTCTGGAGCTGGATAAAATACTTCGGGAGAAATTTAAGGAGAACGAGCAGGAGCTGGTATCCGCATTAGATGATAAAGAAATCGCATGTATGAGACACTGCCTGCTAAAAATGCTGGGACAGGAGCACTAATGCTTTTCTTTTCAGTAAATACATAGCATGCTATCGAAAAGGAGATGACAACGATGATCAAACGGATTTTACAGGAAGTAAAAGAATATAAGAAATCCTCCTTTATAGCTCCGGCCTTTATGGTGGGAGAGGTTGTACTGGAAATTTCTCTGCCGTTTCTGATGTCCTTTATCATTGATAAGGGTGTGAGTCAGGGCGATATGGCGGAAGTAACAAAATATGGACTCATTATGATTGTGGCGGCCTTTGGTTCTTTGTTCTGCGGGGCAATGTCCGGGAAATGTGCGGCCTATGCATCTGCAGGCTTTGCTAAGAATCTGCGCAAGGCGATGTTCTATAATATTCAGGATTTCTCGTTTCACAATATTGACAAGTTTTCCACAGCCGGTCTGGTAACGCGATTGATGACGGATGTGACGAATATACAAAATGCCTATCAGATGGTGCTGCGTATGTGCGTACGTGCTCCGCTGACGCTGATTTGTGCGATGGCGATGACCTTTATTATCAATGCAAGGCTGTCTATGGTATTTTTATATGCGATTGCTTTTCTGGGTGTTGTACTAATTTTTATTATGAAATTCGCACATCCGATTTTCCTGCATGTATTCAATAAATATGATGATCTGAATGCAAGTGTACAGGAAAATATAACGAATATGCGAGTGGTTAAGGCGTATGTGAAGGAGGAATATGAAATATCGAAGTTTCATAAGGCCTCTTATAATATATATCGTCTGTTTAAAAAGGCAGAGAATATATTGATTTTCAACTCTCCGGCGATGCAGCTGTGTATGTATGCCTGCATTATAGCGATATCCTGGCTTGGCGCAAGGATGATTGTCACTGGCTCCATGACGACCGGTGAGCTGATGAGTATGATCACGTATACTACGAATATTCTGATGTCCCTGATGATGCTGTCTATGATTTTTGTCATGCTGTCTATGAGCTTTGCGTCAGTACAGCGTATTGATGAGGTACTGGATGAAAAGAGTACTATTGTTTCACCTACACAGGCTGTTACCGAGGTGAAGGATGGCTCGATTGATTTCCATCATGTCAGCTTTGCATACAGTGCGGATCAGGAGGCGGATTCTCTGGAGGATATTGATTTGCATATCCAATCTGGTGAAACCATTGGTATCCTGGGAGGAACCGGCAGCGGGAAGTCTTCCTTCGTACAACTGATTCCTCGTCTGTATGATGTGACAAAAGGCAGTCTCTGTGTCGGCGGAGTGAATGTGCAGGACTACGATTTGGATGTGCTGCGAAACCAGGTTTCCATGGTATTGCAGAATAATGTGCTGTTCAGCGGGACGATTAAAGATAATCTGCGTTGGGGAAATCCGAATGCGAGTGACGAAGAAATGCTGCAGGCATGCAGGCTGGCACAGGCGGATGAGTTTATTCAGCGGTTTCCGGATGGTTATGATACACATATTGAGCAGGGTGGAAGCAATGTATCCGGAGGACAGAAGCAGCGTCTTTGTATTGCCAGAGCCTTGTTGAAGAATCCGAAAATTCTGATTTTGGACGATTCTACCAGTGCAGTGGATACACGAACCGATTATTTGATACGAAAGGCGTTTCGAGAGGAGCTGGCGGATATTACAAAGCTGATTATATCCCAGCGTATTTCCTCCATCGAGGATGCGGATAGAATTTTCGTGCTGGATGATGGAAAAATCAATGGTATCGGAACACATGAGGAGCTATTGAAAACAAATGCAATTTATCAGGAGGTGTATCGTACACAGGTGAAAGGAGGCGGTGAGGATGCAGGTCAGGAAGAATAAAATCAAAGCAGACCGTGATTCCTTACAGGTGCTGAAGCGTCTGTGCGGTTATGTGATTCGCAATTATAAGGTTTCCTGCTTCTTTGTGTTGATTTTCATTATCGTAAGCTCCCTGGCAACCGTCGCAAGCTCCCTGTTTTTAAAGAGTCTGATTGATGATTATATCGCACCGATTCTGACGTCCAGCGGACCGGCTGATTTTCATCCGCTGTTTCAGGCATTATGTGGCATGGCAGCCATTTACGCATGCGGTATTGCATCCACGTATTTATATGCCAGGATTTTAATCAATGTGGCACAGGGGACGATGAAACGGATACGGGATGATTTGTTTGCACATATGGAGAAGCTGCCAATTCGTTATTTTGACACGCACCATCATGGAGATATCATGTCGGTGTATACGAATGATACAGATACGCTGCGGCAGGTGATTTCACAAAGCATTCCACAGCTTTTATCTTCTGCGATTACTGTGGTGAGTGTCTTTCTTTCTATGTGTGTGCTGAGCCTTTACCTGACAGCTATTGTCGTGGTCATGGTGATTGTTATGAAAACGGCGATGTCTAAAATTGCCGGTCAGAGTGCTGTTTATTTCAAGCGTCAGCAGACTGACCTCGGTATTGTGAATGGCTATATCGAGGAGATGATGAGCGGTCAAAAGGTCATTAAGGTGTTTACGCATGAGCAGGAAACAAAGGATGGCTTTGACCGGGTGAATGAGCAGCTGTTTGACAGTGCCTATCAGGCAAATAAGTTTGCGAATATCCTGATGCCGGTTATGGGGAACCTGGGAAATATATCGTATGTATTGACAGCATTGCTGGGTGGCCTTGTGGCAATCAATGGTATCGGCGGTCTGACATTAGGCGGTCTGGCATCCTTTCTGCAGTTGAACAGGTCGTTTACGATGCCGATTACGCAAATTTCCCAGCAGCTGAATTCTGTTATAATGGCATCCGCAGGTGCTTCCCGCATCTTTGCGTTGATGGATGAAGGGCTGGAATTGGATGATGGTCTGGTGACATTGGCAAATGTAAAGGATGTTGACGGTGAATTGGTAGAGAGTGATGTACCGACAGGAAGGTGGGCATGGCGGCATCCGCGTAAGGATGGGGCTGTGCAGTATGTACCGCTTGTTGGAGATATCATATTTGATGATGTTGATTTTGGCTATAATGAAAATAAGCAGATTCTGTATAATATCAAGCTGTATGCCGAGCGTGGTCAAAAGGTGGCATTTGTCGGTGCCACGGGAGCTGGAAAGACGACGATTACCAACCTGATTAACCGTTTTTATGATATTCAAAAGGGTACGATCACGTACGATGGAATTGATATCAAGCTGATTAAAAAGGATGATTTGAGAAGGTCTTTGGGAATTGTTTTACAGGATACGCATCTGTTTACCGGAACGATTCGCGATAATATCCGATATGGCAAGGCGGATGCTACAGATGAGGAGGTCATTGCGGCGGCAAAGCTTGCGAATGCACATGGGTTTATACGGCATCTGGAGCATGGCTATGACACGCTGATCAGCGGGGATGGGGCTTCTCTTTCCCAGGGACAGCGGCAGTTATTGTCGATTGCCAGAGCAGCACTTGCAAATTCTCCTGTTCTGATACTGGATGAGGCGACAAGCTCTATCGATTCCCGTACAGAGAAGATTGTACAGGATGGCATGGATAAGCTGATGGAGGGAAGAACGGTGTTTGTTATTGCACATCGGCTTTCTACAATCAGAAATTCGGATGTGATTATGGTAATGGATCAGGGAAAGATCATTGAACGTGGAAACCATGAGAAGCTGATGAAGGAGCGGGGAACGTATTACCAGCTGTATACCGGAGGATTGGAGCTGGATTGAGTTAATTGTTAGAATATGAAAAAGGACTGTCCGTATGGATATGCTGATTTGATCAATCATATCATAGGGCAGTCTTTTCTTTTGCGTATGAAGGCATAAATTTCTTTATAAGGATATACTCTGCAATTTTCTTAACTCCATAAGAGTATGGCCACACAGCATCATCATTGTTTGATATTAAGAAGGATACACCCTTGTCTTTACCATGTATGTATCCTCCATTCTTATTTTAATGTATATGTCCATCATGTCGTTATTCATAAACAGATAATTTATATTTGATTAGTATGCAAACTATAATATTCGTTACTTATATTTTCATATTCATGTAGAATTTGTCAACATAGTTATGTTCCACTGCTAGTTTTAATGCATCTTTTAGAGCTGGATCTTTTATAATATTAACAAGCTTTTTATTTCTATCATTAAGCCGTTTGATAGTAGCTTCATCCGGAATTGAATTGCTCTTGCGGGAATTATGGCTTTTGGAGGTAAGGACAAGGTTCCAAAGGTCATCGCTGTATAGGAAAGACCATGGCAGGACATGATCTACAGAGATATCTTCTTTTTTTAGAATTTCTCCAGTATAGAAATCTACGGGGCAATCCTCGTCTTTATAGCTCAATAGAATATCACGAAATTTTGCTAGGTTTTTCCTTCTCAATTTATTATCTGAAATTCCTTTCACCTTTAATGCAATTTTAGGACTAGTGTTGAATCGCTCCAGCAGCTGTGCCCAGCGATAATTCAATAATTGAGATAATACAAAGGCATAGTCTTTTAGCTCTATAACCTGCTGCTTCGTGAAAACTACTGTTTTTTGTTTCAAATTCAAATCATAGATCGGATAATCATGTGTTTTGCAACGCTTAAAGCGCCAGGAAACATTCTCTTTAAGTGTATTGGAGGAGCGTCGTATGATGCTCTTGTAGAAATCTAAATCTGATTTAAGAACAGATTCTGCATAGTCAAACCAGACTGGTATAGTAGACTCTTGTTTTGTAGTATAATAATGTATGCATTCTTGCGTTAGCTGTACAATAACAGGTATTTTTGTAGGTCCTTGCTTAAGCTTAAAGAAAAATACCTGATTCCAGTAATATTTTAGCATGCACCTGGATATTTCATCAAAAGAAATCGTAAGATCATCACTTGGTGCATAAAGAATGCATTCTAGTAGCGCTCTACCCCAGGCTAGCTTATAGGTGTTGTCATTATTCATATTTTCAATGATGTCCAGCCATTGCCTTATGTAATCACTCATTGTCTGTTACCTCTACATATTCCAGAAATAAATGCTTAGTAAATGTACCGTTCTGATGCGCTTTTGTAATTCTTGCATCTTCTATTTCTGCAGATGTTATTTGAAGGGAAGCTTTTAAGGCGTGCATAACCTCAAGTAGATCAGCTAGCTCTAGGATGATTTCCTTTTTTGTTGAGGCTTCCTGCACCTCCTGAGCTTCTTCAATGAGTTTTTTCTTTAATTGCTCAATGTAAGCTGTATCGTGGAGTATAGATACTTTGCATCGTTTATTATCCTTTTGGATGATTTGCGGAATATGATCACGTACTAATTTATTATGGATAATTGTTTTCATATGTACAGTACCTCCTTTACTTTTCTATTATACTAGATTTTCAAGGATAAAGGTTTAAATGTAAAATAAAAGTATGAATGTGTCAGTTATTATGCCATTCATACTATATATGTATCTAAAGCATTGATACAGCGTCTTCGAATTCCTTCATAATATTATGGTGTGCCAGAAATTCATATAGTTCTTCATCAGTCAAATCCTTTTCATATTCATCGATTACATTGCATACAGTATCGCTTAATGGATATGGCTCACCGCTTTGGGTGCGGATAAAGTGAAGATGCCAGGTGTCATTAACAACGGTAAGTGTGATGGAAGCTGTATCTTCGCCCATGTCACCCCAGATGGGTTTGGTGAAAATGTCGGTGAAAAATGCGTAATTGGTAATGATAAATTTATTTTTAAAATCGTTGATTATTTGTGTCGTCATATAGTCCCTTCCTTTATTTCTTTATCATTTTAGCATTATTTAAACTTAAGTACAAATGTTGTGGATAGTGTAGTGCTTTGCTTAAGAAGATTGTATTTCAATACTCAATTTGATATGATACGTTCAGGTGATGTACTATGAAAAAAGTAAATGTTGTAGCCGCAATCATAAAGAAGGATGACCTATATCTAATTGCTCAGCGTTTAAAAGGTGATTTTGCTGGGCTTTGGGAATTTCCTGGAGGTAAGATCGAAGAAGGAGAGTTACCTGTTCAAGCCTTAAAACGGGAAATAAGAGAGGAATTGAACATAGAAATTTATAATGAAACGTATTTTGTGACTATCCAGTATGATTACCCTACATTTCATTTAAACATGGCATGTTATATTTGTGAAATAAAAAAAGAACCTTTCCATTTATACGATCATTCAGCTATTCAATGGCTACGTATAGATGAAGAAAAAATAAAAAGCATCGACTGGGTACCAGCGGATGCTTTAGTTATCGAACAGCTAATGAAATAATTATGTTAGAAATAGTATTCATTAAATATTTCTAACATTTTTTGCTTATTGAAACCTACTTTTGCAAAATCTGTTTTTCGCTTGTGATAGATACTCCAAAATACTGCTTCTTTAGATGGCCGATCGCCATAATGTATTTGCGCGTGACATAAAGGGCAAAGGCATACAAGGTTGAATAAGTCATCCAACCAAAGGTCGGGAAAATCCTTCTGTGCCTTCATAGGTATTAAATGATGACATTCCATATACTGATGTAATCCAGTGGTGTTTGAGAAGGTTTCATGATCCTTGCTTATTTCACATTGATAATTATGATTTTCTAAGCATGTTGCTTTGAAATGCGGGTCTGTTGCTACTCTATTATGCACTGTTGTATTTTCACAAGGCTTTTTGTGTTTGCGTTGTTCAGCAATTTCATCTAGCTGTTTCTTATTATAGCCTTTAGTTTTTCCTATGTGGATGTCTTGGAATTGCTTCTCATCTTCAGCGGTTTCTTCGAAATCAAGAAAATCTTCTTTGCCTATCTTTTGCACGACATCCATTTTAATAGGCGTTGTATTCACTAGATCGAATAGATAATCAAATTGTCCCTTACTTAATGAAAATAAGTATCCTTCGTTTACACGAAGACCTTTGTTAAAAGCACCTTTACTTGCTTGCAAATATAATAATTGCCGAATATGTTCAGAATACTTGATTGTAGGTTCAATTTTGTAATAATCAACATCTACCTTACGTCCAGATGTATCCCAGTCCTCTGTAGGAAATGGATTATCAAAATCATAACATGCTCCTCTTGCTATGCCATAGTATGATAGATACCCACCTTTATTACTGAAAATGATGTCTCCCTTTTCAATTTTTAACATGGCATCCCAATGCTGCTGTTTCCGACCTTTTTTATCTTTAGGTGCCCAAAGATAGCCTCCAGATATCTCTTCTTTTTGTGTACGGTTTTGATTAACAATAAAATATTTCATATCAGTTAAAGAACTCCTTTACATTCACTTCTAAAACTTCGGCTAGGATAAATAATGCGTCAAGTGAGAAACTCTTATTACAATTTGGTGCTTCTATCTTACTAATATAGCTTAGACTTAATCCTGATAACTCACTTAATTGCTCTTGGGTTAAATGTTTAGCTTTTCGTAGAGCTTTAATGTTTGAAGCAATTCGCTTATATTCTTCGAAATAATTTTCTTTCATTTTACTTTGTTAACATTTGTTCATGTTATCTCCTTGATTAAATTATAGAAGCATTAGGAAAATTCATCCTTTCACTTATAGTGAACAAAGTATATCTGTAATAAGTAGGGATGAGAAAAGCTGCTCATATGATCTAAATTACTTTAGGAATAGCTTTTCGTATTTATTCATATATCATCCTCGATCAGCATCTGCATAGATTCCATCCCTTATGATTACGATGAGAACTAGGCGTGTGCAGATAGAATGACCTTTCTTTGTAAGTAAACGTTTTGTGGAAGATATATTAGATACTTGAAGTTATCAATACGTTGATATGTAGAAAAAATGTTTGAATGCTCTGAATTAAATGCAAAAGCTGTTTGTTCTGTGATAATGATAGTTTAACTGTTTTTTACCACAAATATGTTATCTCTTTCCAGTGAATTGTCATTTCACAGGCGATAAAGGATGCGCATTTGCAAGCATATAAGGTGTATTATGGAAACTATGTTCAGCAGGCGGAGACACATGTTCATATGTATGAAGAAACAGATGGGATGCCGGAAAAGAAAATTTATGATATCTCCAGACTTCATGGTATTAAGAAATTTATATTTATATCGATATTCGCTGTTGTGACGATTATGCAGCTTCGGCTTTTTTGTTATCCTCAATCTGATTGCTGGACTGATGAAGAAATTTCTGGCCTTGTATTTTGTTCTTATAGGAAGTATGGTTATAAGTGGACTTATGGGAGATACGATTCCATGTCTATCCATCAGTATCCTTACTATCATACTTATCTGCTTTGCGAATCTACGGAAATGGGATACGGATACTTTGAACGGTTTTTGAATATGCTATTGGACAACTTATATTATCGGCTTATGTAACTTAATCGTATGCCTGTTAGAATCTATGATAAAATAGGGTAGAAAGGCAGTGAAGGGGTTAGTATTATTTGATAAGCTGTTAAAGCCAATACTAAGCTTTCACCAGCTGATGCGCCAGATTATGAACTATGAAACTGGTTTGAATTCAATATCTTGTCACAGAAAACCGGAGAATGCTCGCTTTGTAACTATGACCCCATATGATTGGGATGGACATTTGGAATATATGAAAGGGGGACAGCTTATGATAGAAGAACAATTTGCACAGTATCTTATAGAGGAAAAAGGCTTTCATCGCATTGTAGAGCTTTGGATTCGCCAATATCAAAGGCTGCAGCATTTCGGTGGTAAGGTATGTATAACGGATCCTGAAGATGATGAGCGTGAGGCAATCGGCGCATTGCTTGGAAAGGATTACTGGGGAGTACGCGATATATCCATACCATATACTGTCTGGAAGAAGGGAATCGAGGAGAGCCGTTTTGCCGGAAGCGATTTTCTTCATGTCCTTGAAATATATAAGGGTGAAAAGATTCTGACGAACAAAGAATTGAAAAAATTAAAATCCCAAAAGGAACAAAAGGAAGCTGAAGCCTTATTGAAACGCTATGAAAATACAAAAGCCGGTGAATGGCTGTGCTGGATGCAGAAAACCAATCATAAAAGCTATGGGAATATCCGTCAGCTAATGAATAACGAAAAGCAGCAGACCGTGTACTATATCCTGGATGCAATCAATCAGCTGCCTGTCTGGAAACAGGAAATGAAAACGCTGGCGGTATTCGCTTCTTCCATATCGCAGGATCCTCATTTTTTCGATAAGGGTATAGAGAATACGCTGCTGCTTCAGGGAATCTGTTATATCTTTGAAGTGGAAGAACAGGATCTAAATCTGGCAGAGAAAAATAAACTGTATTATGATGCAGGATTATTAAAGGATGATTTATCCAACATATGCATGATTGCCCATCTCAATGGTATATATAAGGATGGGACAGCGCATACGGCGTGGGCGGCATTTTTCAACCTGTATGAAGCCTGGACGGTATCGCTTTATAATCTACAGCAGATCAATAGCATAGCAATAGATATACGTAAGGTTTATATCGTGGAAAATCCATCAGTATTCCGCTCCTTGTTTCTGGAAGGAAAACGGCTTGAGAAAGACCATATCGGTTTTGTTTGTACAAACGGCCAGTTGAACCTGTGTGGATATGTACTATTGGATTTGATCCAAAAGAGTGGAATTCCCATGTATTATGCCGGAGATTTTGATCCTGAGGGGATTTTAATTGCAGATAAATTGAAACAGCGGTATAAGGATAATCTTCATTTATGGAAAAGTAGCGTTGAAGAATATCGTGCAATACTATCTTCAAGCTCTATTAGTGAAAAACGTTTGTTGTCTTTGCAAAGCTGCAGGTCAGAAGAATTGCAGGCACTTTGCAGGGAGCTTGAACAGTATAAGTACAGCGGTTATCAGGAAGCGTTATTGCCGTTGTACCTTGAAGAAATAAGAAATGCTTAGGAATCGGGAGCTAACAATAAAAAGCTCCCTGTAATCATAAGTAAACAAAATGATTGTACATACAAACCACATTTCATTAGAAGTAAAAAAACATTAGAAATAAAAAAATGAAAAAAATGAAATTTATTGTTGACACAAGGAATGATTCGTTGTATTATATACGAGCGCTGATGAGAAACAGCGGCGCACGAAATAGAAATTTCGGTCTTTGAAAACTGAACAGGAAACGTCAATTATTTGAGAAAACAATATTCTCGGAATAACGATAACTAAAATGAAATTCAAACGCAAGTCATGCGTTAGAGCTAAATCAAATGGAGAGTTTGATCCTGGCTCAGGATGAACGCTGGCGGCATGCCTAATACATGCAAGTCGAACGAAGTCTCTAGGAAGCTTGCTTCCAAAGAGACTTAGTGGCGAACGGGTGAGTAACACGTAGGTAACCTGCCCATGTGTCTGGGATAACTGCTGGAAACGGTAGCTAAAACCGGATAGGTATACGGAGCGCATGCTCTGTATATTAAAGCACCCCTCAAGGTGTGAACATGGATGGACCTGCGGCGCATTAGCTAGTTGGTGAGGTAACGGCCCACCAAGGCGATGATGCGTAGCCGGCCTGAGAGGGTAAACGGCCACATTGGGACTGAGACACGGCCCAAACTCCTACGGGAGGCAGCAGTAGGGAATTTTCGTCAATGGGGGGAACCCTGAACGAGCAATGCCGCGTGAGTGAAGAAGGTCTTCGGATCGTAAAGCTCTGTTGTAAGTGAAGAACGGCTCATAGAGGAAATGCTATGGGAGTGACGGTAGCTTACCAGAAAGCCACGGCTAACTACGTGCCAGCAGCCGCGGTAATACGTAGGTGGCAAGCGTTATCCGGAATCATTGGGCGTAAAGGGTGCGTAGGTGGCGTACTAAGTCTGTAGTAAAAGGCAATGGCTCAACCATTGTAAGCTATGGAAACTGGTAGGCTAGAGTGCAGAAGAGGGCGATGGAATTCCATGTGTAGCGGTAAAATGCGTAGATATATGGAGGAACACCAGTGGCGAAGGCGGTCGCCTGGTCTGTAACTGACACTGAGGCACGAAAGCGTGGGGAGCAAATAGGATTAGATACCCTAGTAGTCCACGCCGTAAACGATGAGAACTAAGTGTTGGAGGAATTCAGTGCTGCAGTTAACGCAATAAGTTCTCCGCCTGGGGAGTATGCACGCAAGTGTGAAACTCAAAGGAATTGACGGGGGCCCGCACAAGCGGTGGAGTATGTGGTTTAATTCGAAGCAACGCGAAGAACCTTACCAGGCCTTGACATGGATGCAAAGGCTCTAGAGATAGAGAGATAAATATGGATCACACAGGTGGTGCATGGTTGTCGTCAGCTCGTGTCGTGAGATGTTGGGTTAAGTCCCGCAACGAGCGCAACCCTTGTCGCATGTTACCAGCATCAAGTTGGGGACTCATGCGAGACTGCCGGTGACAAACCGGAGGAAGGTGGGGATGACGTCAAATCATCATGCCCCTTATGGCCTGGGCTACACACGTACTACAATGGCGACCACAAAGAGCAGCGACTTGGTGACAAGAAGCGAATCTCATAAAGGTCGTCTCAGTTCGGATTGAAGTCTGCAACTCGACTTCATGAAGTCGGAATCGCTAGTAATCGCAGATCAGCATGCTGCGGTGAATACGTTCTCGGGCCTTGTACACACCGCCCGTCAAACCATGGGAGTCAGTAATACCCGAAGCCGGTGGCATAACCGTAAGGAGTGAGCCGTCGAAGGTAGGACCGATGACTGGGGTTAAGTCGTAACAAGGTATCCCTACGGGAACGTGGGGATGGATCACCTCCTTTCTAAGGAGAAAGTACAAAAGAAGTAAGATGGTTAAGGAACATTTCCTGTTCAGTTTTGGAAGGCTGAGACTTTCCAAACGAAAAAGAAGTCGATCTTTGAAAACTGAATAACAGAAGACATATGAAGGTCTATAACGAAAGTTGTAAACGAACATAGATATTCACGAGTAGAAAGTTAAACAAAACAGAAAACTCAAGCAAAAACCTAAGCAAGAAAAGAACGCTTAAACTTAATCGTGATTAAGTGAATAAGGGCGTACGGTGGATGCCTAGGCACTTGGAACTGAAGAAGGACGCAACAAACGGCGAAACGCGACGGGGAGTGGTACGTACACAAAGATCCGTCGATATCCGAATGGGGAAACCCGGCAGCAGTAGTGAGCTGTCACCGATGAGTGAATACATAGCTCATGCGGGAGGTACCCGGAGAACTGAAACATCTAAGTATCCGGAGGAAAAGAAAATAAGAATGATTCCGTAAGTAGCGGCGAGCGAACGCGGAGGAGCCCAAACCAGATCTTGATCTGGGGTTGTAGGACCACGATATGGCAAGAGCATGGCTAAGAGAACGGCATTGAAAGGCCGACCGGAGAGGGTGCAAGTCCCGTATCTGAAAGTCTAGCGAAGCCTAGTGGTATCCTGAGTACGGCGAGACACGAGAAATCTTGTCGGAAGCAGGCGGGACCATCCGTCAAGGCTAAATATACCCAAGTGACCGATAGTGGACCAGTACCGTGAGGGAAAGGTGAAAAGAACCGCGGGAGCGGAGTGAAATAGAACCTGAAACCGTATGCTTACAAGAAGTCAGAGCCCGTTAAAGGGTGATGGCGTGCCTTTTGTAGAATGAACCGGCGAGTTACGTTATCGTGCGAGGTTAAGTAGAAGATACGGAGCCGAAGCGAAAGCGAGTCTTAATAGGGCGGCAGTACGATGATGTAGACCCGAAACCGTGTGATCTAGCCATGACCAGGTTGAAGTTCAGGTGAAACTGAATGGAGGACCGAACCGACCCCCGTTGAAAAGTTGGCGGATGAGTTGTGGCTAGGGGAGAAATTCCAATCGAACACGGATATAGCTGGTTCTCCCCGAAATAGCTTTAGGGCTAGCGTCGAGGAAGAGTCGTATGGAGGTAGAGCACTGAATGTACGATGGCCCCATCCCGGGGTACTGAGTATAATCAAACTCCGAATGCCATACAGATATACTCGGCAGTCAGACTGTGGGTGATAAGGTCCATGGTCAAAAGGGAAACAGCCCAGACCGCCAGTTAAGGTCCCAAAATGTATGCTAAGTGGAAAAGGATGTGGGGATGCACAGACAACTAGGAGGTTGGCTCAGAAGCAGCCATCCTTGAAAGAGTGCGTAACAGCTCACTAGTCGAGTGACCCTGCGCCGAAAATGTACCGGGGCTAAGCATACTACCGAAGCTGCGGATTCAACTTCAGAGTTGAGTGGTAGGGGAGCGTTGCATGCACGTAGAAGCCATACCGTAAGGAGTGGTGGAGAGCATGGAAGAGAGAATGCCGGTGTGAGTAGCGAGATGTAGGTGAGAATCCTACACACCGATAGCCCAAGGATTCCAGGGGAAGGTTCGTCCGCCCTGGGTAAGTCGGGACCTAACGCGAGGCCGAAAGGCGTAGTGGATGGAAAACAGGCAGATATTCCTGTACCCGCGATGGAAATGAAGGAATGACGGAGAAGGCTAGTGTGAGCCACTAAATGGATTGTGGTCGAAGCATATAGCAGGCTGACAGTGAAATGCGTCAGCGGGATGTAAGATGTGACAGGTAAGGGAACGCCTTCGGGCAAGTACTGAAGCACATGATGCCAGCTTCCAAGAAAAGTTTCTAGTGATAATTCCATAGCGGCCCGTACCAAAACCGACACAGGTGGGCAAGGAGAGAATCCTGAGGTGAGCGAGAGAACTGTTGCCAAGGAACTCGGCAAAATGACTCCGTAAGTTAGCGATAAGGAGTGCTCTTGTAAAAGAGAGCCGCAGTGAAGAGGCCCAAGCGACTGTTTAACTAAAACACAGCTCTCTGCAAAGTCGCAAGACGAAGTATAGGGGGTGACGCCTGCCCGGTGCTGGAAGGTTAAGAGGATTTGTCATCCGAAAGGAGAAGCAATGAATTGAAGCCCCAGTGAACGGCGGCCGTAACTATAACGGTCCTAAGGTAGCGAAATTCCTTGTCAGGTAAGTTCTGACCCGCACGAAAGGCGTAACGATTTGGGCGCTGTCTCGGCAGCAGACTCGGTGAAATCTTAGTACCTGTGAAAATGCAGGTTACCCGCAACTAGACGGAAAGACCCCATGGAGCTTTACTGTAGCCTGATATTGAATTTTGATCAAAGATGTACAGGATAGGTGGGAGGCGAAGAGACGTGTACGCCAGTATACGAGGAGCCGATGTTGGGATACCACTCTTGTTTGATTGAAGTTCTAACCTGCACCCATAAGCTGGGTGAGGGACCGTGTCAGGTGGGCAGTTTGACTGGGGCGGTCGCCTCCTAAAGAGTAACGGAGGCGCCCAAAGGTACGCTCAGATTGGATGGAAATCAATCGACGAGTGCAAATGCAGAAGCGTGCTTGACTGTGAGACAGACAAGTCGAACAGGGACGAAAGTCGGGATTAGTGATCCGGCGGTGCCGAATGGAAGGGCCGTCGCTCAACGGATAAAAGCTACCCTGGGGATAACAGGCTGATCTCGCCCAAGAGTTCACATCGACGGCGAGGTTTGGCACCTCGATGTCGGCTCATCGCATCCTGGAGCTGAATTCGGTTCCAAGGGTTGGGCTGTCCGCCCATTAAAGCGGTACGCGAGCTGGGTTCAGAACGTCGTGAGACAGTTCGGTCCCTATCTGTTGTGGGCGTTGGAGATCTGAGGAGAGCTGTCCTTAGTACGAGAGGACCGGGATGGACCTACCGCTGGTGCACCAGTTGTTCCGCCAGGAGCATAGCTGGGTAGCTAAGTAGGGAAGGGATAAGCGCTGAAAGCATCTAAGCGCGAAGCCTACTCCAAGATGAGATCTCCCATTCGTCAAACGAAGTAAGACCCCTTGAAGACGACGAGGTAGATAGGTCAGAGATGGAAGTGTAGCGATACATGGAGTTGACTGATACTAATAGGTCGAGGACTTAATCACAAAGAAACAAGTCAACTGTTATTCAGTTTTGAGGGAACGACCTCAAAGAGATCTGGTGGCGATAGCGATGTGGACACACCTGTACTCATCCCGAACACAGAAGTTAAGCATATCAGCGGCGACAATATCTGGACGAGCTCCAGTGAAGATAGCACGCTGCCAGGTAAAGTGACTCATCTTTGGATGGGTCTTTTTTTAGTTTCTGGAGCACATGATATTGATTATAGAGTATGATGTTGATTGTAGGATATGACATCGGTTATAAAGCGTGAGGCCTGTTTTAAGATACTATGCCACAGCCTTGTGCCTTCCATTATGCTGGGCGGATAGTAGGCTACATTACATAATAATCCTATAATGATGCTATAAGATTATAGCTGTTGCTTTGTATGATTCTTATTTTACGCTTTGAGATAGATTTGGTTATTATGATAAGATGTGAATCATTTTATAAATTGCGTTAAATTATTAAGGGTGGATGGCAGTACGTATTTTATTAAATTGCTTTATCTTGAATTCTGTTTGATCTAAAATTTTATACATCCAATAGCATGATAGCGTGAGAATAAGACCATACACTCCCCCAGGTTAGCTTAACAGATGTCAATGCAATTCGAAAGATATAAGGTCTATTCATTTCCTAGTATTATCGAAATGCTAAAACCTTACTACTGAAATACATATAATTAAAAAGACCTTTATTCCTATGCTTGATTGATCTACTGGGGATCCTGCTCATTCCTTTTCTCTTACTTAAAAAAGGGAAGGAGGATACATATATGAGGTAACAATGATTGTGTATCGTATATCATTTTTTCTTAAATTATTTGAATCATGCTTAATAATCGAAAGATTATCATAACCCGTTCTTTCATATCTTTTTATGTAATAAATCTATCCTATAGATCAAAGCCGTTAAATCCTCCAATCATATGCCTTTTCTTAACCTTGTATTTTATTATATAAAGCTTATCATGTCCTTTTCCTGATGTCTGTTTCTTTTAATGGAAGCTTAGTCATAATCTGCTGTAACCTTTGTATCTTTTTAATGCATATAAGCGATTTTAATAAGTAGGCGATCTTAATAAGTAGAAAGAAATCTTAATAAGTAATAATTAAGAACTGACCCTCCTTTATAATATTTGGTGATTCGCGGGAGCTTCCTATAATCAAATCGCTGGCCTGTGTAAAAAAGCTCTGTTTTTTTACGACAGAGCTTTTTGCTTAGGATTTTAATATATTTTTATAACCAGCATAGGTTACCAAGAAATAAGAACCATAGATCACTAGAATGATTGCGGCAGTAAACATTGAGGATGTCATGATATCCCCGCGTCCAAACATAATTACCAGTGTATTCACCATCTTGATTCCGACAATGCTGTGAACAATGGCAAGTGCCAGAGGCATCATGAAGTAAATAGCAATTTGTAATAATATTGAGCGATTGATCATTCGCTGCTCAGTTCCTATTTTATTCAGGATGAGATAGCGCTTTTTATTATCATTCGCTTGAGACAGCTGCTGCAGTGCGAGAATAACAGCACTGGCAATCATAAAGACTGTACCTAAATAAATTCCTATATACGTGAATGTTACTGCCATTCCCTTATTCATATCATATACATCCTGCTTAGAGGCACGCATATAAGCAGGGAATTGCTGCTCATTCGGATGATTTTCGACTAGCGTGCTAATCTGCTTTTCAATATACGAATCAAACCTTTCACAGTTGATTTTACTTGTCAGGTCAATATTCCAGTATATTTCGTTAATTTCTGCTTGCTTGGGAATCAATGCATCCGGTACAACGATTGCCATTAGATAACCGTTCATGCTGCTGTTGGTTCCTAATGAAAAGGAGTCATAGGAATCGTTTGCAATGCGCACCTTATTACCAAATACGGTAACCTCCGGTTTCGCATCCAATATTTCATTCACAGCAGTGGATATTGTTTCCACACTAGTATACAGATAGATTTCATTATTTTTGAGCTGAATGGTATCATAACCAAGACGCTTGCGAACCGTATTGTAAGAGGATAGGGGTATTGCGACAACAGCTTCCTTGGTATAGCTTTTAATCAACTGGCGGCCTGTGCTGTCTGAGACAGCAGCGATTAGCTTCTTATCGTCAACCGTTAACTCTGGTGTATAGGTTGTTATGAAGCTTTGTGATTTGATATAGGAAGGATTCAACTGTAAACGTGCTGCTGCATCCTGAAGCGGAATATCCTCCTCATTCCTTTTTGAACCATTCGGATAATAGCCGTACTGTGCTATGAGGGTGTAATCATACGGTGTATTGTTTTTAATTGATTTATTCATAGTGTTATTCAGACTCAGCCCTGTGGAAAGGGAGCCGATGCTTAACAGCAGCATAATACATACAATGCTCATGGAAATGAAATTTGTATTGATATTGGAATTGATCTGCCGCAGAATGAAGCAGTTCAGATTCTTGAAATAGATTCCCTTACTTGATTTTACAACAGTCAGAAGGAAGCCCGCCAGTGACAGGAAGAAAAGAACTGTACCGATGCTTCCCACCAGAATAATGGAGCCGAGCGAATTAAATGCCATAATTCCATTATCAAGCGCCTGATAATATGCCCATCCCAGACATGCGATGGATATTACAAACAGAAGCAGTGACATCCAGACCTTTTTTATTTTCAAATCATCATTTCTTCTGTCTGCATTTAACAGGTCAATCAGCTTGTAACGGTTCAATACCATCGTATTGAATATCATTGTGATGAAGAAAATCATGGAGAATGAGAATACGGTCATGATAGTTGCGGATGGAGAAAAGACAAAGTGGTAGTCCAGTGGAACTGCGAACAGATTTGCCGTTACTGCGGTTAATACCTGAGAAACAATCAAGCCCAGTACCATTCCGGATATCAGAGAAACAATTCCGATCGTCAATGTTTCATATACAAGAATCCTGGAAATCTTGCCTCGCGGCATCCCCAGCATCGTATACAGTCCAAGCTCCTTTTTCCTTCTTCGAATAAGAAAGTTATTAGCATACAAAATCAAAAAAGCAAGGACAACCGCGACAAAGATGGAGACAAGCCGCATTAACAGACTTAACTGATCTACAATCATAAGCTGAGATGAGTTCAGCTTCATGACAGCCTGCTGTGATTGAAAGGAGTTAAAGGTATAGAATAGACATACGGAGAAGGTCAATGTCAGAAAGTAAACAAGAAAGTCCTTAAAGCTCTTTTTGACATTGCGCAGGGCTAGTTTAAAGTACATTGCTCGTGTCACCTCCCAGCAGGGTCACAACCTCCATGATCTGATTGAAGAAATCCTTACGTGAGCTTTCTCCACGGATAATCTCATTGAAGATTTTTCCATCCTTGATAAACAGAATACGGTGTGCATAGGATGCGGTAAAGGCATCGTGGGTGACCATCATAATGGTGGCATTGTATTCTTCATTCAGGCGCTCCATGGAATCCAGAAGCATGCGGCTGGATTTGGAATCCAAAGCACCGGTTGGTTCATCCGCAAGAATCAGACTCGGATTTGTAATCAGGGCTCTGGCTGATGCGACACGCTGCTTCTGACCACCGGACATCTGATAAGGATATTTCTGCAGCACATCCGTGATATCGAGCTTCTTCGCAACATTCTCAATACGTTTTCCGATCTGTGCCGGTTTTACCTTTTGTATGGTTAAGGCAAGCGCAATGTTTTCATAAGCCGTCAGGGTATCCAGCAAATTGAAATCCTGGAAGATAAAACCAAGCTCCTTCCGGCGAAAGCTGCTTAGATCATTTTTCTTTAGTCGGGTAATATCATTCCCGTTAATATAAATATGACCGCTTGTGACATTATCGATGGTGGAAATACAGTTTAACAGGGTCGTCTTTCCTGAACCGCTTGGTCCCATAACGCCGACGAATTCGCCTTCATCCACAGAAAAGCTGATATTATCCACAGCCTTTGTGATATTGCTTCGATTTCCGTAATACTTTTCAATATTTTCTACAGTTAATATGGTTTTCATAAAATTCCTCCTCTGTTTGTTTTATCTTTCATACGTTCACTGATATTGGACAGCTTTAACAGCAGGATGCTTACCAGAAACAGTATCAGCATACAGCTGTATATACCCTCGCTGAGAAAGGCAGGAAAGAGTAGATTGATGATAAGCAGTATTCCCATCAGTGCAATTCCGATTTCAAATGCATAGGCCCATATCCGTTTCATGGGATCACCTCCTGTATACCTGTATTGTACAGGAGCTGTTGTATATGCGCCATGGATAACAATTACATTATACTTACAAACTTGTAAGTTAGCACGTAAGAAAAGCAGGGGACATCCCTGCTTTACCGTTAAGGTTAATAGGCTTGTTGAAACGACTTCTATTTCAGCAGCATTAGCTTGGAAATCGGAAAGTCAAGTGTGATTGTAGTTCCCTGACCCAGGATACTGTCCGCATGAATCCCCAGATACAGCTTTTTACACAAGGTTTTGCACAGATACAGCCCCATCCCGGTTGCCTTTTCATTTAATCTGCCATTTGTTCCTGTAAAGCCCTTATCAAAAATTCTTCCCAGTTCACTGGAGGATATACCACTTCCATTATCCTGTATGTGCAGTGATACAGCATTATCACCCGTTGTAGTCCAGATATGAATTTCTCCTGTTTCCTTCGGTGTATATTTCAAAGCATTTGTTATGATCTGGTCGAGTATAAATTCCAGCCACTTGCTGTCACTGAATATAAACATATCCAAATCATCAAGCTGTAGTTTGATTTTTTGATAGATAAAGCTTTTAGAATGCTTCCGGATCACTTTGGTTACGCAGTCCTGAAGATTCAGCTCCTTGATAATATAATCCTTTTCCGGGGTTGTGCTGCGCGCATAAAACAATGCCTGTTCGACAAAGCCTTCCACTTTTTCTATCTCCTCCTGAAGACTCTTTGTTACCTCATTGAGGTTATTGGAGATAATCAGCTTGCTGGCAGCGAGCGGTGCCTTGATTTCATGAACCCACATTTCAATATAATCCTTGTATTCATTTTGAGAAATACGATAACGGTTTACATTATCCGCCATGGATTTATCTACAATGCGCAGCGTTTCATACAAAATCTTACCATCCATAAACAGCGGTTCATCCATGATTTCGGTAAGCAAATATTTCTGATCCAGGCCGTCCAGTGTCTGCTCCAGCCGGTGATAGTAGGTGGAACGCCGCAGATATTCAATTATCAGACTGGCAAGCACCATCCCCCATTGCAGCAGGGAGATGATAAGAATGACCTGTCCGTTTACCTGAATGGCATACAGAAACAGGATTGTGATAATGCTTGTCAGAAAGGAAATCATGATCAGATACAGCTTTTCGCGTATAAATTCACTAGTCCTCATATATGATGTATCCCATACCGCGCTTTGTCTGAATCAAATCATCCAGGCGCAGATATTCCAGCTTTTTGCGCAGCCGGTTGATATTGACTGTCAGAGTATTGTCATCCACAAATAAATCGCAGTCCCACATATGCTGCATCAGTTCATTTCGGGATACGATTTTGTTCTTGTTCTGAAACAGGCAGTGCATGATGCGCAGTTCATTTTTGGTTAGGTCGATGCTGTTTCCCTTCCACGTCAGCGTGCTTTTGGAAATATCCAGGGCAATATCATGAATCGTCAAAATATTACTGCTGGCATGCTCATAGGTTCTCTGCAAAACCCGTGCAATACGGGCAAGCAGAATCTGCAGATTATACGGCTTGGTCACAAAGTCATCGGCGCCAAGGTTCATACTGATCAGCTCATCCATATCGGAATCGCGGCTTGTCACGATAATGATCGGCATATCGCTGCTTTTGCGTACCTCACGGCATATAAAATGACCATCCACAACCGGAAGATTCAAATCGAGCAGCAGCAGATCCGGCTGTTCCCTATGAATGATATCCAGTGTATGCTCAAAATCATCTGTTCCAAGTGCTTCATAACCGTTTTTACTAAGAAAATCGCATAATTCAATTCTTATTTTTTCATTGTCTTCAATAATCATAATTCGATACATGACAGTTCACCTCTTTTATTTTCTTCTTATAGCTTACCATAAGCGAAAGAAAAAGGAAATCCGCTAATTGCGAATTTCCCGTCAGGCCGCATGCTCCTGTATGTGCAGATCCACTTCCAAAATCTCATAGGACTGTGGAGAAAGATGGTTAAGCAGCAGCTCTACTCTTGCCATTTCCTTCGTACGAAACAGTGCTGGCAGCATATCATCCATTTGTATACGCAGGGAGCTTCCCACTCCTGCCTGTGCATTGATACCGTGAAACCACCGGTTTGTTTTTTTACTGCGGATAGCGTACATAACGATGACCTCCTGTAGCTACAGGATTGCCAGGTTCTTCCTGTTTATACCTGATGACACCAGGAATCAATCTTTTTTCGGATTGTTTCAATCGTTGTATCCTCGCATTTCTGTCCGGTAATGTATTCATACAGATAGCGCCACTGTCCTAAGGAGAAGGATGTCTTGTCAATTTTATGCAAAAAGCTGAGACACTCTTTCAAATAAAAGGGATTCCTTAAATCAGATATATAATTCAGCTCACAATGCGTCTGTATATACTCCAGCAATTCATCTGTTTTCAATGAAATCCCTCCCTCTGTATTAAAAACTATACATTTCTGTATATATGCAATTCCTGCCATTTTTCAAGAAATAAAGCAGGAAATGCATGAAAAAAGGATGTTTAGAAGGGAAAAAACATCCATCTCATATAGTATGATATTATACACAAACCTACTCCACTAGTATGACATAATTTCCATTATTTTACAATATTTTTAGAAGCGTATTTTGGAATGCAGAACCTTGCCGATAATCTGCATTTGTCCTTCCTCTATCTCCTGCCTTGTAAAAACTCTCGGCTCCACAGTCGGATTTGTAGCCATCAGGATGACCGTATTCTCCTTTTTCAGTATTTTCTTGATGGTTACCTCGTTATACTCCAGCAGCACAACGGCGATAGCACCGCTCTCCACATTGCTGCAGCTTTTCACATATACCAGATCACCGTCATATATACGGGAGCCTGTCATGGAATCCCCCTGGACACGTAGATAATAATCCCCCTGTGCTGCCTCTTTACCGGTAACCTCCTCATATCCAAGCAGGTTTTCGTTCGCAAATAAATCATAACCGGCTTTGACATAACCGAGAATCGGCTTTACATTTCCCTGCAGACAGGCATTTACATCTATTCCAAACAGCTCGGAAAGCTTATCCAGACGTGCCTGAGAAACATTGCTCGATTCTCCGGATTCCCAGCGCTTGACAGTGGATTTCGATACCCCGGCATAATCACCGACACTTTCCAGACTCAGGTTGTCACGATGGCGGTAATAGGTTAAAAGCTCACTTAATTTCATTGCGGTATCCTCCTGCTTTCTATTATATCATAAAAAACCAGTAATTATAAAAATATGGAATAATAACACTTCCAATTTCTGGTATTGTTCCATAATGTATTGAAAAACGGAACGAATTGCATATAATAGGTGTGTGAGGTGATTCCCTATGCAAACAAAGGAACGTATTATTGTACACAGTGATATCAATCACTGTTATGCACAAATCGAGGAAATGAAGTATCCTGAGCTGCGGGATATTCCCATGGCGGTGGGGGGCAGCGAGGAAGAACGTCATGGAATCATACTGGCTAAAAATGATAAGGCAAAAGCCTTCCAGATCAAGACAGGGGAATCTCTGCGGGAGGCGCTGGCGAAATGTCCGCAGCTGCGTATTCTGAAGCCGGATTATGAGGAATACATGTATTATACGGAGAAGGTTAAGGATATTTACCGGGAATATACGGATCAGGTGGAATCGTTTGGCCTGGATGAGGCATGGATGGATTTGAGCGAATCAACAGCATTGTTTGGAGATGGAAGGTCGATTGCCCGCCGGATTCAAAACCGTGTGGCACATGAGCTGGGAATGAGCGTATCCATGGGAGTCAGCTATAATAAAATCTTTGCGAAAATCGGATCGGATATGGATAAGCACAGCGGTCTGGTAGAAATAACAAGACAGAATTACCGGGATGTTATCTGGCCGCTGCCTGTGAGTGATCTGTTTTATGTAGGAAGAGCTACAAAGCATAAGCTGGCGCATTATGCGATTGAAACGATTGGACAGCTTGCACAGCTTCCAAAGGGCTGGATGAAAGACCGCTTTGGAAAGATGGGAGAGCTGATCTGGTGGTTTGCGAATGGTGAGGATGTATCCGAGGTAGCTCTTATCTCACATCAGGACCCGGTGAAATCGGTAGGAAATGCGATCACAGCACCAAAGGATGTCTGTACCTATGAGGAGGCGAAGCTGGTTTATTATGTCCTAGTGGAATCCGTCGCTTCCCGTCTACGTGAACAGGGACTGCGCGGCAATGTGATTTCCATAACGCTGCGAAGCACAGAGCTTTCCTGGTTCAGCCGTCAAAGAAAGCTTACACAGGCGACCAATATCGCCGCGGAAATCATGCCGGTTGTTCTAACCCTATTACAGGAGAACTATGATTTTACCATACCGCTTCGCACCATCGGTGTCACTGTGAGCGGCATTGAAAAGGATACCGGATTTACCCAGCTGAATCTGTTTGTCAGTGAACAGGAGCGTCAGCGTCAGAGAAAACTGGAGGAAACCATGGATGCAGTCCGTGAGCGTTTCGGCTTTGCGAAAATACAGCGGTGCTCTATGCTGCAGGACAGACATCTGACGGACTTCAATCCGAAAGAGGATCATGTCGTACATCCGGTTGGATTCTTTTGAGGTAGTGTATGCAGAAGCTGCATGAACCAAGACCCCATCTGTATAAGCGGTATGTGGATGTTCTTACCATCATGGGGAAAAATGAAGTATTGAAGCCGGTGGCTGTATTATGGGATAACGGCGTGAAATATGAAATTGACAGAGTGCTGCAGATTCGTAAAAAGGCTTCCTCGGTAGGCGGCTGCGGGTTATGCTATGAATGTCTGATTCAGGGGCAGAAAAGAGATTTATATTTTGAACGGACACGCTGGTTTCTGGAAAGTACAAAGCCATAATCGTATGAAACAGGCAGAGAGCCGCATACTAACAGCGGAGGGATAAAAAATGATATCCAATTTAGCTAAAGTAACCGTATATGTAAACAGCAGCATTGAGGCAAAGAAATTCTGGACAGAGAATATGGGCTTTGTGATTCGTGAGGAACAGGCTATGGGTCCCGGAATGGTCTGGCTGGAAGCTGCGCCAAGCTATCACACACAAACTACGCTTGTTTTGTTTGAACGCTCCCGTATGGAGAACGCAAATCCGGATATATCCTGTGCCCATCCTTCCCTCATGTTTACCTGTGATGATATTGAGGAGGAGCACCGTCGTCTTTTACAGAACGGTGTCATTGCGGATGATATCCAAAGCTACCCTTATGGAAAGATGTTTAGCTTTTATGATCAGGATCACCAGGTATATCTGTTGCGGGAAGCATAAAGGACAGGAAAATACACCTGTCCTTTTTCCTTGCATTAGTTTCAAATAAAAACGCTTCCCTGATATATATCCCGTGCTGTTATTTTTTACGGCAGGGATCCTGACTGCGGCTCAGCAGCAGGATAACAGCAGCCACCAGCAGAACACTGCCGATTCCTAGAATCGGAAACAGCACAACACCGCCGATGATGGTAATACTGATGACGCTGACAGAGAGAATAACAGACGCTGTTTTCGGACTGGAGCGGACACGCCTTGCCATTTTTGTCACCTCCTTCTCTCTACTATATGATTTTCTGTCTGTATTCGTCGAATTGTTTTGCCCGTATCTGCTCAGGATGATGAAATATTGTGAAATAAAGTGGTTATACTAACAAAAGCAGCGTATGAAATTCATATGCTATAGAATGACGAGGATGGTGAAGATATGAAATATCGTTTAAATACACAGGTTTCCGCAATCCTGGATACAGCAAGAGAGGAAGCCAGGGAGATGGGCAACAATTATATCGGAAGTGAGCATCTTCTGCTTGCGATTCTGAAAGATACCGCAACACCGCTGTCACGGCTGTTATGTGCACAGGGAGTATATTATTTTCAGCTTAAAGAGGATTTAATGGTTCTTTTTGGTTTAAAGGATCAGGATGTGGAGGAGCTGCAGATTACACAGGTTGTGGATGATATCCTGGAGCGGGGAATGTCACTGTCTTCCAAGAAACAGAATACAGCAATGGACGTGGATTCATTAACCCTGGCATTATTGCAGACAAATAGCTGCGTTGCCACGGAGATACTGCATCGCTATGATGTGGACGAGGAGGTTGTGCTGCTGCAAATGGAGCATGGCAGTATGAGTGAGCTTGATAAAATCACAGAGCTTCGCAATCTGAATCTGTGCGGCGCAAATCAAGACATTGTAGGCAGAGACGATGAGCTGAATTTTATGATTTCCGTATTATCCCGTAAGGACAAGGCAAATCCTTTATTAATCGGAGAGCCGGGAGTTGGAAAAACAGCGCTTGTGGAAAAGCTGGCAGGTATGATACAGCAAAATCAGGTGCCTTCTCTAAAGGATGCCTGTATATATGAGCTGCATTTGAATTCTCTAGTGGCTGGTACGAAATATCGCGGTGATTTTGAGGAAAAACTGCAAAATATCATCCGTTTGCTGGAGAAGTATCCCAATGTCATTCTGTTTATTGATGAAATACATTTGATGATCGGCGCAGGAAAATCGGAGGGCTCAATAGATGTTTCCAGTGTCCTGAAGCCATATCTGGCAAGAGGAGTGATCAAGTGCATTGGTGCGACAACGATTGAGGAATACGAAATGTATATTGAAAAGGACCGGGCACTGGAGCGCCGTTTTCAGATTATTACCATACGGGAGCCAGATGTGGAAGATACTATCAAGATGCTGAAAGCAAAGAAAAAGGAATATGAGGATTTTCATAATGTGAAGATTCAGGAGAAGGTTCTGGAACAAATCGTGAAGTATTGTGCATATTATATGCCGCAGCGAAAGTTTCCAGATAAGGCAATCGATGTGCTGGATCTTGCCTGTGTGGGAGCGAAGCGAAGCAGTGAACGGATCGTGAGCGAGGATATGGTGCGTGATGTAATTGAAAAGCTGACGGATATCCCCCTGGCATCCCGTAACCGTCTGCAGGAGCTAAGGACGCATCTGGAGACAACGATGGTTGCGCAGAAGGATGTTATCCGCAAGCTGATGGGACAGCTGGAATGGATCGAGCAGGGAATCATTAGTGAGCGGCCGCTTGGGGTCTGGCTGTTTCTCGGAAATCAGGGCGTCGGGAAAAAGACGCTGACGCATCAGTTTAACCGTCTGTATTTCAACCAGGAGGATATGGTGGAGCTGGACATGGCAGCACTGGATCGTAATCTGGAGCATAATCTTTCCAAGCTGCGCAGAAATCCATATACCATTGTGAATGTTACCAATCTGCATATGGCAAATGAGGCGATGCTGCAGTTTTTAAAGCAGGGGATTGAACGCGGATATCTGGAACGGGATGTACAGAAAATTGATTTGCGGCATAGTATTATGATTATGAGCGGTGATTTTCCATGCTCTGCTCACAGTACTATGAAATTTCAGGAAACCAGTGATCCGCTGCTGCAGGTAAAGCATATGCTGGGAGAATCCTTTGCGTCATTGTTCGATGAGGTTTTTATCTTCCATGACCTGAATCAGGAGGATAAGGTTACGGTAATGAAGAATATGCTGAAGAAGTGGGAAAAAACGATGGAGGAAACTGCAATTCTGGAAGCGATTGAATCCAGTGCCACCTTGGATGAAGCCGCAAAGAAGCTGAAGAAAAAAATCGTACGTGTCTGATCAGCACATCATGCGTATACAATGAAATGGAAAGCAGCAGAATTTCTGTCCCCCTATAAAGAAAACGATGGAGCTTCCTATGGAATACACTCATTTTTATAAATAGGAAAAATAATTTGCATAGCCGGATTACTTGGTAAAGCAATGATTGGTTCTTTCAGTGGGAGTCCAGGATTTTGTGAATGTAAATGAATAAGGGCATGATGATAAAGTTATGCTCTTTTTTCGCATTTTCTTTGGTATAATAGCTATGATATATGGAAAGGAGCGGCAATATGGATTTTACAAAAAATCTGGAATGTAAAATTCCTAAATTTTATGGAGGCAGTCATGTCAGAAAATGAACAGCGCGACAAATACAATAGACGGTATTTTGAAGTAAATCTTCCACCCTATCTTGAAAAAGATATCAGGCAGCTTGTGGAAGCTAAAAACAGAGAGGATATATATTACGATAAATATATGGATGAAGTGTATGGCTCTATCAATTCAGCGCTATATTCAAATGAGATAACGAAGGAGCAGGCAGATTACTTACGGGATAAATATTATTTTAACCTGTTTGAATGGTAATTCTCTTTGCTGAACAAAACTATGGAATCCTTTCATGATGTCATGAGTGAAACAGTATATCGCTTTTCTATAATAAAAAGATGGCAATATCTGCACAGAACAGGTTCTTATGCATATTCAGGTGTAATAAAAAAGAGACTTTCGAATCCATTGAGCTGCAATAGATTTTGAAATCCCTTATGTTCAATTTCCATATTCGATTAGAGGACAGTGGCAGTATCGCTGTCTTTTTTTGTCCTGCAGCTTATATAAAGTAGTGGTATTCACATTTAGCCCGTGTCCTCACGGATTCCTGTCAGCTATTCTGACTGCGGCATTTTCCAGTCGATTTGCGTATAATCAATTCCGGCTCATATTCCAGGCGCAGGATATATTTATGTCCTTTGCTTCTGGTATCCTTATTGTTTTTCTTATAAATCATATCTACAGCCTCTTTGCCTTTCAGTATAGAGGCATGCTCAACGCTGGTTAGCGAAATATTCGGCATGGAGGATAAGTGGATATTATCAAAGCCAGCTACCGAGTAATCCTGTGGAATCCGGCATCCCTGATCCACAAGAGCCGCCATGACACCGAATGCAGTCATATCGTTGTTTCCTACAAAGGCTGTGGAGACTGTATGCTCTTGAAGGGCTTTTACTGCCAAGTCATAGCCGGTCATATACTCTGCGGATTCTGAGGGATAATGCGCATAGGTGGAAATGGAGGGGGTTTTTACCATGATATTGTTCTGGCTTTGTCCATAATCTTCAAACGCTGCCTTCAGGCCTTCTAACCGGTGCAGTCTGGATATTTCCTTTGCCTTGATGGGGGTGGATATAAAGGTAATGTGTGTGTGGCCGAGACGTACAAGATATTCCCCCATCAGATATCCGGTCTTTCTTCCATCTAGCTCTACGGAGTCAAAGGTGCTGCCCTTTGGCTTGTCACCGATGGACACAACAGGAATCTGCTTTGCCAATGCATTGGCTTTGGTAATATGTGTCGGCGGATACAGACAGACAGCACCTGCTAATTGCAGTCCTGCCAGCATATCGAAATAAAATTCCTCCTGTGCTGCATCCCGCATCGTCGTGACGGTGAATACGGAATAGCCGTACTCTCTGGCCTGTTCGGTAATGGAATGAATGAGGGTAGCGTAATAGCCGTTGGAAAGCAGCGGTGTCAATACCACGATTGTTTTATCCATGGGTGTGGATAAGGCAGTCTGCTTTTTTACCGGCTTCTGATATCCCAGCTTTTTTGCCGCAGTAAGCACAAGCTCGCGTGTTTCCGCTGAAAAGGATACGTTTTGTTTATTGCTGAGAATCATGGATACACTGGACTGTGATACACCTGTGTATTCCGCAATATCCCGTGTTGTGACCTTATTTCTTTTTCCCATGGCAGCCTCCTGAAATTTTTATGATTTATTTTGATTAACAGCAGATTAGTAATCAGATTTGTATATGATTACTAATATTATATCTTTGATTAACAGGAAAAGCAAGCAGACATGCCGTTGTTTACTGTCATAGAAATAAGCATTGTGTAAGAATGCGTAAGATAAGCATACTAATCAAAATAAAATGATTTATAAAAAAGCTCATAAACCGCTGTATTTAAGGCAATCTGTGCGTTTGACAGTTATATGGTAATGGAGTACATTAAGGGTGTAAAGGAAGTCTGAAAAGGCTTACGGGAGGTTGATAGAATGTATGATGTAGCGATTATCGGAGCAGGCATCGCCGGCTGTTCTCTGGCATATGAGCTTGGAAAATATCAGGTGAAGGCGGTACTGATTGAAAAAGAAAATGATGTATCTGTAGGGACAACCAAGGCAAACAGCGCTATTATCCATGGCGGCTATGATCCGCTGCCGGGCTCTAAAATGGCAAAATATAATGTCGCAGGCAACGCATATATCAAGGAGCTGTGCGGGAAGCTGGATATTCCGTACAAGCAGATCGGTGCGCTGATTATGGCATTTTCCGATGCGGATGAAAACACACTGAAGGAATTGAAGGAGCGCGGTATGCAAAACGGTGTGAAGGGTATGGAAATCTGGGATAAGGAGCGTTTGCATAGGGAAGAACCTCATGTATCCCAAAATGCCAGAGCTGCCCTATATTCACCGAATGTCGGTATCGTGAGTCCATGGGAGCTGGCACTGGCACTGGCAGAGGTTGCGGTTGAGAATGGTGTTGAGGTGAAGCTGAATACAAAGGTAAACGGCATTGAGAAAATAGAAAACGGGTATTCCATTGAAACCAGTCAGGGCGTGATTGAAGCAGCCTGTGTATGCAATGCGGCGGGTGTATTTGCTGATCAGGTGAATGAGATGGTGAATGATGCTGCCTTTAAAATCGAACCGAATAAGGGAGAATACTATTTACTGGACAAGAGTCAGGGAAATCTTGTTCATCATGTGATATTCCAATGTCCAAATGAAAACGGAAAGGGCGTTCTGGTTGCGCCGACAGTGCATGGCAATCTGATTGTCGGCCCGGATTCCCAGCCAACCTGCCGAGAGGATGTTTCCACAACTGCTCAGGGCTTGAATTATGTACGCAATACTGCACTGAAATCAGTTCCGGATATCAATTTCCGGGAATCTATCCGTAACTTTGCGGGTGTACGTGCGAGAACAAAGGAGGATGACTTCTTTGTATATGAGGATCCAAAAAACCGCTTGTTCTTCAATATCGCAGGGATGGCATCCCCGGGCTTATCATCCGCTCCTGCAATCGCAGTGGATGTGGTAAGCATGATGAAGGAATCCGGGTTGCAGCTGACACAGAAGGACACCTATATTGATACAAGAAGTGTTGTACGCTTTCGTGAAATGAGCAATGAAGAGCGCAAGGCTATGATTGAACGAAATCCGGAGTATGGAAAAATTATTTGCCGTTGTGAGACGGTAACGGAAGGAGAAATCATCGATGCTGTGCATCGTCCGATTCCTGCTGTATCCATAGATGCGGTGAAGCGCCGCTGCAATGCCGGTATGGGCCGCTGTCAGGGAGGCTTCTGCGGGCCGCGTGTACAGGAAATCATCGCAAGAGAGCTGAAAAAGGATATCAGAGATATACCGCTGGATCGGGAAGGTATGATTCTGATTACAGGAGAAACAAAATCCTCTGGAGGTGAGCATTAATGAAATATGATGTTATCGTAGTCGGCGGGGGGCCGGCAGGTCTGGCATCCGCATTGGAGGCATGGAAACAGGGTGCTAAGCACATTCTGATTCTGGAGCGTGACCAGGAGCTTGGCGGCATATTAAACCAGTGTATTCACAACGGATTTGGTCTGCATCACTTTAAGGAGGAGCTGACCGGACCGGAGTATGCAGGAAAATTTATCGAGATGCTGAAGGATACCAACGTCGAGGTGCTGCTGGATACGATGGTACTGGATATCGATGAAGAAAATCGCTGCATTCATGCAATGAATAAGAAGCAGGGCTATATGCAGCTGGAGGCAAAGGCAATCGTATTGAACATGGGGTGCCGTGAGCGTACCAGAGGTGCTATCGCGATTCCCGGAGACCGTCCTGCTGGAGTGTTTACTGCCGGAGCTGCCCAGCGGTATGTGAATATTGAGGGCTATATGGTGGGAAAACGTGTTCTGATTCTGGGGTCTGGAGATATCGGCTTAATCATGGCGCGCCGTATGAGTCTGGAGGGGGCAAAGGTTGTCGGCTGTGTGGAGCTGTGCCCGTATTCCAACGGATTGAACCGAAATATCGTACAGTGTCTGAACGATTATGATATCCCGCTGTATCTCTCCCATACGATTACGGATATACAGGGAGATAAACGGGTGGAGCATGTCATTGTACAACAGGTTGATGAAAAACGACAGCCGATTCCGGGAACGGAAATCACCTTCGATGTGGATACTGTCCTGTTATCTGTCGGTCTGATTCCAGAAAATGAATTGTCCAGAGCAGCCGGACTACAGATGGATCCAAGAACCAATGGACCTGTTGTTTATGAGAATATGGAAACAAGTGCAGAAGGAATTTTCGCGAGTGGAAATGTCGTACATGTACATGACCTGGTGGATTTCGTTACTGCAGAGAGTGAGCGCGCCGGAAGAAGTGCCGCAAAATTCGCATTGCAGGGAAAAACTGCATCCAATTCCTGCATAGCTGTGAAAAACGGAAATGCGGTTAATTATACCGTTCCGCAGAAAATCCGCATGGAGAATGTAGATAAGTTTGTGGAAGTGATGTTCCGCGTGAATAATGTTTATAAGGATATGGAAATCCGTGTAATGAGCGGTGATCAAAAGCTGGCAGGCTTTAAACGCGAGCATATGGCTCCGGGTGAAATGGAAAAAATTGTGATTCCAAAGCAGCTGCTGGAAAAGGCAGAGGATCAGCTGATAATCAGTGTGGAAAAGGCAGGTGCATAAGCAATGAAAAATTTAATATGTATCGTTTGTCCAAAGGGCTGCCATCTGTGTGTGGATGAGCATAACGGTTATACAGTAACCGGAAACAGCTGTCCAAGAGGTGCGGAGTATGGGAAAACAGAGCTGACAGACCCAAGGCGTGTCATCACCTCAACGGTGAAAATCACTGCCGAAACAGCTAGAAGAATTCCAGTAAAAACAATACAGAGCATACCAAAGGCAGGCATCATGGATGTGATGAGGGCATTGGATCATGTGGAGGTAAAGGCACCGATCGCTGCAGGTGATGTGGTATTACACGATGCCGCAGGGCTTGGTGTGGATATCGTTGCGACAAAAACGGTTGCACACTGATCATCAGGCTATAAAAAATTGTCCGCATAGTATGCATGGAAGTATAGGAAATATGATTTCTTTAACAGCATAGCCTCGTGAGTAATCACGGGGTTTTTGCATTCTCTGTACCGTTAACAGAGTATGTCATGAACACATTGATTTATATGAAATTTCGATATGCATCAATACCGTACTGCCAGGTGAGGAATGAGCTGGCGATTACTGCACGTCAGTGTTGTGTACCTATGTTTTTCTTATAATACTACGATATGTTTGAAGAGGAATGCTCCTTCCTTCGATGAAAAATCTGTAGAAGCAGTCTTGCGCATATACATAACCTGTTGTTTTCTGTTATAATGAAGGCACAAAGCAAAGAAAGTGTGGTGGTTATGAATGAGTCCCAAGCCTGAGGGTATACAGATAATAGAAACAGGGGATGATCACTTGCCGCCATCGTGCAGCTGATGATTCTCCTATACAGAAAAGGAGAAGAAAATGAAAAGAACAATAACAGAAGAGAATCTGCTGGATCTTTTGCTGCATGGAACACTGCAGGATTTGCAGGATACGATTGATACGATTCACCCTGCGGATATTCTTGATCTGCTGCATAAGCACAAGGAGCATGCACAGGAAATTTTAAACCGGTTGCCGGATGATATGCTGGCGGATATCGTCGAGGAAGAGGATGACGAAGATAAATACGAGCTGTTAAAACGCTTTTCAGACAGTAAACAGCGTCATATCCTGGACGAAATGAGCAGCGATGAAATCACCGATTTAATGGGAGAGCTGGAAGAAGAGGAACAGGCTGACATTCTGAAGAAAATGGATTCTGAGGATCAGGCGGATGTCCGAAAGCTGATGAGCTTCGATGCCGAGAGTGCCGGCGGTATCATGACGACGGAATTTATCCGCATCTTTGCGAAAAATACAGTTCAGGATACTTTGCATTTTCTACAGAAGAACACGGATGAGGAGACGACCTATTATTTGTATGTTGTAGATAAACAGGATGTCTTAAAAGGGGTGGTTTCCCTGCGGGATATCGTAACCTCGTCTTTTGATACACCAATCATGGATATCGTGAATCCCAATGTGAAAACAGTTTTGTACAGCGATGATCAGGAGGAGGTTGCGCACCAGTTTGAGAAGTACGGCTTTATCCTGATGCCGGTTGTGGATGAGCAGCAGCATATGCTGGGAGTCATTGAGTTTGACGATATCATTGATGTCATTCAGGAAGAAAATACGGAGGATATCCATCATTTGGGTGGTGTCAATAAGGAGGAGCGTGTGGATTCCACGGTTAAGGAATCCTTTTCCAGCCGGATACCGTGGCTCATTGTGAATCTGTTTACTGCAGTTCTTGCGGCTGCTGTGGTCAACATGTTTGAAGCTACCATCGCACAGGCGGTTGCGCTTGCCACAGTAATGCCGATTGTGACAGGGATGGGTGGAAATGCCGGGACACAGACGCTGACGATTGTAGTACGTGGGCTGTCGCTTGGAGAGCTGACAAAGGAAAATGCCTTTGTGATTTTAATGAAGGAAATCGGTGTCGGTATGCTAAGCGGTATTGTCATCGGTGTTGTTGTGGCTTTCGGGGCGATGCTGATGGAAAGCAATCCGGTTTTCGGTCTTGTTACCGGTGTTGCTATGTTCTTAAACATGATTCTGGCCAATCTGGCCGGCTATTTCATTCCGGTTATTCTGGAAAAAATGCATGTGGATCCAGCACTTGCCAGCGGTGTGTTTGTAACGACAGTAACGGATGTGATGGGGTTTTTCATGTTTCTGGGGCTGGCTACTCTGGTACTTCCGTATATCGTATAATTTTGGAAGCAAAATATGAGAGAGCAGTTCGTCGGAAAGGAGCAGTATATGAAAGCATTGATAACAGGTGCAAGCAGCGGTATCGGCCGCGATATGGCAAGGGTACTGGCTGCCATGGATGTGGATTTGATTCTGGTCGCAAGACGCGGGGAGCGTCTGCGTGATTTACAAAAGGAGCTTCGTGTACCCGTACAGATTATCGTACTGGATGTTTCGGTAAAGGAAAACTGCCTTGCCCTGCATCAGCGCCTGCGTGATGAATCTATTGATATCCTGATCAATAATGCAGGCTTTGGAGATTTTGGAGAGTTTCCACAGACTGACCTGGATAAGGAGCTGGAGATGATCAACACCAATATCCGGGCAGTTCATATTCTGAGTAAGCTGTTTTTACGAGACTTTGTAAAAAAAGACAGCGGCTATATTTTGAATGTGGCATCCAGCGCCGCGTTTTTACCCGGACCTCTCATGGCAACGTATTATGCCACAAAAGCATATGTACAGCGTCTGACACTGGCTATGCGCAAGGAGCTTCAGAAACACAATAGTCATGTTTCTGTCAGTGTTCTTTGTCCGGGACCGGTACAGACGGAGTTTGATCGTGTTGCCAATGTGAAATTCATGATGAAGGGTAAGACAAGCATGGACATAGCGGAGTATGCGATCCGTACAATGTTTGAGAGAAAAGCCATGCTGATTCCCGGCATGCTGATGAAGGGAAGCTATCTGTTATGTAAGTGCCTGCCATTGGCAGTGCAGATGGAGGCCTCATATCATATTCAGCATCGCAAAAACAGGTAATTGAAAAAAATATAATCATAAGAAAAACAGGAAAGCAGAACTCTTATTGCAGAGTACGGGCTTCCTGTTTTTTTTCGTATGGCTTTCTATATTGCAGCCTTATTTTCTGTTTTTTCAGTGGAGTCAAGCTGTGATGTGCAGTGAGGGCAGCGGCTTGCATCTGCAGCGATCTCTGTCTTACAATACGGACAGATTTTTACTGCTGGACTAGCCGTTTCCTCCGGCTTTTTCACCTTTCTGGAAAGCGAATTCATTGTTTTCACCATCATAAAAATAATAAATGCCATGATGATAAAATTTATGACCTCTGTCAGAAAGGTACCATAGTTCAAGGTGGATGCTTTAGCCGCTGTCGCAGCCTGCAGAGTGTCGTAATGATGACCATCGAGTGCAATAAACCAGTTGGTAAAATCAATACCGCCAGTACACAGCGTAATCACCGGCATGATGACATCATTTACAAGGGAGGAAATGATTTTCTGGAATGCCCCGCCGATAATTACACCAACGGCCAGATCCAGTACATTTCCCCGCATGATAAATTCTTTAAATTCATTGATAATCGTTTTCATATTGTCTCCTGTTTACAGCCTGTTTTCTTATACCTGCAGATATTCGTTGTGCTTCTGCATATATGCTTCGATTTCACCCGGATCCTTCATGATAGAGGCGGACAGATTCCTGCATCCATCCTCTGTAACGAGTACGTTATCCTCAATGCGGATACCAATGCCTTCCTCTTCCAGATATAAGCCCGGTTCAATGGTGAATACGTTCCCCGGACGCAGCTTGTAACCGGCTAAGGAAACATCATGCGTATCCAGACCAAGCATATGGGATACTCCGTGCCAGTAATAATCTTCCACACCTTTGCCGCGTTTCAGCATACCCATCGGCTTCAGCTTTGCCTCATAGAAGCGAATCAGCTCCTGATTCAGCTCCTTCAGGGTGCGTCCGGGACGAACCAGTGACATAATATAGCGGTTAGCTTCCAGCACAATATCATAGATTTCTCTTTGCCGCTTAGTAAATGACCCGTTTGCCGGGATGGTGCGGGTGATATCAGCATTCATATATTGATAGCTGGCACCCAGATCACACAGCAGCAGACTGTTCTTTTTTATGCTCCGGTTATTTTCATCATAGTGCAGAATGGTCGCATTTTTTCCACTGGCAATAATAGAGGGAAAGGAATGCTGACAGCCATTGGTTTTTAATACAAAATCAAACCAGGCCTCTACCTGATGCTCTCCCATACCGCAGCGGACATGATCCATCATGGCATAGATTCCCTTACGCGTTACTTCAATGGCCTGCTGTAGCTGCTCAATCTCCGTTGTATCCTTGATCAGCCGCAGACTGCTTATATGTGGGGCTGCATTATGCAGTGTGATGTAGGGATACCGGCACAGCAGCTCTCTGGTAAAACGATGAGCTTCACTATCCGCCTGATATGCCTCCTGTCTTGTGAAATCCGCATAAATATCTACCCGTGACTGGTTATCAAACAAGCGGGATATTTGCAGTCCGAGCATCTCCATCGCTTCCTCGACCCAGAATATTTCTTCAATCTCACTGACTTCTGCAGCTTCCTCCGGCAGCATTTTTCCGCCAACCCATTTGGCCTGCTCCTCATCGTATTGTTCCAGAAACAGCTGTTCTCTTACTTCCCCGTTTATGCGGAGAATGACCAGTATCATATGCTCCTTATCCAGGCCGCTGAGATAGTAGAAGCTTCGATCTACACTGAACGGATATTTCTCATCACCTGTTTTATAGGGAGCTTTGCCACTAAAAAACAAGGCGATGGCGTTTTCCGGCAGCAGCTGTGCCAGAGCAAGACGTCGTTCTTTATACATGCTATCAGTCCTCTTTTCAGGTCTATTGTATCATGAAAAAACGATTCCGTAAAAAGCATACTATCTCTGTTACGAAGGTAGCTTATACATTCGTACAATTCCTTTGCTAATTGTATGGGTTATTGTGTAAAAAAAGCTGTGAAAATATCGATACTTTCACGACTTTATCCCGTGTTATTCATGAGAAGACAGAAAATATGTAAACATTGAACGAATGTAAAGAACTATAAATCTTTATTGAAATACGAAAAAATGCTTTATTTATCGCTCTATTTTGCTTTTGTGAAAAAGTTATCATTTAACCATTATTTCAATGAAGAACAAAAGATTAAGATAATAACACTTGAATTTTCACTTATACATATGTTCAGCATATATGCATTGACCTCAATAAAATGCTGTGGTAATCTAGAGACAGATAAAGGAACCGCTTACAGAGAGGAGGCGCAGAAATGAAAAAAATTGTAGACGATGCCCGTCTGATTTATAAATGCTGTTATCTCTATTACATGGATGGTCTTGGACAAAAGGAAATCTGTGATCAACTGGGTATCTCACGGGCAACTGTTTCACGGCTGTTGAAGGCAGGAAAGGAAAACGGTGTCGTACGGATAGAGCTGGACAATCCGGACAGTATCCTGTATGGCGAGCTGGAACGGAGAATTGAACAGCAGCTTGGCTTGAAGGAAGTTCTGATTGTCGATGAGATGGAGCTGGAAAGCAAAGCAGATCATATGCAGAGAGTAAATGAAGAAGCACTTGCCTATCTGGCCCGCATTTTCCATAATCAGGATTACATTGGTGTTTCTATGGGAAAGACGCTGTATAATCTGGCAAATGTGAAAAACAGTGTAGAGGAAATGGAGTGTACCTTTGTTCCGGTTGTTGGCGGTGTTGGTACACAGCTACAATCAGATGAGGGCTATCATTCCAACGAGATTGCCAATGCGTTCGCAAAGAAATTCCAGGGCAGAGCCGTCCAGTTCTTCGCTCCGGCCATGTTTCAGGATACCAATATCATGGAGGGCTTTCTGAAGGAACGCCCGGTACAGGAAGTGACCGCATTGTTCAAAAAACTGAAGACCGTTATTATGGGAATCGGCTCCTGCAGCTCCAGGGATTCCACCCTTGTGAAATGCGGCTATCTCAGTAAGGAGGATTATGAAGCATTTAAGGAGCAGGGGGCAGTTGGTGATGTGCTGCTGAGGTTTCTGGATAAAGACGGAAACAGTGAACCGTTTCACGAATTCAATGAGCGTGTGATGGGGCTGTCTGATGAGGCGCTTATGCAGATTGAAAACCGTATCGGTATCGCGGTTGGTGAGGAAAAAAGCAAGGCGATTCTCGGTGTGATTCGCGCAGGAAAAATCAATATTCTGATAACAGATATCAGCTGTGTAAAGAAATTGCTTACGCTTATGGAGGAGGAAACGTCATGACAAGAGATATGATGCTGATTTTTATGATTGCTATTGCACTGTTTATAATGCAGGCCATTGGCGGTGTATTTCAGATTAGAAGCTACAAAGCAGCGATACGGCGTGTTCATAAAAAGGGAAATGTTGGAATCGGACAGAAAAGAGGTCGGTTCTTTAATGGAAATATTGTAATCATGGCCTGTGATAAAGAACAGATCATTACGGATTGTGAGATTATGGATGGAAAAACCTTCCTGGCAAAATTTCATCCGGTTAGGGAATTGCTGGGAAAAGCATTGATCGGGGTATCAATCGATGAGTTTCTGCATATGTTTCGTGCCATGGAAACGAAGAAACAGAAACAATATCGAGGATATATACAGGCATTGGAAGCGCTGGAGCTGCGTTTCCGTAATGCAGACTGCACAGTTGAGATGGATACGGCCGAGCATCTTGAGCTGCGTAAGCCAGAATTGACATAAGGAGGAAGTGACGTATGGAATTCATATCTGATTTTGCACAAGGATTCATGGCATTGTTTCAGGCAGGCGGAGAAACATTCGTAGGCTGGGTTACAGGAATTATACCTATGGTAATCTGTCTGATGACAGCCATTAACTCCATCATTAAACTGATTGGAGAAAAACGAGTAGAGAACTTCACGAAAAAGCTCACACGATTCACAATAGCGCGTTATACCGTCGTACCGGTACTGGCAGTACTGTTTCTGGGAAACCCGATGTGTTACACCTTCGGGCGCTTCGTTGAGGAAAAGTACAAGCCTGCGTATTATGATTCCTGTGTCAGCTTTCTGCATCCGGTTACCGGACTGTTTCCACATGCGAACCCCGGGGAGCTGTTTGTATACATGGGAATTGCGGCAGGGATTACAAAGCTGAATCTGCCACTTGGTGATTTGGCAGTCCGCTATTTCATCGTCGGTCTGATCGTTATTCTGATCAGAGGCGTCTTGACGGAGAAAATCTATCTGCGTCTGACTTCAAAATTCACAAATACAAAAAATACGGAGGACTAGGATATGTACAGAAAGGTAAAAATCACAAAGGGAAGCAGCGGCTGGGGTGGCCCGCTGGTATTGGAGCCCACGGAAGTACGTAATAAGGTCTTGTGTGTAACTGGAGGAGGAATTCATCCGATTGCCGCAAAAATTGCAGAAATGTGTGGAGCTGAAACAATAGACGGATTTAAAACAACAGTACCGGATGAACAGATTCTTGTCGCTGTTGTCGATTGCGGCGGTACTGCACGCTGCGGTGTCTATCCGAAAAAAAGAATCAGCACAGTTAATCTTGTACCGGTTGGTGCTGTCGGCCCGCTGGCACAGTTTATCACGGAGGATATCTATGTATCCGATGTAAAAGAGGATAACATCGTATTTACAGATGAAGAAGTGAAAACAGAAACCATCACAGAAGAAAAGAAGGAACCAGGTGCCCCAAAGACAAAGGCACAGGCCAGAAAAGAGCTGGAGGAAGCCAATCAGGGGAAAAAGCCGGGTATCATCACCCGCATCGGTATCGGTGTCGGACAGGTGGTAAATAAATTCTTTGCGGCCGGGCGTGAATCGATTGAAATGGTTATCAAAAACGTATTGCCGTTCATGGCCTTTACATCCACAATTCTTGGAATCATTCAGGTCAGCGGACTGGGAAATGTCATCGCAAATACGATATCTCCGCTTTGTTCGACCATGCCGGGTATGATTGTTATCTCACTCATTTGCGGTCTGCCATTTTTGTCACCGATTTTAGGACCGGGTGCAGTTATCGCACAGGTGGTCGGTACCTTGCTTGGTGCTGAGATCGGATTGGGGAATATTCCTGCACAGTATGCGCTTCCTGCATTGTTTGCTATCAATGCACAGGTCGGTGGTGACTTTGTACCCGTTGGTCTGTCTCTTGGGGAAGCAGAACCGGAAACCATTGAATTTGGTGTTCCTGCCGTCTTATATTCCCGTGTGATTACCGGCCCGCTGGCTGTTATTATCGCCTTCGTGTTCAGTATTGGAATGTATTAAAAGGTGAACTCATGAAATATCAGGCAACGATTACAGGACTTGGCTCCTGTGCACTGGATTTTCTGGATGAATGCTGTAACTTCATTATTATCTTTAATGAGGATGCACCTTCGGAGCTGGCAGATATCTCTGTGCTGCATACCAAAAGCGAATTGAAGGAAGATCCGAAAAAGGGCGATACTGTCCGCATCTGCGGTGTGGAATATACGATATCCGATGTTGGATGGGAAGCCCTCAACACACTGAAGGAGCTGGGGCATTGTACTTTGTCCTTTAAGGGACTGGACACTGTGGAACGACCGGGCATTATCGAGCTGATTGGAGAGCCGATCAAAGCGGAACAGCTGGTTGTCGGTGGAACGATAGAAATCGAATAGCATATTGATTAGCAGCTAGAAAGCGAAGCAGTACAGTGGAATTTATAAAGCAGGGAATTAGGGTATTGATAGAAATGTAAGGAAAATAACAGGATATATATAGATAAAAAAAGGAGGATATCTGTTATGTTAAACATGAACAAAAAGCTTGCGAAAAGAGAAGAAGAAGGGAAAATCATCAAATGCGGTATTGTTGGTGCCGGTCAGATGGGGCGCGGTATGGTTACGCAGATGGTGCTGATGAAGGGAATCACACCAGCTGTTGTATCTGATATCGACCAGGAGCTTGCAGTTCACGCATTTAAGTATGCAGGCGTAAAGGATGAGGATATCGTTTGTACCAATGATATTGCAGAAGCAGACAAGGCGATGGAGGAAGGAAAGTATGTCGCTACGACAAATTCTAATCTGATTTCCCAATGTCGTCCAGTAGAGGTGGCAATCGATGCTACCGGTGTTCCTGATGTTGGCGCAAAGGTCGCAACCGATGCAATTAAAAACAAAAAGCATGTGGTTATGCTGAACGTGGAAACGGATGTCGTTATCGGACCTCTGCTGGATAAAATGGCAAAGGATAACGGTGTTATTTATACAGGCAGTGCCGGAGATGAGCCGGGTGCCGTTATGGAGCTGTATGATTTCGCAACCGCTATGGGGTTGGAAGTTAAGGTTATGGGAAAAGGAAAGAATAACCGTATTGATAAAAGCTGTAATCCGGATACCGTTCTGGAGGAGGCTACAAGAAGAAAAATGTCACCAAAGATGCTGTGTGCATTCAAGGATGGAACAAAGACGATGGTGGAAATGACGGCAATGTCAAATGCTACCGGTCTGGTACCGGATGTTATCGGTGGGCATGGTATTGCCAGTGATGTAAAGAGTCTGAATGAGACCTATAAGCTGAAAGAGGATGGCGGTATTCTGAATCAGCATGGTGTTGTTGAGTATGTAAACGGAATTGCACCGGGTGTATTTGTGACCGTTGCTACGGATAATGAGGAAATCGCATACCAGATGCAGTATCATTCCATGGGGCCTGGCCCGCTGTGGACATTGTATCGTCCATACCACCTGTGCAATCTGGAAACTCCGCTGACTGCCGCAAAGGTTGTTATTGACGGGGAGCCGACAATCGTACCAAAAAACGGCTTAGTTTCCGAATGTATCACAGTGGCGAAGATTGATCTGAAAGCAGGACAGACCATTGACGGTATTGGCGGCTATACAACCTATGGGTCTATCTGTAAGCATGAGGTAGCTAAGGAAAAGGGCTATGTTCCATATGGTCTTGTAAATAATAAGGCAGTGATGAAGCGCGATGTGAAAAAAGGGGAATTGATTACCTATGATGATATTGAGCTTGATACAACTACGCTGATTTACAAGCTGCGTCAGGAACAGGATAAAATTTTCGGATAATAGAATATTCTTTGTCCTGCACTCTCGGACAGATATCCAGCAAAAGAATGCAAAAAACGGTTATGTAAACTAGAGAGTGGTTGTGTAAAATGACGCTGTAAACAAAAGTGTGGGTAGAAGAAAGAAAACAGATGATAAAAGGAAAGTAAAATTCCTTAGAGTCATCTGTTTTTTTATGCTCTGCTTAATAATCAAGCACAGGAACATGCTGTTTAAGCAAATCCAGGGGTAGAATAATGGAAAAAGGAAGGTCTCATCTTGTGTTATATATGCATAACTATCTGGTATCATAAATGTTTATGTGTATTCTGTACAGCGGTTAATACAAATACATATGCTTAATTGCAGGAATACTTCAATCCTGTAAAGGAAATGAAAGGATAAACGTGCTGCCTTTATACTCTTCGCTTTTTACATGGATAAAGCCGTCACATAAATCACATACATGGGATACAAGACTTAATCCGATTCCATATCCGTCCAATTTTTGTGGATGGATGCGGTAGGTGTAGTCAAATATTTTTTCCTGTTCAGCTTCACTGATCCCCTTACCATGATCTTGAACATAGAGAAGAACACTGTGATATTTCTGTTTCAGGTAAATATTGATTTCCTTCTGATTCCCGTATTTGATTGCATTTTCTATGAGATTATCAAGTGCTCTTCTCAGCCATTGCTCTTTTCCAAGTATACGGTAACTGGCATCCTCCTCGAAATCAAAGGACAGCTTATCATAAACTGCGTGGTAGCTGTCATATTCCTCTGCAGCAATCAGTGCCAGATCACATATGCTCTTTTGTGTATTTTTATGTGCAGAAAGAGCTAAAATATCATCAATAGAGCGAGACATTGTATCCATATCACTGCTAATATCATTACCGGCAGCTATTTTACCTTTAATAAGCATGATTAAATTTTTCTGCTCATGCGCAATATATGAATGGAGTCTGCGCTGATCCTCATCATATGCGGAAAGCTTTTTATTGATTTGTGCATATTCGCTGGTAAAGGGTTCTTCAAGAGAGTTAGTTTCTTCATCTCCGACATGTAACAGATCATGTGCAATCTTATTTTCCTGCTTCTTATCCAGCAGCTTGATACCCATTAGCAGGAAACCGGACAGAATAAGTATGAGAAAGCAGATTGCAGCTATCAAAAGAGGCAGATATTGAAAGAACGATTGTCTGAAAAAATCATACAGTTGTTGTGATGTTATGGGTTTCATATAAATGATTTCACTGCTGTATCGGGTGGAATAAAGAATCTCCGGTATCCTTTGCATATCGGCATTGGATTGACTGGTGAAGAAGATAAAGCACAGCAGAATTGCAAAGGTCAGCGTAGTCGCATAGCAACAGATTAAAACATATTTTTTCTTAGTTATGGATGACATAAGTAATACCCTTTCCCCTTTTCATTGCACAATATGGATTTTCCATCAAGCATCAGCTTTTTACGAATATTCGCCATATGAACACGGATAACACCGGAGAAGGGATCAAAGTCCTCATCGTATACATGCTCTGCAATCTCATAATTGGATATGACTCTGGGATGCTGGCTGGCGATATATTCGAGGATATCATATTCCTTCGGAGACAAAAGTACTTTGTGATAATCCAGGCTAACACTTCTGGAGGCCGGATTTATAATCAGACCCTCTACCTTGATGTCTGCTGTCGGTCTTCCACGAAACCGGCGTATAACTGCCTGAATCCGTGCATTTAGTTCCTCAAATTCAAACGGCTTGGTAATATAATCATCCCCACCCAGCTGCAAACCCTTCACCCGCTCATCCAGATCATCACGTGCAGTGACAATTAGAACAGGGGTATCCACAGCCTGATTCCGCCAGCTTTTCAGGAGATCGAAGCCGTCAGTGTCCGGAAGATTCAAATCAAGCAATGCGGCATCATATGCCGTATCATGTATTTTCTGATCCGCAGTTTCTCCATCATGAGCGCTGTCGCATACAAATCCGAACGTATGTAGCTGTTCTGTCATCAACGTCGCCAATTCCCTATTATCTTCTATAACCAGCAACCGCATATAATCATCCTTTCCTGATAAAGTGAATGCTTCACTGAAAACATTATAGTATATTTTATGTTAATTTTAAATCAAGGGCTTGCCTGAAAATTAACATTGGCTATGCTATGATGATGCAGTAATTGAAAAGTGAGGTATAAAAGATGTATATTTTGAAAAATGCGTTTAAAAATATCTTTCAGAATGCTGGAAGAAATCTGATGATCGCAGTGATTTTCCTGCTGGTTATCACGATGAGCTGTGTTGCCATCATCGTGCGTGATAATACGGACACGATAGCAAAAAACTATAAAAGTCAACTCAGTACACAGGTATTTATTGAGGAGGATTATTGGAGAATTTCAAAAGAAATGGAGAATAACGATTCCTTCCTTACACCTGGCATATCCAATGAGACTGTCAGAAAAATGGCAAAGTCCAAATATATCAAAAAGGTTGAATATGCTGCTACCATGGAGGCTATTGCAGATGACTTGAAATATAAGCGGCCAATTGAAAAACGTTATACAGAAATGCAGCGTGCCGGAGAGCCGCTGGAACGGGCGCGTATTCCTTATTTATATATTAGCGGCTTTGACAATGTAAAAAATGCCAAAGTATTTCAAAATAGACAGGTACAGCTGATTGAAGGAAAATATCCGGAAGCAGCAAATGATGCTTTGATATCAGATGAATTAGCAAAGATGAATGACTTAAAGGTCGGTGATAGTTTTCAGGCAAAGGATATTCATGATAAGAATTTAAATGGAAAAACATTGCAAGAAATGACGTATAAAATTAGTGGTATTTATCACAATGATGATACCAATGCCTATGCTGAGGTATTTACCAAAACAGACAATCTCATCAATGAGGAATATGCGTATAAGCCTCTTTTACAGGGAACCTTCTTCCTTTCCAATCCAAAGGATCTGGAAGCATTCAAAAAAGATGCCATGCAGGCAGGACTTTCGGATTATTATAATGTAAAAACGGATGATATCGCCTACCATGCATTTATTAAGCCGATTGAACAAATGACAGGTATTGCGAATATTTTCCTTGTGGTAGTACTGGTTCTGGGGACAACGATCTTACTACTCTTATCCATGCTGGCAATCCGGGAGAGAAAATATGAAATCGGTGTTCTGCGTGCAATGGGTATGAAAAAGAGCAGTATCGTATTGCAGATGCTTTTGGAATCCCTGATGATAATGGTCGTATGTCTAATCTTAGGTCTTGTAATTGGAAGTTTGATTGCACAGCCGGTTACCGATATGATGCTTGCGAATAAACTCGCATCACAGTCAGGTGGAAATATTATGAATACCGGAAATACGGTTATGGGTGGTCTTGCCACGGATAATGCACCGATTACACATATCAATGCAGTATTAAGTGCAGCAACGATTGCACAGCTGAGTGCTATTGCGGTTCTGCTAGTTGTCCTGGCAAGTGCGGTCAGCTCATTCTATGCGATGAAATTTGAACCGATGCGTATACTGCGCGAACGTAATTAAGGAGGATCTATATGTCTATTTTATCTGTACAGCATGTAAGCTACATATATGAAAATACGAAACAGCCGGTACTGAAGGATATCAGCGTTGATTTTGAAATGGGGAAATTGTACAGCATCATAGGGAAATCAGGATCAGGGAAAACAACCTTTCTCTCATTACTTTCCGGACTGGATGCATGTACGGAAGGAGAAATTCTGTATGATGGAAAGGATTTGAGTGAAATCAACCGTGATTTTTATCGGGCAAGGGACATCGGAGTGATTTTCCAGGGGTATAATCTTCTGTTAAACAAAACAGCTTATGAAAATATTGAATTATCTATGGCAATCAGTAAAGCTGAGCATCAAGGAGATAAAGCCTATATTCTAAATTTGTTGAAAAGTGTGGGTATCAATGAGGACACCGCATATCGAAAGGTACTGAAATTATCAGGAGGAGAACAGCAGCGTGTCGGAATTGCCCGTGCCTTATCTCATGACCCTGCTATTATTCTGGCGGATGAACCTAGCGGTAATCTGGATCATGAAACTGAAAATGAAATCATCAGAATTCTAGCTGATTTGGCGCATGAGCAAAATAAATGTGTTATCATTGTGACACATTCAAGAAAAATCACAAAGAAAGCCGATGAGGTATTTGGTATGAATAAGGGAACGCTTATGTATGCCGGCTGATAATACTTCAGACGGTAAAAATTAGAGAAATTTACAAACAAAAAGAATAGCATATCATTAGATCAGACAGCATTGTATACATGGTGCTGTCTTTTCTTATTTAAGGACTGCAGGGAATTATACACATTAAATCAGGAGCTCTTAAGGAGCTGCTTCTGTACATCCTCATATGGTAACATTTTCTTGAACAGAATATGTAAACGACGGTTTATGATTTAGCTGCTTATGTAGAAAAAAAGAAAACTGACTGTGATCCGGTTCAATGCTGTCTGTTCAATAACAATACAGAAGCAGATGTGAGGGACAGGTTTTCAGTTTCCTTTGTAATTAGGAAAAGATATAGCTTTATGGACAATCTAAGACCGTTAATTATATCATTGTACAGTACCCAGTAAATTTCCATCGGCATCATAAAAGCTGCTGATTTCCTCCTGGGACAGTGAAATCGGTGTCATTTCACCATCATAAAAGCTGCTGATATCGTAGCCGTTTTTTTCGATATCCTCATAGATCGTGCGGAATTGTTTATTATCATATGCCCGCTGATGCTGAATTTTGAAGGTGTCTGTGATGGCATCACCATTTGCTTTTGATACCAAGGCCTGATTGTTGTATATCAATTTTATGATATCCGCCTGCTTTTGTTCCTGCTGTCGATGTAGCAGTGCATTTGCGGCACCTGCACACAGGAATACAGCCAGAATACACAGTATGCATTTTTTCTTGCTCATACGATTACCTCCTATATATGCTAATTCTATATAGATTACAGTGAGATTGCAAGACTTGCTTGCCTGTATCAGTAGTATGGTTGGGTTTTTTGTATCATGAGGTGGGAGCAGCTTTCTCTTTTCTATGCACAGACATCATTTTCCTATACCATCGAATAACCTTTAACGGTTATTTTCGCACTTGTTCAGAACAGAACGTTGACGTCAATAGGCGTTTGTGATACTCTTTACTTACAAAGAAAACGTTTACAGAAAAGAGGGCATATATGAAGAAAATCGTAGACGATCCCCGTCTGATTTATAAATGCTGTTATCTTTACTATGTGGATGGGATGGGACAGCGTGAAATTTGTGATACAGTTGGTATATCCAGAGCGACCGTATCCCGTTTACTGCGTGCCGGAAAGGAAACCGGGGTTGTAAAGATAGAGCTGGAGAATCCGGACAGTGTATTGTATGGAGAACTGGAGCGCAGGGTGGAACAGCTGCTTGGCTTGAAGGAGGTTCTCATTGTGGATGAGATTGAACTGGAAAGCAAGGCAGACCATATGCAGCGCGTGAATGAGGAAGCACTTTTGTACCTGTCACGCATTATTAACAAGGGGGATACGATTGGTGTTTCGATGGGGAAAACATTGAGCAGCATCGTAAATGTAAAGAAAAGTGTGGATGAGGTGGATTGTACCTTTGTGCCAGTTGTCGGAGGTGTCGGCTCACCATATCAGATGGAGGAGGGATATCATTCCAATGATATCGCAAAGGGGTTCGCAAAGAAATTTCACGGAAAAGCGATGCAGTTTTTTGCCCCGGCTATGTTTGATGACCCTCATGTAATGCAGGGATTCCTGAAGGAAAAGCCGGTCCGGGAGGTGGTGTCCGTGTTTAAAAAACTAAAAACTGTCGTGATGGGAATCGGAACGACGACCTCCAGTGAACCGACCCTTGTAAAATGTGGATATCTTACCAGAGAGGATTATGAAGCCTTCAAACAGCAGGGGGCGGTTGGGGATGTTCTTTTGAAATATGTGGATGCGAATGGAAACAGTGATGCATTTCGTTCCTTTAATGACAGGGTTATGGGGCTTTCAGATGAAAAGCTATTAAAGGTGAAAAACCGTGTCGGAGTAGCAGTTGGTGCAGATAAGGGGGAGGCTGTATTAGGTGTTATACGTGCGGGAAAGGTGAATATCCTCATAACGGATATCAGTTGTATCCGCTCCATGATGGCACTGTTAAAGGAAGAGCTGTGATGATTGTCACACAGAGGAATACGAATGGAAGTATTCACTGATCTGACACAGGGCTTTTTGTCCATGTTTGAAACCGGGGGAAGTATCCTTTTAGGCTGGATAACCAATATGATTCCCATGGTAATCTGCCTGATGACAGCAGTAAATGCAGTCGTAAAGCTGGTTGGCGAAAAGCGTGTAGAGCGTATAACGAAAGCAGCCACACGCTGGCGTATTACACGGTATACTGTATTGCCGCTGATGGCAGTATTATTTCTTGGAAATCCGCTCTGCTTTACCTTCGGAAAATTTTTAGATGAGAAATACAAAGCGGCATACTATGATGCGTGTGTGAGCGTTCTGCATCCGGTTACCGGATTATTTCCGCATGCGAATGCATCGGAGCTGTTCGTTTATATGGGAATTGCGGCAGGTATCAGTGAACAGAAGCTGCCGTTGGGAAATCTTGCAATCCGCTATTTCATGGCAGGGCTTGTTGTCATGGTGGTCCGCGGAATTGTCAGTGAGCAGCTGTTTATGTATTTCAGGAACAAAGCTTCATTTGCTGGAAACGTACAGGAATCTGTTTGTACAAGTGAGGAAGCAGGTAAGGAACACACATATCAGAGTGTACGAGTACATCGCGGAGCCAGCGGCTGGGGCGGCCCTTTGTTGCTGCAGCCGGATAAAAAGAAGCATATCATTTTATGTGTGACGGGAGGAGGAATCCATCCGTTGGCCAAGGCACTTGCGGCAGCCTGTCATTGTGATGCGGTTGACGGCTTCCATGGCAGTTGTCCGGAGGATGAAATATTGGCAGCCGTTATAGATTGCGGAGGTACTGCTCGATGCGGCATATATCCAAAAAAGGGGATTTTGACTATCAATGTTCTTGCTACAGGGAAAAGCGGGCCACTGGCAAAATTCATGCGTGAGGAAACCTATGTATCCGATGTAACCGAAGAACAGATTGAACTTGTACAGGAAGCAGTGATAAAGACAGAAGAAAAAAGAGAGGAAGCAAAAGAGCAGGTGGATTCATCCATTAAGGAAACAAATCCTTTGCTGCGAGTTGGACTCAGTATGAGCAAGGTGGTAAGTACCTGCTATGCCGCAGGTAAGGAATCTATAGATACAGCTTTGCGCAATATTTTGCCCTTCATGGCATTTACTGCCACATTGCTAGGTATCATTCAGGTTAGCGGTCTGGGAGCCTTTATTGCACATGCGATTGCCCCTCTTTGTGCGACACTTCCGGGAATGCTCGTGATTTCTGTAATATGCTCGCTGCCGTTTCTATCACCCGTTCTGGGACCCGGTGCAGTGATAGCACAGGTGGTAGGAGCATTGCTTGGTACACAGATTGCACTGGGAAATATCCCTGTACAGTATGCACTTCCGGCGTTGTTTGCTATCAATGCGCAGGTTGGCTGTGATTTCATTCCGGTTGGCTTGTCCTTATGTCAGGCAAAGCCTAAAACCGTGGAAACGGGTGTACCTGCTGTTTTATATAGTCGCATGATAACAGGGCCGCTTGCGGTACTGATTGCCTATATGTTCAGTATTGGCATGTATTAAAAAGGAGAGAATAGTATGAAGTATGATACGTTGATTACCGGGTGGGGAGAGTGTGCATTGGAATTTCTTAATGAGGATTGTAACTTTTTGATTATTTTCAATGATACTGCACCGCAGGAGCTGGCAGATATATCTGTTCTGCACACGGCTGCAGAAATAACAAAGGAGCCTGCTGTTGGAGATACGCTTTATTTATGTGACACAAAATATACCATTACAGCAATCGGATCTGAGGCTTTGCATACCTTAAAGGAGCTGGGACACTGCTGCTTGTCCTTCGCCGGTGCAGATACGGCGCTACGCCCTGGAAATATTGAACTGAAGGGGCCGCAATTCACAGAGGAGCTGCTAAGGGTTGGAGGAAGGCTGCAGATTTTATAGTAGTATGTTGTTTCTGCTTTTGTATGAAGGCTTCCTTCAAAAAGAGCTTATAGTATGGATGAGAAAAGGAAAACCGGCAGAGAATAAAGCTTCTGCTGGTTTTTTGATATAGGTCTGTTATTTAAACGTAGCGTATAACATAAAACAATTACCCGCCAGGGTATTAACGTCTTTCTTTATCATATATGAAAACTATATCTTCTGTTCTTCTATTCCCTGATAAGGGATGTGCTTACCTGCACATGGCCTGTATGGAAAGCAGAGTGTCACATACATCCTCCCTATGCAGGCACAGCGTATGTCCGGCATAGAAACGGCTTACCGGCAGTCTCAGATACAGCTTTAGGGTATTCTCATACTCTGTCAACAGATCAGGATCTGCCTGAACAAGCGGTTTTTCCAGATTATCTCCCACAAATAACAGCTTTTGTTTCCTGTCATAGATACTGATACCGTCTATGGTATGTCCTGGTGTATACAACAAAACAAGAGAATTACCTAGGGCATACTGCATACCGTCAAAGCAGTGATTGGGCAGAACCAGCTCCTGCTTTCCCTTGAAGAACTGTCGCTGTTCCTGCAGCTCCTCAATCCCATGCGTTAGTATCATATCCCTGCATAACCGGTGTGCATATATAGGGCTATCCTGGAAGCTGTAATTTCCCCAGATGTGATCAAAGTGATAATGTGTATTGATAACCGTAAAGTTACTGTTTGGATAATCCATCCGTATTTGCTCCATATATGCAGAGCCGCAGAAGGTATCGATAATATATACTGTACGACCTCTTGTAATCGTATAAACATAGGTTGTGTACGGTGTCAGCTCCATAAATTCATAAGCGGTTACGGCTTCTGTAATCTGCAGTTTTTTCATAAGCTCCTCCTGATGCGTCTTATATTAGGAAAGCCGGCTGTGTGATAAGAGCAGCCGGCTTCATTTAATTGTTTTGTTCCTCATGTAACAGATGAATCTGCTTCAAATCGCGCTGTGTTGTGACCTTTATGTTGTCATAGCTGCCTTCCACAACTCTAATTTTTGCATTGGAAAACAGCTCTATAAGCATGGCATCATCACTTGCGATAATTTCAGGATGTTTTTTTGCCTCCTCATGACATTTACGAATCAGCTCCGTGCGGAATGCCTGCGGGGTCTGTGCACTCATATAATTGGAACGCTCCGGAGTATGTACCACATAACCGTCCTTTACTTCCTTAATCGTATCTATCAGCGGTACCATCAGCAGGGCGGCATCCTCTGTTTGCAATGCATCCTTTACTGCCTGCAAATGCTTTTCTGTCAGAAACGGGCGTACTCCGTCATGAATCATAACAAACTCTGTTTCTACCTCCTGCAGACCGAGATATCCGCTTTCCTGTCTGGTTGCTCCTCCAGGGACATAGACGACCTTCTCGCTGTGAATGACTTTTTCAAACTCCTCCTGTTCTATCGGAGAGATCGACATAATGATTTTCGCACAATCCGCATCCTCCTCAAAAGGCTTCAGCGTCTGTGTGATGATCGGGGCATTTCCGATTTTGTAAAATACCTTGTTATAGGTCAGGCCGGTTCTCGTTCCTTTTCCGGCCGCTACGATAATTACACTATAGTTCATGGAAACATCATATCATATCTGGGAAAAAAGTAAATAAAAGACAGCTATAGAAGCCCGGAAATCGTACGCTGAAATTTTTTCCACAGAGCAAGCATCCATAACAGCGCTGTGAAAAAGGAGGGAAACAGGAAGAATAGATTGCTTTCCGCAACAGCTTTTCCCAGCCAGAAGGAAGGAAAGAGGGAAAGCAGATATTGTATCGCATCATGCAGAAACCATGGAGCGGCAGAGGCCAGTATGAAAAGGGAGGAAAGCTTTGTAATTGCCATTCCTTCCAGCTTATTGGAAGAACATGAAATCGTAAGCATTGCCGAAATCAGACCCTGAAGAGCTCCTGTTATTGCATATAGCAGAATTTCAAGAAATGATAATTTGCTCAGTGCAGCATAGGGCAGCAGGATGCAGGTATAGATACAGGCAACAATGGCAGGCAGCAGCAATCTGGAGGCCAAATATCCACGGCGCTGTAGCGGTGTAATCATAAGATAGCCGGCGGTATGCTCATCGCGCTCCTCCAGCAAAATCATAGCGGCTGCAAAGCAGAACATCGCCGGAGCAAGCATACAGAAAAAGATATTCAGAAGCGGGTAAAATGGGACAATTACAGCGGGCTGTTGCAGCATATCACATAGAAATAGCTCCAATGCAGGAATCAGAAAGCGATAGCATAGCATGCCAAGAAGCGGAGCGAACAGAACGACCAGCAGCATCATATCGCGATGGATAAACCGTAACAGATGCAAAAAGCTAAGATATATCGCTTTCATAGTTTTGCCCCCTCTTCCTTTTTCCACATGGCTTCCAGACTTCGCCTGGCAGCAACAAATAAGAGAAGCAATACAGCAAAAGCAAGGATGATACCGAAAGCAGATATCGGCTTGTTTAAAATTAAATCCATACAGACAGAAGTTGGAAACAGGGAAAGACTGTTTTGCATATAGCCTAAGAGATAGGCAAGCAGAGGGATATAACAGATACTTTCCAATGGCACACTGAGCAATAGAAACTGATTCAGGCTTTTTATGTGCGAGGCTGCAATGATACCGAGCAGAGTAAACATAAAGGAGGCCAGTAATGTCCCGGCTAAAACCGGAAGCAGTAAACTATGGGAGAACAACGCCAGAACAGCCGCAACCAGCAGGGAAATCAGTCCAAAGGAAGCAAGCTTTCCACATATATATTCATTTGGTGAAACAGGAGAAACAGCAAGTGCCTGATGAATACGCTGATTTCGTTCAAATAACATCATAGCCCCCATGAAAAACAGTCCCATGGTGGCAGGATCAAAAAAGATAGCGAAGGCTGCGACGATGTGATTCCAGGCTGCTGGTACAGCAGATAACAGAAGGATATAAAAGATTGTTAGAATAGTATACAAGGCATAAAAGCCATGGCGCAGCTGTAGACGTATATCTTCCCGTATCAATGCAGAAATTCTCATACCAGCGTCCTCCCGGTGATATCCAGAAAAATATCATTCAGTGTTGGTTCACTGCTGTGTATGGACAGCAGCCGGTTATTGGCTATCAGCTGCTGCAGCTTTATGTCGGTGGACAATGCATCCATAGGGCATACCGCCTGTTGTTCTCCGTTTTCCTCCCATGTATATGTGATTCGCCCTGCACCCCTGGACATGATAAGATTATGCGGTGTATCCAGTGCACAGATATGCCCGTTCACAATAAACGCAACTCGATCGCATAATTCTGTGGCATCCTCCATATTGTGTGTGGTGAGTAGAATTGTTTTTCCCTTACGTTTTTCTGTCAGAATGCGATCCTTCATCAGTCTGCTGTTTGCCGGATCCAGTCCGCTTGTAGGCTCATCCAGGCAGAGCAGAGCAGGATCATGCAGCAATGCCTTAATGAAATTGCAGCGGGATTTCATTCCCTTAGAGTAGCTGGAAATTTTCTTGTCACCATCCTGCAAAAGACCGACAGAATCCAAAAGCTCATCAATATCACAGGTGTGGTTTTTATAAAGAGAGGCAAAAAAGTTCAGGTTTTCTCTGGCACTGAGCTTCTCATACAATGTGGAAAATTCAAAATCCACACCGATGGATTCATAAAATTCTTTGTTGTGCTTTCGGCATTCTACCCCGTTTACCCGCACAGAGCCGCTGTAGCCTGGAAGCAGGCCTATAAGAATCTTCTGTAAGGTACTTTTTCCGGCACCACTGGGACCCAGAAAGCCGAAAATCTCACCACGGTGTACATGAAAATTCATATCTTCAATAAATGCTTCCTTTGTGTACCGAAAGCTCAGATGCTCTACGTTAATCATATAATATCCTCCTTTTTTACTAATTGACTATAGTAGTTTGAATAGTCAAAACAGATGCTAACGATATCCGGCAAAACGCCGGATCAGGGTAATATCTGTAATACCAGACCGCGAATCAATAGCTTTAATGCTTCATCATAATGCTCACTTCCGATTTCCTTTTCATGAAGAGTTGCCATATAAATGGCACGAAAGGCGGCGCTTAATGATTGCGGATTGTGATTTTTTAAAGGAAAGCGTTTTAGTAGCTGTTCAATCATATCAGTGTCATGCCCCATGTGCTGTGCCAGTATTTCCGCAGGGAGCTTACGCGCCAGCAGTTCAACTTCCCTGGGATTCAACAGAATCGGCAGCTTCTCCGCCATTTTGTAAAATTGAAACAGCATCGTAGTCAGCGCTTCACAATCCATATGCTTTGGATCAAGCCTGCTGATTTTCTGCATCATAGTCTTTTCCATCTGGTCATGCTGTTCTAGAATGACCTCAAACAGCAAAAGCTCCTTTGTTTTATAGAAAAGATAAAACGTTCCTTTGGGAATATTGACACGCTGTACCAGCTCATCCACCGTAGTTTTACGAACACCGTATTGCATCAGACAGGAAGCTGCCTCCTCCTTCAGGCGTTTGCGAATGTAATCACGTTCCTGTGGAGAGTAGCATTTCGGCATAGTATCACCTCTTTTTGACTGTTTTTGTTAATATAGTCATTATAGGCGGTTTCTAATGATTCGTCAAGAAGAAGCCTGAAGGAAGATTTCAAAAGGCTGTTAAAGAGACTATCACAATAGAAGGTCAAAGGTTTATTTTGGATGTGAATATGTTAAAAACCAGAAGCAGCAGCTTCCGGCATTTCATTTGCAATGGCTGTAATTGCCATGATAGGAACATGATGAAGGCTCAGGGCTGAAAATCAATAAGTATCAAATTTATTTCAGTGTTTGCATGATTCGTCTTTGATAAAGCGTTTATTAAGAATCGTTCTGAAACCCTCAGGATGTGTACATGCGTAAAACTACGCACATCAGTAAATCTTTATCTTACTACAAACAGAAATCAATACATACAGTGTCCCTGTTGATTTCACTTTTGTATAACTATTCGGTATACCTTCATTTAATATAGGTGTATGCAGTTAGTATAGATTTAGCTCGTATGAATTTAATTAGTATAGATAGCATAGATTTATCTAATGTAGATTTATTTGATATACATCTCTTTGTACATCGTTCTTTGTAAACATTTTTTGTAAACCTTTTTTTGTAAAACTTTATTATGCATAGCATCTATCAGGGAATAAAAACAAAATAGATATGATAAACAGGGGACATTTATTCGAAAAAGAATACGCAGATAGCCCTTATTATCGCATATATAGAAGAAATAACGCGTGTGATAACAGATGCTTTTTGATATTGACATAATGCCTAGAATACTTTGCATGGATTCGCTACTGTTTCATAATTTCTCCCGGTATGTGCGTAATCGGATCCAGTGTAACTGTTTTTACACCGGCATCCTGAATCGCCAGCAATTCCTCCTCATCCGCAAGATGATCGGTAATCAGATAGTCAAAGGATTGAATCATTCCACTGATAAAGCTGTGATTGGTACCGATTTTCGTATGGTCTGCCAGAATGAAGGTTTCTCCGATACAGCGCGTAATCATCACCTCATTGATCGCAACCTCCTGCAGAATCGCCGTTGTCATACCGCTTGCCACACTGAATCCGCTGCAGCCAAGAAATGCCTTTGTCGCAGATACCTTGTTCAGATTGTTCAAGGCGAAATCACCAACCATGCTTTCCTTCGGAATACGCAGCTCCCCGCCGCTCAGACAGATGCTGACCATGGGATCATGATCCATAAAAATCGCTTTGCCGTTATTGGTGATAACCGTAACGCGCTTATTTTTTATATATTTAAGAACAAGCAGTGCTGTTGAGCTGGTATTGATAAAAATCGTATCGCCATCCTTTACATACTGTGCGGCATACTTTGCGATCGCATGCTTGTACTGCTCGTTGGACAGCTTTGGATCATCATTATCCACAAAATGCTGAATCAGCTTGGCACCACCGTAATAGCGTTCTACAGCCCCCATTTCCTCCCAATACTGCAAATCCCGGCGTATGGTCAGCGGAGATACCTGAAGCTCCTCCGCCAGCTCATCCACCGCCGCCTTTCCCTGACTTTGAATTTTCTGCATGATCTTGTTGCGTCGTGCATCCACGACCGCCTTATTCATTTTCATATCGCATCCCCTGTTTCATTTATAAACGATGGAAGCATGCACTCGCCTCCCGGCTGCTGGAAAGCTGTTTCCCTGTTTCCATAGCCTTTGTAAACATTATAACTGCATTTTCCTTATCATTCAATTCTTTGTATACTTTTCCAAATTCCGTATAATATTGCGCCAGCTCCCGGTTATTCATATTTCTGGTATCGATCTGCTTAAACATCGCCAGACTCTTTTTATACTCCTTCATGCTATACAAATAGATCGCTTCGATAAACTCCCAGTTATATAAGGGAGAGACCTTATTTCCCTTTACCTTGGCATCCTTCAGCTGCATGACCTTTGGATACCACGCTTTCACCTTACTGCGGTTCCCCAGCTTATAATAAGAATAGAAATACGTGAAATTCCGGATCAGAAGATAATCGAGAGAGGAACGAAAGGCTTTTTCATTATCTTCCAGCAGTGCTATGCATTCCTGCGGCTTTCCGATATCCTGATAATACAGGGTATCGAAAATCAACTGCGTTGTTCGGTAGCTTTTCATGAAATCACGTTTTTTTAATATGTTATAATAGTGTTTCGCAAGACCTGCATCACAATCCATATTCAGCGCACGTATCATTTTCTGATATAGCATACGCAGATATTCGGCCCATAGTGCCACACCCATAAAAACGATCAGAAGTATGCCATAGCAAATCCTTCCTTCCATGCTTGGCTCCTGTATCAGCTTATATACGGTATATACGGTAAAAAAAATATAAATGATAAATGTGATGATACGGCGAGTGGTATCACTGAATGTGAGTCTTGATAATCCCTTTTTCATATGTCTGCACCTCTTTTACATGCACATTATATGTCTTTTATGAATCATTGTCAATCATATAATTCATAAAATAATTCGTTTAAATGTAGTTATACGAATTGTAATCGCACACATTTTTAAAATCAATCATATATTTTATGAATTGTTCATAAAAAGCTATTGCTAATTGTTCATGGAATGTTTATCATATGGGTGTACAAAAACAAGCGGCGCGCTCAACAAGAAACTGGAGGAATATGCAATGAGTCAAGTAGATGAAATTACCAGAGAGTCCTGGATTCTGGGAGCCTTTCCTGAATGGGGAACCTGGCTGAACGAGGAAATCGACGAGGAAATCGTTGAAAAGGGTACCTTCGCCATGTGGTGGATCGGTTGTACCGGGTTATGGATCAAGACCGAAAACAATACAAATATTTCCATTGATTTATGGTTTGGAAACGGGAAGCGGACAAAGAAAACTAAAGAGATGGCGAAATTCCATCAGATGCGCAATATGACAGGCGGAAGAATGACCCAGCCCAATCTGCGCGCAGCACCGATCGTATACGATCCCTTCGCAGTAACACAGGTGGATGCCGTATTATCCACGCATTATCATAACGATCACATCGATCCGTTCTATGCATCGGCGGTTCTGAAAAACTGCGATGCTGAGGTACCGTTTATCGGTCCTTTGAAAAGTGTGGAAAAGTGGCTGAGCTACGGTGTTCCAAAAGAACGCTGCCAGGTGGTGAAGCCGGGGGATGTGGTGAAAATTAAGGATACGGAAATCATTGTCGTAGACAGCTTCGATCGTACCTGTCTGGTCACAAATGATGAGGATGTACGCGGAAAGTGTCCTACCGATATGGATGAAAAGGCAGTCAACTATATCATCAAGACACCGGCAGGTAGCGTTTACCACAGCGGAGATTCTCATTACTCCACATATTATGCAAAGCATGGTAAGGACTATGATATTGATGTTGCCCTTGGCTCCTATGGTGAAAATCCGGCTGGAAATCAGGATAAAATGACAAGTGTGGATATCCTGCGTATGGCGGAAGCGCTGAATTGCAAGGTTGTGATTCCGTTCCATTATGATGTGTGGACGAACTTCAAGGCAGACCCGCAGGAAATCAATATGCTGTATGAATATAAGAAGGATGTTCTGGATTACAAATTCCATCCGTTTATCTGGGATGTCGGTGGAAAATATGTATGGCCTACCGATCAGAACAAGCGTCAGTTTCATTACCGCAGGGGCTTTGAGGATTGCTTTACGGATGAACCGAATGTTCCATTCCGCTCTATTTTATAGGAGGAAAAGGGTATGCTGAAGGAAATTATTGAGAAAGGCTACTATTCCTTTGAACAGCGCTTTGATAACTGGCAGGATGCGATCCGTGCCAGCTATCGGCCGCTGTTGGAAAACGGGATAGTAGAGGATATCTATGTGCAGGCGGTTATAGACTGTGTGAACACATACGGCCCTTATATCGTTATTGTTCCGGATATCGCAATGCCGCATTCCACAGAAGGAGCGAAGGGCTGTAACGGTACCGCTATCTCCTTCATGAAGGTGGAGAAGCCGGTGGACTTTGATCCAACCGATCCGGACAAGAAGGCAAGACTGTTTTTCTCCCTAGCCGCTGTTGATCATGAACAGCATCTGCAAAACATCCAGCAGCTTATGGATGCATTGATGAACGAGGAGCTTGTCAATGCATTGCTGAAAGCGCATACAGCAGAGGAGCTGAGACAGGCGGCACAGGAATACGAAGCTTAAACCAATATAAAGAGAGGGAAAACTTTATGGACTTTTTAATGAGTATCTGGAGTTTCTTCGCGACCAATATTCTGACACAGCCGGCATATTTTATCGGTGTCATGGTACTTGTCGGATATCTGCTGCTGAAGAAACCATTATATGAAGCATTCGCCGGTTTTATCAAAGCAACAGTCGGTTATATGATTTTGGCAGTCGGTTCCGGAGGACTGGTCAACAACTTCCGTCCGATTCTGGTTGGGCTGAAGGACCGATTCAATCTGGATGCGATGGTCATTGATCCGTATTTTGGACAAAATGCAGTTACAGCGGGACTTGGGGAACGCTTTGGCAGAACCTTTTCACAGGTTATGCTGCTGCTGTTGATTGCATTTATCATGAATTTACTGCTCGTTCGTTTGAAAAAATGGACAAAAATGCGCGCTGTATTTACAACAGGACATGTACAGATGCAGCAGGCATCTACTGCATTCTGGCTGATTCTCTTCTGCTTTCCAAAGCTGGGAGATACACCAATTCTGATTATCATGGGTCTGATTCTGGGCTTATACTGGGCCGTTGGTTCCAACCTAACCGTAGAAATCACGCAGGAGCTGACCGAGGGTGGAGGCTTTGCCATCGCTCATCAGCAGATGTTCGGTATTGCCATCTTTGCGAAGCTGGCAGATAAGCTGAAGGGAAAATCCACAAAGCGTCTGGATGATCTGAAATTCCCGGGCTTCCTGTCCATCTTCAATGAAAACATGGTCGCAACCTCTATTCTGATGTTCCTATTCTTCGGAGCGATTCTGCTTGTACTGGGTAAGGATTATCTGGTAAGCATGGAATTTATGAAGGCGGCAGATAATTTCTTCTTCTATATTATGACCACATCCTTAAATTTCGCAGTTTATCTGGCAATCCTGCAGCTGGGCGTGCGTACCTTCGTTACCGAGCTGACAAATTCCTTCCAGGGTATTTCCAATACCTTCCTGCCTGGTGCTGTTCCGGGTATCGATTGTGCAGCGGTGTTTGGCTTTGGAAGCGCCAACGCAGTAACGGTAGGCTTTCTGATGGGAGCACTCGGGCAGTTCCTTGCCATCATGATTCTGCTGCTGATGAAGAGTCCGACGCTTGTTATTGCAGGATTTGTGCCTGTTTTCTTCGATAATGCAGTAATTGCTATTTATGCGGATAACCGCGGCGGTATCAAGGCAGCTATGCTGTTCCCGTTCCTTTCTGGACTGATTCAGGTTTTCGGTTCAGCACTGATTGCCGGAGGTGTCGGTCTTGCGGCATACGGCGGTTATCTGGGAATGTTTGACTGGGCAACCGTATGGCCGTTATTCACCGTCATCATGAAATTCCTTGGATATTTCGGTGTTGCCATCGTCGTATTGATTCTGCTTGCGATTCCACAGCTTCAATACCGCAAGCATCCGGATACGTATTTCCTGATTACTGAGGATTATGACGAATATCTGGAAAAAATGAAAGAAAAAGAAGCGCAAAAGGCGTAAAATAGAATTGAACTAATCATAAAGGAGAGATAATAATGGCTGGAAAACTGAAACTGCTGGTCTGCTGTGGAAATGGGGCAGGCACAAGTATGATGATTAAGCTGAACGTGGAAAAGGTAACGAAAAAAATGGGTCTGGATATCCAGGAAATTCGTCACTGTGCGGTGTCAGAAGGAAAATCTGCCGCAGGCCAGTATGACATCGTGCTGTGCTCCAAGAACTTTGTAAGTATGTTTGCGGATGCGGAAAAACGGGGGACTAAAATCGTTGGTTTGAAAAATGTAATGTCCGCAAAAGAGATTGAAGATGGGCTGGCAGCCGCTATAAATAAGTAAAAAAGATAAAGCTGCCCCGTGCAGCTTTTCTTATACAAAAAAATCATAAAATTAACGGAAAATCGTTTAAAAAAACGTAGAAACGAGGTATTGTGCGTATGAAAATTACAAAGAAAAAGCTGGATGATATCAAACGCTGCTATTGTGCCAGCAGCATTCATATGGCAGGCGAACATCACATCCTGTATGCCAGTGAGGATCCTGATGTGCTGTGTGAGATGTTTTCCGGCAGGGAGTTTGAGAAGAAGGAAACAATATGGAAAGAGGCAGGCGGCTGTATGTCCATCATTCTCATTCCGGGGAAAGAAGGAGAATTTCTGGCTGTTCAGGAATTTTATCTGAAGGTATCTCCCTCTCGTTCCAAAATCGTCTGGGGAAAATATACAGAGAACGGCTTTGTGATCAGGGATGTGCTCTCCATGCCCTATATCCACCGCTTTGACATCTATCATAAAAACGGTGTGAATTATTTTATCGGTGCCACTATCGCTACCTCAAAGAAGAATAAGGAGGATTGGAGTGTACCGGGACGTATTTATGTCGGTGAGCTTCCCGATGATTTGAATGAAGGAATTCGGGTGGAAATCCTGCTGGATGGATTATATCGCAATCATGGCTATTACCGTGGTGTGGATGGCTGCTGCGGGTATTTTGGAAGTGATCAGGGAATCGTAAAGGTGACACCACCGGATCACCTGCATGGACAATGGCATACAGAATTCCTTATGAGCGGTCATATTGGAGAGATTGCAGTGCTTGATATCGATGGAGACGGCGATGAGGAAATCATGACAATCGAGCCGTTTCATGGTACGGAAATTCATATCTATAAGAAAATAGCCGGGGCATATCAGCGCGTGTATACGTATGCGCATGAGATTGAATTTGCGCACACCCTGGTGGGTGGGACCTTGCGTGGAGTACCAAGCTTTCTAGCAGGCGTACGCCGTAAGAATGCAGAGCTGTTTTGTGTGCAGTATATAGACGGAAAATTTGTGACAACACAAATCGATCAGGGGGCAGGCCCGGCGAATCTGTGTCTGGTGAATGAAGAAAACCGCGATTTGATCGTAGCGGCAAATCATACAGCGAATGAAGCTGCGGTCTATATCGTAGAGGATTAGGAGGGACAGTATGCTGGAAGAATTGAAGCAGCGTGTGCTGGAGGCAAATTTATTATTGCCGAAATACGGACTGATTACGTTTACCTGGGGAAATGTTTCGGGTATTGACCGGGAACAGGGGTTCATCGCCATTAAGCCAAGCGGTGTGGAATATGACCATATGACGGCAACGGATATCGTTTTATGCGATCTGGATGGAAACGTCGTGGAAGGGAAGCTGAAGCCAAGCAGCGATCTCATGACGCATATTGAATTTTACAAGAGCTTTCCAGGCATCGGCGGGGCAGTGCATACACACTCCCGCTGGGCAACTGCCTTTGCACAGGCTGGAAAAGCGATTCCTGCTTTGGGAACGACACAGGCAGATTATTTCTATGGAGATATTCCCTGTACCAGGCTGATGAGTGAAGCAGAAATTCATGGGGATTATGAGCTGGAAACCGGCCGTGTTATCGTAGAAACCTTCACAAAGGAAAATTTGAATCCAGATAGCATGCCGGGCGTACTTGTACACAGTCATGGGCCTTTCGCATGGGGTAAGGATCCCTTTGAAGCAGTGCATAATGCGGTCGTGATGGAGGAATGTGCAGCGATGGCGTTTGTGAGTGTGATGCTGCAAAATGGCAGTGTACAGCCAATGCAGCAGATTTTGCTGGATAAGCATTTCAAACGGAAGCACGGCCCGAATGCCTATTACGGGCAGGGTAAGGCAGCATGAAAGCATATGAGCTTGGACAGTATGAAAAGTCCATGCCGAATGATCTGACCTGGAAAGAAAAGCTGCAGTTGTGCAGGGAATTCGGCTTTGATTATCTGGAGATGAGTGTAGATGAGAGCGAGGAAAAGCTGGCACGCTTATCCTACACACAGGCTGAGCGTAAAGATATTCTTCGTGCAATGGAGGAAACCGAGGTACGTATTCATTCCATGTGTCTGAGCGGACACCGCAAATATCCGCTGGGACATCCGGATGCGGAAATACAGAACAAAGCACTTCGCATCATGGAGGATGCTATACAGCTTGCGGACGATTTGGGTATCCGGATCATTCAGCTTGCGGGCTATGATGTTTATTATGAGCAAGGCAGCGAAGAAACACAGCAGAATTTTTTGCGGAATCTGTTGCGCTGTGTAGAGCTGGCAGCGAAAAAGGGAATCCTGCTGGGCTTTGAAACAATGGAAACACCGTTTATGGATACGGTGGAAAAGAGTATGCGCTATGTAAGGCAGGTGTGCTCTCCCTATCTCGGGGTATATCCGGATATGGGAAATCTGAAAAATGCAAGCCTGTTGTACGGGAAGAATGTTAACGAAGATATCAAAACCGGTAAAGGTCATATTGTGGCGGCTCATCTGAAGGAAACCATACCGGGACATTATCGGGAAATTCCGTTTGGCAGCGGTCATACGGAATTTGTGGAGAATATAAAGGAATTGAAGCAGCAGGGTGTGCGGATGTTCGTAGGGGAATTCTGGTACACCGGTAACTCAGATTGGAAAACGGTATGCCATAATGCTTCCACGTTTTTGCGGGATAAGCTGGATCAGGTTTTCGTATGAGTGATTTCCGCGATATCCGACTGATTGTTGCGGATTTGGATGGAACACTGCTGGATGATCACAAAGAACTGGATGCCGGGATTTTTGAGGTGATCCGTAAGCTGCAGGAACGACATATCATGTTTACGCTGGCAAGCGGACGCAATGTTCATATCATGAAGCCGTATCTGAAGCAGTTGTCCCTGCGGCTTCCCTTTATTGCGAATAATGGCGCTAATATGTTTAAAGAAGAAGCCTGTATCTATGAGAAAAGCATGGAGCCTAAGGAGCTGGAATTTGTGTTTCAGGTGCTGGAGAAACAAAATATTCCATGTATTGCATATACAAGGGATATCGTTTTTACAACCTCACTGCAGGATACGCGATTGCAGCTTTTCCTGGAGCGGCTGCGTGGGAAAACAATGATTCAGCAGGCTGCCGGCAGGGAGGATATGCTAGGACATGCCATATTCAAGGTGGTTATGATCGCAAAGGATTCTGACAAGATGGAGGCTGTTTTACACAGGATCAATCTGCATTGTAAAGCACTGCATGCCGTTCGCAGTGAGGATGATGTGTATACAATTACACATGTGGATGCGACCAAGGGAAAAACGCTGATACGATTGATGGAGGAATTGCACGTGTCTGCAAAGCAAACACTTGTTTTCGGTGATAATTTCAATGATGCAACGATGTTTGCGGCTGCCGGAATCAGCGTGTGTATGGAAAACGGTCAGCAGAAGGTGAAGGAAAAGGCTGATTATATCGCAAAGGCAAATACGGCGCAGGGGGTCAGCCGGTTTTTGAAGGAGCATATTTTATCCGATATTGAAGGAAGGTACCAATGATACCGGGAGTCTGCAAAAAAGCGGACTCCTTTTTTTGGTGAAAAAGAAAACCACCAGTTCCACTGGTGGAACAAAAAAACTTAAGATTTAAAAAAAGTAATGAAAAAAAATAAAACTCCTTATTAAAATAAAAGAAGGTCTACCAAACCACTTTTAAATAATAAGGAGGTCCCAAAATGGACATACATAGTTTATCACACAGTAAAGTACAGTTTACAAGGGACTACACAGGGTAACGGTCTGACGGGAGGGGTTCCGCCCGTCAGATTTTCCATGTGATGTTCAAGCTGTCGCTTGTAGCGGCTATGGTGGTAATCATCAAATCCACCACCCGCCGCTTGTCGTCAAAGGATACATTGTCCCATGTGTCGAGGTAGCCGGAAATCTGGCTGACCTGTTCTGGGCTAATGGCTTCCACCGTCAGTTCCGCTATCCTCGCCAGAAGTTCCTGCTTGCGCCCGTCCAGTTCTGCTATCTTCACATTCACATAGGAGAGCAGGACATTGTTTGCACCCGTCAGACTGTCCACCAGTTTTTCAATCTCGCCGTCCACATGGGCAAGTTCCACTTGCAGGGCGGCAATTTTAGGGTTTGCCTTTGCCGCTTTCTTTCTGCCTGTCAGCGTCTTGTAGCTTGCCAGTTTCTTTACCATCTGCTGATAAACAACCGCTTCCAGTTCCGAAGTAATGATTTTCCCGCACCCCGGACAACTCTTGTTATCCAGCCGTTTCGTACAGCGAAGGTATTGCTTGCCGGAGGGATTGAAGATACTCATAAGGGCATACCCGCAGTTCCCGCACTTGATTTTTCCCGCCAGCCATGTGTGGGTGGCTTTCCGGGCAGACTGGATTTTCATGTTGTTCATCAGCTTCTTACGGCAGGTCAGCCAGATGTCGGAGGGAACAATGCCCTCATGGGGAGCCAGTACCAGCATTTGGTCTTTCAAGTCGTTCTTTTTGCTGGGCTTCACATCCCGCCCTTGATACAGATAGCAGCCGTTCATGCCTGTAAAATCGGCAGCGTCATTGACAATGATTGTCCCTTGACTTTTGAAAAATTCGTACACATCAAGGTCTGCCTGCACATAGACAGGATTGCGTAACATCTGCGCTAGCGTGGGGCGTATCAGCTCTTTGCCATGGAACAAAATCCCCTGTTCCGCAAAGTACCGGGTAATGTCCCCGTAGGAGGTTGTGGGCTGGGCATACATCTCAAACATCAGCCGGATATTTGCTGCTTCGTCCGGGTTTACCACCAGCTTCTTTGTGTTGATACCGTCCATCTTAATCGGCTCTGTATGGAAGCCGTAAGGGGCTTTCCCGCCCATCTTGAAGCCCCGCTGACTGCGGGAGTAGTAAGCGTCCGTCACCCGCTTCTGTATCGTTTCCCGTTCAAGCTGGGCGAACACGATACAGATATTCAGCATAGCCCGCCCCATCGGGGTGGAGGTGTCAAACTTCTCCGTAGAGGACACAAACTCCACTTCGTACTTTTGGAAGAAGTCCATCATCTTCGCAAAGTCGAGAATGGAACGGCTGATGCGGTCGAGCTTGTAAACCACCACTTTCCGCACAAGGCCGCTTTCAATATCCCGCATAAGCTGTTGGAATTGTGGACGCTCCGTATTTTTCCCGGAATACCCTTTGTCCTTGTACTCTTTGCAGTTCCCGCCTTTCAATTCGTATTTGCAAAACTCAATCTGGCTTTCAATGGAAATGCTGTCCTTTTTGTCTACCGATTGTCTTGCATAGATTGCGTCTATTCGATTGTTCATATTGTCGCTCCTTTTCTTAAAAAAGAAACGGAGCTGCTGACACCTTTATTATACCGCCAGCAGCCCCGCAAATCAATGATGGCTTCGGAAAACCTTATGCCCCGGCTTCCTCACTCTGCCGTTTGTCGGCATACTTGCGGAATACCTCATAAAGCTGCTGTTCCAGCTCCCGGCGTTTTGCCGCTTCCTGCTCCGGCGTGAACACCGGGGAGAGATTTTCCAGCGTGATTTCCTTTCCTTGAAAAGTCACGACTTCGGTTTCTTTCTTGTATCTGATATGCTCCATAGTACCTCCGTATTTAATTTTCAAAGTGCAGTGCCGCCATGCTGCGGCGTGAAATGTTTTCTGTCATCAATCACCTCTCCTTTGTGTGCTGCTGCTGCCGTTTCAGTTCTGCCAGCACCTCCGGCGGGATACGGTCTACCAGCCGCTGAATGTCTTTCAGCTCGCTTTCCAGCTTTGCCCGTTCCATCGTATCTTTCATCTTGCCTTTTTCACTGGCTTTTGCTCTGGCTTCCAACTGTTCATTTTCTGCTAAAAGGTCGTTTATTGTGACCTTGTATTTTTTGAGCTGACCGGAGAAATTCTCCATCTGCGGAAACCACTTTTTCAGCAGGGAGAGGGCTTCCTCTTTCTTCTTTCCGGCGTTGAACGGGGTAATACCGTCCAGCGTGGCTTCAATGGCTCTTGCCTGTTTGGAGAGATTGACCGCCTGCTTGAACAAACGGGTGGGGATATGCTTCCTGCCTGTCTTGCTGGCACTTTCCCCACGCTCCAAGTCGGGATATTTCTCCACCATATAGGCGTGAAAATCGTCCTGCCATTTTGTGAGGCTGGCTCTGTTCCCAATAATCTCCTTTGCACACAGGCGGTTGTCCTCTGTCAGCGGGACAAAGACCAAATGCAGGTGGGGCGTTTTCTCGTCCATGTGTACCACCGCCGACACGATATTTTCCCGGCCTACCCGCCCGATTAAGAAATCAGCCGCCCTCTGGAAAAATTCCTGTATCTCCTTTGGGGGCTTCTTCTTGAAAAACTCCGGGCTGGCGGTAATCAGCGTATCCACAAACCGGGTACTGTCCTTGCGGGTTCGGCACCCCGCCTGTTCAATCCGGCTCTGAATGAAGTGGTAGTAGCGTCCCTCCGGCTTGACGATATGGAAGTTGTATTTGCTCCGGCTGGTGTCAATGTCGGGGTTGCTGGCGTATTGCTCCTTTTGCCGTTCGTGGTGGGCTTCCAGCGGCCTTGCCGGGTTGCCCTTGTGTTTCTCAAACCGCAAAATTGCGTGTTGTGCCATTCTGCTCCTTTCCCCATTCCGTTCCTTTCCGGGACTCTTCCACAGGAAAATCCCGCCGGAAATAGCTCTGATAGGATTGGAATGGAATTGATATAAATAAATCTGTTAATCTCTGTATTTCTATCTTCCGTCCGGTTTTCGTACTTCAAGAGGATTGATTTTCGTACTTGTCAGGTACGCTTTTCAGCCCTCCGGCGTACCGGAACCGGATTTCTTGAAGTCAGTGTTTGAAACCGCTTCATAGGATTTTGGGTAGATACGGTTTGGTTTTCCACAGCCCTGTTTCTGTATCTCCACAAGCCCCGCATACTGTAATTCCCGCAAGGTGTTGACCGCCTTTTGCCGCCCACAGTGGAGCAGGGCGACCACCTCGCAGATTGGATAATACAGGTAAATGCGCCCGTACTCGTCCGCCCAGCCGTTCTTGCGGGATAACTCCGTCCGGCGCAAGATAAAGGCGTACAGTATCTTCGCTTCATTGGACAGGGGCGTAAATGTAGGGGCTTCAAAGAGAAAATTCGGGAGCCGGGTGAAGCTGACCGATTTCTCCGGTTGATGAATATAAATCGTGTTTGTCATAGTGTGCTTTGTGGACAGTTAGAACGGCATTTCCGGGGGCAGACGATATTTTATATGACCTGCCCCGGTTCTGCCCTCTGGAAGCCTTATAAATCAAGGCTTTTTTCCTGCCTAATTGTCCACACTCGACCTCCTTTTCCGTTCACTTTCCGCTTTCTGCCGCCTGTGAACTCTGGCGGCACAGTCGGGACAATATTTCGCCCGGTTGGACTTTGGGACGAACACTCTGCCGCAGACCGCACAGCGTTTTAGCTCCTTATCCCGGAAAATCTCTGCTTCCAGCGTCCCGATTTGCGGCAAGACCGACCAGCGGAACCACTTACAGCAGACCGAGAAAGAAATGGTCTGGGGGCAGGTGTGGGTGTCCCCATCGTCAAGGAGCATACAGTTCCCGTCCTCATAACAGCAGCACTCCCGGCGGATCAGGGTGTTTGCCTGTTTCCTCTGTGCCGGTGTCATGCGGTAAAGGGAACCGTCCTGCCTGCGTTCTATGGGCGGCAGTCGTTTATATGGGTTCTCTCTCATGTGTTCCCTCCATTTTTCCTTAGCCGTTCTCCCCGAAAAGGCTTCCTGCCCCATTCCTGCGGCGTGTTCCAGCGTTGGCACGCTCCCCGGACTTCGGGACATTTTGTCCCTAAGTGGCTCGTTGCGGTGCTTCCCCTGCCGGGGTATTCCTTTTCGGACGGTCATTCATTTTTTAAGGTGCAGCTCATCGATGAACTACCCTAAGTCTACACCTAAAAGACCGCCCGCCCCGTATATCCATAAGGTCGGAAATCACCCCGGAAAACTCTCTATTTCCACGCTCTCGGAATTGTGGTAAAATGGAAGAAACGGAACAGGAAATCGAAATTTGAAAGGAGAATTGTGATTATGATAGAGTTGGGTACATTCAAAAAAATATTGGAAGAAAATGAAGAACGTTTTCCATTACTAACGCTCGATGAATTTTTCAATGGAAATACAGAAGAGGACTCCATTGCTCCGAACCAATGGGAATTTGGGCGACCGACTCTTTCTGAAATATGGGATATGCTACAAAAGATTGAGTTAATGCCTAACATAGCGTGGGTGCGTGTTGCTCTGCACGATGATACAGAAATCGTAGAAAACAATGGGGCAGAAGAATTAGTTCTTGCAGGAGATTCAATCGTGATTTGCACAACCATTTTGCCTACGGAATTAGAAAAATTAGTAAATTGCGAATGGCTATGCTCTGACGGAGTAATTACAATAAAGGCATCTGAATTAAATATTTATTCGTGTGTACCACCAATTCCAGAAAACTTTAATTGTTTGGAAATCGTGTGGGACTAATCTACAACTTTCAGTTTATCAAGCAGACAAGGAGGGAGAGCATGGAACTTTCCATACAAGAACGATTGAAAGACCTGCGTGTGGAGCGTGGGCTGACGCTGGAACAGCTTGCGGAGCAGACGCACCTCTCCAAGTCTGCATTGGGCAGTTATGAAGCGGAGGATTTCAAGGACATCAGCCACTATGCCCTTATCAAGCTGGCGAAGTTTTACGGCGTGACCACTGATTATCTGCTGGGGCTGTCCCAAACAAAAAATCACTCAAACGCCGATCTTGCAGACCTGCGTTTGAGTGATGATATGATTGAACTATTGAAAAGCGGGCGGGTGGACAATTCCCTCTTGTGTGAGCTGGCGGCGCACCCGGATTTTCCTCGGCTCATGGCTGACCTTGAAATCTATGTGAACGGCGTGGCGGGAAAACAGGTGCAGAGCGCAAACGCCATTGTAGACGCTGTGAGCGCGACCATTATGAAGCAGCACAATCCCGGCTTGACCGACCCGCAGTTAAGACAGCTTATCGCCGCCCATATTGATGATGACAGCTTTTGCCGCTATGTGATACAGCAGGACATAAACAGCATAGCTCTTGACCTGCGGGAAGCCCACAGGGACGATTTTTTCAGCGTCCCGGAGGATACCCCGCTGAAAGGATTGTTGCAGGCCGCCGATGAAGTTGCCAGAGAGGACAGCGACCCGGAGCAAGCGTCGCTGGCGTTTATCTGCAAACGGCTTCGGCTGAATTATAAGAAGCTGTCCGAGGAAGAAAAGAAATGGCTTAAAAAGATTTCGGAGAAGTCCGACTTGCTGAAAAATCCGAACCCACAGCGAGGAAAAAGGGGGTAGTACATGGAGAATGTCGTTGCATACTTAAAAGACCACTGGCAGTATGTGGTGATTGCGGGCGGTGGGCTGACACTGTTGGGAGCAATTTTTAACTGGCGGTGGGTCACAAGCCCGGATGGAGAAAGACCAAACGGCCCCGGACGCTTTATCTATGACATATTCGGACAGGGCGGGTATCGTGTCTTTATGGGCGTTCTGGGCGTTGTAATTATTGCTTGTGGGATTTTCTTTCTTTTTGTGGGAAGATAAAGCAAAAGAACAAATCGAAATATGGAGGAAATGCAAATGGGAATGATTGCAAATTATCAACCAACCACTGACATTGAATTAGAAAAAATCACGTGCCTTGATGATGTGGAAGAATTACAAGAAAGTGAGGACATAGAAATTTGTGATATAGATAAAATGTGGGACGCACTTCATTTTTTACTGACGGGGAAATCTGCCAGCGAACCGATTGAAGATGATTTAATCAGTGAAGCGATTGTAGGACAGTTCAATATATCTGAAGAAGACTTTATATCTGGAACGAAAGCTGATAGGGTGAAAGAAATAGCCAGGGCGTTGCAAGAAATTGATTTTGAAACATATCTTGATAAATTTGATATGAGTGCGTTTTCCCAAAATGATATTTACCCCAATATTTGGGGATACGAAGATGAAGCAGATGAAATTAAAGATGATTTAAGAAATTCATTTGAAAATTTGAAAAAGTTTTATGAAAAAATGGCAGCACAAGAGAGCGCCGTTTTAGTGTCAATCTATTAACTGTATAATTTCAACTGTTGCTGAAATAGCAAAGTCAGCCGATCCAGTCAACGGTCAAGATGAACGGCGCATAAATGCGCCGCCGTTGACAGTCCCGTCCGCCTTTGCTAATAGGCAATCAAGGCGGGAAAGCCCTTAAAATGGCTTCCCGCCCATTTCAATTTTGAGAGAAAAATCCGGCTGCTTTTTCGAGAGTGTGTCCACAAGTTCGGGACATTTTGTCCCGAAGTCTGGCGTGGGACGAGGGACGGGGGCTTTCATATACGCCCTGTCTGCTGATGAAACCAGTCCTGCGGTTGCGGCTCCACGCCACGCAATCACAGCCCCGTTTTCCTGCCGCTTCAAATGCCCTTGCCCTCCCCGGCGGCAATGGCATTTTTACGGCAACGCCGACAGAGCGTATAACACACTACACTTTGCAAGCAAAGTCGTGTGCCAAGGGGCAAGCCCCTTTGGAAACCCCGGACAACAAAACAGGCTGAATATCTCGCACTTTCCCGGTGCTTGATACTCAACCTTTATTTGTTGTCAGCAGCCCCCGTTTCGTGGTCTGCGTGTAGTTCCTTGTAAACTGACCTAAATGGAGGTGTAAATATCATATTGTATTTGCACCTAAATATAGAAGATTAGCAATCTATGGAAAATATAAAAAAGAAATTGGAAAGATATTGAGAACGATATGTGAAAGAAAAGGAGTAACGATATTAGAAGCAGAGTTGTGTCCAGATCATATCCATATGCTAGTGGAAATACCGCCAAAATATAGCGTATCCGCATTTATGGGAGAGCTAAAAGGAAAAAGCAGTTTAATGATATTTGACCAGTTTGCAAATTTGAAATATAAATATGGAAACAGGCATTTTTGGGCAAGAGGTTTTTTCGCAGATACAGTAGGGAAAAACACGAAAATGATACAAGAATATATACAAAATCAATTAGCAGAAGATAAACTCGCGGATCAAATGAGTATGAAAGAATTCATTGACCCGTTTACGGGTGAAAAAGTAGTAAAAGAAGGCAAATAAAAAGGCTCTTTAGAGCCAGCCAGTGAAGATGGTGCGTTTGGTAGCCCTTCAGAGCGTGAATAACGCCGCTGGTAACAAGCCCTTATAGGGCTCACTCAAACCACTAGTTCAACTAGTGGTTATGATTTATCAAGAAAATAGCCATAGAAACAATTTTGATAACCGGATTGAAATGAAAAACATAGATAGCTGAAGTATGAAAATGCAAAATATTGCAAAAAAGTGCATGATGTTATATACTTTACAAATAAAGGGAAAGGTGGAATATGTATGCTGATTGCAGAAAGACTGGATAAAATTGTGGCCTTCCTCAATGATCATAACGGGGCGACAATCAAAGAATTGGCTGATCAGTTGAATGTATCAAAGGACACAATACGTAGAGATTTAATGCGGTTGGAGAAAGACCATCGTATCGAGAGAACCTTTGGGGGAGCAGTCATACATGATGTTAAGGCTCCCGCCTTCCAATATAAAAAACGTCATAAAATGCATATGGAAGAAAAAAATGAAATTGGAAAAAAAGCTGCTGAGCTTGTACGGAATGGAGATTCCGCGTTTTTTGGATCTTCCTCAACTGTCGATGCGGTAATACCTTTCTTAAAGGATTTAAGGCTTGATGTCATTACAAATTCTATGACAGTGGCACAGGGCTTTGCAAATATTGGAAATGACAGCATTTACATATTGCCCGGAAATATAAAAAGAAAACATATGAGAATTGTTGGTTCAGATACAATAGATAAAATAAACAGCTTTTTCACAGATTATGTATTTTTGGGAGTAATAGGCTGCGATGCCTATGGCATATATACAAGTACAGTTGAAGAAGGCAATGTTAATAAGGCGATGATTGCGCATGCCCAAAAGGTAGTGGTATTGGCAGATCATAGCAAATTTGGCTTAAAAGGCCATTATTTTATCAGCGGTTTAGATAAAATAGATATTTTAATTACAGATCGTGAAGTAGAGTATGAGATTGAAAAAGCGTTGCGTGAGGCTGATGTAGAGATTTTGATTTGTAATAAATAAAGTAAGATAAACAGCTATCCTTTTTTATACAAGAAATAAACTACTCACAAATATAAAAAAAGCAAAATTATCTCCAAATAGGATGATTTTGCTTTTTCAGCTCTTCTTCTATTAGGTAATAGCACGAATTAAACACCTAAATTGTATAGCATCACATGTATCGTAAATAGCTGTTGTGAATTATATTATCATTATTGAGCATATGAACGACAAACGTCATTTTTTACGAAGTAAGGGTAGCTCACTCAGCATTTTAGAAAGATTCATCAGATCCCAAGGAAGATATTCAGCAATTGACAGACCAACAATATTATAAAGGTGATCAATATCCTGCAGTAATCGCGTTATTGCTTCAAAGGCTGCTCCTGGTTTAATGATTTTCAAACGATCAAAATAAACATCAGGGTTCGCTGAAGATTGAGATCGGAATGAAGACAGATCCAATACATCGATATCTAAATGGATAAGTATATTCGCTACATTCATAGAACGAAGCTTATTCAGCACGGCATCACTGTTATTAGCAAATGCTTCAGGAGGAACATTATTAAAAGCATACTTTTGTCCTAAAGAACGCGAAAATTCCTTTTCTGTATCGTTAACGCCGATATGAAGCACATGTGAGATATCTATTTTCTGTGTGACAAATTCACGAAAATCGACATCACCTTCCCCAAGAAAGGAAGAAAGCACCATAGCATGATAATCTGTAGTTTCCCCGGTAACAGAAATATCTCCGTGCCGGTCTATCCACAGGATAGCGGTATTTTTTATCCCGTATTTATCCAATAAATATGTAAAAGGGGCTAGACTAATGCTACAATCGCCACCAAAGACAACGAGCTTACCAGGCTTTTTCGTCTTTAGCGTGTTGAGAAGTTCATTTGCCTGCTTTAATATAGAGGATTTATATGCAATGCCGTCTTCAATCATGGTCGGATATTCTTCTACTAGAGGAAGCTCCAGTGTTTCATCCTCAGAATCCGGTGAAAGATAGGAAAGTATCTTAGCGCCAAATGCATATACAAAGCGGTTTCCACCCTCCCATTGTGGATAGATAATTCTTAAAGTTTCTGTTTTCATTTCATCACCTCATAATGATAATATATCACAATGCATAAAAATGCAATAGTTTGCATTAAATTTAAAATATTTATGCAAACTATTGCAAAATATTGCGTAATGTGCAAGAATTATAGCGTAAGGTATGCATCAAAATATCCTAGGCCTTTGATGTTCATGAATTACATAAGGAGAAAAAATATGAAAGACAAGATTTTCGGAACATTACAAAAAATGGGAAGATCATTTTTGCTTCCTATCGCTGTTTTACCTCTTGCCGGTTTATTTCTGGGGATTGGCTCTTCTCTTACTACATCAGGTTATATCGCAGAAGGCTCTATGCTGTATAAATTCCTATGTGTTTTAGGAGATTGTGGGGATGCGGTATTTAGTATATTACCGTTGCTTTTATGTACTGCTGTTGCGTTGGGATTGGCAAAGAAAAATAAAGAGGTTGCTGCAATCTCAGCAGTATTTGCGTATTTTGTAATGAATATGGCAAATGCAAGTGTTGTAAATAACTTTATGGATGTTGAGACATTACAACAGACACCAGGGCTGATTAGTGACTTTTTAGGATTCACGAATTGTATGAACACCAGCGTATTAGGCGGTGTTATTATGGGATATATTGTATCTGTTTTGCATAACAGATATTACAATATCAAGCTGCCTGAATTGCTTTCCTTTTTTGGTGGATTAAATTTTATACCGATAATCTCTACAATCGCTGCGATTTTATTAGGTTCGTTTATGACACTGATTTGGCCTGCAGTGGCATCAGGCATTGCAGCTTTAGGAATTGCAGTTGCGAAAATGGGATATTTTGGTACCTTCCTTTATGGCTTTATTTACCGCCTTTTAATTCCAACTGGATTGCATCATGTCTTTTACCTTCCGTTTTGGCAGACTGCTATTGGCGGATCTGCGATGATCAACGGTGAGATGCTGTATGGCTGTCAGAATATTATGATCGAGCAATTGCGTATGGGGCTGCCTATCAGTGCGGAGGTAGGAAGATTTTATTCAGGCGAGTTTGCAATGATGATGTTTGGTCTTCCAGGTGCTGCTTTGGCTATGTACCATACGGCCTTTGCAAAAAATAAAAAGAAAGTGAAAGGCTTATTGCTGTCTGCTGCGTTAGCGTCCTTTCTAACAGGCATTACCGAGCCTATTGAATTCTCTTTCTTATTTGTTTCCCCGTTACTTTACTTTGGAGTTCATTCCGTACTTGGCGGGTTATGCTTTATGGCAGCACATATGCTTGCCTGCGGTGTATGTAATAATTTCTCTGCAGGGGCATTGGATTTCCTTTTGTATGGTGTAATTCTTGGGGAAGAACGAACCAGGTGGATTTATGTAGTGCTTATAGGTATTGTTGCGTTTGCAGTTTACTATTTCCTGTTTAAATTCTTGATATTGAAATTCAATTTTAAGACTCCTGGACGTGAAGATACAGAGGAAGCTGTTCGACTGCATTCAAAAAAAGAATATTTAAACAAGGGAAAGCTGGAGAAAAGTGCTGTTATTCTGGAAGGACTGGGAGGATTAACAAATATTATTGATATAGATGCCTGTGCAACACGTTTAAGAGTGCGTTTACAGGATGGCAGCAGGGTACAGCAAGATTTATTAAAGCAATCAGGATCTGTGGGCATAGTTTTAAAAGGAAATAGTATTCAGGTGGTATATGGGCCTCAGGTGTCAAATATACGAACAGACCTTGAAGATTATATAATGCAGATTGAGGAAGAAAAGAAAGAAGGAGAATTAGTAAATGAAGCTTAGAAACAGAATTTATCAATTAACAGGAGCCGAATATGGAACACTTGGCAGTGTTTATGCACTCGCATATAAGGACGGATATATACTGATTGACACAGGGATGCCGGACGCTTTGGATGTGATGAAACGAACGATGACTTATTGGTCTATTGATGAATGTAAAATAACACATGTATTTTTAACACATGGGCATGACGATCATTGTGGAAATGCAGCATATTTTCAAAAATTAGGTGCTGAAATCATAATAGGGGAGGAGGATGCAGTAATGCTGAAAAGTGGATGTCTAGGTAAGAACAGTCCCTGTATCAACCATATCATGCCTCCCTGTGATCCTGATTACCTGATTACGAAGGATGAAAGCTTTCTTATTGGTGATATACGACTGCAGGCATATAAAATGCCCGGTCATACAAACGGCACTGTTCTTTATATAGCTGAAATTGATAAGGAGACAGTTGTATTTTCAGGAGATTTCTTTTATCCCTGTGGAGAACGAGGAGAGTTTGCACAAACCGGATGGAAGGGTGATTTAACCTATAATCCGGATAATATGACGAAAAGCTTTACGCGGTTATATGAAATGGAGCTTAAACCGGATATGATTTTAAGTTCTCATGGTGTACCTTTATTTGGTGAAAAAGCCAAAAGCTGTATTCAGATTGCGTTCAAATATCATATTTTAAATAATAGATAGATAATAGTGAACAGGGGATGCTGCAGTGTGCAGGTATCCCCTTAAATAGAAAGAAGGAGATTGCAATGGTAACTATAAAGGAGATCGAGCGTCCTGAAATAGAAACAGATTTGTTTCCGGTTATGCTAAGTGATGAAACTATGCTTAAACGTAAGGAAGCAATCTTAAAAAAAATGAAGCAGGATGCAGTAAATGCAATAATCATATATGCTGATATGGAGCATGGCTCAAATTTTGAGTATCTTGTCGGCTTTCTTCCGCGATTTGAAGAAGCCTTACTTGTACTGCATGAAAATGGAACAGCCTATCTCGTTCTTGGAAATGAGAATTTGAATAAGGCAGAAAAGGCTAGAATAGAAGCTTACCCTGTGCATATGCCGCATTTTTCATTACCGAGACAGCCAATGGACAGGAATTGCTCAGTTGCGGATATATTAAGAGAAACGAATATCGATTCTGCCAAAAGAATTGGTCTGGTTGGCTGGAAATATTTCACCAGCAGCTGTGATAATAACAAAGAACTATTCGATATTCCTAACTATATTATTGAAGCGATCAAGCAGGTGACCTCAGGAGAATTATGGAATACAACCTATATGTTTATAGGGGATAACGGTGTGAGATTATGTAATAATGCCAATGAATTTGCGCATTATGAGTTTGGGGCTGCTCTTTCGGGAAATTGTATTTTGCAGGCACTGGATACCATAGCTATAGGTGTTTCTGAATTGGAGGTAGCACAATCTCTGGACTGCTTTGGACAATATCATAATGTTGTAACAATTATGGACAGCGGTCCCCGTTTTGTGAAGGGGAATATGTATCCAAGTGCAAAAAAAATTGCCTGGCAGGATCCTATTTCTATAACAACTGGATTTAAGGGTGGGTTACAAAGCCGTGTCGGATTTGCTATAACATCATCTAAGGAGCTTCCAGCAGGGCAAAAGGATTATATGGAAAAGGTAGTGTATCCTTATTATTATACTGTTCAGCAATGGTTGGAAACTATTCATATCGGGATGCGTGGTAAGGAATTGTATGACCTTGTAGAAGCCTGTTTACCCAAAGGGATTTACGGCTGGAATCTGTGTCCCGGACATTTGTGTGCGGATGAGGAGTGGCTGACCTCTCCAATTTATGAAAATTCAAATGAACAGATCAAAAGCGGTATGCTGTTTCAGATAGATATCATTCCCTCTTTAAAAGGTTATCAGGGAATCAATTGTGAAAGCGGTATATTGATAGCGGATGAAAAGCTGCAGAATGATATAAAAGCGGAATACCCCGGGCTTTGGGCAAGAATTGAAAGACGTAGAGCATATATTATAAATGTATTAGGAATTCATATCTCAAAGGAGATATTACCGACTAGCATAGCTACAGCATATTGCAGGCCATTTATGTTGAATAAAAAGGCAGCTTTAATATGCCGGAAAGGGTAAATATTATGTTTGTAAAATTAAGGAAAAAGAAACAAATGCATATGAATGCAGTTGTAAGCGGTGAACAGCTTCCAGCTGAAAACATTAAGGATGAGATATTTGCTCAGCAGCTACTGGGGAAAACCTTTGCAATTAAACCGCAGGATGATATGATTACAGCGCCTGTAAGTGGTACGTTAGAGGTTTTGTATCCAACAGGGCATGCATTTGCAATACGTATGGAAAACGGTGCAGGAGTTTTGGTACATATCGGAATTGATACTGTTTCTTTGAAGGGGAAAGGATTTCAGATTTTTTGTAAGCAGGGGGATAAGGTAAAACAGGATCAGCCGATTGTTCGCTGTAATGTTGAGAATTTGGTGGCAGAAGGATATGATATGACAGTTATGATGATTGTTACGCAACTGCCTGCAGATGCAAAGGATGTGAGCTTTATTTCAAAAAGAAATATTTCTCAGGGTGATGCTGTTGGAACATTTGTTTAAGATGTTTTATATCAATCTATGAGAAGCTGATATTCACAAGGATATGAAAAAGGGTAGTGCTAAAAAGCTTATAAATAGGGGGATAGCTTTACTACAAAGCAGTAATATAACCTTTTATTTGGCATGATTTTAACGAAGATTCTATGTGATACCATGTGAAAATGCAAAAAAATCTTCTGTTCCGGATAAAAGTGTGTTATGATGACAATGCTTAAATTCAAGGCTAACGCGATACTTAGGGATGAACAATAAGTATCGCTTTTTTTGCCGGATAGAAAGAAGAGAACATGAAATTTCAAACATTAAACATTACAGAGCCTATTCTAAAGGCGATAAACGAACAGGGATATCTGACTCCCACGCCGATTCAGGAACAGGCAATACCATATGCACTGCAGGGACGAGATATTCTGGGCTGTGCACAGACAGGTACCGGAAAGACGGCAGCATTTTCCATACCGACAATTCAATTACTAAACAGGCATGAGAAAAGATACATCCGTTCCCTGATTGTAACACCAACCAGAGAGCTTGCTATCCAGATACAGGAAAATATCTGTGCATATGCAAAGCATACCAGTATTCGCAGTGCGGTAATTTTCGGTGGTGTTCCACAGAAGCCGCAGGAACGTATCTTAAGGGCAGGTGTGGACATTCTTGTGGCTACACCTGGCAGACTGAATGATCTGATTCAGCAGGGGATCGCAGATATCGGACGAATAGAAATATTTATTCTGGATGAAGCAGACCGTATGCTGGATATGGGCTTTTTACCAGATGTGAAACGCTTGATTGCAAAGCTGCCAAAGAAGAAGCAGACACTGTTTTTCAGTGCTACGATGCCAAAGGAAATACGCGCTCTTGCGGAGTCACTGCTGAAGAATCCAATCAGTATCGAGGTAACACCAGCAGCTACTACGGTGGAGAAGATAGATCAGACCTTATATTATGTGGATAAGGCAAATAAGAAACGCCTGCTGCTAAAGCTGTTAAATAAAAAACGGGTACAAAACGCTCTGGTTTTCACCAGAACGAAAAGCAATGCGAACCGTCTTGCGAAATATCTGAATGAGGCCGGGGTAGCTGCCGGTGTCATTCATGGCAATAAATCACAAAATGCCCGTCAACAGGCACTGCTGCAATTCAAGGAAGGCAAAAGCAGAGTACTGGTCGCTACCGATATAGCCGCAAGAGGGATAGATGTACAGGAGCTGAGTCATGTATTCAATTATGATATTCCAAACGAAGCCGAGGTGTATGTTCACCGTATCGGGCGTACCGGCAGAGCAGGAAGACAGGGAACCGCTATCGCATTTTCCGATATCAATGAAGCAGAGTATATTAAAAGTATTGAAAAGCTGATTCGTATGCGCATTCCGGTTCAGGAGGATCGTGAATTTCCAATGCGTAATATGGAAGTATCTGCACCAACACCGCAGCAGCATAAAAGAAAAAGAAGCACTCCTTCAAAATCGGCTTCCAACGGTAATGAAAAGCGCAGAGCAGCATCCGCAAAGGCATCACAGAAGCCGGCAGCACCAGCCGGAAAGCAGAATCACAGACGCAGAAGTCAAACGCAGAAACGTCCTGCGCACGCTGCATAACGTTCATCAGAAAAGATAAAGCCTTTTGTAAATGAATATATAAAAAAGATTTCAAAGCCATATGATTACATAAATCATATACCGGCATAAGAAATCTTTTTTTATGATGATTGTATAATTTAATACAGAAATTGGTTTATGTGTTTGATGAATTAAGCATCATAGCGCATCATCCACGAGCCCTTACGATAATACAGGAACAGCCACAGGGCACTGGCAATCCAGGTAATCGGCCAGCCCATAAAAACGACTCCGATATCATGAAACAGCGGAACACTGGTAAGAATCCAGGCCATGCGCAGACCGCACCAGCAGGTCACCATAACAATCATCGGCACAGTCGTGATGCCTGCACCGCGTATGATTCCGTTAAATGCATGCGATATTGCCAAAAAGATATAGCCGGGTGCCAGAATATGCATCATATACAGACCATAATTGATAACGGTTGGATCACTGGAGAATATTGCTAAAACATTCGGCCCGAGAATCAGCAATAATGCGGAAATACAGACAATGGTCAGCACACTCATCAGAATGCCGGTCTTTGCCCCCTGTTTCACCCGGTCATACTTTTTAGCTCCCATATTCTGTCCGGTAAAGGTTGTCAATGCCATGGAATAGCTCATGACTGGAAGGATAGCGAAGCCGTCAATCTTGGTATAGGAGCCGCATCCTGCCATGGCGAGAGAGCCAAAGGCATTGATATTGCTTTGTACAATGACATTGGAAAAGGATACAATGGCATTCTGTAAGCCGCTAGGCAGACCCAGCCGGACAATTTCATAAAGCATATGTCTGTTGAAACGAATGTGCTTCAGCTTTACCTGATACTCCTCTTTTGTCCGCATGAGCAGCAGCATGGTCAATATAGCGCTGATGGTCTGTGCAATCAATGTTGCCCAGCCGACACCTGCAATACCCATGTTAAATACAATAACAAACAGCATATCCAGAAGGATGTTGGTAACAGAGGAAACAATCAGAAAGTAAAGCGGATTTTTGGAATCCCCGACAGCACGCAGGATACCGCTTCCCATGTTATACACCATTACGGATAAAATCCCTAGAAAATATATACGAAGATAGAGTACCGAGCTGTCCATGACATCATTTGGTGTTCCTACCCATTCCAGTACATATGGAGAAATGAGTACGCCGATTACAGTCATGGCAATTCCGGCCGTAAAGGTCAGTGCCAATGATGTGTGGATGGCGATTTGCAGCTCCTCTTTACAGCGTGCCCCGAAATAACGGGATATAATAACGCCGGCTCCTACTGCAAGGCCCATGAAAAAGCTGATCAGCAGATTGATGACAGGTGCGCTGGAACCAACAGCCGCCAGAGCCTGTGCACCGATATAATTTCCCACCACAACGGAATCCACTGCGTTATACAGCTGCTGAAACAGGTTACCCAGCAGCAGCGGTATGGAAAACAGCAGAAGCTCCTTCCAGATGACTCCCTCAGTCATCAGACCTCTGTTTTTTGACTTCTCTTTATTCATTTCACTACCCCTTTGATATTTGTTATTTATTATACGCCTGTTTATTACTGAGGTAAATGTAAAATAAACAAAAACCTTATTCGTTTTTATTTGGATACATATAGTCATAGCTAATAAAAAACAGGAATCAGCAAGCAACAGGACGGATATGAATAGACAGGCTTTGTATTTTGTTTCTTGGATTTTCCTGAAAAATGCATATTGTCAAACAAGCTGGAGATTGCAATTACCTGGTAGGAATTTTATCCGCATACAGCATTTCCTGGGAAATAGGCATAGATTCTATGAAAGTACATTTTTCCATAAATTTTCACTTAAAAAACATTGTAATTTACGGAAGCATTTGTTATCGTATAAATGCTCACGCAAATGTCTTCATATGATATACTAGAATAGAACAGGAAAGAGGTCATAGATATGGATAACAACGAAATACTGAGCCTGCTGGAACAGGAGTACCTGCAGGAGTACAGAAAAATACAAAATCGACTTCTTAAAAAAATAAGAGAGAGCAGTTATCTGAATGTGGAGCTGCATGATATTGCTAATCAGTTATATACCGCACAGCTTCGAAAGCAAAAGCCCGCAGATATATATAATGGAAGTGAAGATGCCTTTTTAAACGGTATCATACGCAATGTACCGGAACCGCTGCTGTTAAAAAACAGGAAAAGCAGCATGGGAAACCGTGCAGTAATTATCATCCTGGTAGCCGTTATTATTCTGATCAGCTTTTATGCAATCAGCCGCAGTGTGGCGATTGACGATCAGAAAAGAGCAATGGGGTATTTGCAGGAATCCAGCAATTACCGTACCATTCAGCAGGAAACAAAGGAAAATGCAGCATTTACCTTCAACCTGAAGGAGCTTTCTTCCAATGAGGGACAGAAGATATATGAAGGGGAAGGCAATACCATTTATATATCAGATGTAGAGGAAGAACCGAGCGCTTACCTGATTTATTTTGAGGCAAGCGGTGAATTCAGCTCCCAGGGAGGCAGTATTGTATCCGTTGTTTCTCATGATATTGAGAAAAAGCATAAGGCGTATGAGCTGGAGGGCAGTGTCAATGCATTGCTGGATAGCGGTACACAGGAGCTTCCATGGATGTATCTGAGTGTGAATAAAACTAAGAATAAGGATGAATACGGCTTCCGTCTGGATAAAGCTCTGGTTGAGGGACAGGATAGCGTGAAGCTGCAGCTAAAGGATCTTGTAAAGACAACATGGACACACAAATAGTGTGTCTTTTTAGATAGCGAATAGAATAAGAAAAGTCATGCAATTACTGTTCTGAATATCAGCTTCTGCATGACTTCTTTTAGTTTTTTCTTACAAGAAATAAATTTTACAGTGGAAAAAGTACAGCAGGGATCGAAGCTTTCAGAAGCATAGATATTCAACAGCAAAGTTGTATTCTGGAGTCATTCTCCTTTTTTGCATCTGCAAGCCTTTAAGCCCAGCGCCCAAAGTATAAAAATTATAAAAAGCCAACGCTTATAAGCGCGGTAAGAATTATTATGTAAGGTGTATTGTTACCTTTTTATGATGCTTTCAACTGCTGTGTTTATCACATGCTTCCTGCATAATTGCATAAGCTTTCATAATATAGCAAGAACATACGCGGTGTGTGTCAAATACAGAAAAGAGCTGTGCTTGTACAGCCCTTTTGGTTATAGTGTGATACTGCTTTTCAGGAATGCTGCAGAGATTGTAAAATGGCAGGTCGTATGTCTTCTTCAACATCCAGCATATTCATAGCATCTACTGCACTGATATTGATACTTTGCATCAGTTTTGTCACATAAAGAATGGTTGTTTCCACTTTTCCTTTTTCCAGGCCCTTCTCCATACCTCTCTGCTCGATAAAATCACTAAAGTTGCACATATCCATGACCTCCTTATCTATCTCCTTCTCCATTAGTATACCATACGTCTTCTGTAATTGTTTCTTTTTATCCTCTACTGCGAGATTTTTTATAAACAAAATCTTTAATAGCTCCAGCAGCCTTTGCTTATTCTCATCCTCCTGCTCTCCTGCATTCGGAATATCCTGTGCTTTTCGTACACCTTCCTTTTTCGGATACACCATGACTGCTGTGATCAAATCATAGTCCTCCTTTGCGGCATGCCATATCTTTGTTTCACATGTTTCCTGTATCTTATAGGTGTTGATGACATCGTTTTTTTGATTGCTGTGACCGATACAGATCCATATGGAACAGACCTTTTTGATTTTACCATAATCGGAATGCTGAAATCCATCCCTGGGATGCTTCTGTCTTGCCATCAATCTACTGCAATAGTACAAAGCTCGCTTGATCAGAGGATAGCCGGGGTTATCCTCTGCCTGGCTTTCCAGGTTGATGATTAAGCGAAGCCTCTTTTCCGAGGGTGTATTCTTATCCGGAGTCAACTGCTTTGATGGTATCACTGCTTCAAACTGAATATCGTATTTAATTTGGGCTCCCGGTATGGACTCATCCGTAACCTCTATCTGCTTATCATCAATATGTTCGTACTCCGCTGTATTCTTTATGGAAGACATTTCGATATAGGACGGTATGTCCTCCAGTGGAACCTCTGCGTATTCCGGAATACAGCCCTTCATGACATAGGCGAGTATCTGCTTGTTTGATAACAGCTTTTTACAGTACATGTCATATGCCTTTTTATCATCATAACAACTAATCATAGCTGCTGTCTCTGTATTTGTATTCATGATCATATCCTTTCTTTCTGATATTGCTATTTGTATTTCAGGGATATGATCTGGTGGAGCTCTTATTTTGCTGTTGCTTTCATTAGCATATAGAAGTACCTGCTGTTTAATTTCATACGCTGTAATGGATGCAACAAAAACAAGGCAGTCCTTACCGCCGACAAGCGGTGTTCAGCTGCAGCGTGTTACACAGGGATGGGAAAGAATAACTTAACTTGTTAAAAGCATAAGAAAAAACGCTTCTAGCAAGCGGTTGAGCTACTGAAAGGCCGGGGCTTTTGTGGATGAATACCATGTAAATGGCTTGTATTATTTATATAGTTTCTCATAGACCAACCTCTCCTTTTTTGTATCTACAGTGTAGCATATATCCTGTCGGAAATACAGAAAAATCAAAAAACCAGAGTATGAAAAAAATATTTCTCATGTTAGCGTTGACATCATGTATTTGCTCTATATGTTGTATAACGAATATGATACGTCCTGTAAGCTGATACAGCTTTGTTTTTGCTTTCCATACCGTTTGCTTATAAGGGATTAAGAAAATTTAGGTGTTTTGAAAAAAGAATCCATATATATGAATGCTATTGCTTCCTGATTATGCGATTGATAGGTTGATATTATCAGGAATATGATTACGAATGAATCATTATAAGGAAGAAAAACAAGATAAAAGTAGAAAACGTACAATCCCTCTCTTATCTAGAAATGCCTTACTACTCTGAACTTATGGAAAAAGTCAAATTATCACTTTACTTTCACCATTTCCCCGTGATATAATTAGTAAACGGGTAGAAATCTCTACTCCCCGCTCTATACATAACGGATATAGGGCCTAAAGACCACGAGGAGGTGTACAGAATGAAAAAATATGAAATCATGTACATCGTGAACGCATCTTTGGATGATGCAGCACGCACAAAGGTAATGGATGGCTTACACAAAATCATTACTGACCACGAAGGTACTATCGACAAGGTAGACGAATGGGGCGTGAAAGAGTTCGCGTATGAAATCAATCACATGAAAAAAGGTTACTATGTTGTAATGAACGTAACTGCCAACAACGAAGGAATTCATGAATTCGAGCGTCTGGCACGTATCAACCACAGCATTGTACGTTATATGATTATCAAAACTCAGGACGAAGAGTAAGACTTAGGAGGATGGACATATGATCAATAGAGTCGTATTAGTCGGTCGTTTAACGAAGGATCCTGTCTTGCGTAAGACTGCAAACGGTGCATCTGTTGTTTCATTTACTGTAGCATGTACCCGCCGTTTCAAACAGGAGGGTCAGCCGGATGCTGATTTCATCAACACGGTTGCCTGGAATAAAACAGCGGATATCGTAGCACAGTATACTCATAAAGGCTCTCTGGTTGGTGTGGAAGGAAGAATCCAGACACGCAGCTATGATGACCAGAGCGGTAAACGCGTGTATGTAACAGAGGTTGTCGCTGACAGCGTACAGTTTCTGGAAAGCAAAAGCGCTGCTGCAAGCAATGCGAACAGCAATGCCTATGTACCTGACTATGAGCAGGGAAACAATCAGGGCTACCAGAGTGACAACAGCAGCTCTCAGTCCTACTCCAATGACTTTACAAGCAGCGATACATTAGATATCGCAAGTGATGATTTACCATTTTAATGGTAGAAAGGAGATTTTCTATGGCATTCAAAAAACAGCGTATGGGACGTAAAAAAGTATGTTACTTTACGAAAAATAAAATTGAAAGCATCGACTACAAGGATGTTGAATTATTAAAAAGATTCATTTCCGCTAACGGAAAAATCATTCCAAGACGTGTAACAGGTACACGTGCAAAATATCAGCGTATGCTGGCTACTGCAATCAAACGTGCACGCCAGATGGCTTTACTGCCTTACGTAAGCGAATAATATCGCAATTTCACTCCATCTGTCGCAGGATGGAGTTTTTTCATAGGAAGGAGCAACGCTATGAATCATCAGACACGTAAAATTACAGAAGGAGCCATGATGTGTGCCATTGTCGGGCTGATCCTGTTTGTCAACCGGCAGTTTGGAAACATGCTGGAATACTTTATGTACTGGGTATTAACCTTTCCCATCCTTGTCTATACGGCAAAATACGGAGTACGAAACGCCCTGGTTCCCTCTGTCAGCATGCTGCTGCTCTCCTTTATGATTAGTGCACCCACTACAATTTTTTATCTCTTTAGCTGCATCGTTGTCGGGCTTGTATATGGTGGCGGGGTGAGAAAAGGATGGAAGAACGGTACTCTGCTTGTGTTCAGTGGTATTTTCACATTCTTTTCCTATCTGGTCACAACGATCTTATTTGCGGCTGTATTCGGCTATGACCCGGCAGATGATATGGAGCTGGTAAGGACCATCCTGGATTTTATGAACATTCATACCGGCATTGACCTAGTAAAGATGGTGATGATGGTTGTCGTCCTGACAGCCGTTCTCATGAGTGTCTTGCAGGCAATCTGCATCCATATGATTGGCAATATACTGCTTACTCGTCTGAAAATCAAGGTGCACCCTATGCAAAATGTCCTGAATATTCGCGCTCCCAAATGGAGTGGCTGGCTGATTCTTGTCATTTGGGTTCTATTTTATAGCCGAAATGTGCTAAAATTAAACCAAGAGGCTTCGACCGTACTGCTGTCGGCGTATCTGGTATGCAAGGTCTATGCTATTACCTGCGGTGCCATGTGCAGTATGGGTATACTCGTACTGCTTCAAAAGCGTACCTTCGTGTTTCTGGTCATGATTGCAGCTTTTGTACCCTATGTGCAGGATGTCCTTGCGTTGCTTGGTGTTGCGGATATTCTGCTGTTACTGAGAGATAAAATGAAACGAGGTGTCATAAATGGATCGTTTGGAAAATTTTAAGGTTCAGATAACCATTATCCTGATTGCGGAAGCGGCGGCACTGTTTGTGCTGTATATGGCCGGTATTCCGGGATTACAGATCATACCGATGGCGATTCTGCTTGTTTTGAATATTCTTGTCATTATCTGGATCGTCTTGAAATATGAGCGTGACAAGGAGCAGCGGGATATTGATATATCCCATATCCTCGGTCATGATGCCAAGGATGCGCTTTCCTTTGGAGAGATTGGTATCATCACCTATGATGAACAGTATAATGCGACCTGGATCAATGATTTTCTGGAGGAGCGTTCTGTGAATATCGTCGGGAAAAAGCTGACAAGCTGGATTCCAGAAATCACGGATCTTTTCAACGGCTCCGTGGATGAAATCACGGCAAAGGATCCGGAAGGTGGATTTGTGTATGAAATCGTTCGGAAGGAAAACGGACAGGTACTGTTTGTACGGGATATCACCAAGCTGGAAACCATAACCGAACGGTTTAAGAGGGATTCCGTTGTAGCGGGATTGTTACAGCTGGATAATTATATGGAAATACAACAGTATGAGGATGAAGGAACAATGGCGACCATCAATACACAGCTTCGTCAGCCTCTGGTGGAATGGGCAGGGCGTTATGGTATGTTTATCCGCAGACTGCGCTCTGACCGCTTTCTGGTCATTTTGAATGAAGCAATTTTTGAAGAAGTCGTACGGGATAAATTTGATATCTTAAACACCATACGAAAAAATGCAGAGGATATTGATGTTTCTATAACGCTGAGTATGTCGTTTGCCCGTGGAACGGATGATTTCCGTTTGCTGGATACGATGGTAAACGATCTGCTGGAGCTGGCACAGAGCCGTGGAGGCGATCAGGCTGCGGTTAAGAAATATGGGGAAAGTGTAAAATACTACGGTGGAAACAGTGAAGCCCGTGAAAAGCGAAGCAAGGTGCGTGTACGTGTCATGTCGCAGGCGATCAAAGAGGCAATCATGGAAGCGAACCGGGTATTTGTCATTGGACATCAGAATATGGACTTCGACTGTATGGGAAGTGCACTTTGCATGTCGCGGCTTGCGGCTGCGTATGGCAAGGAGGTCTATGTTGTATCAAAAAGTGGTGGAATCGAGCCGCAGCTGCAGGAAGCAATGAATCTGTATGCGGATAAGCTGGAGGGCCGTCACCGGTTCATCAGCGATCCGGACGCAAGCAAAATGATAGAGGATGATGATTTGCTTATAGCGGTTGACCATCACAATCCAAAGCAGACAGGTGCTCCGCTGACGCTGGCGGAGGCAAATCGAATTGTGGTAATCGATCATCACCGCAGAAGTGAGGACTTTATTGGAAATCCGCTTCTGGTCTATGTAGAATCCAGCGCAAGCTCTGTCTGTGAGCTAGCTACGGAATTCCTGCCATACCAGAATAACAAGGTTGGTCTGAGTGAGGAAGAAGCTACACTGATGTATGTCGGTATCCTTGTGGATACCAATCGCTTTAAAACCAGAACGGGCAGCCGTACCTTTGAAGCGGCAGCCTATCTGAAAAATCTTGGTGTAGATCCGATAACGGCGGAAAACCTGCTGAAAGAGGATTTTGGTGATTTTGAGGCGAAAACAGCAATTATGAAATATGCAAGGCAATATGCACAGGGAATCATCATTGCGGCAGTGGACAACAACCGTGTAGTAAACCGTACGCTGATGTCACAGGTAGCGGACAGCCTGTTGAATATTAAGGATATGGAGGCAAGCTTTGTCATTGGAAATATCGAGGATGGCAGAGTTGCCGTATCGGCCCGCAGCAAGGGTACGATCAATGTGCAGATCATCATGGAAAACATGCATGGCGGCGGTCATTTTACAATGGCAGCCCTGCAAAGAGAGCAAACAACGGTGAAAGCCGTAGAGGAAGAATTAAAGCAAATGATTGATGCATATATAAAAGAAAACAAGGAGGACGACGAAGATGAAAGTGATACTGCTAAGTGATGTGAAAAAGGTTGGAAAAAAAGGAGATATCGTGGAGGTTAGCGACGGCTATGGAAGAAACTTCCTGCTGAATAAGAATCTGGCTGTCATGGCTACGAAAAAAAGCATGGAGATTCTGGATGAGCAGAACCTGCAGCATGATCTGGAGGAAAAGCAAAAGGAATCCGCGGCAGAGGATTTGAAAAAGAAGCTTTCAACGATTACGCTGGAATTCCATGTGAAAACAGGAGAGGGCGGACGTGTGTTCGGCAGTGTTTCCACAAAGCAGATCGTTGCACAGCTGCATGATAAATACGGTATCCATGTGGATAAGCGAAAGGTGATTGACAATGATGCGATTACATCGCTTGGCTATACGGATGTGAAGGTGGATCTTTACAGAAACAAGGTTATCGGAACCATTCGTGTCCATGTGAATGGATAAGGAGGCTTTATGAGTAGAGAATTGCCACACAGTACCGAGGCGGAGCAGTCCATTCTCGGTGCGATGATGATTTATCCCAGCGTAACCAGCGTTGTGTATGACCAGGGGCTGGATGCGCGCGATTTCTATCTGGATATCCATCAGCGTATATTCTCTGCCATGATGGATATTACCGATAGTGGAAAACCGGTGGATGTTACCACGCTGATTGCCCGGCTGCAGGATATTGAGCAGCTGAATCTTGTGGGAGGAGCCGATTACATTATCAAGCTGAGTGATACGGCAATATCAAGCGCAAACAGCGTTTACTATATTGAAATGATCAAAAGCCGCGCCCATCTGCGCCGTTTAATTGAGGCAGCGGAGCAGATTGCGGAGGATGGCTTTGATACAGCAAATGATCTTGACGAAATCATGGATAAGGCAGAACGTGATATATTGAATGTCACCCGCAGCCGCCGTGCCACAGATTTCAAGAGCAGCCGTGAGGTTGTTTCCAATGTAATGCAGGAGCTGATCCGTCTGCGCTCCAGCGATAACCGTGTAACGGGAATCAAGACAGGATATACGGATCTGGATCGTATGACAAACGGCTTTCAGCGGGGAGATTTAATTATCCTTGCGGCACGTCCCGCGATGGGAAAAACAGCCTTTGCCCTGAATCTGGCCTTAAACGCATCCTTTTACAATCCCGGTGCGATTGCTATTTTCTCACTGGAGATGCCTGCAGAGGCATTGATGAAGCGTATTCTGAGTGCCAAATCCGCAGTGGAATCCAATAAACTGAGAAGCGGGGCTATTCTGGATGAGGAATTCAGTAAGCTGAATGAGGCTGCCAATGAGCTGATGGCAAGCAAGTTGTTTGTGGATGACAGCTCCAATATCAAAATATCGGAGGTATTCTCCAAATGCCGAAAGCTGAAAAGCGAGCACGGTCTTGACCTTGTGGTCATTGACTACCTTCAGCTGATCAGCGGAAGCGGAAAAAGCGGAGATAACCGCCAGCAGGAAATCTCTGAAATTTCACGTTCCCTAAAGGGACTTGCCAGAGAGATGGAGTGTCCGGTAATCGCCTTGTCACAGCTTTCCCGTTCTGTAGAAACACGTCCGGATAAGCATCCTATGCTATCTGACCTTCGAGAATCCGGAGCCATCGAGCAGGATGCCGATATTGTAATGTTTTTATATCGTGACGCCTACTATGCCAAGGATGATGAAGCAGAGCAGGACAATCCAACCGACCAGACCGACCTGGATATCGCAAAGCATCGTAACGGTGCGACAGGAAAGGTGGAGCTGGCGTTTCAAAAATCCATATCAGCCTTCTTTAATATTGCGCATGATGGATTCTCATAAACCGTATATATATTCAGGTGAAATACACCTGTGAAGCAGAGATTGAAGGGAGGCCGCTGATGAAATTTGCATTACTGGCCAGTGGTTCCAAAGGGAACTGCTGCCTGATTAAACATAAGGATACCAGGCTGGTTATAGACTGTGGAACAACGAGAAAATATCTAAAAAGCTGTTTTGAACAGATCAGCTATGATCCCATGCAAAGCAATGCACTCTTGATTACACATACCCATAGTGACCATGTTGCACAGATGAAGCTGTTTGATCCGATTCCTACCTATGCAACGCAGGATATCGCTACCAGTCATCTGCACGGCATCCGTCCCTATGAGCGCTTTGAAGTGCAGGACTTTCGTATTACGGTACTTCCCATGAGTCATGACTGTGAGGGAACAGTGGGCTATGTGATTGAAACCGAGGATGAAAAAATGGTGTATGTGACAGATACCGGCTATATTAAGGAGGAAGTGAAGGACTACATACGGGATGCGGACTATTATGTGTTTGAGAGCAATCACGATATCGAAATGCTGATGCAGACAACAAGACCAGTTTATCTGAAGCAGCGCATCATCGGCGATTGCGGTCATTTATGTAATGAGGATTGTTCCAATATCCTGTGTGATGTCATGGGGGAGAATACAAAGGAAATCGTTCTTGCGCATATCTCACAGGAAGGCAATACCCGTGATATGGCATTGACAACCTTAAAAGAAACACTGAAACGGAAACAGAAGGACAGAGAGGATCTCCGGCTGTATCCGGCTGATCAGTTTTCCATTTATACCGGAGGAAAATCATCATGAAGCGATTGACAGCCTTTCTGCTTGTGGCACTTATCGGATGGAATATTGTACTGACGATTTTGCATCTGCAGGTCAGAGAAACCACAACAGCCGCAAATGCACAGCAGCAGACTACACAAAAGGTGGAGCAGGCAAGTGTGAATATCACAAGTGATGTTACAAAGCTGGTCGCGGATAGTGAAAACAAGGTCGTGACAGTAACAGCGAAGGCAAGAGGACAATCCATTGATTCCGGCAGCGGTGCTATTTACAAAATACAGGGCAAGACCGTGTATATCATCACGAACAATCATGTCGTTGCGGATGGGGATGAAGCCGTTGTCACCTTTGCGAATGGCAAGGAACAGCAGGTCACCATCGTCGGTAAGGATGAATTGACGGATCTTGCATTATTGAAGACCGATGTGGACTTCAAGGCAGATGCCTTCACTATGGGGGATTCCTCTCTTGTGAAAAAGGGAGAATACGTCATAGCAATGGGAAGTCCGCTAGGAATTGAGTATCAGGGCAGCGTTTCCGGAGGTCTTATATCCGGTGTTGACAGACGCATGGAAATGGATATCGACAATAACGGTGTAGCAGACTGGGATGTGAATGTATTGCAGACAGATGCTGCTATCAATCCGGGAAACAGCGGCGGCCCGCTGATCAATATGGCAGGGGAGCTGATTGGAATCAATTCCATGAAGATTACGGATACCTCGGTAGAGGGCTTTGGCTTTGCATTACCGATCAACGAGGTGCTTCCAATCATAACCGAGCTGGAAAACAACGGCAAGGTCGTACGGCCGATCCTGGGAATCTCCGTGCAGCCGATTGAACAGCTGAGTATGCTGGATAAGGCTTATCTGGGCATAGATTCCAAGGTGGAAAGTGGTCTGCTCATTGTCAAGGTGGCATCACGTACCCCAGCTTCATCAGCAGGAATTAGGGAAGGCGACATTCTCGTTAAATTTGACGGTAAGGAAGTAAAGGATTATAAGCAATTCCGTCAGCTTCTCTACAGTCATAAGGTGAAGGATGAGGTTACCATCACCGTAAACCGCAAGGGTAAGGAAATTGAAAAGACGGTGACATTAGAATAATAAGGAACGGTATCCGGTGCAGCTTCTGTATATGGATACCGTTTTCTGAAGCTATAGAAAAGGAAGGTGGGAATTATATGCTGTATTTTACATCCGATCTGCATTTTTATCATGATAATATTATACAACTGACTTCCCGTCCCTATCAGGATGTAAATGAGATGAATGAGCGATTGATCGCAAATTGGAATAAAAAAATTCGTCCAAAGGATGAGGTGTATATTCTGGGGGATGTAACGATGAAAAGCTATGTCTATGCGCAGGAGGCGCTGAAACAGCTGCATGGGAGAAAATATCTGATTCGGGGAAATCATGATCGTTTTGTTCAACAGAAGGAGTTTGATCAATCGCTGTTTTCCTGGGTAAAGGAATACGCTGAGCTGAAATACGAGGGCTACCAGTTTATTCTGTTTCACTATCCGATTGCAGAGTGGAACGGGTTTTATCACGGAGCTATTCATTTGCATGGGCATCAGCATAATCCTGCACAGGTGAATGTTCACAATCGGGATAACGGATTTCGCAGATATGATGTTGGCGTGGATGCCAATCATCAAATGCCTGTCAGTATTGTGGATATCATAAATTTTTTTGAAGCCGAACCTAAAATCATGCATAAATGAAAAAGATGCATCTGCTTATGCGGGTCTTATTGTATGCATCTGAAGAATAATATGGGAGAGTTATAGCTGCTCCCTTTTTATTTATATAAGAAAGAGATTCGCATATTGTGAATTGATCAAAGAACGTATCCTTCAGAGTGGTGCCTTTTTCATATGAATGTGTAATTCCAGCTTCGCTTTTCTTCCTTTTAAATGGTCAATGCTTTCGTTCATATAGTATTTGATATTTAGTTATGGTAAAATACAGAAAGAATCAATTTTGTGATTTAATCATAGGATTGACTATAAAAGAGATAGCATTTATTAAATGGCTATTGTGTGATAAAGCACGAGTTATAGAGGTGGATCATGACAGAAAGAGAAAAAATGTTGGCAGGACAACTTTATGATTGTGGGGATGCCGAGTTATTAACGCAATGGCATAAGGCTAAAAATTTGGCAAGAGACTATAATCAAACAGACTCTGCCAATGTTCAAGAAAAAGAAAGAATTTTAAGTGAATTGCTTGGCGGAAAAGGTAAAAATCTTTGGATAACAGCACCATTTTATGTTGATTATGGTAATAATATCTATTTTGGTAATAACTGCGAAGTAAATATGAATTGTACTTTTTTAGATGATAATATTATCCAGATTGGAGATAATGCTTTGATTGCACCAAATGTACAAATATATACAGCCTTTCATCCAACAAATGCTACTGAGCGTTTTGGGGAGTCTAAAGAGGATGGTTCATTTGCGTTTTGTAAAACACAAACAGCACCAGTCATAATAGGCGATAATGTATGGATTGGCGGTGGAGCAATCATTATGGCAGGTGTTATGATAGGAGATAATGTTGTTATTGGAGCTGGAAGTGTTGTTACAAAAGATATTCCCAGTAATACAATAGCATATGGAAATCCTTGTCTAGTAGTGAGAGAAAATAAGTAAATTAGAATGTGATGAAGTAAAAGAACATTAAAAAGTTGAATTTGGAAAGGTGTCGTATGAAAATTCTGTCAAAGTTAGAAATAATTTCTTTAATCGAGGAAATAGCAAAATGTGAGAATAAAAGCGATAAAGACATTGATACGATAATTGCTAAATTGCAGAGGGGTGTTCTTGACCCGGAAATCTGCAATTATATATTTTGGAGTGAAATGACCCCAGAGGAAATAGCCGATAAAGTATTGGAGTATCAGCCGATCATCTTATAAATAAGAATTTATAGAGATACAATAATAGAGTTAGTAAGAAAAAATAGTGATTATTGTGCAGGAATAGATATATAGAAAAACAGAGTTTATTGGAGGAAACTATGGAGAAATTAAAAGTTTTAGATAATGAGATAACAGTGAAAAACAATCAATCATGAAGATTTTATATCACTTACAGATATGTTGAAATCAAAAGACGGTGAATTTTTCATATCTGATTGGTTAAGAAATCGTAATACAACTGAATTTTTAGGTGTATGGGAAAGTATGTTTAATCCAGATTTTAATTATGGCGAATTCGCCATAATTAAAAAGTAATGCGGGATTAAACAGTTATAAAATTATGTAAAAGAATGGTGTGTGAAAACGAATGCAATAGGTATAAAGGCAACGACAGGAAGATATGGTGGAACATATGCACAATCTGATATTGCATATGAATTTGCATATGAATTTTCATATTGGATTTCAGTGGGAGGAGGAAAATGATATGGCGATATGGATTGCAATAGGAGCGGCTATTTTATGTGCATGGTATGTGTTATTCGCGAATAAAAAAAGTAAATAAATACTAGTTTATTGAACTGGGAAATTGAAAGTTATAGAGGAGCGTTATACAATGAAAAAAAGAAAAATTGTTCGTGGAATTATATTGGCAGTATTGCTAGTTTGTATGGCGTTTTTGATATATTCCATAGTAACAGACCCATTGGGCGAACATGACATTATGTTTGCACTTGCTATTACTGCTGGATTTCTTGCATTAGGACAGGATAAGAAAAAAGAAAGATAAATCCCAGTTTGTAGAAGTTACAAAGACGAGTATTTTATCGAGCGATTGTGATATTCAAAATATAAAATAGAGGTGAAGAAATTGAGAGCTATACATCATGCGGTTTTAAATGAAATTAACTGTTCACGGACAGCTTCACAAACCATTTTAGATGTCGGTTTCGGAAATGGGTCATTTACTCAAGCAGTTTCTGCTAGATTTCCGTGTAGCAAAATCACTGCTATTGATATTTCTATTCCTAAGTTATTCTCATCTGGCAATATAACATTTATAAAAGGAAATGTTGAACAACTGCCCTTTGATTCACAATCATTTGATTTAGTTTTTTCAGTGCTATCGTTACATCACTGGAAAGAAAAAAATAAAGGAATTAACGAAATATATAGAGTTCTTAAAAAAAATGGAAGACTTATTATTGGGGATCCATTACTTGAAGATTGGATGAGCAATCGTATTCTTGGATTGTTGATGCAAGTATTAGATGGAGGTTCCTTTACAGATAAGAAAAGGGTTAGTGAATATCTAAGCATTGCAGGATTTGAAGATATTAGTATAAGTCTTATCCCTAATACGATGAAGTCACTATATCTTATTACGGCAAAAAAGTAATACATATTCCCGTTTGTTGAAGTAGTAAAGAACGCTAAAATTTGAATTTGTGAGGATGTGAATATTATGTGGCAATGTCCAAAATGTAATAGAAAATTTAAAAAACAAAATCAACAGCATTATTGTGGAAATAAACCCAAAACCGTCGATGAGTATATTCAAAGTTTTGATCTGGATGTTCAGAAACAACTATTGCTTGTCAGACAGTGCCTGCAAGAAGCATTATCAGATGCGACAGAAAAGATTTCATGGAGTATGCCAACCTACTGGAAAGGCCATAATATCATCCATTTTGCAGGCCAAAAAAAGCATATTGGATTATACCCCGGAACAAAAGCTGTTGCACAGTTTTCAAAAGAACTTGATGAATATGGCTATAAATACAGTAAAGGATCTATTCAAATCCCATATAGTGATAGTTTGCCGTGCGACCTAATAAAAGAAATTGCTATCTGGTGTGATAGAACAGGTAATCATGCATGAAAGAAAAATATGAATTTAAGACAGCGATAGAACCAGTTCCGGATAAAGGCGGAGCATTTGTTCGCGTGCCGATTGATATTCGCGCAGAGTTTGGCAAAGGAAGATTAAAAGTTCATGCTGAATTTAATGGGGTTCCGTATGATGGAAGCGTAGTGAATATGGGCATTAAAAATGATGATGGTTCAATTTGCTATATTATTGGTGTGAGAAAGGATATTCAAAAAGAAATGAATAGAGGTGTCGGAGATGTGATTCATGTAGTCATTACACCTATATTATAGAGTTACAGGAGGCCAGGAATTCATGGAATATGAAAAGATATTTGCAATGAAGCTGTTCAAAGTATATCCGCTATTAGTAGCAAAAGCGGAAAGAAAAGGCAGAACTAAAGAAGAGGTTTATCAGGTTACATGCTGGTTGACCGGATATACGGCAAAACAGATCGATGAACAGATTATGAAGGATGTTGATTATAGGACATTCTTTGAGGAAGCACCGGAAATGAATCCAAATTGTAATCTTATCACTGGAAATATATGCGGAATTAAGCTACAAGAAATTGAAGATCCATTAATGCGGAAAATTCGGTACTTGGACAAGGTGGTTGACGAATTGGCGAAGGGAAAAGCTTTGGAAAAAATTATGAGATAATGTAACATAAAAAACGCTAGCATACCGTCTAGTCAAGATATGAGGAGATGATTGAATTATGACATTAAGGGATATAAGTAGGGGTCGTAATTGTATTGTATGGGCAGCTGGCATTATCTTGGCTATATTCAGTATTTTTCTATAAACTGGACATGGTGCAAAGCTGATAGCTGGATGTAATACAGCAGGTAGGAAGAAAAGGATAAGTTAGCAGAGTAGTTGGAATTGGAATGACTTTAATAGCTGTTCTGTTATTTATTATGGGATTTTTTGAGAACGTATTGCAAGCATCGATTGCTACAATAACCTAAATATTTGTAAGAGTTGATTGTGTAATAATGATTGTGCTTGCTAATACAGCGTGTAAGAAGTAATCAAATTCCAGTTTTATTAAGATGTCCACTAAGATTTTATGATACAGGAGAATAACGATATGGAAAAATTTGAAGAGCTCTCCCAGGAAAAGCAGCGACGCATCATTGATGCCGGTATGGAAGTGTTTGGGAGAAATGAATATAAGAAGGCAAATACGGAGGATATAGCCGCCAAGGCTGGTATTTCAAAGGGATTGCTGTTTTATTATTTTAAGGATAAGAAAAGCTTTTATATGTACCTGTTTCAGTATTGTGTGCAAATTGTCACTGACATGATGGAGGATGGTGATTTTACACAGGTTACAGATTTTTTTGAGCTTATGGAGTATGGGGCACAAAAGAAAATGCAGATAATGGTGGATTATCCGTACATACTTGATTTTATTACACGCGCTTTTTCATCCCGTCGGGAAGCTGTCAGTACCGATGTAGCAAAGGAATTGCATACGCTCATGGATTCCACCTTTGAACGCTATTTTGCTCATGTGGATTTCTCAAAGTTTCATGATGATGTTGAACCGAAACAGGTATATCAGATGCTGGTATGGATGACGGAGGGATATATGCATGATAAACTAAGCTATGGGGAAGCATTGAAGCTGGATGAGATTATAAGAGATTTCGATGAATGGAAAGTAATGTTTAAAAAAATGGCGTATAAAAAAGAATATCAGTAGGTCTTTATCAAAGTTGAAAAAATAACCAATAGATGTAGTTATTGGTTATTTTTTAAGTTTTATTTAATATCTTCCCAATCCTTATCTTCTAAGCTATCCAGATCTAACGCAGGATAGGTATCAGACGATGTGCCGTTATAATTGCCATTAACAATCTTTGATACAGCAGTTTTTATACCATCCTGTTTTATAAACTTTTTGTTAACGGGGTCATATTGATAGCTATACTGTACAACATTCACAGTAGAATTGTTATTGATATCCGTTTCTATGATTCGGCGATCACTTACTGTTATCGTGTATTTGTTATTTACTTTTTTATCTATTCGGAAACTGTAATCATCATCAGTTATTCCAGCTTCTTTTAAGGTGTCAGCCAATGCCTCTCTGATAGGAATGCCATAGTTTTTCCCTTCTGAATTTAGTGTATCGGTATTTTTGTTGAAAACTTCTATAATTTTTTCTATCGCTTTATTATTAGAAAATATTGATTCTGAAATAATATTTGTTTTTGAATAAAGATTATTATACGAATCCAGCACCTCATAGCTCTGATTCGCATCATCATAGCGTACATAAGCATCCTGTATCTTAACAACAAAGCTGCCAGCTCCGTTTTTGGCAGAATTAAGCTGTATCTCCATTAACTGTCCATCCTCGATTTCCGACCTTTTTATGATATCTGTCTTACTGCCTGAGGATGTCAGCTGATGCAGCTTTCCTTGCTTCACCAGCTCGATTCCCTTTTCCTTCGATGCAACCATAACTGTTCTTGCCTCTGATATCAGCTTGGTATCTGCGGCTTTTTTTATATAACTCATGACAGCCGGAACAGCCAACGCCATAAGGATTCCTATAATAACAAGAACAACAATAATCTCGACGAGTGTAAATCCCTTTTTATTTTTTCTCATAGTATCACCCTTTTCTACCATTGTACAATAAAACTTCAGATTTGTGGATAGATTGTAAGAAATTCTTTTCATAATAAATACTTACATGTAATAGTGTCTATTATCTCAAAATTTTCTACTATGATACTGCATACAAGCTCTTTTACTGGTTCTATTTTAGAGAAGGATAACGATATGTTATAATACAATCATGAAAAAGGAAAGAGGCATCATTATGAGATATATAAAAAATTGTATGGGAGTGCTTCTGCTTCTAATGCTGTCACATCTTCCATTGTTGACGCATCAACTCAACACTAGATGGCTGTTAAAAGGATATAGTAATATTGGCTTTATCATGATTTCTGCCGGTATGCTGATACTTATATTTATAATCAATATCCTAAGGCTTATCCAATCACTTGGCAGGAAGCATCGCCGATTGAGAGGCCTGCAATATGGCAAAGCAGTAATCAAACGCAGCTTTTGGCTGCTTCTGCTTCAAATCCTTCTCTATCTACTCATTCTTCCGGAATATAACAATTATAGCTGGTATTACGCTGATCTGTTGTGGATGCTGCTGTTTCAATATGTATATGCCCTTGGCGGAGCGCTTGTGATTTTCTGTCTCAGCAACCGCCTGCGTATTCTTCGCCGTGTGATGCTCTGGATCCTGTTATTTATACCGGTTCTGCGCATTCCTGTCCTTATCTATCTCATGCACAAAGCAAAGGAGGAATACGATCATGAAACCGTTGCAATCGATGTGGCATCACAACGCGCTGAATCACAAATATGCAAGACAAAATACCCGCTGCTGCTTCTGCATGGTGTCGGCTTCCGTGATTTAAAATATGTGAATTACTGGGGAAGGATTCCACGTATTCTGGTGAAAAATGGTGCAGTCATTTATTATGGGAATCAGGAGGCCTTCGCGACCATAGAAAACAACAGTGCGGATATTCAAAAGCGTATCAAGGAAATCTGTGAGCTTGAGCATTGTGACAAGGTGAACATCATCGCGCACTCCAAGGGTGGTCTGGATGCGCGTCATGCAATCTCCAAGGGGCATATGGGCGCCCATGTTGCCTCTCTGACCACCATATCCACACCGCATCGCGGCTGTCATTTCGTCGATGTGCTGGTACGAATCGCACCGGAAAAGCTGTACCGCTGGCTGGCGTCTGTATTTGATGCCGCATTTACACGTATGAAGGATGTACATCCGGATTTTTACACCGTAACACATCAGTTTACCACACAGTGGAGTGCCGGCTTTAATGAGGAGGTTTTGGATGATCCGCAGGTATATTATCAGAGCTATATGAGTCTTATGCACCATGCATGGTCACACATTCTGCTCAGTATCCCTTATCTGTTCATCCGTATGGTCGATGCGGACAATGATGGTCTGGTTACCGAGGAAAGCGCCCGATGGGGAGAATTTCAGGGAACCTTTACCAACCGCTATTATAAAGGGATTTCCCATGGCAATATCATTGATCTGACAAGAGAGGATTACAAAGGCTTTGATGTGCTGGAAACCTATGTCAGCATCGTAAGCGAATTGAAAAAGAAAGGCTTCTGATAATTGCATTCTGATGAAAAACAGGCTACAATACAATGCATAGTGAGGTGGCATATGCGTATTGAGGAATATTCTGAATTTTTGACAATAGCGGATGAGCTGCTGCAGGATGACCGAATCTGGAGCATGCAAAATTATATACAGCATGGCTCTGTCAGCTGTCTGGAGCACAGCTTTGTTGTATCCTATTACTGCTATACACTGATCAAGAGGCTTCATGTATCCTGTGATGAACGCGCTCTTGTACGGGGAGCACTTTTGCATGATTATTTTCTGTATGACTGGCATGAACCTGAGGCATGGCACAGACTTCATGGCTTCCGTCATCCTTTTTTTGCGAACCGCAATGCAATTCGTGACTTTCAAATCAGTAAGCGGGAACAGGAGATTATCCGAAAGCATATGTGGCCTTTAACTGTAATACCGCCTGTATGCCGGGAAGCATGGATAGTGAATGCTGTGGATACAGCCTCCAGTCTTGTAGAGGTGCTGGCGGAATACCGTATGTTTCGGCGATTGCGCCGCAGATGGCTACAGAGCAAGTTGGAGCTGTTAATGGAAGTGAGGAAAAAGCTATGATAAAAATCATTGCGGTTGGAAAGATAAAAGAAAAGGCATTGCGCGCTCAGATTGAGGAATATACAAAGCGTCTAAGACCCTTTACAAAGCTGGAAATCATAGAGGTAAACGACGAGGTGGCACCACAGAGTAACAGCGAGGCGCAAAACAGCCAGGTAAAGGAAAAGGAAGGCGAGAGAATCCTTTCCAAAATCAAAGATCAGGACTATGTTATTCTGCTGGATTTATGGGGAGAGATGGTGGATAGTGAGCAGTTTGCACAAAAGCTGGATCAGCTGCAGACCTATCAGACCAGTAACCTGACCTTTGTAATTGCCGGTTCCCTGGGCCCCGGAAGCAATGTTTATGAACGCTGTAACTGGAAATGGAAGCTGAGTGATCTGACCTTTACCCATCAGATGACAAGAGTGCTTGTGCTGGAACAGATTTACCGTGCCTATATGATAAAAAACAATAATCCATATCATAAATAGCTTGTTTCATATAAAGCATTGTAATAGGAGCAGTTGATAATCCATAAGCTATGCTGCTATAAAGGCTTCATCATAAGTAACAGGATGTATACTTATATCCATAAGAGTATTCAAATATGCAGAGGTTGTTGAAGACTTCTGCTTTCTTTATGGAAATAAACGAGTGAATTTGCTGATATTTGAATAAAAGGATGAGTAGAAACGATATAAAAAAGATTTCCACCGGTATTTAAGGATTTTTTAAGAAAGGGTGCGGTATTCTTTACCTGTAGAAAGGATGTGGCGGCAATGCTGAAACGATTGTTAAAAAAAGATTTAATGCATAGAAAAAGTGTCAATCTGATTCTGTTTCTGTTTATTACCATTGCGACTGTATTTCTTGCGAGCAGTGTAAATAATATATTGGTGGTAAGCTCCTCTGTGGACTATTATATGGATTATGCCAATATACCGGATGTGAATCTTGTGGCAGTAAATCCGGGAGAAAAAGAAAGCATCATGAGCTGGATCAAAACAAAGGCTCCGGGAGTTAAAGATTACGGCTATCAGGAGATGCTCTCCGTGGACCAGAAGGATTTGCAGCTGAAACATGGTGACAAAATCAGTGCTGAGGGGCTGAACCTTTTTCTCTCTGAGGAACTTAGTGACTATTGCAAGGAGTTTGATCCGGATGGGGAAAAGCTCCATTTACAGGATGATGAAATTGGAATGCCTGCATTCCTCATGGAGAAAAACGACCTGCATGTTGGGGATACACTGCGCATCCGCATAGGTGATGCAGATCGTACATTTACTCTGAAAACCGTTGTCAAGGATGCGGCGTTTGGAAACGATATGGTCGGTATGTCAAGAATCTTTATGAATTCCAAAATGTATGAGGAATTTAAAAAAGCAGGCAATGAGCGGACATATTCCCTGTATTTTATCAATGTCGCAAGCATATCCGATTTTACAGAAGCACAGAATATGCAAAGCTTTCCATCGGTGTTAAATACGGTCTCCCGCAGTATGTATTCGATGATTTACTCCTTTGATCTGATACTTGCGGCTTTGTTAATTCTGATCGGCATCTGCATGATTCTGATTGCTTTGCTTGTTCTACGCTTTACACTGCTGTTCACAATGGAAGAGGAGTACCGGGAAATCGGTATCATGAAGGCAATCGGACTTCGGGATAAAGCGATTCGCCGTCTGTATCTTGTAAAATACACAGCTCTCGTATGCAGCGGAGCCCTTCTTGGTCTGCTCATCAGTGTACCGATCAGCCGCGCCATGGTGGCGGGCGTCAGTGTAAATATGATCATGGAGGACAGCGGAGTGAATTTCTATGTCAATATCCTCTGCACACTGATAATTATTGCACTTGTCATGCTGTTTTGTTTGAATTGTACAAGAAAGCTAAGTCGTATTACAGCGATATCTGCCATTCGCGGCGGAAACAGCGGGGAGAGCTTTGCGAAGGCCTCGGCATTGTCTCTGTTTAAGCAAAAGCACCTGCGTGTTCCTGCCTATCTTGGAATCAATGATATGCTGACGCATGTAAAACGCTATGCTCTGCTGCTGGTGACCTTTTGTATCAGCTTCGTCCTGATTACGATTCCCTTGAACACCATCCATACCATGCAAAGCAGCGAGATGGCATCCAAGTTTACCGTGAATACGGACAGCGCTGTATATATTAAAAAAATTGAAGGAAAGCAGGATTCTCCCTATAAAAACTCTGTACAGCTGAAACAGGGAATGAAGCGTGTAGAGCATGAGCTGAAGGAAAAGGGCTATGATGCACAGCTTACAGCCTCTGCTATTTACTTTTTATCCTTTCACGCACCGGGAAAGCAGGGGAATACGAAGATCATGTCACTGCAGATACAGGGACGCAATACGGAATATCTGGATTATCTGGAGGGAAGCGCTCCCGTCCTGGAAAACGAGATTGCCTTCTCCCGTCTTGTTCTAAAGGAAAATGATTGGCACATCGGAGACCGCGTGGAGCTGAATTTGAATGGGAAGCTGTATAAATTCATCATTACAGGAAGCTATTCCGATTATATGCAGTTGGGAAGCAGTGCCCGATTGAATGCCAGGCTGGATATGAGCAAAACGGATATGTTTGAATACTGGAATGTCAATGTTGATATGAAAACAGACAAAAGCCAGGAGGAATTAAAAGCCACACTAGAACAACAATTCCCAGATTATGAATGGTATACAGCACAGGATATTGTCGATCGCAACATCGGCGGTATTCAGGAATCCTTACAGGAGCTTCTGCTTCCAATGACTGCTATGCTTTGTGCAGTGATCATGCTGATTACACTGCTGATGGAAAAGCTGTTCATCGTTCGTGAAAAAGGAGAAATCGCTATGATGAAAAGCATTGGCTTTCGTAACAGCAGTATACGCAGGTGGCAGGCAATCCGTATGCTTCTGGTGGCTTTATTATCCATGTTTGCGGCGATACCGCTGTCGATGCTCAGTAACCGCTTCATGCTGGAACCGATCTTTGCCATTATGGGGGCACAGGTGCATATCCAGATTGATCCTCTGCAGGTTTATCTGCTGTATCCGGGGGTATTGCTGCTGGGCATCATTTGCGCAACAATCGCTGCTACCGGGAAAATCAAACGTATCCATATACGTGAAATGAACAATATGGAATAAGGAGGAAGCTTTTATGAGTGGAATAACAGTAAGCAATCTGTGTAAAACATATATCGTAAACAAACGACAGAATAACGTGTTGAGAAATGTAAATCTAACACTGAAGGAAAAGGAAATGATTGCTGTCATGGGCCCGTCAGGCTCCGGAAAAACGACCCTGCTGTATACCATCAGCGGTATGGATCGTGCCACAGCCGGCAGTGTGAGCTTCTTTGACCGTGAGTTAATGGATATGAGCCGCAATGAAATCAGTGATTTGCGCCTGGAGGAGATGGGCTTTGTCTTTCAACAGATGTATATGCTGAAAAATCTTTCCGTATATGATAATATTATTTTACCAGCCTATCAGTCTGCGAAGGGGAAAACCAGGCAGGGAAGAAAAGAAATCAATGCCTATGCGACAAGGCTCATGCAGAAGCTCGGCATCAGCGATATTGCGGATAACGATGTCAATGAGGTATCCGGGGGACAACTGCAGCGTGCCTGTATCTGCAGAAGTCTTATCAATCATCCGCGAATTCTGTTTGCGGATGAGCCTACCGGTGCTTTGAATAAGCAAAGCTCCCATGAGGTTATGGAGGAATTAAACCGGATTCATCAGGAGGGGACAAGCATCCTGCTGGTTACCCATGATATGAAGGTGGCATCACGTTGTGAGCGCGTTTTGTATATCGAGGATGGAAATATCCGGGATGAAATGCAGCTAGGGGCGTGGCATGAGGATGCAGATATTCGGAAAAGAGAGCGCAGACTGAATGAATGGCTGATTACGTTAGGATGGTAATTGCCTATGATAGATATATTGCTTGTGGAGGATCACCGGGAGCTTGCACAGCTGCTCATGTCCTTTTTAAAGCGGGACGGGTTTCAGGTTCATCATGTGGAAAGCGGAGAAGAAGCACTCTTGTTTTTGCAGGAGCATGATGTAGCGCTGCTTCTGCTGGATATCATGCTTCCCCGCATGGATGGCTTTGCCGTGTGCAGAAGGATACGTGAGCAACAGGCAGTTCCGATTTTGATTATGAGTGCACGCAAGGATCGCAGTGATCAGCTGAACGGCTATGAGCTGGGAGCGGATGATTATATAGAAAAGCCTGTTGATCCGCAAATACTCGCAGCGAAAATACGTGCTGTTTTACAGCGGACAAATGACCTGCAGGCGAAGAAAAGCTGTTCCTGCTCCGGTATTCTGATAGAGCGTGATAAGCATAGAGCCAGCCTGAATGGAAACGAGCTGGAGCTTACTGGAAAGGAATTCGAGCTGCTTTCCCTGCTTGTGGCGAATGCGGGAAAGACGCTGCGCAAGGAATATATCTTCGCCCGCATCTGGGGTATGGACAGCTTCAGCGAACAGCAGACGCTGACGGTTCATATCAAAATGCTGCGGGATAAGATTGAAAAAGACCCAAAGCGTCCGCAGCTTATTAAAACGGTCTGGGGAGTAGGATACCGGTTTGAAGAAATATAATACACTGATTCTGCTGTGTTTTTGCCTGTATGTGTGCCTGGCGCTGTTTTTGGGAATCCGTATCGGACGCATTGAGAAAACCAAGGATCATGCATACCGTGTGGAAATCAGCCGTATTACACAGCTGGTCACCAATGGGACACCGCTTGCGGATATTTCCCTGGATGCGTATCCGCATATGGAGGCGGTGCGCTGGCTTTCCGCTGAAGGTGCCGAACAGGAGGCGGCGTCCGTGTTTTTTGAAGCCGGAAACTCTATGGATATGAGCATTGAGCCGATATATGACAAGCAATCACTGCAGGGGTATCTGCGTTTTGATTATCAGCGTACCTATGCGGATGTCGGTACGCTGATGGTTTGGACGCAGCTTTCCTTGGCCATTCTGGCGGCAGTACTGCTGGGTGTTCTCCTATACCTTCGCAAGCATCTTCTCAAGCCCTTTGCACAGGTGCAAAGGCTGCCACAGGAGCTGGCCAGGGGACATTGGAAGGGAATCGTCAAGGAGGAAAAAAGCCGGTATGTGCATGAATTTCTGCTTGGAATCGGACAGCTAAAGGATACTCTGGAGAGCTCTAAAAAGCGGCAGCTGGAGCTGGAAAAGGAAAAGAAAAAGCTGCTGCTGTCACTGTCTCATGATATCAAAACACCATTGAATACCATTCAGCTGTATGCGCGTGCATTAGAGGAACATCTGTATGAGGATGAGGAGCACAGGATACAGGCAGCGCATCAGATTCAGGAAAAGGGAAAGGATATCGAGCGCTATGTGGAAGAAATTATGCGGCAGTCCCGTGAGGATATACTGGATATTCCTGTTCATAATACGGAATTTTATTTACAGGAGCTGATAGAAAAGGTTCAGCACGCATATATGGAGCCGCTTCGACTGCGCCATATGGAGCTGGATATAAGACCGTATGACAATTTATTGTTAAAGGGAGATTTGGAGCGCAGCTTTGAGGTCGTGGAAAACATCATAGAGAATGCATTAAAATACGGGGATGGAAGACGGCTGGAGATTTCCTGTTATGAAGAGGATTACTGTCAGCTGATTCGTATTTATAATACGGGGAATACGGTAAGCGATACGGAGCTTCATCATATCTTTGAAAGCTTTTTCCGTGCAAGCAACAGTGAGGGAAAGCAGGGGAATGGTCTTGGATTATATATATGCCGGGAAATCATGCGGCGTATGAATGGAGAAATCTTTGCACAGAAGGAAGTAGAGGGGATGGCATTTATACTGGTATTTCCTTACTAATGAAGCATAAGGCTATTGAAGATATTGCAGACAGGTGATAATAGCATCACCTGTTTTCCTTTTATTGCTTTACGGATATGTGAAAAAAGTTACCTGGCAAGGGGTATTGTAGGAAAAGCAATTTGCATTCCTTATTCTGGAATAAGGCTTTTTATAGTTTTATCACAATCAGGATGCCCCTCTCTATAGAGACAGCGTAGATAAAAGATGGCTTAAAAATCGGATATATAACATGAACTTGAAATCACTATATAATATTATTATCGAAGAAGCACAGCTATGGCAAGGACAGCTATTCTGCATCTATTACCATCATCATATAGAGGCTGCAATCCTTCGCTTTTTTCTGCTGTATTCTCTGCTGTTGTATTGCAATTCCCTGGCAATACAAATACAATAGGGATAAAAAGAAAAGGTAGTGATAAAAATAAAAGGACATCCAAATAGAAAAGAAAAGAAATCAGCAGATAGTAATGCAAAAATGAAAAATCAGTATGTTAGAATGTGATAGCATACTAGCAGGATTTATGAAAAGGATTTATTATTACTTGACTGGTTATATCTGTACTTTATAGAAAGAGGGGATTCGATGCTGTTAAGGGACGTAATGAAACAAAGTGGTCTGAGCAAAAAGGCGGTACAATATTATGAGGATCAGGGATTTATTCACCCGGATAAGCTGGAAAACGGGTATCGGGACTATGATAAAGACTGTTTGGAAACCCTGTGTACAATTCGTTCCCTGCGTCAGATGGGCTTACGGATGAAGGAAATTCGTGCTATTCTCATTGATCAGGAATATGCACCGCAGGTATATGAGCAGCTGATTCATGAAATGGATGCCCAGATTGTGCGACTGCAGGATCAGCGGACAATGCTTCGCAAACACATGAAACAGGAGCCGGCTGAAATTCTTCCGGCTGCTGTGAACCGTCCATATGTATATATACGAAGACCCCGGCTACTATTGGGGAGTATCCAGCTGGCTGTGACCAGTATGGGCTTTTTGTTATTTCCCTGGCTTCCTGTACTGCATGATAAGTGGCTTCTCGCTCTGCTGGCAGTGTTTATTTTGCAGATTATTGAAAATATCTATTACGATACCAGAGTGCATGGTCTTCAATACATGGAAATTAGCTGGAAGCAGCTGCTCTTTACTGCAGGCGTTTCCTTTCTCTGTGGTCTTTTGCTTGCTCTGGCATTGCGCGAAGGTCTTGCACGTGATTCGATACAGCTTCTACTTTTGACAGCTTTCATGACACTCCTGCTGCTGTGGAACGGATTTCATTTATATGGCAATGAAAGATCGCCGCATACCGTGGATAATGAGAGTGAAGAATCGTCAAAATTTGTGTGAAATAGGCAAATGATGGGATAAAAGCGGCAGGCTTCTATTGCTTTCATTTCTCTTTGAATAATCAAATAGATTTAGCTGAGTATTGAGGCAGTGTAGCATATGGCAGCGCAGACAGGATACAGGGTAAGGGCCTGTATAGCTGGAATGTGTTGCTATGCAGTTATCAGACATCTGTGCTATGTATGCTTTGAAAATATTTTCAGAATAAAAAATGTAAAATTTCAGAAAAAGTGTTGACAATTAAAAAAATGAGGTGTATCCTATAGGAAACCAGCGACAGAGAGATCAAGCAAAAGGATGCGCTTATAGAGAGCACGCGGATGGTGAAATCGCGGCAGAGATGCAATTTTGTAAATGGACTCTGGAGGGCAAGGGGAACGGCAAAGCTCAGTATCCAAGACGTGTGCCTACGTTACAGGGCTAGAAATGTGTCAGCATTTTGATGAGAGGATGGTTCTATAAGAAGAGCTATCAAATCAGGTGGTACCGCAGATGATCTTAACAGCATCTGTCCTGAAGTCAACAGACTTTTGGACGGGTGCTTTTTTATACAGCAGGGAGGTGGTCATTGTGTTACGAAGCACAGAGGAATGGCGATGGCATAAGGGAAAACAGACGTCATATAACAACAAAACGAAAGCAAACACAATGAAAGAGAGGACAATTACCGATGAAAAAATTATGTAAAGTAGCAGCGGCATTTCTAGTATGTGCCAGTGTATTAACAGGATGCGGAAGCAATGAGGAGAAGGATAGCGATAAGAAAATACCGGTGGTATCCGTCGCACAGATCGTTGAGCATAAATCACTGAATACGATTCGTGACAGCTTTAAAGCGGAAATGGAGGAGCTTGGTTATAAAGATGGTGAAAATATCAAGCTGGATTTCAAGGATGCAGGCGGTCAGCAGAATACGTTAAATTCCATTATGTCTACATTTGCCGGAAACAAGAGTGATGTGATCGTGGCGATTGCGACTCCGACTGCCATGTCTGCGGCAAAATACAGCAAGGATATTCCTATCGTATTCTCAGCAGTCAGCGATCCGGTGAGTGCTGGCCTGATGGATGATTTAAACAAGCCTAATAACAATATTACAGGAACGAGTGATGAAATTCAGGTTGATCAGATTCTAGATCTGGCATTGCAGGTCAATCCGGATTTGAAAACACTGGGATTTATTTATAACAGCTCGGAGGCAAACTCTGTCAGCAACCTTGCCAAGGCAAAGGAATTTTGTGAAAAGCACAATATTAAGCTGGTAGAAGGAAGCGGCGCAAATATTACAGAAATCCAAAGTGCAGTCAGTGTACTGACGGATAAATGTGATGCAATCTTCGCACCCAACGATAACACTGTTGCCAGCTCTATGAGCGCTTTGGTAGAAACAGCTAATAAGAAGAAGGTACCGGTATACACAGGAGCCGATTCTATGGTAAGTGATGGCGGCTTTGCGACAGTCGGAATTGACTATACAGAGCTGGGAAAAGAAACTGCGAGAATGACAGATCAGATTTTAAAGGGTGAAAAGGTGGAAAATATGCCGGTCAAGGTCTTTAAGGATAATCTGAATATTTATGTAAATAAGAAAACGATGGAAACGCTGGGAATCACATTACCGGATGCAGTGAAGAACAGCAAAAATCTGGTCATGATGTAAATAAAAGAAAATTGTTCAGTATCAAATACAACATTATTAAACGTTCACGTACACACATCATAAACAGGAGAAAGCTGCAGGATAAGGATGCCTTCTATATAAGGATGCATCGGTAAGCAAGTGCATGGAAGGCTGTTGTGAAAAGCAATACAAGCATGTGTCGATGTAAGGATTCAAAAGAATGGTATAAGGAAAAGAATGTATAAGGATTTAAAACAGAATAGTATAAGGATTTGAAACAATGATATAAGGATTTAAAAGAATATGGATAGAATAGGAGAGGATGAAGGCTATGGCATTGTCAACCATACAGGATGCAGTAATATTGGGCATGATATTTTCCATCATGTCACTGGGGGTGTTTATCTCCTTTCGCATCCTGAATATTCCCGATCTGACGATTGACGGGAGCTTTACGACAGGATGTGCGGTTTCTGCTGTATTCGCAATGAATGCACATCCGTTTCTCGGTACGCTGATGGCGTTTCTGGCAGGCGGTCTTGCGGGTATGGTAACCGGACTGCTGCAGACCAAGTGCAAGGTACAGTCACTGCTGGCGGGAATTTTGACAATGACAGCGCTGTATTCTGTCAATCTGAAAATACTGGGCGGTATGCCGAATGTATCGCTGTTTGGTAAGGAAACGATTTTTACTCCCTTGCAGAGTGTGCTGGGGGACAATGCCTTCGGTGCAGTGATTGCAGGCATCCTCATCCTTTTGATTATCCTGCTGTATCTGTTTTTGAAAACACAGCTGGGGATGAGTCTGCGTGCAACTGGAGATAATGAAGCGATGGTGCGCGCAAGTAGTATCAATTCCGATCTGATGAAGGTGATGGGGATCTCCCTTGCGAATGCGCTGGTAGCACTGGGTGGTGCCGTGTTTGCACAAAATCAGGGCTTTGCGGATGTGAGCGGAGGTATCGGCATGATGGTGGTTGGTCTGGCAAGCATCATTGTCGGAGAAGCATTTGTCCGCAGAAAAACACTCGGCTTTCAGTTTGCGGCTGTTGTTGTCGGGGCAATCGTCTACCGGTTTATTCTGACGGTGGCCTTGCAGCTGGGAATCGGGGCAAGTGATTTAAACCTGTTCTCGGCGGCACTTGTAGCACTGGCGATATCACTGCCGCATTTGAAAAAGAGAAGGAGGGGATCGCATGCTTGATTTAAAGGATATCTGCGTGACCTTTCATCCCAATACGGTCAATGAACGCAAGGCACTGGATCATTTGTCCTTTCATGTCAATGACGGTGATTTTATCAGTGTGCTGGGGACAAACGGTGCCGGAAAGAGTACGCTGTTAAATGTCATCAGCGGAACCATACGCAGTGATGCGGGAACGATTCTGCTGGATGGCAGGGACATTACCATGTATCCGGAATATAAACGGGCAAGAGAAATCGGCCGTCTGTTTCAGGATCCGCTAAAGGGTACGGCTCCGCATATGACCATTGAGGAAAATCTGGGACTGGCCTACAGCCGCGGTAAGCGGACGACGTTAAGCCGTGCGATTAAAAAGGGAGACAGAGCTTTCTTTATAGAAAAGCTGAAGGAGCTCGGACTGGGACTGGAGGAACGTATTACGACTACGGTGGGACTGTTAAGCGGAGGACAGCGGCAGGCATTGACACTTCTCATGTCGACAATCGTGACGCCGAAGCTGCTGCTGCTGGATGAGCACACCGCGGCACTTGATCCAAAGACGGCAGCATCCGTTATGGACATCACGGAGAAAATCGTTACAGAAAATCATATCACAACGCTCATGATTACACACAACATGAAGCAGGCACTGGAATACGGCAACAAGACGATTATTTTAAATGATGGAAAAATCGTTAAGACGCTGGAAGGGGAAGAACGGAAAAACACAACGGTCGATGACCTTCTCAACATGTACGACTTTGTCTGAATATGACAATATTTGGCAGATTGTTTTTCTTGGAATAAACTGCCATATACGATAATATAATGAACATGCGAGTATAAGATTGAGCATAAATTTCATGAAAACTTTTCAAAAATCAATGAAATTTTGACTTGACTTTTCCGCGTGTTTTTGCTTTTGGTGATATTTATGCCCTAAAAGCTGAAAACGCATACATAAAGTTCATTTTTCTTACAAAAAGGGTGGAAATTTATGTTGAAAATCATTATACTTAATATATAGAAAAATTCCTAAGGGGGGATTTACATGAGACAAAACAACATGCTGGCTATGATACTAGCCGGAGGCCGAGGAACACGACTGTATGCCTTGACCAAAAAGATTGCAAAACCTGCAGTGTATTACGGAGGGAAATATCGAATTATCGACTTCCCGCTGAGCAACTGTGCCAATTCCAACATTAACGTGGTTGGCGTTTTGACACAGTATGAGAGTGTATTGCTGAATTCCTATGCAGCAGCTGGACAGCGCTGGGGACTGGATGCAAAAGACAGTGGTGTATACGTACTGCCGCCTCGTGAGAAAGACGGAGCAGCATTTGACGTATACCGCGGAACTGCAGATGCAATCTCACAAAATATCGATTTCATTGACAGTCACAATCCGGAATACGTTTTGATTCTGTCAGGAGATCATATCTACAAGATGGATTACTCCAAGATGCTTTCTCACCACAAGGCATGCGATGCAGATGCGACGATTGCCGTATTGCCGGTACCGATGAAGGAAGCAAGCCGTTTCGGTATTATGAATACGGATGAAACTGACCGTATCGTGGAGTTTGAAGAAAAGCCGGAGCATCCTAAAAGCAATCTGGCTTCCATGGGTATTTATATCTTTAACTGGAAACAGCTGAGAAAAATGCTGGTGGCAGATATGGATGATCCAAACAGTAACCACGACTTTGGTAAGGATATTATTCCTGCGATGCTGGCGGAAAACAAACGTCTGTATGCATGGAAATTCAAGGGCTATTGGAAGGATGTAGGAACCGTGGATTCCCTGTGGGAAGCGAACATGGATCTGCTGAGCAAAAACAATGAGCTGGATTTGAATGATCCTAACTGGAAAATCTATACAGAGGATGTAGCTACCGTTCCACACTATATCGGGCCAACCGGAAAGGTGGATAATGCGTATATCAACCAGGGATGTGTCATCAATGGTGAAATTAACAACTCAGTCCTGTTCACGAACGTAAAGGTTTCACAAAATGCGAAGGTCAACGATTCTGTTCTGTTGCCGGATGTGGAGGTCGGCGAGGGTGCCGTCATTCATCGCGCCATCGTCATGCAGGGCGTCAAAATTGATGCCGGTGCTGTCGTTGGTGATCCAAGCAGTGAGGAAATCGAACTGATCAGCAAGAGAGTGAGGGGTGAGTAATATGTGCAATGCAATCGGTATTGTAAATTATGAAGGGCCTAATGTACAGGTCAAAGGTATGCAGGATTATCGCCCGGTATCCGCCTTCTCTTTCTTAGGAAGATATCGTCTGGTCGACTTTCCAATTTCAAATCTGAGTAATTCCGGTGTAAACCATATTAAGGTATTTGTGAAAACAAATCCGAGATCTCTTCTGGAGCATCTGGGAACCGGACGTCATTACAACATTAACTCCAAGCGTGGAAAGCTGCACATCCTGCCGGCAAAGAGCATGGATGAAAATGATTTCTACAGCAATGATATCAACTCCTATATGTACAACATGCAGGCTATTGAGGATGCCAATTATCCATATGTTGTGTTAACACCGAGTCACTTTGTGTTCCGTCAGGATTTCAGTGCTCTGCTGGATGCACACATTGAAAGCGGTGCGGATATTACCATGCTGTATCAGAATGTGGATAACGCAAAGGAATCCTTTGTGAACTGCGACGTCGTGAATCTGAACAAGCAGAAGGGTGTACTTTCTCTGGAAAAGAACCGCGGAAACTCCAAGTCCAGAACGATTTCTCTGGAAACCTATATTCTGAGCAAGGAGCTGTTCATGGATCTGGTGAAGAAGGCGGCGAATATCTCCTCTCTGTACTGGTTCCGCGATATAGTAAATGATGAGTGCGCAGAGCTGGATATCCGTGGTGTTGCACACCGTGGCTTTGTGGCATGCATCAATGATTTTAAGAGCTACTACAATGCAAACATGGATTTACTGGATTACGACAAGGCGATGGATCTGTTCCATACAGACTGGCCTGTTTATACAAGAACCAACGATTCCTGTCCTACCCAGTATTACACCGGCGTCAGTGTGAAAAACAGTATGGTTTCCAACGGATGTCTGGTAGAGGGTGATATTGAGAACAGTGTAATCGGCCGTGGTGCCATGATCAAGAAGGGGGCAGTTGTGAAAAACTGTGTCATTCTTCCGGGTGCCATGATCGGTGAGGATGTGCATATTGAAAATGTAGTAGTGGATAAGAAAGCAAGAATCGTTCGTAAAAAAGAACTGCTGGGACTTGTTGACAATCCGCTGTACGTGAAAAGGAATGATAAAATTTAATGGCAAGAATATTGATGGTTGCTGCCGAGGGTCTTCCCTTTATTAAAAGCGGAGGACTGGCAGACGTAATCGGCTCACTGCCGCAAGAGCTGGTAAAAAAGGGTCATGAGGTACGTGTTATCATGCCGCTGTACCTGAAAATTGCGCAGAAATTTCATCATGAATTTACGCTGGAAGCACAGTTTTCCGTAAGTATTGCCTATCACGAGGTACCGGTAAATATCTGGTCTACGATGCGCAAGGATGTAAAATTCTACTTTGTGGAGCACAAGGGATACTTTGAGCGTAATGAAATGTATGGTCATATCGATGATGGCGAGCGCTTCGCTTATTTTCAGAAGGCTGTTATTGAAATGTGCAATCAGCTGAATTACTTCCCGGAAATCATGCATTGTCATGACTGGCACACCGGTATGATTCCGGCTATGTGCAAGGAAGGTCACAGCTTTGATGAACGCTATCGCAATATCCGCTTTGTTTATACGATTCACAATCTGGCTTATCAGGGCAACTTCGGTGTGGAAATGCTGGACAGCTGTCTGGGACTGGATTACCGAATCTATGACAACGGTAATGTACGCTATGACGGTGGAATCAGCTTCATGAAATCCGGTATTCTGTATGCGGATAAAGTGACAACCGTTTCCCCTACATATTCTCAGGAAATTCTGACGCCACAGTACGGGGAACACCTAGAAATGGTACTGAATATCCGTAAATATGATTTATGGGGAATTACAAACGGTATTGATATCGAATACTGGGATCCAAAGACAGACCCGGAAATTCCATATCACTATAACAAGGTAAATGTAAAGAAAGCGAAAGCATTGAATAAGGAAGCGCTGCAGAAGGAGCTTGGTCTGAATGTTGACCAGAATGTTCTTCTGATTGGTGTTGTATCCCGTCTGACCTGGCAGAAGGGCTTCTATCTGATGATGGAGAAGCTGTCTGAAATCTGTGCCATGCCGATTCAGCTTGCGGTATTGGGAAGTGGAGAAGCGAGCATTGAGGAAAAGATGGGACAGCTGGAAGCAGGAAACAAGGGGAAGATTGCATTCTATAAAGGATATAATGATTCTCTTGCACACCGTATTTACGGCGCAAGCGATTTATTCCTGATGCCGTCTCTGTTTGAGCCATGCGGTATCTCGCAGCTGATTTCCATGCGCTACGGTACGTTACCGCTGGTACGTGAAACAGGTGGATTGAAGGATACGGTAACACCTTATAACGAATTTGAAAAAACCGGAAACGGCTTTAGCTTTGCCAACTATAACTCTGATGAGATGGTTCAGGTAATGTACAATGCCATTGATGTCTACTATAACCGCAAGGAGGACTGGAAGATTCTTGTCCGCAATGCGATGAATACAGATGTCAGCTGGGCAAAGAGTGCGGAAACCTATTGTCAGTTATATGGTCAGCTTCATCCATAGATAAACAAAAGGCATACGGCAAACTGTTGTATGTCTTTTTGTATTAGTTTTACAGAATATACTTTTTTTGCAATCTTCCGCTTTTCGTTTATGAATAGACATAGGATTTTCATATGCGTAAGTATCCATTAGACTAAAATGATATTGAAATTCATCAATAAATTATAGTAAATATAAGAAATTTTATGTTGCTGTGAACATAATCATTAATAAAAAGCATTGTAAATATGTATTATTTATGTCATACTTAAGAAGTGGAGTTGTATATAATATCATAGCTTTTGAGATAATGGAAGATTAAAGAATATGCGAATCGGCATAAAGAATTGCAAATACAGTGAAGATTGATTTCTTTCTTAGGAAATATATGCTTTACAGTTATAGAATAATTATTATTTGACACATAAACTTCATCCTAAATGATCTTTGAGAGTGATGAGTTAGCTAAGAGAAAACTGGAGAGTGATTATGAAATGAAAAAAGTGATAACTTATGGCACGTTTGATTTATTCCATTACGGACATTACAGTATTTTAAAAAGAGCAAAAGCATATGGAGATTATTTAATCGTAGGTGTAACTGGCGAAAATTATGATACAGAAAGAGGGAAATTATCTGTTCAGGATAGTTTAAGCAAACGCATTGAAAATGTCAAAAATACAGGCTTTGCAGATCAAATCATTGTTGAAGAATATGTGGGACAAAAAATATCCGATATATTGAAATATAACATTGATGTACTTGTCATAGGATCTGATTGGAAAGGTAAGTTTGATCATTTAAGCAAATATTGTGAAGTAAAATATCTAGAAAGGACAAAAGATATTTCAAGTACCGAGATACGTGAGCAGAAACTTACAATGTTCAAATTTGGCATTATTACAGATAATTTGTATGATAACGGTGCAGTTTTAGAGCCAAAGAATGTAAGTGGAATACATGTTGAGAGCGCTTTTTCTCAAAAAGAAGGTATTGCTAAGGAATTTGCAAGAAAATATGAATTAGATAAAGGATACACAGATTATGACCGATTTTTGGACAGTGTAGACATTGTATATTGTAAAAGTGCGTTAAAACATCGGAGGCAATTGGTTGAGGAAGCAATACATAAAGGTAAGCATGTGATTTACGAGGCACCACTCTCATTGGATTATAGTGAAGTTCAACGACTTTCTGCTTTTTCAAAAGCAAAAGGGCTATATTTATTATCTAATATTTCGATGATATACCTGCAGTCTTTTGATCAGCTTTCGTGGATGATTAAAGGAAATATAATAGGAGAGGTGTTAGGAATAAAATGTTCTTCATCAAAAAGCAGTTTCGGACAAGATGAAGACAAGCCTTTATTAGATATCATCTTTTACTCCTTGAGCATTATGATAAAACTAATGGATATCCATATTGAAAAGACAGATTTTAAGCTAGTCAGAAATGTACAGGGAGATGTTCAGTACTGTACACTTCATTTACATTATAAAAATGCGGTTTCATTTATAGAAATTGGAGTGAATGTAAGTATTGAAGATGGCATGATAATCTTAGGGACAGACGGTATGATTTTTATTCCCGATAAATGGTGGGAATTAGGTTATTTTAAATTAAAGAAAAATGGAGAAAATAAATTTAAACGTTATAGTTTCAACTTTGAAGGTAATGGATTTCGATACATAATTCGATCATTATTACAAATGATTCGCATGGAGGTAACATCCATTCAGGAAATATCAGATGAAGAATCAAAGGCGATCTTAAAAATATTGGAAATGATAAAGATGAATGAATTAACAATGGGGTAAAAGAAATTATGACAAATACACAAAGACATTTACTGAAACTAATCAAAGAGATAGATACACTATGTCGAAAAAACAATATTATATATTATTTGGCAGGAGGAAGCGCAATAGGGGCAATCCGTCATAGAGGCTATATTCCTTGGGATGATGATGCTGATATTCTAATGACAAGAGATAATTATCATAAATTTTTAGAAGTTTGTAAGACACAATTACCAGATAATCGCTGCATGATGGCACAGGAGCTATATAGAGAGTATCATAATAACTTTGCGCGTTATATTGATACAACGACAACGGCTATTCATACAAATCAGATCGTACATGAAGATCCAGCTGGTTTTGTTATTGATATACTTATATTAGACCCAATCCCTGATGATCCAAAGGAACAAAGAAAATACATAAAAACATTGGAATTATATGCTGATTTAATCAATCCAGCGAGCATATATAGCTTTCGATGGCGGATGAATTTTTTTGACTACTTCAGATATAGATTAAAAATCAGAAGACATGGTAAGGATAAGGTTTTGAAAGAATTGGAGCAAAAGATGTTTTCATATAAAGAAGCAGAATGCAGTAAATATGCACTCAGATGGGCAGGGGTACCTTTAATTTCAGATAAGGATATATACGGACAAGGAGCGATTTATCAGTTCGAAGACACCACTGTTATGCTTCCGCAAAGAGCTGCTGATTATTTAACTTGGCATTATGGAGATAATTGGATGTTTACTCCGCCTCACACTGAGCGTTCAACACATAATGCTGTATATTGTTTTGATACTCCATATACAATGATTAAAAAAGAAGCATATCAATATTATTCAGTCGATAAAACATATAAGCAGTTTCAAAACAGAAAGATTCTATTATTTTTATGCATGCGGCCATGGTGGCTTTTTAGAGATATAGCTGCTAAACGACAGGAGATTAAGCTCTCAAGTAAATATAAGAAACATTTTAAAAGTTATGATCAGAAGATTCATAAGGCATATCAAAGAAAGGATTATGGATCACTGAGCAATATATATGACAAATATTTTCAGAATCAAAATAAGCGAAGTATTATAGGTAGAGAGGATTTTAATGGAATCAACCGTTTTCGATATCCAATATATATTCATATTCAGGATTACTATTTTCTTGTTGGAATCTATCTACTTATAGCCGTAGGGGATACTTCCAAAGCTTTACGATTTCTTGAAGTTAAAGAAAGCAGAACGTATCTTAGCGAAGAAGAACAGGGTTTAAAAAAATATATTCTGAACTTGAGACAAGCAGTATCCTTTTATGCAAATAAAAATTACAAAAAGGCACAAGAAATTGTGGATAAATTAATGCTTAAAAATATAGAAAGTGTAAGTACAGTAAAGTTAAAAATTAGAATATCACAAAAATTAGGGACTGAAACTTCTGAAATTGTACATATAATCAGAACCGGTGAGAAACTAACAAAGCGTATTTATAAGAATAAAAAAGGAAAATCCTTGAGAAAAACGGATGGAGAATGGTTAAAATATCGTGCTGATTTAATGATAAATATAAGAGAGGCTTTCCCCTATTATTTGCGGGCTTATGAAAAAACCTTGAATGGAATTGTACTTTTGGAAATTAAGGATTTTATAAGTAAAAACTATGATGAATTTATAAATCTAATTGATCATATGTACAAAAATAAAGATATACGGTGTCTTCATTATATAAGTAAGCTGCGTACTATTTTTCCAGAAGATGATAATATTTGTAGCCTATGGGCGAAATGTCAGTGGTTGAAAAAAGGGACACCAAAAAGTGCCTGGAATGTCATATATCAATTGAGAAGAAGTATTGTGCGTATGGACAATAATGAGAAAACGCTAGAGGAATTGAAAAACTTTCTGTATAAAATATCAGGGAGTCATCTAGTGAGTCAATTATATTGTGAGGTTATATTTGAAAGCGAATTGGAAAGACTTGCTGAACTCTACCATGAGGTTGAGACAGCAGAAATTGAACTGCAATGGAAATTATTAATGCGCATATTTATCTTATACAAAAGTGGCAGACGAAAGCAGTCAATTAAAAATAGTTTGAATTTATATGAAATTACAGATAGCAGTTATATTCGTTATATTTTGTGTCTGGTTTTCAGACTTGAATTAATGATGTATAGCACTTTTATCGTGGATAGAACAAAGGATGTTAAACAACACGATTTAGAATATCGAAATGATTGTTATATTGCAGAATGGAATACTATTTATGAAGATTACAGTAAAACCATGGCTATGTATAAGAGACTAAAAGCATTACCAAAGGAGTGTATATTAGAATTACAGAGAGAAACACAGACATTCAATCAGATATTTTTTGAAAGAGTATATATAGAATTGAATAAGACCCGGTTTAGTCCGACTGCAATGATTCGTAAAATTTATGGACTTGATTTGTTTTACAACAGAAATGATTGATAGGTGAGGAAAATAAAATGATGATTGCGAAGAAATTATATAATAAGCCTAGAAGAAAGCCATGGCTTATATTGAGAAGAGCTGGTTATCGTGCAGAGTTACAAAATTACTATGAACCTAAGATGCAGTATATAAGAAATCTTTATGAGGAACAGGATTTTGTAATGCTTCGGATATGTTTAAAGGAATTAAAAGACAAGTCTTTGTTTTTCGCTAACCATAATATGGGATTTGCTGTAACTACTGAATTATTTCATATCTTGATCATAATGCTCAAATTTCAAGGAAGACATGCCTATGCTGATAAATTAGTAAAAAAAACAACACCAAATCTACAGAATACAATGATAGAAAGAGGAATAAGTGAAAATGAAAATTAGCGAGTATATAGCTGGTTTTTTGGTAAAACAGGGAGTAAGTGATATATTTGGATACCAAGGAACTATGATTGCATATTTAGTTGATGCAATATGTAAACAAAAGAAAATAAAAAACCATACCTGTTATCATGAACAAGGAGCTGCTTTTGCTGCTGTTGGTTATGCTAAAGCGACTGGCAAAGTTGGTGTTGCTTACGCAACTAGTGGACCTGGTGCTATGAATTTGATGTCCGGAATAGCAGATGCTTACTTTGACAGTACACCGACTGTTTTTTTTACGGGACAATTGAATTTGAATGAATATACAGATATACCTACTTTACGGCAACAGGGATTTCAACAAATGAATGTTATATCTGCTGTTAAAAGCTATACAAAATTCTGTAAACAAATAAGAAAAAAAGAGGATATTCGTTACATTTTGGAAAAAGCTTTTTTCCTGGCACAAGATGGTAGAAAGGGACCTGTAGTAATAGACATTCCTATGAACATACAAAAGGAAATTATTGAACCTGACACATTGAAAGGCTTTTGTCCCGCCCAGAGTGTATTAAAGGAGGAAGATTATCATAAGGCCGCTTTTTTGATTTTGGAGAAGATACGATTAGCAAAGCGACCATTGGTCCTACTTGGCAATGGGATACAAAAGAATAGCCATGGTCATATTACAATTATGAAGTTTATCCATAAACTGAATATCCCATTTATTACCAGCTTACCTGCATATCATTTAGTTTCTTATGGAGATGAATGTGAGTTTGGCTATCTTGGGGCAGCATATGGATCAAGAGAGGCAAATCTTTTGGCAAATCAAAAAGCAGATTTAATTGTTTCTTTTGGCTGCAGCATGTGCAGACGGCAAACTGGCGGAAATCCTGAAAAATTTGCGAAAAATGCAGAGATAATTCGTGTGGATTTGGATGAAGAGGAAATTAAACGAAAAGTACACAAAGAAGAATTATCTCTTTGTTTGGATTATGAAAAGCTTGTGTACAGGTTACTGGATAACATTGATTTTCACATATCGGATAATTGGTTTTATGTGTGTAAAAAAAGCAGACAAATAATGCGGGATTTTGATAAGCAGGCAACCTATGGAGAAGGTAATTTATATATGCAAACGATAAGTGAATTGCATGAGAATGCGGGAAATGTATTTTCAGATGTAGGACAGCACCAGATCTGGGCCGCACAATCTTACAAAACGAGGAAACATCAAAGGCTGTTATTTTCCGGTGGTCATGGTGCTATGGGCTTTGCCTTGCCTGCTGCGATAGGCGGTTATTACAGCAGCGGAAAGCAAAGTATTGTATTATGCGGAGATGGTGCAATTCAAATGAATATACAAGAATTCCAATGGTTGTATCGAGAGCAGTTGCCAATTTTTGTTTATATTTTTAATAATCATTCTTTAGGATTAATACGACAGCAACAAAATGATTTTTTTGATGGAAACCATTTTGGATCAGCAGAAGAGGAATATACAACACCATCATTTGTTTCTATTGCCCATGCATACGGGATTGATGCAGATGAAATTCATACCATTGAGGATTTAAAAAAAGCAGTTTCTTCAGCCGATCAAAAGAAGCCTCATGTATTTGAAATATTCATTAATGCTGATTCTGCAGCATATCCAAAAACTTATTTTGGGGAGGAAATGCATAATCAAAGGCCATATTTACCAAGCGATATACAAAAAGTGCTAGAAGAGCTATAAGTGAGGAGAAAATCATGGGAAAGAATATTTTACTGACATCCGGCACATCTGGGATTGGAAAAGCGATTGCTATGAAATTATTAAATGAACTGAAAAATACGGATGTCTATATTTTAATCAATTATGGTCATGATGATACAGCAGCAGGTGATTTTTATTCTATGCTGTCAGCAGAAGAACAATCGCATGTAGATTTTGTAAAAGCAGATATGTCATCATATGACGGAATTGATACGATAACAGCAAAACTGGATGAAAAAAACAAGAGTATAGATTGGCTGATTCTAAATACCGGTATTAGCTCTTACATGCCTTTTGAAGAATATACACCGGAATTATGGGATCGTATTATGAAAACCAATGTTAGTGTTCCTGTATTTCTGATAAAAGCATTAAAAAATCAAATGAATGTAAATGGCAGTATCGTCCTCATGGGATCTCATGCCGGACAGGAACCGTATTCATCTTCTTTAGTATATAGCGTTTCAAAAGCCGCAGTGCTTTTTTTAGCAAAGTCCTTAGTAAAAATTTTTGAGGATAAACAAATTCGTGTAAATGCGATTGCTCCAGGATTTATAGAAACTAAGTGGCAAAAGAATAGGACAGAAGCGAGCAGAGATGTTGTGAATCGGAAGATTGCATTACATCGTTTTGGAAGACCAGAAGAAGTGGCGGATTTATGTTACCATATAGTAACGAACGGTTATTTAAACGGTGCTGTATTTGATATACATGGTGGTTATAATTACTTTTAAACTACCTGTGGAGGAAAGAATATGATAGAGGATAATAAGATTATAGGAGAACCGAAGCTTCTCAATACAAAAATAAGGTTTATGGGAAAAGGAAATATTTTATATTGCGAGAAAAATATAACAATTAAAGACAGTTATATTGAGTTTAAAGGGAATAATTCTATTGTATATTTGAATGAAAACAGGCACATTTATTATTTTAAGGTAACAATATACAATAACAGTGTTTTATATTTTGGTAAAAATAATTATATTAATAAGGTTTTGCATATTATTTTATCTGAGCAAAAGCATGTAATTATAGGAGATGAAGGGCTTTTCGCGATAGGCTGCTGGATACGAACTGCAGATCCGCACATCATATATGATGAAAGTACAAGGACGCGAATAAATAAATCAAAAAGTATCTATATTGGTGATCATGTATGGTTGGGACAAGAGGTCCTTGTATTGAAAGGAAGCCGGTTAGGATCCGGATGTATTATGGCAGCCAGAGGTATTGCGGCAGGAAAGGAATATCACTCAAATACCGTATATGGTGGAAATCCGGCAAAATGTTTAAAAGAGAAAGTTTTTCATTCAAAAAAATCTGTTAATACGTTTACAACGCATGATGCTGAGAAATATGATGAATTCATAGATGATCGGTATATTTATAAGAAGAAAAGAACTGAGGAATCTATATTTGATAAGATAGAAAAGGATTTGGAACTGATTGAGGATAGCGATAATCGTATGGTATATTTAAAAGAGAGGTTATCAGGCATAGAATTCAGCGACCATGATAGGTTTTTTATTGGAAACTAGTTGTGTCCTGCAGAAGGTCTGCTTTGTAATACAGCATGTCTCAGCTTCTTCCTTATGGGAAATGGTTGTGGAGATTTAGGCTTAATGAAGGATATTTAAGATAGTTGTTAGTTGTTAATGAATGTCATGGATATAAAATAAAGAGAAAGCCCTCACAGCTTTCTCTTTTCTGCAATCCTTTTCTTAATAAGCTAGGCATTGCATAAAAAATGCGATCTTTATAAATAAAATATTCTAATTCTTTTTAGGATACCATTTCTTTGAAAAATAAGGTAAAATGAAAGAAATCGAGGTGTTCATATGAGAGCGAAAATAGAATTGACAAGGATTGATAACCGGCTTGTACACGGGCAGGTAGGGATGACCTGGGGAAGTACACTGAATATAGATACCATCGTCGTCGTGGATGACCTCACAGCTGCAAGCGGATTTGCACAGAAGCTGATGCAGAGCGTTGCTACAGCCGCAAGTCGTCAAATCCGGTTTTACACAGTTGCTGATTTTATACGTGTATTCAATGAAAACACGAGTCATCAGAAGCTGTTTGTCGTGGTGCAGTCTCCTCATGAGGCACGTTTGCTTGTGGAAGCAGGGATTGAATTAAAACGGGTGAATGTAGGAAATATGCATTATGAAAAAGGCAGGGTGGCATTTAACCGTAAGGTGTATCTTACACGCCAGGATATTGATGATATGAATTATATGCTTGCACAAGGGACAGAGGTGTTTTATCAGGATGTTCCGGGCACCGCTGTGGAAAAAATAGGGGAACTGGATTATGAGACAATGAAGCGGAGAAGATAAAGCTCTTCGTTTTTATATGTTGAAGGATTGAGAAAGGCAGGAGTTGTACGATGAAGGAGCTTGTTTACAATGAATTAGAGAAACGCTGTGAGGAAAATGAAATAGAAGAGCATGTCCGTTTTACTGCTGCCAGTATTGCGGATGCTTTGCATATTAGCAGAAACACGGTCTCGCAGTATCTGAATGAAAAGGTAAAGGCAAAGGAAGTAGTGAAAATCAATTCCCGCCCGGTATATTTTTTTGTGCGTGATGTAATAGAGCAGAAGCAAAAAGGGATTTTAACAGTGTGCAGCTTTGATTCCCTTGAACAGCTGAAGCAGGAGCTCGTCAAGGATGCACAGGATTTTGAGCAGCTGATCGGCTGTAACAATTCCCTGTCCAGTGTCGTTGAGCATTGTAAGGCGGCAGTCTCCTATCCGGGTGGACTTCCAATCCTGATTAACGGGCCTACCGGAACCGGGAAAAGCATGATTGCCTCCATGATGTATGAATATGCTGTCAATCAGAATATTATCGGAAAAAATAAAAAATTCGTTGCCGTTAACTGTTCTGAGTATGCGAATAACCCGGAGCTTTTGACAACAAATCTGTTTGGTAATGTCAAGGGTGCCTACACCGGGGCAGACGATGATAATCCCGGTTTGATTTCCTTGGCTGATGGCGGTCTGCTGTTTCTTGATGAGGTGCATTGTCTGAAGGCGGAATGTCAGGAAAAGCTGTTTTTCTTTATGGACAAGGGGATGTATCACAAGGTTGGGGATAATGAAAACTGGTATTATTCCAAATGCCGGCTGGTGTTCGCAACAACGGAGGATCCACAGAATGTCCTGTTGAAAACACTGCTGCGAAGAATACCGATCACCATTACTGTACCTGCGTTAAAGGATCGTCCATTGATTGAAAAGCGGGAGTTGATTTATACCATCTTCACGAAGGAAAGTAAGCGTCTCGGTAAGGAAATTCTCATCAGCAACCTAGCCTATCAGAGTCTTATGGATTTTGAATTCATCGGAAATGTGGGAGCGTTGAAAAATGCAATCAAGGCAGCCTGTGCAAATTCCTTTCTTGTACATAAGGGGGAGGCAAAGCTGAAGGTTCAGGTGGCTGACCTGCCGGATTACATCTTTCCTTCTTTGACCTCCGTGCAGTTAAAATCCACAACGCACGGGGTGCAGGAGGCTATGATACCGATTGAACGCTTAAAGGGCTCCTTAAATCAGGCATCCCCGCTTTTGCATTTGTATAGTCAGTTGATACAGCAGTATGAAGAATACCAGACCTCAACAAGCGCCTTTCCTGCATATATGGAAAAAACGGGTATCCTCATTCAAAGCTATATTGACTATGTGATGTTTCATAATCGGTATCAGAAAAATACGAGTGAAGCATATCTGTTGAAGCTGCTGGACAAGATCTATTCTATTGTGATGAATAAATATTCAATCTCAATTCCAAATAATGAAATAAAAATCTATTCCAGAATTCTGGTGGAATATTCAAAATGCGCCACCGATGCGAATGTCTGGATCAGTGCCCATCAGAAAAGTGTTAAGGCTTTGGTGTCAGAGCTTCAGGAGAGAATTCCAAGAGTGTTTAACATAGCTGAGGAAATTGTGGAAAACGTACGGTTAAATCTGGATTTGGAGCTGGATGATCTCTTGCTGGCGATCATTGCCATAGCCTTTGCGGGCTATCAGAATGAGGAGGTTAGCTCCTGTGTCGGTGTGATTCTGTGCCACGGCTATTCCACTGCCAGCAGTATTGCAGATACGGCAAACCGTATGCTGGGGCAGTATGTGTTCGATGGTATTGATATGGAGATCAATATCACGATTGATAAGGTGGCACAGCTTGCGGATGATTATCTGAAACGCAAGGGGACGATTCATGAACTGATATTCCTTGTAGATATGGGAAGCCTGGAGGAAATCTATACGAGAATCAAGCCAATGTCTGATTACAATATCGCTTTGATTAACAATGTATCAACGGCTATGGCATTGGAGGTTGGTAATTATATCCGACAGGGAAAGCGTGTGGAAGAGATTTTACAGGAGGTGAAGGAGCATCATCAGCTTTCGACACATTATTTGAAAAGCAGAAAGAAAAAGTCTGCGATTCTTTCCATATGTGCTACCGGGTTTGGTGCCGCAAAGAAAATCAGTGAGCTGCTGGAGAGCTCCTTACCGCGAAAAATCGATCTGGAAATCATTCCATATAATTATCAGCAGCTTGTGGAAAACGGAGCACGGGATTCCATTTTCAATCGTTATCAGGTAGAACTGATTGTAGGGACGCTGGATCCCAAGGTCAGCGGTGTACCCTTTATGGCGATTGAAAGTGTTATGATGAATGATGAAATCGGTGTTCTGGAACAGCTGATGCAGCGCTATCTTGGAGTTGGAGATCTTGAGGCATTTAACCAGAATATCACGAAAAATTTCACTCTGTCGAATATCGTCAATCATTTGACTATCTTGAATGGTGAGAAAATCATTGATGATGTGGAGGGAATGGAAGAAGCAATCAGGGCAAAGCAGGAGCGAGTGGAAAAAGTAAAGGATGCATTTAGTGGCGTGGAAATGAGATATAGTGTCGAACTTCCAGCGCCTGAGGCGTTGTATGTACTGAATTACTTTAAAAACCCCAAATAAATAAAGCGAAACGTGCTGCGACAGAAAGTTGGCACGTTTCTTGCTTGTATAAAAGTGAATGGAGGTGGAATATATGCCGAATATTCTATTAACAAGAATTGACAATCGTCTGGTACATGGACAAGTTGGGGTCACATGGACAAAGACACTGGGAGCTAATCTGATTGTTGTTGCGGATGATACTGCAGCAGAGGACAGAATCCAGCAGTCACTGATGAGCGTCACTGCAAAATCATCCGGTGTGGGAATTCGTTTCTTCAGTATTGAAAAAACAGCAGCCATCATCGGCAATGCAGCACCGGAGCAGAAAATCTTTATCGTATGCCGTACACCAAAGGATGTCCGCCGTCTGGTGGAGGCCGGTGTGGATCTGAAGGAGGTCAATGTTGGAAACATGCACTTCTCTGAGGGAAAACGCGCATTGACAAAGAAGGTCTATGTCGATGATGAGGACATGGATGATTTGAAGTATCTGGTATCAAAAGGTATCAATGTGTACGCACAGGATGTACCCGGAGATCCAAAATCCGCAATTGAATAACTAAATCTGAAAAGGAGATGAAAGTAACATGGAGATTACACTTTTACAGGGAATCCTTCTGACCGTTATGACGATTATCGTCGGTCTTGATTTCTTCCTCGAAGCGTTCTTTATCTTCCGTCCGCTGATCGTATCGACACTGACGGGACTAATTTTGGGTGATATTACACTGGGACTGAAGGTCGGTGCTTTGATCGAGCTTGCATTCGCAGGCTTGACACCGGCAGGTGGAACACAGCCGCCAAATCCGGTATTCGCAGGTCTGATGGGGACGGTACTTGCTTATACAACAGGCTGTGATCCGAAAGCTGCACTGGGTCTTTGTCTGCCGTTCTCTTTCCTGGGACAGTATGTAATTCTGTTCTATTATTCCGCATTCTCATTCTTCATGGGAAAAGCCGACAAATGTGCTGCGGAAGCTGATGTTAAGGGAATCCGCCGCATCAACTTCACAACCATGGCCATCATTTCATTGACATATGGTGTTCTGGCCTTCCTTTGTACCTATGTTGCACAGCAGCCGATGGCAGACTTCGTAAATGCATTGCCTGCAGTCATCACGCATGGTCTGGAGGTTGCCGGTGGTATTCTTCCTGCAGTAGGTTTCGCAATGCTGCTTCGCGTTATGATGAAAGTAAAATATACACCGTATTTTATCGCTGGTTTCCTGATGGCATGCTTCTGCGAAATGCCGAATCTGCTGCCGGTGGCACTGCTTGGGGCAGTATTTGCACTGATTGACTTCTTTGGTGTTAAACAGAGAAAAGATGAAATTGAAGAAGCTGTCAGAAATGCAGGAGTAACAGGAGGTGACACGCATGTCGGCATCTAAAAAATTAACAAAACACGATATAACAATGCTTGGTATCCGTTCTTCATTCCTGCAGGCATCCTTCAACTATGAACGTATGCAGTCCTGTGGATTCACATGGGCTATGCTGCCTGCTCTGGAAAAGGTATACGGAGACGATAAGGAGAAATTATCTGCCGCTATGACAGATAACCTGGAATTCATCAATACACATCCAAATTTGGTAGGCTTTTTGATGGGCTTAATGATGTCATTGGAGGAAGGTGGAGGAACCCGTGATGCTATCAAGGGTCTGAAGCTGGCTCTGTTTGGCCCGATCGCAGGTATCGGTGATGCGATTTTCTGGTTCACCATTCTGCCAATCGTTGCAGGTATCTCCTGTTCCTTTGCATCCCAGGGATCAATTCTGGGTCCAATTATTTTCTTCCTGACCTATGTTGTAATCTGGATCCTGCGTATTGTATGGACACGTCTTGGATATACACTGGGTACAAAATCAATAGATATGATTACGGAAAACTCCGATATGATTGCCAATTCCGCAACCATTCTGGGTATCACCGTTATCGGTGCCCTGATAGCATCCTATGTAACAATCAATCTGCTGCCGGTCATTAAGGTGGATGGCGGTATCGAGGTTGCAGTACAGACAGAGTTCTTTGACCGTATTTTCCCGAACTTCCTGCCAATGTGCGTAACTCTGCTGCTATTCTGGCTGTTAAAGAAAAAACAGGCGAACCCAATCGTTTTGATTGTTTCCATCATTGTGCTTTCCATTCTGGGCGCATGGGTCGGACTTGTATAAAAAAGATAATTCAAAAGCTATCCACAAATTTCTGCGGATAGCTTTTTCAAAAAAAGGAGGATTATATGAAGCTGATACATACAGAAAATTATGAAAGAATGTCACAAAAAGGGGCAGAGCTGTTGTTAAATACACTGCGTAATAAGAAGGATGCAGTAATATGTCTTGCGACCGGAAGCTCACCTGAAGGGATGTATGAGATCGTGTGTGAAGCTGTGAACAGAGAATGCATAGATCTTTCACAGGTAACCTTCGTTAAGCTAGATGAATGGTATGGAGTAAAGCCGGATGATGCGTGTACCTGCACAACCTTTCTAAAAAAGCATCTGTTTGAAAAGCTGTATATGCAGCCAAAGGAGGTTATCGAGTTTGTCTCCAATGCACCAGACATCCAGCAGGAGCTGGAAAAGATGGATATGTTTCTAACAGAGCATCCGATTGATGTGATGATTCTCGGGTTGGGAATGAATGGACATCTCGGACTGAATGAGCCAGCGGATTCGCTTGTTCTGAACGCACATTTTGCTGAGCTGGATGAAAAGACAAAAACCCACGATATGGTGAAGGGATATGCGCCAAAGGGCGGCTTGACGATAGGATTGCAGGGTATATTCACAGCGAAACAAATAATTATGCTGGTTTGCGGTGAACGAAAGGAAGCCGCTTATCAGGCATTTATGAGTCAGAGAATATCAACCTCGACTCCGGCATCTCTGCTATGGCTGCATCCGAACTGTGTTACACTGGTTGATGATACCATACAGAAAATTGTGAGCACAGCATTGGAGAATTTCTAAAATGCAATAGATAGATGTGTAATTAAGAGAAACACACACGTACATTCTTAGGATAAAGCAGCAGTGAGCTGCAATTCCTATAGGGTGCTTCTTTTACCGTTGCTTTTGGTTCACATTTCGTTTGATTATGTTTATTATCATACGATGAACTTGATAGAGTAAACGAACACATTCTACATATATGGGAGGAATATCTCCATAATCATCGCCATTTCGGAAGAAGGAATCGTAACGTTGAATATTTCAGAGATAATCTCAAAATTCTTCTCCATTATATAATACATCTGATCATACTGATTGATGATGCCTCTGGCCTTTGGATAGGACAGGGGCTCTTTTCGTATGCAGCGCTCAATCATAAATCCACTGTGAAATATGAACTTAATCAACAAATCATCTGTATAGGAAATATTCAAATCATGCAGAATATTGATCAATACATTGAATAGAGACTGACAGACCTTGTGTGGATTCAGAAATACCAGTGATTCAGATAGTACTTTATTTGTAATATCGTTTAGCAGTTCCTGTGCATGTGTTTCCGTTTCACTTACATTAGCAGCATCCTTTTTGCTTTCCTGTCGAAAGTATTGAATGGAACTTAATGTGGAGCCAAGAGACTCCATCTTTTCCACAATAGACATGAGCGTTTTTACTGAAATATCCGTAACTATGGTGAATTCCACATCACTTTTTTGCTTCAGCATCTGTTCATTCATCATTACAGCACTACAGTCTGTGGCAATCACTACCCCTTTTCCCCGATTGATGTTCTGCATGGCTTCCGTAATAAGCGTCATGTTCTTTTCCAGTGAGCTTAAGGTGTGAAGTCGCAGCCAGTGTATCTCTGATTTAAAGGATAAACTGTTCAGATAATCGGCATACTCCCTTGCTGTATCATTTTCCATACTGATAATCAGCAGCTGTATATAATTGCTATCGATCCATTGTGATGACAGATACAGATAGGTTGCTATATAATCTATTTCCTCCGGAGGCAGCTGCAAATCCTGATGAATATGTATATGCTCTACAATGTTTCTTGCACATTCATAATCATCTTCCTTAGCAATCCGATACTCTCCTTTGCGAAAGCCAAGCTCCCGGTTCCCGCTGCGGATCCGTTTGATTGTATTGGAAACATGAAGCAGTAATCCATAGAGCAGATTCTCATTTTTACAAATCGGACTTTTCTGTAAAATGGGATACAGCAGATCGTATACCTGCTTCAGCATAACCGACCGGATGGTATTCAGATGAATATTGATTGCTGAATTGATATCCTGTATACATAGGTTAATCAGTTTATCATCAATACTTTCCAAATAACTATCCCGTTTATCCGTGCTGTCATTGAGGTCATACAGCAATTCCAACTCCTGATTCTGTTTTAAGGCAGAAAAGAATAAATACTCGCCATCGAAAAGGTGAAGAATATTATCCAGCTCACTCATACGCTCATTCACATCATATATATCCGTTAGCACCTGCGTAGAAATATCATCATAATCAATGTTTACAAACAAAGCCTCCTGCTCAAGGTAATTACGAAACGCGTGAGCGCAGGCCTGCTTGATTTCTGCGTGTAAATGGGGAAGATTTCCGGAATAGTCTGACATGACAAAGCAGCTGAGAGCACCCTTGGAAATACGAATCGTCTTATCAATGTGTTGAGCCTCCTCCTGGAAATACTGCATCGTGAGCACAAGCATTTCCTGTATAGATTTCTCCCGGAGACAGGGGATATGAATCTGCATAGGAAAGCAGCGGCGGATATCCGGATTCAAAATCATATTTTCTGAATTGGAAATCCCGATAATGAGTGAGCGGATTGGATATTCCTTGGATGGCAGCTGCACAGGACTATAAGAATGGCTGATGATGCTGTTGTACAGACTGGTCAGTGCGGAAAAGGATAGACTATCCATATGATTCAGAATGAGCATACCGTTTCTGCTTAATTCCAAAAGCCCCTTTTTCAGGTGACTTCCATCATAATGACCATACAGCTTACTAAGAATTTTTTCAGGCTCCTGATCTGCATAATTCAGACAGTCAAATACAACCATTCGGGAATTGCGGCTGAAGATTTCATGCTGCAGGCAGAACTGATACATGGATTTTGCAAAATTCAGCTTGCCGACGCAGGGATCACCGTATAAGAGAACATTTAATCCCTGTGGCGGATAGAGTAGCGCGGACTTAGCCCTTTGAATTGGCTCAAACATGCTGCTGGTATTGCGATTGGCAAGGTATTGCCGGAAAACATCAGCCTGCGTCAGCTCATTTTTCTGCTCAAGCTCTTCCTTCAGATAGCTATGAATGCTTTTTCCCTTGGGAATAATGCTAGGTACATGCACATCCGGATACTCATTTTCCAGGGGTGTTCTTGCAAAAAATAAGGTTGGTCTGCCCTGTGTTTTGATTAGTCTTCCTTCATGATGCAGCTGATTCAGCAAGCGTGAAACATTGGAGCGGTCCATCTGTAAATCTATACTGATATTCAGCGCATCTCTTCCCAAACCGCCTTTTTGTTGCAGATGCTTCGCTGTATGCTGCACCAGGTGCTGGTAAACCTCTTCCTTTTTCTTATCCATACATATCCTCCTTTTTTTCATTATAGCAAAAAAATAAATTATTTGGTGTAAAATGGTCAAAACGATTACACACAAAAGAAGAAAATGTATTTTTTCTTTCTTTAGATTGTGCAAAAAATTACGCAGATATCTTTAAATAATAAAAAAACCGTTTTCTTTCTAGTGAAAATAAAACGAAATAGCCGATATTTACAAAGGATTATATTTACACAATTCGAATAATGTGTAAATATATACAGGATTTTGTGTGGCGAAAATCGCGTGTTACAATACACTCGAAATTAAGAGCTACTGTCGAAATCAACGGCAGCGAGTGAACAGGAGGAGGTAGAAATATGGTTGCAGTGTTATTGGTGACACATGGCGATCTTGCACAGGCGCTATTGTCAAGTGCAGCACTGATTATGGGAGAAGCCCCGCTGATCGAGAGTCATGGTTTATATCATGGAGACAGTGTTGACAGTCTGAAGGATACAATTAAGGAGGCGATATGCAGATTGAATGCTTGCTCACAGGGAGATGGAGTGCTGATACTGACAGATTTGTTTGGCGGTAGTCCATCCAATGCAACAGCCAGAGCGATGCACGAGCTGCAGGGTACAGTTCGCTCGGAATGTATTACAGGGGTAAATCTACCTATTCTTCTTGAAGTGGCTACAAGCAAGAGCTTTATGAAGATGGAAGAGCTGAAGCAGCACGCATTAGAAGTTGGTGGGAACAGTATTTTGGATTTGAGAAATCAGTTTCAATTATAAGCTAATTGCTGAAAGGAGATAAGTTATGCAGATTTCAATTATTCAAGCCATTCTGATTGGTACGCTTTATTATTTAACAAACAACGGGGTTCCCTGGCTGACCGGACTGGGAAGTGTATCCATTCGCCAGCCAATATGTGCCGGTACGATTGTTGGTCTTATTCTTGGGAAGCCGGTGGAAGGCTGTATCATGGGTGCTACGATCAATACATTATATCTAGGGTTCGTAAATGCGGGAGGTACGCTGCCTACCGATCCTGGTATTGGTGGAGTTGTTGGAACGGCGCTTGCTTTGAGTGCGAATGCCACACCGCAGGTTGCCATGTCAATTGCAGTTCCGCTCGGGGTTATGGGAACGATGGTTTGGACACTTCGACAGACAGTGAATATTTATTTCGTGCATCAGATGGACAAATATGCAGTTACCGGTGACATTAAAAAAATGGCATTCTGGCAACTGGTTCCAACGCAGCTCTTTGGATATGCTGTGACGATGATTCCCTGTGCACTGCTTGTATACTTTGGTGCTCCGGCTACACAGGGACTGCTGGACATGCTGGCTGGAAAGCCGTTGCATATACTGAGCGTAATTGGAGGAATACTTCCTGCAATCGGTATCGCTATGATCATTCGTATGCTGAATACAAGAAACGGTATCCTGATTTTCTTTACACTGGGCTTCTTTCTGGAAACATATTCCGGCTTGAGTATGCTGGTGGTATCCATCTTTGCAGCAATCGTTGCTTACTTTTATGGCGATTTGAAATTTGGAAAGGCAGGGAATGAAGAATGAGTGAACAGATGACAGAAAGAAAGCTGACTATAAAAGATTTGAATACATCCTATTTCATGTTTGAGGTATTTGCACAGGCCTGCTGCAGCTATGAACGTCTGCAGGCTCCTGGATTTTTCTCCGGGATGAAAAATGTAATCGCTAAGCTATATACGGATCCTGAGGAGCGTGCCGAAGCCTGTCAGCGTCATATGGAGTTTTATAACTCAGAATTTGCACTTGTTGGGCCAGTAATTCTTGGCCTTACCATTGCAATGGAAGAAGAAAAGGCAAGCGGTGCAGAAATTGACGGACTGGCCATCAGTGCGGTAAAGACTTCCCTGATGGGGCCGCTGGCAGGAATTGGTGACACACTGCGACAGGGAACGCTGATACCTATTATCGGTTCTATCGCAATCTCCATCGGTCAGGAAGGAAATCTTTTGGGGCCAATCTTCTATTTCTTTGTAACGCTGGCATTGAACTTTGGTATCAGCTATACGCTGTACCGCAAGGCGTATGACAAGGGACGCGATTTTGTCGGTGAATTCTTCAGCGGCGGTAAGATGGAAAAAATCATGACAATGGTAACCGCTATGGGTTCAATCACCATTGGAGCACTTGCGGCCACCACGGTAAAGCTGACATCTACTGCGGAAATAGCACTCGGTGACAACAAGCTTGCAGTACAAACGGATATTCTGGATAAGGTTGTAAACAATCTGTTACCGTTTGGTATGGTCATGCTGACCTTTTATTTGATGAATAAGAAAGTAAGTGTAAACAAGGTTCTGTTAATATTATTCGCAATTGGAATCATTGGCGGATTACTTGGCATTATCTGATAGGAGGCGTCATATGAAGGTTTTAATTACATCTAACAGCTTTGGAAAATTTGATGAAGCACCAAGAAAGAGATTGCTGGATTTGGGATGGGAGCTGATTGATAATCGGTATCACCATATTATGAATGAAGAGGAAATGATGGGTGAGGTTACAGGCGTGGATGCAATTATCCTTGGCTCCGATACTGTCAGTAAACGGGTTTTGGAAAAGGCAGATTGTCTGAAAATCATATCAAGATACGGTGTAGGGATAGATAATATTGATGTTACAGAGGCAGAAAAAAAGGGAATCGCAGTAACTGTAACGAAAAATTGCAATACAGAAGCAGTTGCAGATTATACAATCGCACTGATGCTTTCCACTTTACGGCATGTATGCAATGTCCATACCTCTTTGCAAAAGGGTGTTTGGAAGAAGGAAACCGGCCTGGATTTATGCCATAAGACGGTAGGGGTATTCGGTCTTGGTGCAATCGGGCGCCAGGTTGTTAAGCGTTTAAAGGGATTTGAATGTAAGATTATTGGGTATGATACATTTCTAGATGAAGCATATTGCAAACGGGAAGGAATCGAGATTGCTTCCCCGCAGGAAATCTTTCAGCAGGCGGATATTATTACCCTGCATATACCGGGGAATGCAGATGGAACACATTTTATCACGCACAAGGAGCTTGCATTGATGAAGCCGGAAACTGTGATAATCAATACGGCAAGAGCGTCCCTAATCGATGAAAAGGATATGATACAGGCGTTAAAGCAGCGGCGTATTTATGGGTACGGTACAGACGTGTTCGCAGAGGAGCCGCATATGAATCCGGGATTTATCGGTCTGGATAATGTCGTTTGCAGTCCGCATACAGCAGCTGTCAGTGTAGAAGCTGTGAATAAAATGTCACATGCGGCTGTAGATCATCTCATAGATTATTTTAAAGCAAACAAAGAAGTGTGAGCTTGACTGATTCGTAAAATAACAGTCATCATAATGTATGCTTGCATATCGCGAGTAATGGAGGAATATATGAAAAATATCGTTTGGACAAGAATAGATGATCGTCTGATTCACGGACAGGTCATGACACAATGGATACAGTATACAGAAGCAAATGAGGTGCTGATTATTGATGACGGCGTCGCAAAGGATTCCTTCCTGCAAATGGTGATGAAATCCAGCGTTCCCGGGAAAATCAGTTTAAAGGTACTGAGTGTGAAGGATGCCATTGGTTATCTGAATGAGGATGGAAAAAATGAAAAAATTATCATTCTTGTAAAGACACCGGTTGTTCTTGACGAGCTGAGTGATGCAGGTGTCCGTCTGGAAGCTGTCAATGTCGGGGGTATTGGTGCGAAAGCAGGAAGAAAGCCAATGTTTAAAAACATTTCGGTAAGTGAGAATGAAAAGCAGGCCTTTCGTAATTTGTTAAACAAGGGAATCAAGGTATTCCTGCGTGTCATTGTGACAGAGCCGGAAGAGAATATAGCGAAATATTTATAAAAAGAAAGAGGTGTTTGTATGAATGAAATTGTAGACTTTATCGCAAAGCACAAGGTTGTGGTAATATGTCGTGGCCTTTATGGAGAAGACCTGGTAAAAACTATCAAAGCTCTGTATGATGGCGGTGTACGTGTAGTGGAGGTAACCTTTGATCAGGCAGATACAGATGCGATAGAGAAAACCTGTGGTGCTATAAAAACGATTAAAGAGCATTTTCCGGAAATGAAGGTAGGAAGTGGTACCGTAACCTGCGTGGAGCATGTGAAAGCGACAAAGGCAGCCGGTGGAGAGTTTTGCCTATCACCGGATGTCAACACAGAGGTTATTCAGGCAACAAAACAAGCAGGGCTGGTATCCATACCCGGCGCCATGACTTCAACAGAAATCCTGCAGGCACATCATGCGGGAGCGGATATCGTGAAAATTTTTCCTGCAGGCTGGCTTGGTTTAAGCTATATAAAGGATGTGCGAGGGCCGATCAATCATGTGAAGTTTCTTGCGGCAGCCGGTGTGAATGAGGATAATTTCAAGGATTATCTGGATGCCGGATATTGCGCAGCGGGTATCAGCAGCCGCTTTATTGACCGTAGCGTGATAGCGGATGGAAATTTCGTGGAGCTTACCCGCAGAGCAAAGATATTTACAGAAATAGCAGATAATAGCTGATGCAGAAAGCCCGCCATATACGTATGATCATGGCGGGCTTTCTGCAAAAGGAGGGTATATGGAAGTTCATACACCACATGTCGGCAGTCATATACAGAGCAAAGCAGCGGACAGCGAATGCTGTTGAATTTCGGATATGCATTACAGGGGCAGACATACGGAGAATGCATGGATATCGGAATGATGATGTTGAGGCAGTGACTGCTGCGTAATCATCAGCGCAGAATTTTAATAAAAATGAGACCTCCCTATGTGGCAGATTATTATGCTGAAGACTTGCTTGCTTATATCGAAAGTAATAAAAAGGCAGATGGTTCAAGCATAAAAATTATCCAGGCTGATGAAATAGACAAGGGCTATGTAAAGGAAGTGTCAATGAAAGATTTAAGATGTTATATGGAGGATAAAGAGTGAAAGAAAATCCAGAAGTAATAAAATAAATAATTTGAAATAACTTTTATGCAATTTTTGATCCCGCATGCGAAGCGCGGGGAGAATGGAGGCAGCTATGAAAGCTATTGTATTTGGGGCAGGGAAGATCGCCCGGGGATTTATTGGTCAGTTGCTGTATCTCAGCAATGCTGAAATCACATTTGTGGACATCAATCAAACGTTGATCGATAAGCTGAATGAGCGAGGCAGCTATCATGTATATATTCTGGGGGATTCCTTGCTGGATAGTGATGTAACTGGATTTAAGGCTATACAGATGGGAGATGAGAAGCATATTGCAGAGGCCTTACTAGAAGCTGATATCGCCTTTGTATCTGTTGGCGGAGCGAATCTAAATTCTCTTGGAAAGCAGATTGCGCATATTTATCACAGCTATGGTATACCGGAAAGGCTGTTTAATTTTGTGACCTGTGAAAACTGGAGAGATGCAGGAAGGACACTGTACGAGGGGATTACAGAGCATATGGATGAAGCTGAGAAGACTGCTTTTGACCAATGTATAGGTGTGAATGAGGCGGTTATTATGCGTTCTGCCACGCAGCCAAGTGAGGAACAGGAAAAACAGGATCCTACAGGCGTATGGGTTCAGAATTACTGGTATCTGCCCATCAGCGCTGAACATTTCAAGGGAGAGCTTCCCGATATCAAAGCTGCAGAGCTGATGCAGAACTTTGGCAGCTTCCTTACACAGAAGATGTATACGAATAATACAAGCAATGCGGTAATTGCTTATCATGGTTATCTGGCAGGCTATGAATTGCTGGCAGAAGCGGCAAACAGCACGGAAATCGCGGCTTTGCTGGACGAGGCTTATGAAGAAATTAACCAGACACTGGTCGCAGAGCTGCAGGTCAATCCGCAGCAGCAGGAAGCATTCGCAAAAAAAGCCCGGGCAAAGTATACAGACTGGACGATTGTTGATCGCTTGATCCGTCATGGTAAAGACCCGCTGCGCAAACTGGGAGCACAGGATCGTCTGATTGCGCCTGCCCGTATGGCGCTTGCGCACGGCATCTATCCCCGCGTTATCATTGAAACAATCGCTAAGGCATTGTTTTTTGATGAGCCCAGTGACCCATCTGCTTTGAAGCTGAAGGCGATGCGAAAAGAAAAGGGGATTACCTATGTTTTGAAACAGGTATGTGAGCTTGATGAGCAGGAACAGCTCTTTCAGGAAATTTTAAAAGCGGTGGAAAAGCTTCGGGCAGAAGGGCTGGTAAAAGGGCATGAGTAAAAATGTCATTATTGGTGCCGGACTTAGTGGCAGAGGTTATATCAATCGCTTGTTACAGCTGTCTGGAGAAACCACAGTGTTTCTGGATCGTGAGGAAGCACTGATTCAGAAGCTACGAAGAGATAAAGCATATACCATCAGCTTTGGCAAAGAACGAGATCCTCTTATTGTTGATAATTATACAGCTTATAATATTATGGATGAACAGGCACTTATTGAGGCGGCTCAGGCAGAGCGCATATTTATTAGTGTTGGAGCAGATCATGTTCAGGAACTGCTGGCGTTTTTACAGGAGATGCTGCTGCAAAGAGGGAATTCCCCGATTGATATTATTGTAGCGGAGAATGGTATTCAGCCATCCTCACCACTCGCTGAATTACGAACGGATTCCCGCGTTTGTTTATCTGAGGCTGTTATATTCTGTACGACATTAGGAAATGCCGATAGCCTGGATATCTTCAGTGAAAATCTGGATCATCTGCCCTATGACAGAATAGCACTGGGACATGAGCTGCCGCTATACGGCTTCGTCCAGGAAATGCATTTTTCCGATTTGTTGGAGCGTAAAATCTATACATATAACTGTATAAGTGCATGTATCGCTTATCTGGGATATGAGAAGGGGTATACAGATTATGCAAAGGCGGCAAATGACAGTGAGATTTCAGATATCGTAAAACGAATCGCAGAGGTAATCAATCGCTGTATAACAAGAGCTTATACAGTTTGTATGGAGGAGCAGCGTGCATTTTCAGAAATGGCAATACGCAAATTTCAGAATTATAATATTGTGGATACTGTGGAACGCAATGTCCGTGATGTTAAACGGAAGCTAAAACCAATGGAGCGTATTCGCAAACCGCTTTCTCTGATGCAGGAACAGGGAGAATATAGTGAAGATTTGCTCAAGGTTCTGGCTGCGGCTTTACTCTATGGTATCAAAACTGGAGAACTGACGCAGGGATGGGAGGAGCTGGTATGTCAGTATACGGAAGGAATGCCATTGCGTTGGAGGCAGCTATTACATATGTACGTTGAGCAAAGATTGTAAAATAGAAAGAGAAAAAGGAATCGTCACAATTTGAGAATGTGGGTGACAATTCCTTTTTTATATGAGGTGACCTTGGTTTGGGAATATGTTTAAGCTGGCATCATGTAGATGCATTGTAATGTTTATTTCTATTCTGTAATTATATTACTCATATTTTGCTTTACCTATTCAGCTTTGCTGCTATATCGCGTAGTTCCAGTGCAATATAAATTAGAAGCAAAAATTTCACAATATCAACGTACATACCCAGCATAATTTATGCAAAACCTTTTGTTTATTATTTGAGCTACTTGGTGTCTATTATAGTTATATTACTTGAAAAAATCGAAAATAACATCATGTATAACAAATAAATCTTAATCAAAGAACAAAATATTTGATTAATAAATTATACGTCCTTTATTTGTTGCTTTAAACCCTCCAGCGTGTCACAGGCAAATAGTAATTCTGAAATAGAAATGAGCTGTTTAACTGTGAGTGTTTGTAACCACGCTGCCGCATCTTCGTGATATTTGATAATGATTTGCTTATTCAACATTTGTAAAATTTTCTTTTCACCTTCCTTTACACCTTCTTCTTTACCTTTCTCTATTCCTTGTTCAAGCCCTTTTTCAAGGCCCTCTTTATAGCTGTCATTCAGACCATTGCGATAGCGTGCTTCTCCCATCTGAATTGCCATCGCCGTTGACCATAGCTTTTCATTTTTCTGTATTTCCTTGTACTTTTCCATGAACACTTTCACCAGCCTTTCCTTCGTTTTTAGTATAGCATCATTTTCATTATTTTCAAACAGAAAACACAACTGCTCAAAGTCATTCAACTTCAAAATCCCCTGCTTCCTTACCAGCTCATTGATCACCGGCAAATGTATGTAGCTGCGTTTTATCAGTGCCTTTTTATTCTCCACCTCTCCCTTTTCGGTACGCATCTGGTAATGATTCATCAGATTTTGATTATTCCATGGATATTCATCAATGAAAATTATCTGATGGACAGGCTTCAACAGCTCATACTTCTCCCCACTGTTTAACTGATCATTCAGCGCTCTTGCCCCATAAAATTCGAAACGCTTCTTTTCTGTTTCAGTAAACGTCGTCTGCATTTCGATGCAAAACAGCTGATTATTTTCATCCTTTACGTGGACATCTAAAATAATCTTTTTCTTACCGATGGTTTTGGGATCCAGATTAGGATTCATAACCGTACTTTCCTTAACCCGTATCCCGGTCACACGTTCGATAATGGTGTTGCGTGCAAAGATGGAGCCTTCATCCTCACGAGAGAGGGTGTACTTGAAGAACAAATCATTGCGGTAATTCAATACATCTTCTGGTTGTTTTCTTGTCATTTGACATTTCCTCGTTTCTGCAAGGTTATTCCTTACACTCTTATATACGAAAAGAAATGTCGAAAATCCTAAATTACATTAGATTTTTTTACAAGTTTTCAGTTAAGACGAAAGAAAACCGGCATCACACCGGTAGTTAATCCGTTAAACCTGAATATTCCATCTGATAATTTAATATAACATCACACAACACGGCGATTTCCTCCTGTGAAATTGATAATGTCATGAAATCACGTATTTTCAACAGATTTGTTTTCACTATGTGAAACAGCTCCGTATGCTCCATAAGGAAATTTTCCAATAAATTATAGCGGATGTTCTGCTTCTTTACACAACGGTCCAGCATACATGTCCCATGGAATAAAAACTGAATAATAAGACTGTTAGACAGTGGCAGCTCGCACTCCACACATATATTTTGCAATACCCGGTACAAGGCCTCATTTGACCTCATGATGTTGATCGTAGGGAAGGTTGCCTGAAACCGTTGAAAGATATCGCTGTTCTGCCGTTCGTTTTTGGATGTCAGATTCTTATCATTCAAAAACGCCTTGATTTTTTTCTTCCTGTTTACCACATCGCTGAGCAGAGCCAGCAGATGCATCGTTTTCTGCGATACCACCTCACTTGTTTCATATAACAGCGGCAGTGATACTGGATACAGGGAAAAGGATGGGATATTCAGTGTGGAAATGATAGATTTATCCAGGGTAGTCAAGGGAGGCTTATCACCTACGATGAGAACCCCTTTTCCTATATCTATAAATTTGATCAGCTTATAAATTTTATCGGTGAATTCATGGAAATCATGTGTCTGATAATACAGATTGTAATCAAAGGAGAAGAAGCAGCGGCTTCCTAAAATCTGATTCAGATGCTGTGCATAATTTTCCGCAAGCCGTTCTCCATGACAGACAATCAGCGTCATGATGGTGTTTTGGCTGATGGATTTTAATGCATAATAAATGAAATTACGGATATAGCACTTGTACACCTTCAAAAGACTGACATTGAACTTGTTTTCCACCGTACTGATTACATTATCGCTCAGCTCCTGTGAATAAGCAGTTTCCTTGTAATCCAGATGCTCCAGCTGGAAATGATACGCAAAGGTATTATCCAGCATATGTTGAATTTGCATATACAGCTTACTGAGAATCTGGCGGTCATTTTTCAGCTTGGTCTTGGTAAACAGCGGAGTCAGAGCCTGGTAGACCCTGGACTGCATTTCTATGGAGGAGGAATCCAGCAGCTTCGTCCGTGTCATCAGCACATCTTCCTTTGCCTTTTCGATGATGTTTTTCAGCTTTGCAGGGATCACAATGCCTGCATTAAGCTGTGTCTGCAGTAAATTTTCGAGTGTTTCACACGGTTGATCCGGATAAATATCAATAATTTCCGGTAACAGCTGTGTAACGGTAATGCGGATATGATCCTCCAGTGAAGTATCTGTGCTTTTGTTCTGTATCACATTTTTGGAAATATTTTCATGGGTAATGACAATCGGCTCATGATTGGCTATGACACTGGAATACAGATTATTGGAAAGAGAATAGACGATTTCATTGCGAAGCTGAAAAAGATTATAGGTATACTCTGCACTGAGAAAGGAAGCGATGGCATTGCCGGTGATCTTAATACGGCAATTCAGATTGACAGCCTCCTCCTGCAGGAAGGTCAGGACAAGCTCAATCATTTCCTTCGTCGTGCGCTCCTTCAGATTCGGATAGTGGGATACATAGGGGGTAAGCTGTGAGAAATATGAAAAGTTTTCCACACCCTGATCCACGAGAAAAATCATGATGGGGACAGGCTTATTCTCGTTGATGCACAAATTGTTCAGGTCATTCCAGAAGCGATAAATATCATTCTCCTGAAACTGTGTGAAAATTTCCATAATCACCATGGAAATATTACGGTCGAGCAGCTGCTGGCGAAGCGTTGTAAGGCTGTCTGTTATCGAGCGGTAATCAAAGGTAAAGCTTCTGCTTTTCTTTGGAATCCGCTTATTTTTTACTGCCAGCTCAAACAGCTTTCTGCAGAAGTACTTCTTTCCCGAGCCCTTTTCACCCTGCAGGGCGATTAACAATGGTTTATTTTGATAATAGAATACAGCGGGAGTGATTTTACTGATGACCGGCGTCAGCGATTCCTCATATCCGTTTCCGATGATATCCATTCCTTTTTTATAAAAGCTTGTATCACTTGCATCGTATACAAATAAGTTTTTCAGATTATCCTTATTCGGAATAATTTGCGGGATATTACTGAAATGATACTCACTGACGATAACCTCCTTGGAGAGATAGAGTGTTGGTCTGCCCTCAACCTTGATCAAAAGAAGATCATTGAACAGCTGATTCAGTATTCTGGAAACATTGGAGCGATCCAGCTTTAAGTCCAGAGCGATGTCAAAGGCATTGCACCGCTCAAAGCTGAAGGATTTATCCGCCAGACCCTCACTGGTGTATTCTCTGACCAGGTTCATGATTAAATCACGTCTTTTTTTAGCCATATATTACATTCCACACTCCTTTTTCGTGTTATATTTCATTATAAAATAACACACAAGATAAAAAAATATTAACATAAATAATAAGGAAAGTACATACTAGATAAGATTTCGTAAAAAATGTAAATGTTTTCAACTATACAGGCAGAAGAATATGAGCAGGTGTCAATTTCATGGTGACACACTATGTGTTTTCGTGTCAATTTGACACTGTAATCGTTTTCAATATGATGATAGGTGATGGTGTATTTATAAGGAAATAGAAAGGAAGCTGTCACAACAGGAGGTGAGACTGACATAGCTTCTATGATAAAGCGTGTTGCTTATTGCATAGGAAAGAGAGGAGAATCATATGGAAAAAGCAAAGGCATGGGTGATTGAAGGAAAGGATAAGCTGGCAATACAGGAGCTGGATATTCCTGAAGCAGGAGATTATGAGGTGCTGTTTAAAACGGAGGTATGCTCTTTATGTACAGTGGATCGCAGAACATACAAGGGGACGAGAAACTACGGATATCCATTTCTTGGCGGCCATGAGTGCAGCGGTACGATTATAAAAACCGGCAGAGGGGTTGTTGGGGTAAAGCCGGGGGATAAGGCGATTTTTACGTCCGGCTATTGCAATCAATGTGAGCTGGACCGCTCCGGCAGAGGTACCCAGTGTAATCATAAAAAAGAAATGCCGCAAAGAGCTTCACTGGCTGGCAATATCCTTGGGGGAGGTCTGTGTGAATGTCTGGTCATACCGGCATGGCAGGTTATCCGCATACCGGATGATGCAGATTTGCGGCATGCGGCACTAACGGAACCGCTGGCCTGCTGTATTCACAGTATCCGTAAGGCAAGAATTAAATTCGCTGATACGATCGTGATTATCGGCATGGGGATCATGGGATATTTTCATCTGAAGCTTGCTCAGATGAGCGGAGCACGGATCATTGTCAGCGAAACAGATGAAAAGAAACGAAGGATGGCGCTTCAGGAGGGAGCAGCATATGCATTTGATCCTATGCAGTGCGATGTCAATGAGGAGCTGAGAAAGCTAACAGATGGACTTGGTGCAGATGCCGTTATCAATACGATACCGTTTCAGGAGGTCTGGCAGCAGGCGATTGATATGCTGGCGCCGTATGGCAGACTGATTGCCTACAGCTCTCAAAACAGCAAGGAGCCAATCGGTGTGGATTTTGGTAAGGTTCACAGCAGGGAGATAGAATTTATCGGAACCCTGAATCCAACCATTGAGGATAACCAGATGGCCGTTAAGCTGATTAGCTATCGTATGATCGATATGGAGAAGGTCATTGACCGGGAATTCAGCTTTGCACAGGGTAAGGAAGCATTCGAATATGCATGTAAACCGGGCGTGTATCGCGTCATGATCAATTACGGAAAGGAAGGTAATACCTATGCTTGTAACAATGAATGAGCTGTTGATTAGAGCGAAGCAGGAGGGCTATGCGGTACCAGCGTGCAATATAGATAATGAGCATAATCTGCGTGCGGCAATAGAGGCAGCGGAGGAGACAGACACCGGGATCATCCTGAATACCACGCCGGTTGCGAATCCGGATCTGGTGACATTTGGACATCTGGCTGTGGAGCTTGCCAGGCGTTCCTGTGTGAACATCGCATTAAATCTGGATCATGGAAAGAGCTTCGCAGATTGTCTGCTTGGTATTCGTGCCGGGTATACCTCGATCATGATCGATCGCTCTCTTTTACCATTTGAGGAAAATGTAAAACAGGGGAAGGAGATGGTACGCATCTGTCATGCCCTGGGAATCAGCGTAGAAGCGGAGCTTGGTCATGTTGGCGTCGGTGAACAATATCATACCGATGGACACCAGGCCTTCACCAGAGTGGAGGAAGCGGTGGAATACGTGAAGCAGACAGGGGTGGATGCGCTGGCGGTTGCTATCGGCACTGCACACGGCGTGTATAAGGGTACTCCAAAAATTCATTTTGATCTGCTGCATGAGCTGAAGGAAGCATTGGATATCCCTCTGGTTTTGCATGGAGGCAGTGGTACCGGTGATGAAAATCTGGCACGTTGTGCAAGAGAGGGAATCAATAAAGTTAATCTGTCCAATGATTTGAAGCGGAGTGCTATTGAAAATCTGATCAAAGAGGATTTGAGCGGTAATGCTGTTTATCAGCTCTATCCACTGCTGGCCGAAGGCTTTAAGAATAAGATTAAGCATTATATACGGCTGTTGGGCTGTGAAGGGAAATAGGGGAAAGGATATAGCCGCTGCCTCAACAGTATATACCGCTACAGCGGCTCGAACTATCCTGAACGTAAGTGCTATGCAAAAGGCAAAGCAGCATACTGACACCTGTGGGACAAAGAATCTTCCAAGGGCTGTGCACAACAAGGCTTATTATATTTTCTGTGATCTGGATGGCACACTGCTATACAGCAATAAGGAGCCATCCAGGAAAACAATCAACTATCTGCGTCATTTGAAAGAACACTTTGCAATTACAATCGGCATTGCCAGCGGACGGGCACCTTCTTCGATTCTGCCCCTGATGAAACGCTTTGAAATGGAGGATGTAATTGATATTGTCATCGCGAACAACGGTGTCGATACCATAAACATACATACTGGCAGTCATCACAGGGAGGGGCTGATCCAGCCGGAAACAATCGCTGAAATCGTGAACTGCTTTCATCCCTGTCCACAAATAATCACCGCTTTCCATAATCCGGATATCCTATATGCGACAGGAAGCTCAGGACGCGTGGATTCCATTATGAAAATGAATGATCTGCATCTCATATTTGATCCTGTAAAGGATACCTCGTATCAGGGTGCACCCAGAGTTATGCTGCTGTTTGATCCGGCATATCGTGCGATGGTAGAGGAAGCCGTAAAGCAGCATCAGATACAGGGGGTGAAGGGGTATTTTGCGGAACCGGATATATATGAATTCAGCAGCTGTCACATATCCAAGCATAAGGCGATGGAAGCCTATGTGCAGCAGTTTGAGCATACACTGCGGGATGTTATGGTATTTGGGGACTCCGAAAATGATATCGGCATGCTAAAAGGCTGTGGAATCGGTGTTGCTATGAGGAATGCAGAGCAAACCATTCAGGACTGTGCAGACTGGGTGAGCGAATATACAAATGACGAGGATGGTATCTATGAATTTCTATGCAGACATGAATATCTGCTGAGAGAAAAGGAGAACTGAATGATCAATCAATTAAGAAAAAAGCTGCAGGAGCAGGACATTATTACAGCAACACGTATTGACTTTACATGGGCACAGCTTGTGGAAATCATCGGCTGCAGCGGGGGCTATGACTATGTGGAATTTCTGGCGGAATATGCGCCCTTTGATCAATACGATCTGGAAAGCATGGCACGCGCAGCAGAGCTGCATCAGCTGTCCATGATCATTAAACCGGACTATCACAACCGTATTTATGTGGCACAAAAGGCCATTGCATCCGGCTTTGAAGGGGTTTTGTTTACCGATCATACCTGTGCGGATGAAATACGGGAAACGATTGCGGCAATCACACCGGCAATACCGGGAGGAGGAACGCTGGGATTTGTAAACCGCAGATGGATTCGCAGTGCAAATTTGTCCAGTCAGATGGACTATGCCCGTGATGTACAGGATATTGTCAAGGGATTTATGATTGAAAAGGTGGAGGCTGTAAAAAATCTGGAGGAAATCTGTCAGATACCGGAGGTTGATTTTCTGCAATTTGGCCCTGCGGATTTCTCTATGAATTCCGGCTTTGATAAACAGGAGCATGTAGAGGAGGTCGCAGAGGTAGAGCGCTATGTGATTGAAACGGCACTGCGTTACGGAAAGCGTGTCCGTGTGGAAATACGAAATGCTGCACAGGCACAGTATTATTACAGACTTGGAGTGCGGGATTATGCTCTGGGTACGGATTTGCGCATACTCAAGGATTACTACAAGCAGGAGCGTGAACAGCTGAAGACACTGATTCAGGAGGAAAGCGCATGAAGGTGCTGGTGACATCCAAATCCTTTGGGAAGCTGAGTAAGGAGCCGGTTCGCAGACTGGAGGAAGCCGGCTTTACCGTTATCCTGAACGATACTGGAAGGCTGCTTACGGAAGAAGAAATGGTAGAAGCCATTCAGGGGATGGATGCTGTTATTCTTGGGACAGAGGTTTTTAACCGCAATGTCATTGATCATGCGGACCGGCTGAAAATCGTATCACGGTATGGCGTGGGGCTGGATAAGATTGATGTGGATTATCTGGAAGAAAAGGGAATAGCGCTGCGGATCGCCAGATATGCAAATACGAATTCCGTTGCGGATCATGCGGTAGGACTGATGCTGTCTGTTTGTCACAACATCACCCGCAGTGATGCCAATATACGTGCGCATGTGTGGAAAAAGCCGATCGCAAAGGATTTATATCAGAGTACTGTCGGTATTCTGGGATTGGGGGCAATCGGTAAAGCAGTCGCAAGAAGGCTGAAGGGGTTTGATTGTAGGATTTTGGCCTTCGACAGTATGTACGATGAGGAATTTCTAAAGGAAACAGGAGTACAAAAGGCTAATATCGCAGAGATTTTGGAGAAATCCGATTTTCTGACTCTGCACCTGCCTGCACTACCGGAATTTTCACCGCTTTTGGATGCCGCTGCATTTTCCAGGCTGAAAAAGGATGCGGTTATCGTAAATACAGCGCGGGCTAAGCTGATTGACCGGAATGCTTTATACGATGCTTTGCATAAAGGACAGCTGTACGGCTATGGAAGTGATGTGCATTTTATGGAGCCCGGCTTTGATGAAGAGCTGATTGCCTGTGAGCATACCGTGCTGACACCGCATATTGCCGCAAGCAGTGCGGGTGCGATTCAGCGTATGTCGGATATCGCTGTTGAGAATATATTGGAATACTTTGGTTTATAAGAAGGAAAGGAGAGACCATATGATCGTAGATGAAAGGCTGGAAAAGCTGAAGCAGTTTGATACACCGTCCATCACCAATGTGGTAGCGACATATCCTGACAAGGACTATTGTCTGGGGCTGTATCATCCCTGGCGCGGGGAGTGGTACACGGATGAAAGGGCAAGGGTGATGTATCCAGAATTGGGAAGAACGGTTGGTTATGCGGTTACCTGTACATACGGACTTCCAGATCAGAATTATGACCGTTTGAAATTTGCAGATGTATTGCAGGCGGTTGCGGCAGTCAAAAAGCCGGTCGTGCTGATTGTAAAGCAGGATTTGCCGGAGGAAATCAAGTGCCGGAACGGATTGCTTGGCGGCAATATGATGACTGCGCTGCGTTCTGCTGGCTGTGTTGGTGTAATCAGTGATGGGCCAAGCAGGGATGTGGATGAAATCCGTCCGTTAGAGATGCAGTATGTCATAAGCGGAGTTACTGCCGGTCATGGCAAATGGGCAGTTCAGGCGGTAAATACCGGAGTGGAGGTATTTGGCATGCAGGTTAGTCCGGGTGAAATCATTCATATGGATGAAAACGGAGCAGTGAAATTTCCTGCTTCCGCGATTGATCAGGTGATTGAGAAGGCAGAATATTTGCAGAAATTTGAAGAAAACAGACAACGGAGGATGAGAGAAACCGGAGATGTTGAGGAATTGATAAAGATCATGTCCGGCTTCTATGACTGAGGCTATGGAAAATTTTATATATGATATCCCGACCAAGGTATATTTTGGAAAGGGACAGCTGAATCAGCTCGCAGATATCGTACAGGTCTACGGACAGCGGGTATTGCTTGTCTATGGCGGAGGAAGCATTCAGCGCAACGGTATTTATGACGCCGCAGTCGCACAGCTAAAGAAAGCAGGTAAAAAATATACTGAGCTTTCCGGTGTGGAGCCCAATCCATCCATTCATACGGTGGAAAAGGGCGTAATGCTTTGCCAACGGGAACAGATTGATATGCTTGTAGCGATCGGTGGAGGCAGCGCGATTGATTGTGCCAAGGTGATATCGGCAGCAGCGTGCAGTACACGGCGTCCCTGGGAGCTTGTGACACATCCGGAAGAAATACAACGGGCACTGCCCGTGATTGCTATTTTGACGATTGCGGCTACCGGAAGTGAGATGGATCATATCGCAGTGATAACAAATCCACAGACGAAGGAGAAAATCGGTACGCGTCATCCTCTACTGCGGCCGAAGGCGGCAATTCTGGATCCGAGCTTTACCTTCAGCGTGAATGCTTATCAGAGCGCCTGCGGTGTTGCGGATATTATGAGTCATACTATGGAATCCTATTTCGCAAGAAAGGAGGCAGCTTTGCAGGATCGCTTTGCAGAGGGGATTTTAAAAATCTGTCTTACCTATGGGCCGATCGTATTACAGCAGCCGGATAATTATGAAGCACGCTCCAATCTCATGTGGGCGGCAAGCTGGGCAATCAACGATATGCTGAAGCTTGGGCATATGACACAGTGGAGCGTTCATCCGATGGAGCATCCACTAAGCGCGTTTTATTCTGTAACCCATGGCGAGGGGCTTGCCATACTGACACCGCACTGGATGGACTATGTATTGAGCGAAGCTACTGTAGGAAAGTTCGCATGCTTCGCAAGGGAGGTCTGGCAGGTACGGGAAATGGATCCATGGGATATGGCACGTGAGGGAATTGAACGACTGCGCGGCTTTTACAAGCAGCTGCAGCTGCGCTCATCCTTAGGGGAACTCGGTATTGATGAAACAAATTTTGATGCCATGGCTGCGGATGCCGCAAAGCAGACAGTAAACGGTTATGTAGCGCTGTCGGCAGAGGATGTGAAGAATATTTATCGAAACAGCTTGTAAAGTGGTTTATAATAAAGTCAGGGAAAGGAGAGGGATGCGAAAGCATCTTTACTTGTTATATGAAAATTGTAGTTTTAGATGGTTATACTGAAAATCCGGGCGATCTTGACTGGAAGGCATTTGAGCGGCTTGGGGAACTGACGGTGTATGATCGAAGTGATGAAGCACAGATTCAGGAGCGTGTGCAGAATGCGGATGCTGTGATTGTAAATAAGGCACGTATGACAAAAAAGCTGATGGAGGCTCTCCCGCGGCTGCGTTATATCGGTGTGCTTGCGACCGGCTATGATGTTGTAGATACGGAAGCAGCGAAGCAGCTGGGCATTGCGGTATGCAATGTACCGGGCTATGGTACGGATACCGTTGCACAATATGCGATTGCGCTATTGTTGGAGGTCACATCCCGTATTGGTCATCATGCAAAGCGGGTAAAGGAAGGGGAATGGGCCCGCAATGCGGACTGGTGCTTTTGGGAATATCCGCTGCAGGAGCTGTCCGGCAGGACGATGGGGATTATCGGCTATGGAAGAATCGGCAAGCGGGTAGGAGAAATTGCACGGGCTTTGGGAATGCAGATTCTGTATTATGACGCCCATGCTTTGGAGGATGGAAGTGGCAAAAGGGTATCACTGGAAGAGCTGCTGCGGCAGAGTGATGTGGTCAGTCTGCATTGTCCGCTGACAAAGGAGAACGATTCTCTGATAAACAAGAAGACGCTGGCAATGATGAAGCCGAATGCCATTCTGATTAACAATGCAAGAGGAAAGCTGATCAACGAAGCTGATCTTGCACAGGCATTGAAAAACGGTACGATTTACGCGGCTGCTCTGGATGTGGTGAGAGAAGAACCAATTCGCAGTGATAATCCGCTTTTAGAATGTGATAACTGTCTGATTACGCCGCACATATCATGGGCGAGTAAAGAGGCGAGAAGCAGAATCATGGAAACGGCTGTGGAAAATCTGAGATGCTTTCTGCAGGGAGAGGAACAGAACCGGATTGTGTAGTTAGGCTGATATATAAAAAAGCACTGCTTATGAAAACATAGCGGTGTTTTTTTATCAGGTTGTATATTCAAATTTATCACTTAGTTCAACGTGTTAAAAAATGAAAATTTCAAGATATAATGAATATAAGTAAATATCAGTGTGATTCTAAAGAAGCCACAGATAACATGGATTAAATTATAAAAAGCAATGGAGCGCAAAAGGTGTATCAGTATTTATTCCGTATGAATTATATGCTGAGTTTTATTCTTTGCCAGCTATATAGCAAGTTTCATTAACATTTATCAAGCTGAAAAGCTATTGAAAAATAATATAGCTGGCTACTATTTGATCATTTTTATAACGCTTAGTTGAAGGACAAATATACGCTGATTTAAACATATCCTTGTAAGCAAAGGAAGCGAGCAGAAAATTTACTAATATGGCATATGTCAAGTAATCGGTGATATCAATGCGGATGCCGCACTTTATAGCTGTGGTGTGTTCAAGAGTTAGGAGGAATATCTAATAATGATAAAATGTAATCTTATATGATTTGAGTGAAAATCTATTTTGGTTTTCACTCTTTTTTCGTGTCATAATCCTGCGCGGCAATACACACTACGGATTAAATACTGTGCCATTTTATATCAAAATTAACACAGTACTGTAATGAAACCGCTTTTATGCTGTAATTTTCAGACTTTCTATGTCGTTTTATATGAAAATAAGTCGATAAAACCGAAAAATCGCAACATAAAACGTGTGACACACTAGCGTGAAAATCGCTCGTTTGACATCGTAAGCGTTTTCAATATGATGGGTAGTGTAAGGCTTCTGCCAGCATCTGCCTATGGTCAGAACATGTACAGGAGAGGAAGGGTGATGAATATGGAGAAAGTCGCAGTCATCAATATTACCAGCTTTGGCAGAGAGTTTCCAAAGCATTTGCAGGAATTGGAGGAACGCGTCGGGCCGGTCGATAAAATGCTGCTGCCGGCGGATATGGATGGGGAAGCGCTCGCCAGCAGGCTAAAGGGGTATACCTATGTGCTGCTGGGAAATTACCCATCCTTCGATGAAGCATTTTTTTCCAGAAACCAGGATGTGAAGCTGATTGCCCGTCATGGTATCGGCTTCAACAATGTCGATTTGGAAAGCTCACGAAGACATGGCGTATACGTTACCCATATACAGAATTATGTGGAGCTGGATGCGGTTGCGGAACAGGCGGCGGCTTTGCTTATGGCGGTGTCCAAGCATGTGGTGATCGCAGACCGTAAGGTGCATGAGGGAAACTGGAACAAGGATCGCCAGGAGCTTATGGGCTTTCAGCTTCGCGGCTGTACAACCGGAGTCATTGGCTGTGGGCATATCGGAACACGCTTTGCGATGATTATGAAATATGGATTTCACAACCGCATCCTGGCATATGATCCCTATGCCGATAAGGATAAGGTTATGGCAGAGGGAATTCAGCTCTGTGATCTGGATACGCTGCTGCGGGAATCCGATTTTATCTCCCTACACGCCAATCTGACAGAAAACAGCAGGCATCTGATCAATGCCGAAGCACTGGCAAAGATGAAGGATCGCGCCATTCTTATCAATACCGGACGCGGGCCACTGGTCGATGAAGCAGCAGTGCTTGATGCATTGAAATCCGGAAGGCTGTCCGGCTATGGAGCGGATGTTGCCGCACATGAGCCGATGGAGAAAGACGATCCTCTGCTGACCTGCGATCAGGCAGTGATAACACCGCACTCTGCTATTTATAACTATACCTGTATGAAGAATATGAATCGTAAGGTGATGGAGGACATCTATTGTATGCAGAGAGGGGAGCGGCCGGTGGAAATTATCAACGGACTATAGAAAGGAACTCATATGAACAAAGAACAGACAATACAAAAGCTGGAACAGGAAAAAATTGTAGTAATCACAAGAGGCATTTACGAGGAGGAGCTGATGAAGCTTGCGGAGGCATTGTTTCAGGGCGGTATCCGCTGCTTTGAAATCACCTATGATCCATCGGATCCTGATACGTGTGCAAAGGTAAAGGAAAATATACAGCGGCTGCACACACGTTTCGGGGATGAGCTATACCTTGGTATTGGAACCGTCCTAACCAAAGAGCAGGTACACAATGCACATGAGGCCGGAGCCAGATTTATCGTTTCTCCCAACTTTGATGAAGAAATCGTCAAGGAAACGCTGGCTCTGGGGATGGTTTCTATGCCAGGGTGCATGTCACCGACAGAAATCGTCGCCGCAGACAAGGCCGGTGCGGATTTCATCAAGCTGTTTCCGGCAGGAACACTTGGCTTGAAATACTGCAAGGATATCTATGCACCGCTGCACCATGTCAAATATATCGCGACTGTTGGTGTAACTGAGGAAACCTTTGCACAGTATTTGGAGCTGGGCTTTGCCGGGGCAGGCATCAGCTCACAGCTTGTAGATAAAAAATGCCGTGAGGAAGGCAATTACGAGGAGCTGACAAGAAGAGCGAAGCGATTTGTGGAAATCGCTAGAAATCATTAGAAAGAAGGATAAGAAGAATGGAAAACCTAAAGCTTACAAGAATTGATTTCCGACTCATTCACGGGCAGGTCATGACCCGCTGGGTAGCGAAATATGAAATTGAGAGCATTGTCGTCATCGACGATCGTTCCGCAAAGAGTCCGATACTGAAAAAAATTTTACTGGGTGCTGCACCGAGCGGCGTCAAGGTTATCGTCTGGAATGTCGCAGAGGCTGCGGAAAAATGGAAAGCAAACGAATTTCCGAAAAACAATCTGCTGATTCTGTTTAAAAACACAACACAGGCAAAGGCAGCCTGGGAGGCTGGTATCCATTTCCCTGCTCTGCAGGTCGGTGGTATCGAAGGCTCCGGGGATAAGAAAAATATTTACAAAAATGTAGTTATGTCGAAAACGGAGGCGGAGGAGCTGAACGTCTTGTATCAGGGTGGCGTGGATGTATTTATGCAGCCGATTCCGGAAGACAATCCGTATCCGTTTAAGGATGCTCTGGCAAAATTTTAGCCGGAATCCGATAAATCGATCACATGGAGGTGATGATTATAATCCAGCAGTTTTAAATGTGGCAAAGAGATGTAAGAGATTATTGACAATGAATAGGAGGAAATTTCATGGTACAAGCATTGTTAATGGGGCTGCTTGCACTGCTCAACGGTATTCAGGGGCCATATCATTGGTACTTTTTCCGTGAGCCGGTAATGGCAGGATTTTGGGTAGGTCTGATTTACGGTGATCCCGTACAGGGAACGATCATCGGTGCAACAATCAACGTTTCATACATGGGCTGGATTTCAGCCGGAGGGGCAAATGCCTCTGACTTATACTGGGCAGGTCTGCTTGGGACCTTCGTAGCGATACAGGGCGGTATGTCCATTGATACATCCGTTGCGTTTGCTGTTCCTATCGGTTTGCTGGGAAACTATGTGCATGTCGCTTATATGACGATTGCATCCCTGTGGCCGGTGAAGATGGATGCTCTCGCTGCCAAGGGGAACTGGCGCGGTATTCGCAGAATCCAGTTCTTGGGCGGTCCGGCAATCGTTTTGGTACTGCGTGCGCTGCCGGTATTCCTGATTGCATTATATGGAAGTGAATATATTCAGACGCTGATTAACAGTATTCCGACATGGGCAATGAACGGTCTGGGCGCAGTTGGTAAAATGCTGCCGGCATTAGGTATGTCCATGCTGATGAAGTTTATGTACAAAAAAGCACTGCTTCCATTCTTCGTGCTGGGCTTTGGTATTGCGGCTTACTCCGGTATGACCGATCTGCTGCTGTATGCACTCGTTGGTGTATGTCTGGCAGTGATTCTGATTAAGATTGGTTTCAATAACGACACGGAACAGGAAGGGGCTGAGTAATCATGGCAGAAAAACATTCACTAACAAAACGCGATGTCCAGAAAACAGCCTTCTTCTGGCACATGACGAGTCATATGACATATAACTATCAGCGATTACAGGCAGGCTGTCTTGCATGGATCATGGGGCCTATTTTTGAAAAGCTGTATCCGAATAATCATGACAAGATGGTGGAAGGTCTGGAACGCCACATGCTGTATTTCAATACAGAGCCGCGCTGGGGTGCAGTGCTGCCTGGTATGGTTGTCGCATTGGAGGAAGGTCTTGCCAATGATGAGTCCGGTGATATGGATGCCAGTATCATTGCGGAAATTAAGACTGCTTTGATGGGGCCTCTGGCAGGAATCGGTGATACGGTATGGGCCGGTCTGATCAAGCCGATCATCCTGAGTGTTACACTTGGCTGGGCAATGCAGGGCTATGTATGGGGTGCCTGGGCATATGGTATCGGTGTTACACTGCTCGACTTTGCGATTACCTACTTCATGTTCATGCGCGGCTATCAGCTGGGTATGGATTCCATCGACCGTTTCCTGGAAAGCGGCTTTGTCAAGAAAATCACCACCTTCCTTGGTATTGTCGGACTGTTCTGTCTGGGTGCCATGATTGTAAAATACGTCAGCATCGGTGCTGTTTTGGAAATTGAAATGAAGACCGGTACGCTGAAGCTTGGTGAAATCATGAATAAGATTTTCCCTTGCTTCCTGCCTCTTGTTACGACATTGTTCGCATACTGGCTGCAGGTAAAGGGAAAGAAAATTACAACGGTTCTGATTGTTCTGTTTATCATCGGCTTTATCGGTGGGGCAGTCGGACTGCTTGGATAGCACTTCCATGAAAGAAACCTGACAGGTTTCTTTCATATTCTTAATAACAGAAAGGGTAATTTGGTATGATCAAGATTTTAATAGTAACGCATGGTCCCCTGGCACAGGCGCTGAAGGAAAGCTCTGCGATGTTCTTTGGCAGCATGTCCAATGATGTGGAAACCATCGGTTTGTATCCGACGGATAATCCCGAGGATTTAAAGGAAGCCATCTGTGAACGGGTGGAGGCGATTGATACCGGAGACGGTGTTATGGTATTTGTGGATATCTTTGCAGGCTCTCCGTTTAATATGACGGCTGTGGCGATTGATGAGCTGAAGGAAGCACATAAGCTGCAGTGCTATACCGGAGTCAATATGCCGTTTCTGATGGAGGCGCTTTCCAGCTGTAATTCCATGGAGCTGGATCAGCTTAGTGCACACCTGGGTGATATAGCCAAGGATACGATTGTGAATCTGCGCAAGGCGCTGGATATTTAGTTAGATATTGAGGTGATAGAATGGTGACAGGATGGATGCTGTTTACAGGGACAGATACAAAGGGAAGAAGACTGCTGTATATCAAAAAGCAGCATGCGTATTATCTTCTCCCGCAAAATAGGGAGTTTGCGATAACTCTGTGGAAACACGCAGAAATCAATGCCATTTCCATCAGCATTATTTTAGGGTATTTCCTGTTTCACAGCATTGCGGGCACAGTGCTGCTGGCACTTTTGCTGTATGTGGCGCTGCTGCTTGTGATGAATAAAAAATTACTTCCCTCCCTGCATCGTGCAGGTGGGAAAAATATTACCTGGCGTAAGGAGAAAGTGGTTCAGGAGGGCAACAGTTTACTTATGGCGGTGTTGCTTCTGTTGATTGGTGCGGGCTTGTTTCTCTGTCTGGCACTGGGACAGACGCACAATACCATAGAAGCTGTGACGGCTGCGGCAGGAGGCTGTATCGCCCTGTTTGTAGGCTTGCGTCAGCTTTATAGCTTAAAAAAGTGAGAAAGTGAGGTCATGCTTTATGATGGCAGAGACAATTTGCAGAATTAAAAAAACAGGCTTAATGGGAATCGTGCGTGTGGATACCATTGAACGCGGAATAGAAATTGCACAGGGCTGTATCGACGGTGGTGTAGATGTACTGGAAATCAGCTATACAAATAACAATGCGGGTGAGGTCATTCGCGCATTAAAAGAGAAATTCGCTGACCAACTGCTGGTTGGTGCCGGCACGGTTCTGGATCCGACTACAGCACGGTTGGCTATCATGGATGGTGCAGAGTTTATCATTGCGCCTACCTTTAACAAAGAGGTGCAGGAAATGGCAAATCTGTATCAGATTCCCTATGCGCCAGGCTGTACCAGCTATACGGAAATGATAGAAGCCTTAAAGGCAGGAGCTTCCTTTATCAAAGCCTTTCCGATTTCCAATTACTATGGCCCAGATCTTGCCAAGGTGTTTAAGGTGCCTTGTCCGCAGATTCCGATTCTGGCAAGCGGCGGTGCTAATTTTGACAACCTGCACACCTGGTTTGAAAACGGTGTTGACAGTGTAGGATTGGGTGGTCTTTTGACAAAGGGAAGCAGTGCGGATATCGCAGCAAATGCGAAAAAGCTGCGGGCAATCGTGGAAGAAAGAAGAAGGACTGTGTAGCATGCATAAGGGAGTAATACTGGTAACACCGCGCGGATATGCGGCCTATGGTGCACAGGCAGCCAAGCGCTTGGAAGCCTTGGGATATGAAATGAATATCAATGATACTGGAAAGCCGCTTCCAAGAGAGACCTTTGTGGAATATGCGAAGCAAAGCACGGGCATTATCGTCGGAGTGGATGAGCTGGACGGCGCATTGTTAAGGGAATGTACAAAGCTGAAGGCAGTCGTGAAATTCGGTGTTGGTACGGATAATATTGATATAAAGACTGCTGAGGAATGCGGCATCCGGGTGGGACGCTGTGTCGGCTCCAATTCCAATGCAGTGGCTGAGCTAACCATCGGCATGATGTTTGCGGCGGCAAAGGGACTGGTTTCCAGCAATGTTCACGTGCGTGAGGGCGGCTGGAATAAGCCAACCGGACGTGAGCTGACCGGAAAGACCATCGGTATCATCGGATTTGGAAATATTGGACGGCAGGTAGCCCGCATGGCAAACGGCATCGGGATGAAGGTGCTGGCCTATGATGTATACGAGATTGCGGAGGATGTAAAGGAAACGTATAATGCAGAGCAGTGCAGTGTGGAGGTCATCCTGAAAGCCGCTGATTTTATATCCATCCATACACCGCTTACAGAGGAAACAAGAGGAATGATAGCGGATGAACAATTTGACATGATGAAGGAAACCGCAGTCATCGTCAATGCGGCCCGTGGAGGCATCATTGATGAAAAAGCGCTGTATACCGCTTTGAAAAACAGGAAAATCTATGCGGCCGCAAGTGATGTATTCACCAGTGAACCGCCTGCATCCGACGACTGGATTCAGGAGCTGATTCATATGGACAGCTTTATACTGACGCCGCATATCGGATCACGTACAGTGGAAGCAGAATCCAATACCGTAGAGATGGCAACGGATACGTTAATAAAGCTGCTGGAGGAAGCATAAGCACGATATGCTGGATGATTGCTGTGCATGATGAAGCATAGCATATATAGAAGCAGTGTACGGGAGTGAATGTGAACAGGCAGGCATTGTCTGTCTTAGGAAAACAAAAGAAGCTGCACTTTTGAGAAGATAGATGGATCTTTAACAAATGTACAGATATAAAAATAATATAGAAAGAAGGGACGCATTTGAAGGCGATGATTTTGGGAGCCGGGCGTATCGGAAGGGGCTTTGTCAGTGAACTGCTGCATGCCAATGGTGTGGAAATCACCTTTTTCGATGCCAGCTCAGCAATGGTAGAAAAGCTGAATGAAAAAAAGGAATATACGATTCATGTATTAGGAGCGGAGGAGCTGAATACCCATATGGAAGGGGTACAGGCACATTTGTTTTATGACATTGACGCAGTAAGCGAATGCTGGAAGGAAGCGGATTTCCTGTTTACGGCTTGCGGCGGTAAGAATATGGGCAACGTTGGTGAAACACTGGCGAAAGCATTTAAAAGGCTGGTGAAGGATAATGCAGTTCACGTATCCAATATCGTTACCTGCGAAAACTGGATCGATCCGGCAACGGATTTGAAGAAAGCGATTCTTGACAATTTGAATGCTGAGGAACAAAAGCTGTTTGAGGAAGCAATCGGTGTCAGTGAATCCGTTATCATGTGTACGGGTACGGGTGCACCGGATCCGGATAAGGTTACCAATGAAATGGATACCTGGGTACAGAACATGCGCTACCTGCCGATTGACAGGGATCGTATCCGGGGAGAGCTTCCTGTATGGGACTATGTGGAGTTTGTAGGGTATTTCGGTGATTTACTGAAACAGAAAATTTATACCAACAACACGAGTGTTGCGACGGTTTCCTATCTGGGAAAGCTGAAGGGCTTGACCTATGTGGCAGATTCTGCGAATGATCCGGAAATTGAGCCTATTCTGGATCAGGTATATGAGGAAATCAATTATGCACTGATTCACGGGATGGGGATCAGCGAAGAGAGTCAGATCAAATTCTCCAAAACGGCAAAGGCGAAGTATACCGATCGTGCTATCGTCGATCTGGTGGATCGTATTGCACGGGATCCCATCCGTAAGCTGGGCCCGCAGGATCGCTTTATCGGCCCGATGAAAATTGCACTTGCGGCAGGAATCAAGCCGAAGGCCATCGCACTGGGTGCTGCTGCAGCGCTGTACTTTGACAATCCGCAGGATCGCGATGCACTGCGCCTGAAGGAAATTCGGGAAAGTAAGGGCATTGACTACATCCTGGAAACAATATCAGAAATTGATCCACAGGGAGAGGTGGCACTGCTGATTAAAGAGGCAATCGAGGATCTGAAAAGCAGAGGCTGGATCAGGGAGGCGGCTATATGAAAAAAGCAGTCGTCATAGGAGCCGGACAGACCGGACGCGGATATGTGACCCGCTTCCTGTTTCAACGGGATTATGAAATCACCTTTCTTGATAAGAACGAAGAGCTCATCCGTATGCTAAGTGAGGATCGCGCCTTCTGCATTCATTTCTATAAAAAAGACCGAACACCGATTTATGTGAACGGCTTTCATGCATACCCGACCTATTCCAGTGAGGCAGATCAGGCAATTCATGAGGCTGACTTCATTGTAACCGCAACCGGAGAACAAAATCTAAAGGATGTGGCACAGCAGGTGAAAAAGGGAATGTGCAAAAAAACAAAGAAAACGGTATTTCTGACTGCTGAAAACGGCATCAATCCGGCAAGGGTACTGCGTACACACCTGCAGGAAGCCGGTGTTGAAGGGGACTATACGGTAACACAGACAGCAGTCTTCTGTTCCACAGTCAGTGTCCATGATACACGCCTGGATATTTTATCCATGAATGAAGCATATTTTCCATATGATGCAGATGAGCTGGATACCCTGGATTTTGAAGGGGCAGTTCCCATTCATAATTTTGAAAAGTTCTTTAAGCGCAAAATTTATACGTATAATTGCCTGGCAGGACTTATTTCCTATTGCGGCTATATCAAGGGCTATGAGGTCTATGGCGATGCAGCCTGTGATCCGGATATTGATGCTGTCATGATGCGTCTGATGGAGGAACTGAATCCCGCTTTACAGGATTACTTCCAGATTACGAAGGAGGATCAGGAGGCATTTACCAACCGTGCGCTTGCGAAATTCCGCGATAAGAGCATCTTGGACTATAATATTAAAAACGGACGCGCACCACGCAGAAAGCTGGGACCTACAGAACGTATCATGTCACCGATGCAGATTCTGCTGGATCATGAAAAAGACCCTCGCATTCTGGAATTTGTCGCTGCGGCTGCCCTGGTTTACTGGGATGAGCTGCAGGGAAAGACTGAACCGAAAATGGATAAGGATTTAATTACTACCTTCTGTGAAATCAATGCGCTGGAGGGGAATGAGCCTGTTGTCGAGCATGTAAAGCATTATCTGTATGAAATCAAAAAGAACAGAGACAACATCTGCATCATGCAGATTCTGTTTGGATAGTATGCGCCGCGTAACGTCCAGCCGCAGGACACTGGTGAGTGCATCCCTGTCCTGCTGTGATCTGCTGCATCTGGCGGATGCGATTGCGGAAATCAATGCATCGGATATAGATTTCGTGCATTACGATGTTGTGGATGGCTGCTTCAACAACTGCTTTGTATTCGGGGATCTGATGCTGGAAAAGCTGCGTCCGATCTGTGAAAAGCCGGTTGAGGTACATCTTGCAGTAGAACATGTACGACCTTATATTGAACCCTTCGCAAGAGCCGGGGCAGATTATATCGCCGTGCATTATGAGATTGCGGATGATCTGGAGGAAATATTTGCATTGATACGCCAGGCAGGCTGCCGTCCGATTCTGGCTATGCGAAGTGATACAGAGGTTCCTCAGGATTTCGTGAAGCTGGCTTCTCAGGTGGATTGGATTTTGAAGCTGATGGTACAGCCAGGCTATGCCGGACAGACGATGCAGCCGGATGCTTTGCGCCATATTCGTACGATGAAAGAGGAAATCCTGAAGCATCAGTTGTCTGTACGAATTCAGGCGGACGGAAATATTCATGCAGGTACCATACCGTTGGTAACGGCAGCCGGTGCCGATATACTGACAGGCGGTACCAGCGGTCTGTTTCGAAAGGGAACGCATCTGCAGGAATCCCTGCGCCTGCTGAAGGAGGCTGTTGTATGATCTTATGTCCGAGTATGATGTGTGCGGATTATGCCCGTCTGAAGCAGGAAGTACAAGAGCTGGAAGCAGCGGGAGCGGATATCTTTCACTGTGATGTGATGGATGGCTGCTTTGTGCCGAATATCACTATGGGGCTGATGGATGTTAAAACGGTGCGGGCCCATACAAAGGCCATGTTGGATGTACATCTGATGATTGAGCATCCCGCAGATAAGGTTGATTGGTTTCTGCAGGCGGGGGCTGATTTGATTTATATTCACCCGGAAGCAGAGCCGCAGGTAATGAAAACACTGATGTATATCCGTGCACAGGGGAAGCTCGCCGGTCTTGCTATCAATCCGGATACGAGTGTCAGCACGATAAAGGAGCTGCTTCCTCATTGTGACTATATTCTCATCATGAGTGTGTTTCCCGGCTTTGCCGGTCAGTCCTTTATACAAAGCATAGATGCTAAAATCCGTGAGTTAATCAGCAGGAAGCAGGAGTACGGCTATCGGATTGTACTGGATGGCGCCTGTTCTGCAGAGGTTATACAGAGGTATCATGCATTGGGGGTAGATGGCTTTGTTTTGGGAACAAGTGCACTATTCCAAGGGGAAGGCAGTTATGCGGATAACATGAAGAGACTGCGTTCCCTGCAATAGGTAAGAGGAAGAGGATGGATGCATGAAGCGTTGTGCATCCTTTTTCCAATAGAAAAGCAGGCAATGCCTGCCGGGAGGATATCATGAAAAATGCAATACGATTGAGTGAACGGGATAACGTTGCGGTATTACTGGAACCGCTGAAAGCCAAAGAGCAGCTTATTTATATGGATGAAGCTGCTGCATTGCATAGCTGTACCGTCATGGAGAATATCCCTATTTACCATAAGGCAGCCCTCTGTGACATACAAGCAGGGGAGCGCATTATGAAATATGGGGAATGCATTGGTATTGCCAGTACAAATATCGCAAGGGGGATGCATGTCCATGTACACAATGTTGCCGGAAGCAGCACACAGAAGGGAGAGGCACAATGAAATTTTCGGGCTATCGAAGAAGTGACGGCCGTGTGGGGATACGGAATAAGGTATTGATTCTGCCAGCCAGTATATGTGCGAGCGATGTCGCCCGTATCGTCAGCGAACAGGTACAGGGGACGGTTACCCTTCATAATCTGCTGGGCTGTTCCCAGACTCCGGTGGATCAGGCATGTACCCTGCATGCGTTAGCAGGGATGGCAGCCAATCCCAATGTATATGGAACGATTGTGATTTCTCTGGGATGTGAAAACTGCCAGATGGATCTGGTCACGAAAGAAATACAGAAGCGCTGTGATAAGCCGCTGGGAACCTTTATTATTCAGAAATGCGGAGGGACGCTGCATACGGTGGAGGAGGCGGTACGCTGTGCAAGGCAGATGGTGAGTGACGCCAGTTGTATGAAACGGGTAGAGGCTGATTTGTCAGAGCTGATGATAGCAACCGAATGCGGGGGATCAGATCCCACCAGCGGTCTTGCGGCGAATCCGTTAGTCGGGGCAGTGAGCGATGAAGTAGTGAAGGCAGGGGGAACCGCTGTCCTGTCGGAAACAACGGAATTTATCGGTGCCGAGTATCTGCTGGCACGTCGTGCTGTCAATGCAAAGGTGGCCAATCAGATACTGGAAATCGTCATGCATTATGAGGATGCCATGCGTCAGGTACAGGATGATGTGCGAAAGCGCAACCCGTCTCCCGGAAATAAGGCTGGCGGTATCACTACGCTGGAGGAAAAATCCCTGGGCTGTATTTATAAATCCGGGCATGCACCGATTCAGGCAGTTTATGATTATGCACAGCCGATTCACCATAAGGGTCTTGTGATTATGGATACACCGGGCAATGATCCCATCAGCATCACCGGTATGGTCGCAGGCGGCTGCCAGCTTGTCCTGTTTACAACCGGACGCGGGACACCAACCGGAAATCCGATCGTTCCGGTTATCAAGCTGTCCGCAAATCGGGAAACGGCAGCTATCATGAAGGATAACCTGGACTTCGATGCGAGTCCTCTCTTATATGGAACTACAACAATGGAAAAATCCTGTGCTGCCTTATTGCAGGAAATCCTGCAGGTCTGCAATGGAAAGCTGACCCGCAGTGAGGTACTGGGCTATTATGAAACAGCCATTGCGCGTGTCGGGCGGTATGTGATGCATGATGCGGATGGTACATCGCATGTGGAATCCTATTATTATTGATTACTAGGCTGTGCTGAAATATGTGAGAGCTCCATAAGGAAAGCCCCACATGATACCGATTGACGATACAGCTCTTATAGCGGTTAAAATATATGAGAAATATACGATGAAGACCCTGTTTCTAACCGCATCTTCTGATTCATGAAAATTTTTTCAAAAGCTTATTGACTTCAAAAGTGAATGTCATTATAATGTATTAAAATATCAATTTTTAATCGGGAAAGTTTATAAAAAATTGAATATGGAAAAGGAGATGTGAAAATGGCATATTATTTTAATGAACCTTCACGTACATTCAGTGAATATCTGATCGTTCCAGGATATTCCTCGACAGAATGTACCCCAGCAAATGTTTCTTTGAAAACACCACTGGTAAAATTTCGTAAAGGCAAGGAAGAACCGGAGCTGTCTTTGAATATACCGATGGTATCCGCAATCATGCAGTCTGTTTCAGGCGAGAAGATGGCATGTGCACTGGCAAGAGAAGGAGGCATTTCCTTCATTTACGGTTCTCAGACGATAGAGAATGAGGCTGCTATGGTGCGCCGTGTAAAAGCGACAAAGGCAGGCTTTGTATACAGTGATTCCAATATCCGTCCGGATGCGACCTTGCAGGATGTACTGGATCTGAAGGAAGAAACCGGACATGCGACAATGGCAGTTACAGAGGACGGCACTCCGGAGGGAAAGCTGCTCGGTATTATCACAAGCAGAGACTATCGTACCTCCCGTATGGATCCAGCTACTAAGGTAGCAGACTTCATGACACCGTTTGAAAAGCTGATTTACGGCAATGAGGGCTGTACGCTGAGTGAAGCAAACGATCTGATTTGGGAGCACAAGCTGAACCAGCTGCCAATCATTGATGAAAACAAGCACCTGAAGGCATTCGTTTTCCGTAAGGACTACGATTCCCACAAGGAGCATCCAAATGAGCTGCTAGATGATCAGAAGCGCTATGTGGTAGGTGCCGGTATCAATACGCGTGACTATGAGGAACGTGTTCCTGCACTGATTGAAGCGGGTGCGGATGTATTGTGTATCGATTCCAGTGAGGGCTTCAGTGAATGGCAGGCACTGACGCTGAAATGGGTTCGTGAAAAATACGGAGACAGCGTGAAGGTAGGTGCCGGAAATGTTGTCGATGCCGAAGGCTTCCGTTTCCTTGCGGAGGCAGGCGCAGACTTTGTGAAAATCGGAATCGGCGGCGGTTCCATCTGTATCACCCGGGAACAAAAGGGAATCGGGCGCGGACAGGCTACTGCTACGATTGAGGTTGCCAAAGCGCGTGATGAATATTATAAGGAAACCGGAATTTATGTTCCAATCTGCAGTGATGGCGGTATCGTACATGACTATCATATCACTCTGGCACTTGCTATGGGGGCAGACTTCGTAATGCTGGGAAGATATTTTTCCAGATTTGAAGAATCTCCAACCAAAAAGGTTACAATCAACGGTACCTATATGAAGGAATACTGGGGTGAAGGAAGTGCCCGTGCAAGAAACTGGCAGCGTTATGATATGGGGGGAAGCAAGAAGCTGTCCTTCGTGGAAGGTGTTGACTCCTATGTTCCTTATGCAGGTGCTTTAAAGGATAATGTCGATCTGACGCTGAGCAAGGTGAAGCATACTATGTGCAACTGCGGTACACTGACGATTGAGGAGCTGCAGAAAAATGCCAAAATCACACTCGTATCTTCTACAAGTATTGTCGAGGGCGGGGCACATGATGTTGTTGTGAAGGATAACACATTGGATGCCAAGGTAAAATAATTTATTATTATATATAAGGAAAGCGGGATAGACAAAATCTGTCCTGCTTTTTTTCATAATTAAACATGTTACACATAAATGTTTTAGCACAAGGAAAGCTGGATAGATAAATCTGTCCTGCTTTTTTCATGATTAAACTTCCCACACATAAATGTTTTAGCACGAGACGATCAATAGAAACATAACAATAACAAAATATAAGGATACCCATTATATAACCGGGTTGGAACTCAATTTAAGTTATGTGCTATTTATGCATCAGCACTAGCGTCGATTGGAACCGGTTCGATAGAGGAAGCATAACCGTATATATAATAATCGAATAGGATTCCTGTATCTAAGTAATACCTCAAAGACTTTACATATATTATCAGGTGCATGCATTATTATGCCGCTACACCTTCATTTCACTTACATATGAGGACAGCTAAATCCGGCTGTGCTTCATATCACGCATATCCTTCCCTTGTACATTGAAAGCAGAAGATAGTGTAAATAAAAAATGCGGATATCCATTTCTGAATCCGCATCCTATTTGCCGTGCTGTAGCTCATAAATCTGCTGTTGTTGCTTTTTCGTCAGCGTATGCAGGAAATGCTCATAGCTTTTATCCATAAGCTCCGCAAGCAGCTGCTGATCTGTTTCTTCATAACGTACACTGATCCAATGCACCTTATTCATATAATAGCCCTCGGTTATAAAGTCATATTCCTCCCGATACCAGGTCCCTTCCTCTGGTGGAAGCTTCAGTGTCAGAATCGGCTCCCTCTCCTTATTATAGCCGAGCATGGCGAACATTTTATGAAACAGCAGAAAACGAAAGGCATCCCATTCCAGCTTGAAATCCATCTCCACTCCCGCTTTTTCCTGTATAGCTTCCTTGATCCAGTCAGCACTCGTCATCCGGGCATACCATCCTTCCAGCAGCGGCAGGTTTCCAGACGCTTTCCGCCATCGCCCTGCTTTTCATCATAGGCAAATGATTTCGCAAGCTCACAGGGAAAGGCTTCACACTCTCCGCAATGAGAAAGCTGCTTTTGTTCCACACAATCCTTGATTGGACAGGCTTCCCCCCAGAAGGTTTTTTTTATGTAAATACAGCCTGCACATCCCATCTGTTCCTTGTATTCACAGCTATTACATCTGATACCGCAACGTGATTCTATCATATACACACACTCCTTATTTACTATATATATCATGATACAGGATAAACAGCCAAATGGATTGTAAAAAACCGCCAAATGATTTGACGGTATTACAAAAATTGTTACTTAACAGCAGCTATGCTTATTTCTGCCGCTGTTTTTTGATTGATACAATGCCGTATCTGCCATCATGATGGATGTTTCCAAATCAAAGCTTTCATCATTAAGAAACAGGGAGTACCCGATGGAAACCGTAGCCAGCGATGAAACCGGAGAGCTGGCATGCTCAATATGGGCAAGCAGCAAATCCTGATAAACTCTGTGCAGATAGCTTTCTATTTCCGTCTTGTCCGTATTGACACACAGACAGATAAATTCATCACCGCCATAGCGTGCCGCAAAAAAGCGGGAATCACCGTTTTCATCCAGACAGCGTGCCACCTTTCGCAACAGCTCATCTCCCTTGTAATGACCGTACAAATCATTAAATTCCTTAAAGTAATCCACATCGACCAGAATAATGCCGATGGAAGTAACATCCGGATTCTTTTGCATTACATCACACAGTGTATTAAAATAGCTGCGGTTGAACAAACCGGTCAAACCGTCAATTTTGACCCGCGTTTCCAAAACGTTTTTCTCCCGAACGATTCGCTCCTGTTCCTCCAGCATATGCTCCATCAGTATTTTTTCCTTCATGCTTTCCGCCTTGGTCTTGTTGGTTACATCCACCACCAGCTTTTGCAACAGATAATACTGCTTATATGAATTGATCAGGGTATCCTCCATATGAAAAACTTCCGCAAAATTGATCCAGCTTAAATGCAGCTGCAGCTGCTGCTCGATATCATCCTCGAGACAGATTTCCCCCATATATTGCAAATACCGTTCACAGCGCTTTTTATCCTTGATGTTTAACAGGATATCAAAAATATCATTATAAAAAGAAAAATACATATTGCGGTTTAAATGCTGATGCAGCTGCTTGGATTCAAATGCATCTGACAGTCTGCGAATTTCGTCCTCACGGTGAAAGGCGGCTGCCAGATACAGCTCACACAGGAGAAGAACATGCAGACGGATTCCCTCAGGCTGCTCTTCATGCAGCTCCGGAGAATAAGCATCATAAATATCCACAGCCTTTTGTACTTGTCCGTTTCGTATATAAAGCTGGATCAGATTGAGAATCACAATCAGCTGTGCATGCTCCCTTAACGGTGTTTGCTGCTTAACGAATACCTCATAGGCGCTTCGGATATAACGCAGTGCTTCCGCAATGTCGTTTTTCTGCATAAACACGACGCACAGATTATTGAGAATCACCATCTGCTCATGAAGATTTTCCGTATCCTGTGCGATATGATAGGCATTCATATAATACTGAACAGCACTGATTTCATCAAAATGAGAATTGTAATACAAGCCTGCAATCGTATAGCACATAAGCAAAAGGTCATCATAATGATTTTCCTCGGAAAATGAGATTGCTTCATGCAAATGCTGCAGACAGATATCCTGCTGTCTGGTCAGAATATAGTAATCCGCAAGATAGGTGTGTGCAAAAGCCTGCGCATAGGTATCCTGATGCTGCTCTGCCAGAAGTAAAAGCCTTTGTGAATTTTTATATTCCTGCTCCATATCACTGTTTTTGGATCTTTTTATGATATCCATGAGATCCTGCATGGTTTCTTTTATCGTGTTCATAGGAGGCTCCCTTACTATATGATCTGCTTCTTTCTCATTATACTATAAAAGCTGGCTTAAAAACACAGAAAACCAATGCTTCCGCTTGATTTTCACAGAATCGTTCAGAATTGTGATTTTTTTCGCAAAAAGTGAAATTTCGTTTACGAAAAAGGCTCTTGGTGGTATAATAAAGCCGATACATAAGGAGGAATTTTACTATGGCCAAAAGAACTGTAAAAGATTTAGATGTTGCTGGAAAACGTGTCATCGTACGCTGCGATTTCAACGTTCCTAGAAAAGATGGCAAGATTACAAATGACAACCGTATTATTCAGGCTCTGCCAACCATCAAATATTTAGTGGAAAACAACGCAAAGATTATTCTGATGTCCCACCTTGGTAAGGTTAAGACAGAGGAAGATAAAGCAAAGAACGATCTGCGCTGTGTTGCTGAGCGTCTGAGTGAGCTGGTTGATACGAAGGTTACCTTCGTTCCGGTTACACGCGGTGAAGAACTGGAAAACGCAGTTGCTGCACTGAATGACGGGGAAATCGTCGTAATGCAGAATACTCGTTATGAAAAAGGCGAAAGCAAAAATGATCCGGAGCTGGCTGCTTACTGGGCAAAGCTGGGCGATCTGTTTGTAGAGGATGCATTCGGTAGTGTACACCGTGCACATGCTTCCACTGCAGGTATCGCATCCATTCTGCCAAATGCACTGGGCTTCCTGGTAGAAAAAGAAGTGAAGATGCTGGGTGCTGCAGTTGATACACCAGAGCGTCCGTTTGTCGCAATCATCGGTGGAGCTAAGGTTTCCGATAAGATTGCTGTTGTAGACAACCTGCTGAAAAAGGCTGATAAAGTCCTGATCGGTGGCGGTATGGCTTATACCTTCCTGAAGGCTATGGGCTGCAATGTTGGTAAATCCCTTGTAGAAGAAGACAAGGTGGAGCTGGCAAAGGAATACATCGAAAAAGCAGAGGGCAAGCTGATTCTGCCTGTTGACCATGTATGTGCAGACAAATTTGCAGAAGATGCAAATACAGTAATCGCTGACAATGACAGCATCCCTGCAGATTACATGGGTCTGGATATCGGACCAAAATCTATCGAGCTGTACAAGAAAGCACTTGCTGGTGCAAAAACGGTTGTATGGAACGGCCCAATGGGTGTGTTTGAAATGGCACCGTTTGCTAAGGGAACTCTGGAAGTATGTACTGCTATTTCCGAGCTGCCGGGTGCTACAACTGTGATCGGTGGTGGTGACAGTGCTGCTGCTGCAATCCAGCTTGGCTTCGCAGATAAATTCTCTCACATTTCCACTGGTGGTGGAGCTTCCCTGGAATACATGGAAGGTAAAGTCCTGCCTGGAATCGCTGTAATCGCAGATAAATAATAAAAAAACGAAAATAGGAGAACGAGACATGAGAAAACCAATTATTGTTGGAAACTGGAAAATGAACAAAACCATGAAGGAAACAAAGGAATTCATGGAAGCTGTAGATGCTGCTGCAGCAAGTGAAAATGCTGTATTCGGTATTGGTGCTCCTTACACGGCACTGTCTGCTGCTGTTGCAGGTGCGAAAAACCTGGTAATCGCTGCAGAAAACTGCCACTGGGAAGACAGTGGAGCCTTCACAGGAGAAATTTCTGTACCTATGCTGCAGGAGGTTGGTGTTACACATTGTATCATCGGACATTCTGAGCGTCGTGAAATGTTCAATGACACAGACGAAACAGTAAACAAAAAGGCAAAACGCCTGATTGATGCAGGAATTACACCAATTCTGTGTATCGGTGAAACAGAAGCTCAGTATGATGCAGGAGATTCTGAAAAAGTAATCCGTGATCAGCTGACTGGTTCTCTTGCGGATATGTGTCCAAAATGTGTTGGAAACATGGTAATCGCATATGAGCCAATCTGGGCAATCGGAACAGGAAAGAGCGCTTCTGTTGAAATCGCAGAAAACTGCTGCCGTATCGTTCGTGACCAGGTACGTGTTATGTATGGTGACGAGGCTGCTGAAAACGTTCGTGTTCAGTATGGCGGATCTGTAAAGCCAAACAACATCGTTGAATACATGGCTCAGCCGGATATCGATGGTGCACTGATTGGTGGGGCAAGTCTGAAAGCAGACAGCTTCATCGAAATTATCGAAAAAACAAAATAATTTACAGTTGTAATACATGAATAAAATACGCCTTCTTATCATACACAAGGCGTATTTTTTTTGTCCATCCTTATAGAAGGGAAAGAAGTGCTTGGTAATATATAATCATACAAAGACATTAGCGGAATCCCGTTATCCTGTAGGACTCCTCCTGTCCAGACATTTTTTATTTTTCACGGCGAATGGAAAAAAGAAAATTTTTATCCAATAGCTTTTTAAGGCTTTTCTTATATAATATACAAGCTTATACGGTATTCCTGTCCATGGAATCTCTCTAATGCTTCCTCCTTATAAAGCGTAAAGAAAGTCCTACTGCAGTATATTAGAAAATCCAAAATCCAGCCGATGCTTTATCGCTGTGATACGCTTTTGATACATTATCTATGGTAAAATTTACAAGTAAATTTATTTTTGAATGTTTAAGATATCAAAGCTGTTATATAGGGCAGATAACATTGGCAGGAAATTATTCCGTATAACAAATGCAGAATGACAGATGCTTCAATTACCGTATTGCGAGGGAGAAATTCATATGAAAATTGTATGTGTCGATGATGAAGTAAATGCATTGGCAGCGATAAAAAAAGAAGTGGAGAAAATAGAAGGAATCACCGAGGTACAAGGATTCACCTCACCACAGGCTGCACTGCAATATATCTGTACACACTCCTGTGATGTTGCACTTCTTGATATACAAATGCAGGGTATTGATGGTCTTGAGCTTGCGAAAAAAATCAGGGAAGGCTCGAAAGCCACCTCTATTATTTTTTTAACAGGATACAGTGAATATGCTGTATCAGCGTTCCACTTGCACGTATCTGGCTATATTTTAAAGCCGGCATCCAAAGAGGATATCGAAAGGGAATTGCAATATATTAAAGAACAGCCTCTGTTTCAGCAATCCCGTCTGCTTCGTGTTCAGTGTTTTGGGAATTTTGAGGTGTTTGTAAATCAAACACCTCTGAAATTTGAAAGAATGAAAAGCAAGGAACTGCTGGCATATCTGATTGATCGAAAGGGAGCTGCTGTCACGACAGGAGAATTGTGTGCGGTTTTGTGGGAGGAGCGTCCGGATAGTCTGTCACTGCGTAACCAGCTTCGTACGCTGATTGCGGATCTGACACGTACCTTAAAGCAGGCTGGCATGCAGCAGGTCTTGATAAAAAGACGAAACCAATATGCAGTCGCAGTAGATTGTGTGGATTGTGACTATTATCATTTTTTACGAGGTGATACTGCAGCGGTGAATCACTATTATGGTGAATATATGGCACAATACAGTTGGGGTGAGATGACCCTGGGCATGCTGGAATGCATGAAAACCCGATAGATACAGCGCGGCGGTTTCATACGAAATAGAAAAGAGAGAATACGATGAAGCGTATTCATATGAAAAGGAAGAGATGTATTATGCGATCAATTCAAACAAAATTTATACTACTCATTCTGGGCTGTGTCCTCCTTTCTTCTTGCGTCATCGGCGGTGCTGGTATCTATAATGCAGAAAAGGTCGTTGAACGGGACTCTGCACAGGTTATGAATCTCCAATGTATGGAGAAAACACAGGAGCTGAACGCATTGTTTTCTCGTATTGAACAGTCTGTGAATACACTAGCCGTTTATGCAAATTCGCAGCTGGTAAGTGCAAAGCTGCTTATGAATGATGCAGAATATCGGAAAGCATATACAGAAAAGCTGGAGGAAGCTGCAGTAAATGCTGCAGAGAATACAGAGGGTGCCCTGGCTGTATATGTGCGCTTTAATCCGGAGACAACGCCGCCTACCTCTGGATTATTCTGGAGTAAGACATCGTTAGATGGGCGCTTCAGAAAGTTAACACCGACAGATTTTTCAGGGTATAGTCCTGAGGATGTGGAGCATGTCGGCTGGTATTATATACCAGTGAAAAATGGAAAAGCAACCTGGATGAGTCCGTATATGAATGAAAATATCAATGTACAAATGATATCCTATGTCATACCTATTTACAGAGATAATGTGACAGTGGGAGTAGTGGGCATGGATATTGATTTCGACGTTGTAAAAAAGCTGGTGGCATCTACCAGTCTGTATGAAAGTGGATATGCGTTTCTGGTGGATAAGGATGGAACGATCGTACAGCATGAGGAGATTGCGATGGGTACGCCCATGGAAAAAAGTGATAGCAGTCTGCAGAAGGTTGTAAATGAACTGGAAGCCGGAACGAGCGGAAGCAAGCTGTATTCCTATAGCTGGCATAAGGAAGATAAACGAATGGCTTTTCGCAGCTTAAAAAATGAAATGCGCTTTGTTGTAACTGCGCCGTCCAGGGAGATTGATGCAGAGAAAGATACACTGATTCTGCAGATTGTTATATCGGTTCTTTTTATTGGCTTGATTGCTGTTATACTTACCATATATATGACGCGCCGCCTGATCAAACCGCTGCGTGAATTAAATACTGCCGCAAAGAAAATTGCGGAGGGAGATTTAAGTATATCCCTTACACAGCCGACGAAGGATGAGGTCGGAACACTTGCGGAAAGCTTCCAACAAACAGTGAATCATCTGCAGAAATATATTACCTATATCAATGGACTTGCCTACCGGGATTCCCTGACTGGCGTAAAGAATAAGGCGGCTTATCAGGAAGCGGAGCAGCGGCTGGAAAATGAAATGAAGCTTGGTAGACCGGAGTTTGCGGTCGTCATGCTGGATATCAATGGATTAAAGTATGTAAATGATACCTATGGCCATGATTTTGGTGATATGCTCATCATGGATGCCTGTAAAATTATTTGCAGATGCTTTCGACACAGTCCTGTCTATCGTATTGGCGGTGATGAGTTTGTCGTTATTCTGGAGCATCATGATTTTACTCATTACCGAGAGCTGCTTGCAAATTTCGAAAAAGAAATCGAGGAGTATAACAGACATAATCCTGCGGATACGGGCATTTCGATTGCACGGGGAATCGCTATTTATAACAGTGCGACAGATCTGGTGTTCGCCAATGTATTCAAGCGTGCGGATGAAGCGATGTATCAGAATAAAGCGGATATGAAGCTGCGTATGCAGAAAGCAAGGGATGGAGCAGGCTATCCGTAAAAACCATCTTCAAACGTAAACCAGCAGGATGCGGTAATTGGAACTGAGAAACCTTAAATTTTTGTTATATTTAACTATATCTTCTTGCGCATACGGCTCATTTGTTTTACAATAAGGCAACAAGGTGGTGACCGTATGAAGAAGAGAAAAAATATGGGAATCCGCATCCTCTGTGCATTGATTTTTCTGGGGGTCTGCGGTTCCGTCATGTTCGCGATATATTCACTTTCTGCAGAGGATGGACAGGTCTCCAATGCACGCAGTGAGGTAGTAACGGAGAAAATCAAGGAACAGGTGAATACCAAGCTGGAAACAACACAGGAAGGTATTGCACTGAGTGAACGTATTAAATACTTTGTTATTTTGCACTCACCTTATGGTAGTGACTGGAATGCCAACATTAGAAAGCTGGCGCATTTTTCCATTTATTTCACATTGGCAGCCGGAGTCTATATCACACTTGCCATATTGGGAGTAAACAAATTCTGGCGGTTTCTGTTTACCGTCGGTATCTGCTTCTGTTTTGCTTTTGGCGATGAGTATCACCAGAAATTCACAGGCAGAACCTCCTCGATGAGTGATGTGTATTTGGATACGTTTGGTGCACTTGTTTCCACCTGTATCTGGACGGTCATATCCATTATTTACAGCGGTATACATCTGCTGGTGAATAAGGCGTATGGTGATGCCTAGTTCTTACAGTATTGAAAGATGGCTTTGGTCATCTTTTCTTTTTGCCGTGTGCTATTGTATAATGAAGCTGAAAAGAGAGGGACTGTGTACATGTATACGATATTACTAATTGAAGATGATGAGGCAATCTGCAAGGAGCTGCAGCTGCTGTTGGAGAAGCAGGGCTATGAGGCGGTATGCTGGAATCTGCAAAGCGATATTTGCGATGTGATCAGGCAATGTGATCCGCATATTATATTGCTGGATATCAATCTTCCCCAGGTGGATGGCTTTACGCTGTGTTCCCAGATTCGCAGCTTTTCCAAGGTGCCTGTAATCTTTGTGACAAGCAGAAATACGGATATGGATGAGCTATGCAGTATGCAGATGGGAGGAGACGATTTTATTACTAAGCCCTATAATACCAGCATCCTGCTTGCACGAATCGCTGCCTTATTGAAACGCTCCTATGAATGGAAGGATCAGAATCTGACACACAACGGTGTGACTCTGGATGTCGCAATGAGCAGAATCAGTTTTCAGAAGAAAACAAGAGAGCTGACGAAGAATGAAGTAAAAATTCTGCATTACATGTTTCAGCATAAGGGAGAGATTGTTCCGCGCGAGGATCTGATTGATTATCTGTGGGATAATAAGCTGTTTATCGATGATAATGCGCTCAGTGTCAATGTAACCAGAATCCGTAATAAGCTGCGTGAGCTTGGTGTGGATGATTTTATCGTTACCCGTCACAGACAGGGATATCAGATATGAAGGCTTATGAATATCTGGAGGATCATGGCATTCTATTCGCCGGTATCGTATTGCTGTTTCTGCTGCAAAGCACACTATTGGTGTTCTTAGGCTTATCCGCTGGATTGTCCATTCTGGTATGCAGCATATGGCTGTTATTTTTCACGGTATATTTTTTACAGGATTATCTTAGAAAGAAACGGCGTGCAAGGCTGCTGTATGAAACTGCAGGTGCGTTAAAGCAGCGGTATCTGCTGCATGAGGTACTGCCAAAAAGTGGAAGTCATGAGGAAGCATGTTACCGCTGGCTGCTGTATCTTGGAAATAAATCCATGCTGGAGGAAATCAGTGCGGTGCAGCGTGCACATAGGGAATATCAGGAATATATTGAACAGTGGGTACATGAAATCAAAACACCGATTGCGGCAATGAAGCTCTTTGTGGAAAACCAGCAGGGAGAGCGGAAACGTCAGCTTTTTCAACAGCTGGAGCGATTGGAGCATTATGTGGAGCAGGCGCTTTTTTATGCACGCAGTGAATCGGTGGAAAAGGATTTCCGCATTCAGCAGATTTCCCTTTCCTCATGCATTCAGGAGGCTCTTTTGCAGTGTAAATATTTATGTACACAGGCCGGGGTGTCCATTCATTTTCCCAAGGAGGATGCGCTGGTGTATACGGATGAGAAATGGCTGATTTTCCTGCTGAACCAGCTTATTGAAAATGCGGTGAAATACCGGAGAAAGGAAGGGGCTGTTTTGTGTCTGGACATACAGCAGCTGCACCATACGGTCATATTGTCGGTAAGGGATAATGGCATCGGTATTCCGGAACATGATCTGCCCAGAATATTCGACAAGGGCTTTACCGGAGATAATGGCAGACTGGTGCACTCTCATTCCACCGGTATTGGGCTGTATCTTTGTAAAAGGCTGTGCACCTTCCTGCAGATTGATTTGCGTGCACAATCAGGAAGGGAAGGAACGACCATGGTTCTGGAATTTGCCCATGTATAAGATTACAGAACTGTCATATTTCCGTAAGGTAATCTCCTACACATGGAACGGCATATTTTGTATACTTCGGGTAGAGAGGACGTGAGTATATGAGTGTTGTTAACGTTTCCCATGTGGAAAAATATTATGGAAATCAGGGGAATATCACCAAAGCGCTGAATGATATTTCCTTTGCTGTGGATAAGCAGGAATTTACAGCGGTTATGGGGGCAAGCGGCAGTGGAAAGACTACGCTGCTGAATGTTATTTCCACCATTGACAGCGTAAGTGCCGGAGATATTCAAATTAACGGGCAAAGTATTTGTACTATGCGGGAACAGGAGCTGGCGCAGTTTCGTAAAAAAGAGCTGGGCTTTATCTTTCAGGATTTTAACCTACTGGATACCTTAACGCTGCAGGAAAACATCGCATTGCCTTTGACCCTGTTGAAAACAAAAGCGGATCTGATAGATTCCCATGTGGAAAAGCTGGCAGAGGTTTTGCAGGTTCAGGATATTCTGGACAAATATCCGTATCAGGTAAGCGGAGGACAACGCCAGCGCTGTGCCTGTGCGAGGGCAATGATCCATGATCCGAGCCTGATTCTGGCAGATGAGCCAACCGGAGCATTGGATTCTCATTCCTCCTATCTTTTGATGGAGCAGTTTCAGAGGATGAATGAGTCGTTGAAGGCTACAATTCTCATGGTAACGCATGATGCCTTTTCCGCATCCTATGCAAAGCGCGTGCTGTTTTTAAAGGATGGAAAGATATTCAATGAAATATACAAGGGAGCACTGACAAGAAAGGAATTCTTTCAGAAAATCCTGGATGTAATGCAACTGCTGGGCGGTGATGTTCATGCTGTACGCTAAGCTGGCTTTTCGTAATCTGAAGCGCAGCCTGCAGGAATACAGTATATATGTATTCACAGTAACGATTACTATGACGCTGCTGTATGCTTTTTTTGCGATTGCTTTCTCAACGGAAATGCACAATCTGGTTACAACCTATGACAATATACAGAGTGCGCTTCTTATGGTGAGTATTCTGGTAACGCTCATCATTGCATGGCTGATTTATTATATATCCAATTTTATATTGCAGAAGCGAAGCCGTGAATTCGGTATGTATTTGTTACTGGGAATGAGGCGTTCTCAGGTAAGTCGTATGTTTCTGTGTGAACAGCTGGCAATGGGGGCCTTCGGTTATTTGTCAGGCTGTTTTCTGGGAGTCTTTGTTTATGAGCTACTGCATGCGATGCTGCTGAATATTTTCGGCTATGGATATGCATTTCAGCTTGCCTTTTCCTGGCAGGCATGTGGCAGCACCCTTCTGTGCTTTCTTGGCATTTATGTGCTGGAGCTGCTTAGGGAAGGCAGGGCACTTCAGAGGCAAAGTATTCACAGTATGCTGTATACTGAGCGTAAGAATGAGAAAACGGTGAAGGGGACGCGTTTGTCTGTATTCTATTTTCTAGTGGCGCTCATTCTTGCGGCAGCAGGACTGCTTCTCACAAAGCAGTATCTTGACAGTATGATCAACAATCAGGGATCTTCCACACTTGTGTTTATGCTGGGGGCTTTCTTTATCGTGATTTCTATTTATTTGTTTTTTTACGGGATTGCAGCAGTCCTCGGTGTTTTTCTGAATCGTCATAAACGCGTGAAATATAAGGGAAACCGTATGTATCTGTATGGACAGATTGCAGGACGTCTGCGATCCAACCGGACTGTGCTTGCAACGCTGTCCCTGTTAACCCTGCTGACGCTGCTGTTCCTATGCATTGCATTAAAATTCAATGAGGTTAAGCAATTAGGAGATGCACGCTTTGCCCCTTATGATATTATGGCAAGCGGAAATGAGCAGCTTACGATGAAATCGGTGGAACGCTATCTGAATGACAATCACATTACGTACAAGGCTGCAGATATCATTTACTACCAGTCTGCGAACGAGGATACGTTCTTTTCTGCCATTAAGGGAAAAAGCTATTATACCGACGATGAACGGCATTCCGATTATATGAAGCTTTCAGATTTTAACAGGCTGCGCTATGTAAAGGGATACGAACCGATAGCTGTCTCTGATGAGGAGTATTTGCTCGTAGCGGCTGCGGATATTAAGGAGCCTTTACACAAGTATGCGATGCAGCATCCGGTTATTGTACAAAATAAGCGCCTGACCTTCGCCCGTGTGGATGATGAGGAATACGGACAGTCAATGAACAGCGGATATTTTATCGTTGTTGCAGATCAGTATCTGGAACAGGCAACGCCATGTTACCGAGAGTGGGTGGCAAATACGCAGCCTAAATCTAAGGTTTCCTGGTATCAGGATACGGCGGATCAGGTATACGAGGATAATAAGGAAAAGGTGGATGACAGCTATTACAGCTATACTTCCTATCGTGTAAAGGCAAAATGGCAGGAGGAAAATGCTGTTGGCTTTGTCAGTATCTGCTTCTCACTCTTTTATCTGTCCTTCATTTTTATTTGCATCAGTGCAACAATCCTTGCCGTACAGCAGATGTCGGATGCACACAGGCAGCGTTATTCCTATGATATGCTGCATAAGATGGGAGTGAACCAAAGAGCACTGCATGCACTTCTCGCAAAACAGATAGCTGTATATTTTATCATACCGCTCCTGTTACCTCTTGTTTATCTGCTTCCGATCATTACGATGGTGGATTCCATTTTCCAAATGACCTATGCTAATGCTAATGTATTCCTGTATCTGATAGGAAGTCTGCTGTTTTTCCTTCTTGTTTACAGTTGTTATTATGTCATGGCATATCTGAGCTGCAAGCGTAATATTGATCAGATGTAATGTATGTTAATATGAAAACAGATTCCCATGAAGCTGCATGGAAATCTGTTTTTCTATATAAGGATGTGTGCTGTATGTGAGAATGTTGGATATATGCAAGGTATTTCAATATCCAGCGACTTCTGATAAAATCTTCATTCCTGCTGGAAGAAGCGGTGCCTTAGCTCGTTAAGATGTATGAGAATAAGGCTTTTTCAGGATTGAATAGGAGGTTGCTGCAGCATCCATGCTTTGCCGCTTTTTCAATTTCCTTGATAAGCTGCTTTGGATTTATTAGAACACAGCTGGAATCTGTTTCTATACCCAACTGTATGAGCTTCATGTTATCTCCGCTTGCATAGGCTGTTTCCAAAAATTGCTCAGCAGTCAGCGTCGGATCGATTTGCAGGCATAGTGCATACATACCTGCCATCCAGGGAGTTGACCAGCTAAAACCACCACGTGCAAAGTGGGCATAATCCTGCGTGGATAAAGGTCCGGCAGTTGTTCGATTATCCATTGGAGTGAAGATGATCTTCTGTGTTTGAAACATGGCTTTGTTCTCCTCTTTGTTTAAAAATTCAGGAAGACCATAGGATGAACTTTTCTCAGGGTCAGCTAAGCTGCTTCTGCCTGCTTGCTGCAGCCGCTTACTGTAAGAAGCAGAAAGCTGAGCATGCTTGATATGATTTTTTTCATTTTCTGTACGCATTATCTTTCCTATAGATAATTCACCTTTCTATGTGACTTTTGATGATTACAGAATCGTATGCTGAAGCAGCTATAGAGCGTACAATTACAGGGATTGGTTCTCTCTCTTTATCATACCATTCGTTTATGTGTCTTACAAGACTGTCAAAAAGGTAAACAGGATGTATGCTCTGCAGGAACATAAGAACGTGTACACGCCTATGACACAGGTTTTTATTCATCAGTCAGATGTGTTGTAACACCTAAATACAAATATCTATATGAAAATAGAAGTAACGTCATATAAATTGTTTATGAAATAGTATTTTAAAATTATTCATACAGGATTCAGATTTTTTATACACTATCCTATTTCCGGAACTTGTGTTTCCTTTAAAATATGGTATACTAACAATATTCTATTGGAGGAATGTTTATGGATATTCGTGGTTTTTTTGCTGAACTGATCTATATACTGCCTGCTGTTGCGATTGCACTTTCCGTACATGAATTTGCACATGCATTTGTTTCCTATAAGCTGGGAGATGTTTCGCAGAAGGAGCGCGGCAGACTTACCTTAAATCCCTTGAAGCATCTGGATCCGTTTGGTACCCTGTCTCTGATTTTCTTTGGCTTTGGATGGGCAAAGCCGGTGCAGGTGGATCCTTATTATTACCGTAATAAAAAGGATGGCATGATTTGGACAGCTATGGCCGGACCGCTGATGAATTTTATTGTCGGCTTTCTGATGGTTATCCTGTATATGCTGTTCATCCGTTTTGGTTTGCTTTATAAAAATCAGGTTACTTATTATTTATTTCAAGTAATTGGTACAACGGCATCTATCAATGTCGGTCTTGGAATTTTCAATCTGATTCCTATTCCACCACTGGATGGTTCAAAAATCCTGATGGGTGTTTTAAAGGAGGAAACCTATTTCAAGCTGATGCAGTATGAGCTGTATCTGTCCTTTCTTATGATATTCCTGCTGGTCAGTGGTGTTTTAAATGGCCCGTTGATTCATGCAAGAGAGGCTATTCTGGATGTGTTTGTAAAGGTGGCAAGCATGATTACCGGGCTTGGTTAAGAGAATTTGTTTTTTAGTGTTACATAGAATGCAGAGCATGGAAGCTGTTGCATACATTCAGTTGAAAGTCATATTACACCCAATAAAAGGGTGTATTTTTATAATACGTGCTTCTCGGATTTAATGCGAATGCTTTTTAATTATGCCGGTATTTTCGCTTAACTGAATAATCTTAGCAGGTCTTCATTAGAGAAAGCATGCTTCTCTTATAATAAAAAGGGCATTTTTCATGCCCTCTTTTCTATATTTAACCGCAAATGTACATGTGTGTGTAGTATCAGGAAGTTGAATGCAGCGTACACCTGCGTTAAATACCTATCTTACTCTACGGTAACAGATTTTGCCAGATTCCGCGGCTGGTCAATTTCACATCCGCGAAGCCGTGCAATTTCATATGCTAATAGCTGCAATGGAATGACGGTCAGGATTCCCTGAATCAGCTTATCCACCTTTGGTACGACCAGTACATCATCGTAATAATCAGAAGCGATATCCAGATCATCGCTGATCAGCAGCAGAACATAGGCACCACGTGCTTTTACCTCTTTGATATTGCTGATTGTTTTTTCATACAGATCCTCATCCGTTGCCAGTGCGATGACCGGTGTTCCTTTTTCAATAAGAGAAATCGTGCCATGCTTCAGCTCACCTGCCGCATATGCCTCAGAATGAATGTAGGAGATTTCCTTCAGCTTCAGACTGCCCTCCATGGACAGGGAATAGTCCAGCCCCCTGCCGATAAAGAAGACATCGTTATGCTCATATATTTTCTTTGCGAATGCTTTGTACTGGTCGGAAGCGATCAGCTTCTGCATATGCTGTGGAAGCTCCTTCAGCTCCTTTGTTATCCGTGATGCTTCTGCTTCCTCAATGTTTCCATGTACATAGGCTAGATTACAGGCAATTAAAGACAGCACAGCGACCTGCGTACAATATGCTTTCGTTGTGGCGACACAGATTTCCGGGCCTGCTTTTGTATATATGACAAAGTTCGCCTCTCTTGCAATCGTGGAACCGACAACATTGACGATTGCCAGTGTATCCACATCATGCTCCTTTGCAAGCTGCAGCGCTGCGATAGTATCCGCAGTTTCTCCCGATTGCGATACCAGAATCACAAGTGTGCTGTCAGTAAAAATCGGATTTGCATACCGGTATTCACTTGCACATACACAATCCACATGGATACGTGCTTTCGTTTCAATCAGCGATTTGGCAATCATGCCGGCATACATGGCGCTTCCACAGGCAACGATATGAATATCGTTATACTTCGCTAAATTTGGCATCGTATTCAGTAAATCCTTCATATCCACCTGCATTAAAGAATCAATGGTCTTTTTTACAACCTCTGGCTCCTCATGAATCTCCTTCAGCATGAAATGCTCAAAGCCGTCCTTTTGAATGTCTTTGATATCCATATCCGTAACAAGAATGTCACGCTTAACAAATTCTCCGCTCAATGTCTTGATAACAATACCCTCACTGCTGCAGCGTGCGATTTCTTCATGCTCCAGAAGCAGATATTTATTTGTATACTTCAGAAAAGCAGAGATATCGCTGGCCAGAAAGGCCTTATCACTGGCAACACCGAGTACCAGCGGTGAATTTTTACGCATTGCATAAATCGCATCCTGTTCGTCCGCAAATATAATGGCAAATGCAAAGGAGCCGCGGAAATGCCGGTACGCACAAGACAGTGCCTGCTGTTTATCCTGCTTTAGAAAGTAGCAGTAATCAATATAAGCACAGGCGATTTCACTGTCTGTATCACTTTGAAAGGTATAGCCTGCGTTTTCCAGTTCCTTCTTTATTTCATTATAATTCTCTATGATTCCATTGTGAACGAGTGTTGTATTACCGCTTTGGTGCGGATGAGAGTTGACTTCACTCAGCTCTCCATGTGTTGCCCATCGGGTATGAGCGATACCTACCTGTCCGTCAGCCATATTCATAGCCTGCATTTTTTCTTTCAGAAAGCTGACCTTACCCTTTGCTTTGACGATGCTTACAGTTCCATTGTTTACAACGGCAACACCAGCAGAGTCATAACCTCTATACTCCAGAGCCTCCAGGCCCTCAATTAAAACACTATTTGAGATATTGCATAATCCCGCATAGCCAATGATTCCACACATAAGTTTTCCTCCGTTTTCGTTCGTTTCGTCTTTTATGATAATTTTTGCATACTAAAAAAATGTTTTACATGAAGTATCATGCTGATTATGATTTCAAAATTTTGATAAGGCATGATAAAAAGAGCAGTAAATCTTAAATGATGGTATAAAAACGTGTGATGAAATCAGTTTTGTAGCATATGATCTTGCTTTTGTCTGATATCTTTCGATCCACACATGACCGTAACAGTACCCGCCGAATCTTTCGATAACTGTTATCCTCGTCAGCCCGTAGGCTCAGGCGCTTATTACTATATTCCTTTTGTCCCTCCCTGAAACATAATAACTGTTACTAGTATACTATACTTTCATGAGAATGCAACTTAATTTTTTTATAAATTTAACTTCAAAAGGAGGGAGATTATAAAAAAGAATCTGTGCATGCTAACACAGATTCCCTGTTCATAATCAGATTACGGGAGCAAGCAGTACCTTACCGGTTCCACGATATACATTTACCAGACCTTCTCCGGATGCCGCAGAACCAATCAAAGTTTTTCCTGATCGTTCAACTGTAAAATCCAGAGAACCGCTCCAGGCGATTGCCATATTGCCGTCAATTTTTAAAACATCATCTTTCAATGTGATTTCAATCAGCTCTTCACGAGGACAAGGCGCTTCCAGACACAGAATGCCGTTTCCTGTAATACCAAGATTGAATAAACCTTCATTGCCGGCAACGGCTGAGGATAGATTGGATCGCATAACAGCCTTATGCTTTAAGGCTGAATCACAGGCAAGGAAGAGCCCGTCGTCGAGTACAATAGAACCGTTCCACTCTGCGACATCCACAAGGAGGATGTGTTTATAAGTCGGCTCAAGAACCATGATTCCATCACCCTTATATTCAGGCTTGATTGCGGATTCTCCTGTCACCTTTCCCCGTACAGCCTTGCTGAATAAATCTCCAACACCCTTCACACCTGTGGTTGCATTCACATTACCCGCCATCCATTGCATTGCACCTGCCTGCAAGGTGATGTGAGCTTTGCTTAAATCACAGATAACCTGACGCTTTCTGACATTCATTTCATTGCAGAAATAAGCCTGCTGTGCATCTGAAGGCATGACACTGAGATCCCGTATATACTCAATTACGGTAAAAGGCCCCAATTTCGCCAGTGTTCGAATATCATCATTATTTGTAAAATTTTCAATTTGAAACATAAGCAATCCTCCTGTTTTTAATTTAGTAAAGCATGCTTCTAATAGAAGTATAAAATATTAGAATAAACATTACAATATAAAATCCAACCTTCATCTACATTTTTATGAAATTGTAAGCTATGTATACATACGACGGAGTGTTCCTTAAAACAGAAGCTAGCTGCTTTTACTTATGAAAGGAATTAAGATAGTGTCTTTGATTTAGCTGCTGCTTTAAAATTGGAAGCATTCTCTGTTCCTTTTTCATATCTTGATGAACTATAAATTTATGATGCTATGTATATATCGTGTTTTAGGTAATTTGAATAGATGCACTCATAAACAAGGATAGAACCACAACAATACCTAATAGCAGTATTGATAGATTTTTTTAAATGCGCATAACAGATAACGCGCTGCATTGCTTTTGTAAGCCTCATCATAAGCCTTAGCATCATGATGTTACAAAGAATATTTACTGAATGCTCAGGTCAAATCTTATTTCAGGATGCTTTCATCAGCTGTTTTCATACGCTCATTCCATGTATAGATACATTCTTATGATAGTATAAAGCTGATAAATTAAAATCTATGGATACAGAAAAAGAGCTGAAAATTTACAGCCCTTTTGTTTATGGATGGATATTACTTTTTTAAGAATGATGCAGAGCTTGTAAAATGGAAGGTCGAATATCTTCTTCAACGTCCAGTATATTCATAGCATCCATTGCACTGACGTTAATTCTCTGCATCAGCTTTTTTACGTGAAGAAGAGTTGCTTCCACTTTTCCCTCTGTCTTACCCTCGGCTTTTCCCTTTAATAAGCCTTGCTCAATCCCTCTTTGTTCAATAAAATCACTGAAGTTGCACATATTCATGACCTCCTTATCTAACTCTCTCTCCATAAGTATACCATACCCCTTCTGTAATTGTTCCTTTTTATCCTCTACAGCGAGATTTTTTATAAACAATATTTTTAACAGCTCCAGCAGCCTCTGCTTGTTCTCATCCATATGCTCCAATGCATACGGTATAGCCTTTCCGTTACGAACAGTTTCCTTTTTTGGATACACCATGACTGCAGTTATCAGGTCGTAGTCCTCCTTCGCTGCATGCCATATGTTTGTTTCACATGTTTCCTGTATCTGATAGGTATTGATAACATCATTCTTCTGATTGTTATGACCGATGCAGATCCAGATGGAACAGACCTTCTTGATGCTGCCATAATCGGAATGCTGAAATCCATCCTTAGGATGCTTCTGCTTTGCCATCAGTCTGCCGCAATAATACAAGGCACGCTTGATCAAAGGATAACCGGGATCATCCCTTGCCTGGCTTTCCAGATTGATAATCATGCGAAGCCTCTTTTCTGTCGAAGTGCCTTTACCTGCTTTCTTCTGTTTGAAAGGTAGCATTGCTTCAAACTGGATATCGTATTTGATCTGTGATCCCGGTATGGACTCATCCGTAACCTCTATCTGCTGATCATGAATATGTTCGCACTCTGCTGTATTCTTTATGGAAGACATTTCAATATAGGAAGGTATGTCTTCCAGTGGAATATCTGCAAATTCCGGAATGCAGGCCTTCATGACATAGGCGAGAATCTGTTTATTTGATAACAGCCTTTTACAATACATATCGTATGTCTTTTTATCATTGTAATGGGTGATAATAGATGCAGCCTCTGTATATTTCTTCATAATTATATCCCTTCTTTCTCAGATTGCTATCTATGCTTCAGGAATATAATCAGGCGGAGCTCTTGTTCTGCTATTGTTTTCGTTGACAGGAATTTGTGCAACGAATTCAGGGCTGTTAGTGCCGCCGACAAGCGATGCTCAACTGCAGCCTTTTACACAGGAAAAGTGAAGAATACACTAGAAAACTATAAACATAAGAAAAAACGCTACAAGCAGTCTGTTGAAGTATGGAAAGGCCGGGGCTTTTGCGTATGTAATACACGCGGATGAATTGTGTTTCCTATAAATTTACTCATGGGTCAGCCTCTCCTTTTTTTGTATCTACAGTGTAGCATAAATTCTATTGAAAATATAGTAAACTCCTGGAATCAGAGTTTGAAAAGGAGGGAAAGAATGCTCTTCCTTCAGGGTGAGTAAGCAGGGTGCGGTATTTCCTATAGAGATTATAATTTAAGCAAGCTGAGAAGGGGGAATACTATCCGTCTGCTGTGCAGGGGATATTGGTATGCGAACAGCTTTTTCAGCTGCCTCTTTTGTATAAAGCAGTAAGCTTCGTGTATATATGCTGATTACATGTAAAAATGTTTAACATACATGTTAAAAGTGTATTTATAAATTTGAGTCATGAAATAACATTGCTATAGCTTACAATACCCATAAAGTAGTATCGGCTTCAGCTGCTGCTCAATTTTCATTACTTGTCTTTTTGTGACAGCACAAGTTTTGTGAAATACATATAACAAGAATAGGTTAAGATGTATAAATAAATACGATTTTTCTGTCTGTAATGTATGCCTAAAAATATAACCTTTGATTTTATTCAGCAATCTTCCATAAATTGGCAAGAAAACGCTTGCATTTCCTTTCCTGTCCTTGTATTATATGGTATAGACCAAATGGTATATACCATGTGGAGCCATGACTTGGGAAACCTTGTGATGGATGCTGCAGTCCAGTATCAGAGCTGCTGCAGCTTTACGTAAAGAGAGGAAAGAGACAAATGAAAAAAATGTTATTTATGGGTGCTTTAGCACTGACGATTGGAACGTCTATGGTTGCGGGAACTATGGCGGTTTACACTCATGCAGATACACTGGCCGGAAGTAAGAATGATACGGTCAGCGCAAAGAGGTTTTATATAAACTCCACAGCAACGAATGATATCAGCATAAAGCTGGCACCGGGTAACGAAGAATTCTGGGATTTCCACGTGACAAATTATCAGGGAGATATCGTTACCGAGGTTCCGATGGATCTAAAGCTGAAGGTGGATTTGAAGGATGCAAAGGCACTGCCGGATTTAGTATGTACGTTATATCGCGTAGATGGCGATAAGGCTGTTGCACTGGCAAGCGGAACACGAAAAGATGGAAGCACAGCGATTGAATTAGAGAAGCTCGGTGAATTTGCCGCTAACGATAAAAAAGACAGCACCTATAAGCTTGGCTTCTATTGGAAGGATACAGCCGGAAGCAATGATGCACTGGATACGGCAATAGGCAGTGATAACGCTATTAAAGATGACGGACAGACGAGTCCGGGAGATAAGCTATCCAGTATTTCTGTAACAGTAACCGGAACGCAGACCACGGATGCACAAACCTTAAAGGATATGAATCAGCCGGAATATAAGCCTGCTAATAAATAAGTAAGGAAGATTCAGGACTATGAGGCAGGATGTGTATACCAGCGAAGCACAGCTGCAGGCAATGCTGGACGAACTGGCGCATGCACATGATCTGGACAGTAAGGCACATACGCGTATCGCCAGAAAAAAGCTGTTTAAGCTGATTGGTAATCTGGCAGGTGTGCTTATCATTGCCTTTCTGTTTATCACATGGCTGCAGGTGGAGGATGCAAGAAGCAAGGGAGAGGTACCAACCGTATGCGGTTATCAGATATATGAAGTGAAAACCGGCAGTATGGTGCCAACCATTCCTGTAAAATCCCTCATCCTCTCCCGCATACCAAAGGACGCGGCAAAGCTGCAGATTGGAGATATTGTCACCTTTCAGGATGATGGGGTAACCATAACACACCGTATTGTGGAGGTGATACAGGAAAACGAATCGATTGGCTATCGTACCAAGGGAGATAATCCCGCTAATTCTGTAGACCCCAATATTCTCACACCGGATCGTATACAGGCTGTTTATGTGATGAAGCTTCCCTTCCGGTTCACATCGGAAAGTGATTAGGTGATTGCTATGGAACAAACAAAGAAACGCTCTCAGTGCGTACTGATGGAGCATGTCGGCTCCATGGAATATTATCAGAGTCCACAGCAGGAGCCGAAGCAGGTGTTTTCAGATATTAACTTCGAAGCATTGGAGGGTGAGGTATGGGCTGTCCTTGGCACCAGTGCGTTTGAGGTGCGCTTGCTGCTGGAGATTATAGCGAATGCAAGGCCCTATAAGGATGGCCGCTGTGTACTGGCGCAAAAAGGCATGATGCGCAAAAAGCGAACCATCCTTCCACATGTATATTATATAGGAAGTACGAATATGCTGTTCACCAATATGAATGTGCTGGAATACCTGATGTATATCACAGCGCATGAACAGGAGGATGCGGTTATCCGGCAAAAGCGTATTTTGGAAAAAATCATTGCGCTGAACATGGGCTATGTCGCATTATCTGTTATAGGTAAGCTCACACCGTCTGAGCGCTCTGTGGTCACACTTCTTGTATCTCTGTTCACGGAAAGTAAACTGATTATTTGGAATCTGGCACGGCTGGAATACGATGAACGCAGTCTTTTGGCGATTGCCGCAATCTGTGAAGAAATCCGGAAACAGAAGCGGACGCTGTTGTTTTCCACATTTGATGATCAGCTGATTGAACGCTGTGCAACACATATCGCTCCACTGTATGATGGAAGGCTGTTATATACTGGAACGGTAGAATCCTTTGTACAGACCTGGGATCATTTGAGTACGATTATACAGGATGCGCATATTACAGCGATTCGAACTACAATAAAAACGGCACACAGCGACTATACCATTCTGGAACAGGATCAAACGCTATATGTCTGGGATCAGGAACAGAAAACGGATACCTATCACAGCATCTGGCAGGTGCTTACCAAGCATCAGCTATATCCGGATAGCATCTGCCGCCATCCGCCTTGTGTGAAAAATGCCTGGAAGGAAATAAGAAACCATCATGATTTACAACCATAATATAATTACAAAGGAACAGAAGCAGGCGTTTGTGGAGCGGAAGGAGAGCCGCAATAAGATATTCTTTTACGGAATCATTGTAGCCCTCTTAACCTTTTCCCTGCATTTCATGCTGCAGACCCTGACACGCAGCGTACTGTCCACAGCCCTGCCGCAGCTGATGATGCCAAGCTACTTTTCCACACTGTCTCTGTATATCGTCATGGCCTTTATCCTGTATACGGCCTACATGATTCGCTATTATGATTTTCTGACGTATGCGGAAATTTCACAGAATAAATGGTATACCCTGGCAAAAAACGGTTATGCGCCTCATCGCATGATTGTGGTCAAGCTGCTGATGCGCTTGTCCGAGGTGATTACCTACTATACCATTGGCTTTGCGGCTACGCTGTTTCTGACCATGTTTCTGAAATATCCGTTTGTTGTATCATATATGCTTCCTTTATATATATGTGGACTGATTGATTTGATTTTTCTGTCCCTGATTACCATGAGTGCCTCCTTGTTTATCACTCGTCAGAAAAATGCACGTTATGTAATCATCATCAGTGCGGTATGCATCTGGATGCTGCGTCTGCTATGTGGCTATTATCATTTGATCAGCGATCGTATATGGATGAGCACACCTGGCAATTTATTCGATTTATCACAAAGCTTTTACCTTATGTACTTTATCATTATGATCATCATTTGTAGCCTTGTGGTTATCATTCGTGCGAAAAGAATTGCCCAGTATACCAATTTCCCGTTTTATGAGCGGGATATGGATATGGGAGAGGATGTGAATATCGTTGTTCTTCAGGAGGATGGATATCGTGAGGTTAAGGAGCAGTATGTACGCAGACAGCGCAGAAAGGGAATGGATACACTGGTGAATCTGGTAATGGTTCTGATCATTACTTGCGGCGTAGCGATCAATATATTTGTGCTGTTTGTATCCTTATCCTCTCCAGAGCGGGAAACCAACTTCTTTGGAGTGATACCGTTTGTTTTCCACACGGAATCCATGGAGCCGCAGATTATGTATAATGATCTGGCGTTCTTTGACGCAATTGACAAACAGGAGCCATTGCATGTTGGACAGAGTATTTTGTATCATGAGGATGACAAAGCGCAGGTCGCCAGCATCAAGAAGGTAACGAAAGAAAAGCTTTCCGTTGATATTTTGAAGTATACGGATGCTGTGAAAAAAGGCGCCTATGAAAAGGTCATTGCACGTGATGCCGTTTATGGACGCTACAGCGGTAGAAGCCGATGGCTGGGCGCAGTGATTTTGTTTGCCAATACTGTGCTGGGAAGACTTATTCTGCTGCTAATTCCTGCGTTTATGCTGTATTACTACAAACCGATTCTCGCCTATTTGAAAAAGAAAGGGTTCATTACAGAGTAAGGAGGAATGTGAATATGAGAAGCTACGCAATGCTTGCTGTTGTTCTGCTGTGTGCGATTGTGTTATCCTCTGTTTCGGATACCTCTGCGATCTATACACATTCCCAATCCTACAATGGCGAGCTTACCCTTCACAGAGAAATAACGATTGATGATTTCTTTCATTATGAAATGGTGGATACCGTGGCAAACAGTACCGCAATCTATGACAAGGAACAGAAAAGCATAATCCTGCAAAATGAAGCAGGAGCGTTCATTCAGCATACCAAACTGCCAGCGAAGGGAGATTACATGGCCACTGTGGAGCTGACATCACTTACGCCGGATGCCCTGCAATCAGTAGCCTTTCAATTCGGCGGCTCTGCGAGTGTGACCAGTGAAGGCGAGGAAGACAGGACGAACTATACCGCGATGGGAAACATTCTGAAGTTTGAAGATAATGGGGATCTTGTGATTATCAATCAGGGCTTTCAGAAAAATATAAATCAGCATGATCAGTATGTGGAATATTCCAACAATCAGGTATATCATCGAATCTTACAGGCCGATTTGCCTGCTTTGCATAGCTGTCCGGTTACGCTTCGTGTATTTGTGAAATATAATAGAGATAATGAAAACTGCGCCATTTACATTGTCATCAATGACAAGCTGTTAAATGAGGATGCTGTGATACCGGCAGGCAGGGCAATGAATACCCAGTTTGCAGATCAGGTGGGATCCAATCAGATTATCACCGGTGTATCCTCTTATGGTGCCGGCAGGCAGGTAACCTTTACAAAGCTGAAAATCGAACCATGGGATGGGGAACGAAGCTCTGTTTATTAAAGCAGGGCTTTTTTTGACAGTAGAATTGAGGAAGGAGGCGAATGAAGACCTGGCAGCTAAAGCCCGATAGCCAGACATAAGATTGGCGGAATATCGGACTTTTCATCATGAATAGCTGTATATTTCTATCTTTTTACTAAATATGGAAGCATTCTGGCAGAGCTGCTGTAATAAATTACATAATGTCATGAAAATGTGTGAAAAATTTGCAGAAAGCACTTGAAAAAGAATGCGTAAACGCCTATAATAGAACTATCAATTTTAACGGTAATTGATTATTCTTTAGGAAAAGAGGAGAGAGGAACATGGGAAACTTTAAGAAATTTATGGCCATGGCTGCAGTGAGCTGCATGGCTTTGACAACAATGACTGCCTGTGGAAACAGCGGTGATGCAGGCTCTGGTGACGGAGATACAAAGGAAATCAAAATCGGTTTAAACTATGAACTATCCGGGGAAACGGCAAACTACGGTACGCCGGAATACAACGGCTCCATGCTTGCCATCAAACAGGCAAACGCAAACAAGGACAACAAGTTCAGCTATAAGGCAGTAAAAGGGGACAACAAATCACAGGCGGATGAATCGACAAACGTAGCTACCAAGCTGATTACATCCGATGGCGTAAAGGGAATCGTAGGGCCGGCAACCTCCGGTGCTTCTGCGGCTACCTATCAGATTGCATCCGATAACAAGGTGCTGGTTGTATCTCCATCCGCAACTGCAACCAATGTAACACTGCAGGATGGTAAGACAAAGGAAAGCGTTTATCCATATGTATTCCGTGTCTGCTTTGAAGACCCTTATCAGGGTGCCGCAATGGCAGTATATGCAAAGGATACCTTAAAGAAAACGAAGGCTGCTGTCATTTCCGACTCCAGCTCCGATTATGCGAAAGGACTTTCCAAGGCATTCCAGGATAAGTTTAAGGAAAAGGGCGGAAAAATCGTAACCGAGCTGAATTATCAGGCTAAGGATACCGATTTCAACGTACAGCTGACAAAAATCAAGGGAATGGACTTCGATGTCATCTATATCCCTGGATATTATAATGAGGTAGGTCTGATTATCAAGCAGGCTCGTGAAATGGGAATTGATGTACCAATCGTCGGCGGTGACGGCTTTGATTCCACCGATCTTGTGAAGCTGGCAGGTAATAAAAACCTGAACGATGTATTCTTCACGACAGCCTACACAACGGTAGATGCAAGCGACGCATTGACAAAATTTATCGCAGACTATAAGAAAGAATACAATGAAGATCCTAGCATGTTCTCCGCGCTGGCTTATGATGCGACAAACGTTTTGATTCAGTCCTTTGAAAAAGCAGGAAGCGCAGATACAGAGGCTGCACAGAAGGCTATGACTGAGCTGGATTTCAAGGGTGTAACCGGAGATTTCACATTTGATGAAACACATACACCAAAGAAGGCTGCACTTGTTGTAGAGCTGGTAGACGGCGAACAGAAGAATGCAGTCGAGGTCGATCCAAACAAATAGCAGAATACGATGAAGTATAGAATAGGGGAAAGATATTCTTTCTCCTATTTTCCAGTATAGAGGGGTGAAGGTATGACAGAATTTTTTCAACAGCTGGTAAATGGCCTTTCCATCGGCAGTATCTATGCATTGATTGCATTGGGATATACGATGGTGTATGGAATTATCAAGCTGATCAACTTTGCGCATGGTGATATTTACATGCTTGGTGCCTATGTGGGATTTATCTCCATAGCACAGTTACATTTGGGCTTTTTCCCGGCATTGCTTATGGCCATGGTGGTCTGCGGTGTGCTGGGTGTTGTAATCGAACGCATTGCCTACAAGCCACTGCGGAATGCTACACGGATTGCAGCGCTGATTACGGCAATCGGTGTCAGCTATTTTCTGGAATATTCCACACAGAAGGTCATGGGGCCGGGGGTAAAAACCTATCCATCCGTATTAAGCAATCAGACCTTTCATGTGTTTGGTATCCAGATTCAGATGCAGCAGATTTATATTCTGGTAATTACGATTATCCTGATGCTTGCGCTGCAGTTTATCGTTCGTAAGACGAAAATCGGTCGTTCCATGCGTGCTGTGTCCGTGGATGCGGATGCCGCAAAGCTGATGGGGATCAATGTGGACGCAACGATTTCCTATACCTTTGCCATTGGTTCCGCACTGGCAGGAGCAGGTGGTGTTCTTGTTGGTATGTATTATAATACCATCAATCCACTGATGGGAATGGTTCCCGGTATCAAGGCGTTTGTTGCTGCGGTATTCGGTGGAATCGGCATTATCCCGGGGGCGATGTTTGGCGGCTTCTTCATCGGTATCGTTGAGGCGCTGGTCACGGCTTATGGAAGCTCCTTATATAAGGATGCCGTTGTATATGCCATTCTGATTCTGATCCTGATCATCAAGCCGGCAGGTCTGCTGGGTAAAAATGTGAAAGAGAAGGTGTAGGCGTATGAAACATATCTTTAGTAAGCTGAACCTTTGCTGGATCTTATTCACGACGGCATTGTTAACAATCATTACGCTGCTCATGCAGGGCGGTGTGATTAACTTCTATTATCAGAGTACCTTATATACCATTGGAATTAACATGATTCTGGCAATTTCCCTGAATCTGATCATCGGTGTGACCGGACAGTTTTCGCTGGGACATGCGGGATTTATGTGTATCGGTGCCTACGCGGCTGCCATCATCACAAAGGCAACGCCGAATCTGGGCGGCTTTGCGATTGCTGTTGTAATCGGCGGTGTGATTTCCGCACTGGTTGCTCTGGTTGTCGCTATTCCAACCCTGCGGTTAAAGGGCGACTATCTGGCGATTGCGACACTGGGATTCTCGGAAATCGTTCGTATCATTGTATTGAATATGACCATTACCAACGGGGCAGCCGGACTGTTCGGTATTCCAAAGCTGACAACCTGGCCGCTGCTGCTGTTCTGTTTGATCGTATCACTGCTCATTGTGCTGAACTTTTCACGCAGTGCACCCGGACGTGCCTGTATCTCAATCCGTGAGGATGAGATTGCATCGGAAGCGATGGGAATCAATACAACGAAATATAAAACGATTGCCTTTGTCATCGGTGCTGTTCTGGCATCCCTGGCAGGTGCCTTGTATGCCTGCAACTTCTATGTCGTAAAGCCGGACTTGTTCACCTTCAATAAATCCGTGGACATTCTGATCCTGGTGGTATTCGGCGGTATGGGAAGCTTTACCGGTTCCATCGTTGCGGCAGTTGTCATCGGCTTTATCAATATGTATCTGCAGAACTTCGCGGATGTACGTATGATTATCTATGGTGCTGCTCTGGTACTGATTATGGTCTTTCGTCCGGAGGGTCTGTTTGGCACGAAGGAATTTACCTTCTCGGGTCTGTTAAAACGGTTCTCGAAAAAGAAGGAGGTGCGTTGAGATGGCTTTATTGAAGGTCAGTGGATTGACAAAGAACTTCGGCGGTCTTTGCGCCGTATCCAACGTCAACATGGAAATCAATGAGCAGGAGCTGATCGGACTGATCGGACCAAACGGTGCCGGAAAGACAACGCTGTTTAATCTGCTTACCGGTGTATATGAGCCCAGTGAGGGGAAAATCGAGCTGAATGTCGATGGTGCGATGAAGGAGATCGGTGGTATGAAGCCGTATGCGGTAACGCGTATGGGATTGGCAAGAACCTTTCAGAACATCCGTCTGTTTAAAAATCTGACAGCACTGGACAATGTGAAAATCGCAATGCATAAGAATATTAAATACGGAACCCTGCAGGCGATCCTGCGTACACCGAATTTTTATAAAGAGGAGGAACGTGTGGAGCAGCAGGCAGAGGAGCTGTTAAAGGTGGTAAACCTGTACGACAAGCGAAATGAGCTTGCCAGCAATCTCCCTTATGGAGAGCAGCGCCGTCTGGAAATCGCCAGAGCGCTTGCCACACAGCCGAAGGTGCTGTTTCTGGATGAACCGGCTGCCGGTATGAACCCGCAGGAAACAGCTGATTTAACAAAGCTCATTCATCAGATCAAGGATGACTTCCATCTGACGGTAATCCTGATTGAGCACGATATGTCGCTGGTAATGACGATCTGTGAGCGTATTTATGTGCTGGATTATGGAAAATGCATCGCCAACGGTGTTCCGGAAGTGATCAAGAACGACAAGCGCGTCATTAAGGCGTACTTAGGGGAGGATATTTAAGATGCTGAAGGTAGAAAAATTAAATGTCCACTATGGTGTTATACACGCATTGAAGGATGTATCCATGGAGGTAAAGGAAGGCGAAATCGTTTCGCTGATCGGTGCTAACGGTGCCGGTAAGACAACCCTGCTGCAGACCATCAGCGGGCTGCTGAAAAAAACGAGCGGGGACATCCTGTTTCTTGGCAAATCCATGAACAAGGTCAGTGCGAAAAATATTGTAAAGGAAGGAATCACACAGGTGCCGGAGGGACGTCATATTTTTCCCGGTATGAGTGTGTATGAAAACTTATTGATGGGGGCTTATCTGCGTAAGGATAAGGATGGTATCAAAGCGGATTTACAGGATATCTATCAGCGGTTTCCGATTCTGGAAAAGCGAAGCTCACAGGATGCCTCCACCTTATCCGGAGGAGAACAGCAGATGCTGGCGATGGGCCGTGCGCTGATGGCTAGACCGAAGATTCTGCTGCTGGATGAGCCGAGCATGGGGCTTGCGCCGATTTTGGTGAAGGAAATATTCAACATCATTAAGGATATCAATGAAAAGGGAACGACCGTCCTGCTCGTCGAACAGAACGCAAAGATGGCATTGTCCATTGCGGATCGTGCCTATGTTATGGAAACCGGAAATATCGTTATGAGCGGAACCGGTGCAGAGCTGGTCAACAGTCCTGAAATTCAGAAAGCATACCTGGGAGGATAACACTATGTACGTAAAAAACAGAATGACAAAGCATCCGATCTGTATCGATGTAAACAGTAAAATCAGTGATGTTGTCGATATCATGAGTGAAAAGGAGCTGCACCGTATTCCGGTCGTCAGCGGTAAAAAGCTGGTCGGTCTGGTCACCGAGGGCATGATCTCCAAAAAGGGTGCCAGCAAGGCAACCAGTCTGAGTATTTATGAGCTGAACTATCTGCTTTCCAAGACAAGCGTGGATGCGATTATGATTCGCGATGTGATTACGATTCACGAGGATCGTTTTCTGGAGGATGCGGCACTACTGATGTACAAGCATGATATCGGCTGTCTGCCG